>CAWIFA010000042.1:0-3132 GCA_963835315.1 uncultured Solirubrobacterales bacterium | reverse complement strand
CTACCCTTAACCGCCTTCATGTGCGGAATCGTCGGATACGTCGGGTCGCGGCCCTGCCGGGACATCCTCGTCGCCGGGCTGGAAAAGCTCGAATACCGCGGCTATGACTCGGCTGGCGTGTCGACGATCGAGGACGGGCGGGTGGAGAGCGTGCGCGCGGTCGGCAACCTGGCCAACCTGCGGGCGGCGATCGAGCAGCGCGACGCGAGCGGCGGGGGGGTCGCGGTGGCGACCGAGCCGGCGACGACGGGGATCGCGCACACGCGCTGGGCGACCCACGGGCGGGTGACCGAGGAGAACGCCCACCCGCACAGCGACAGCTCCGACCGCGTCCACATCGTGCTCAACGGGATCGTCGAGAACCACGCCAAGCTGCGCGCGCGGATCGAGGCGGAAGGGCACGAGTTCAGCTCCGAAACCGACGCCGAGGTCGTCGCCCACCTGATCTCCAGCCACTACGACGGCGACCTGACCGCCGCCGTGCGCGCCGCTTTCGGCGAGCTGCGCGGCCACTACGCCTTCGTCGCGATGCACGCCGATCAGCCCGACCTGCTGGTCGGCGCGCGCAAGGAGTGCCCGCTGGTCGCCGGGGTCGGCGAGGGGGAGAGCTTCCTCGCCTCGGCGATCCCCGCCTTCCTCGCCGAGACGCGGCAGGCGCTGACGATCGAAAACGACGAGGTGGTGACGATCGACGCCGCCGGGGTGCGGATAACCGACGCCGCCGGGGCCCCGGTCGAGCGCTCGCCCGAGGAGGTCGACTGGGACGAGGCCGCCGCCGAGAAGGGGGGCTATGAGACCTTCATGCTGAAGGAGATCCACGAACAGGCCGACGCGGTCGCCGAAACGATCGCCGACCGCCTGCCCGGCGACGACGGCGTCGACCTCTCCGAGGTCGACCTCTCCGACGACTTCCTGCGCGGCCTGAAGCGGATCGTGATCGTCGCCGCCGGCACCTCCTACCACGCCGGCCTGGTCGGCCGCTACGCGATCGAGGAATGGGCGCGGGTGCCGGTCGAGATGGACATCGCCTCCGAGTACCGCTACCGCAACCCCGTCGTCGGGTCCGGCGACCTGGTGATCGGGATCACCCAGTCGGGCGAGACCGCCGACACGCTGGCGGCGATGCGCCTCGCCCGCGAACGCGGCGCGACCGTCCTCGCGCTGACCAACATCATGGGCAGCCAGGCGACCCGCGACGCCGACGCCGTCCTCTACACGCGCAGCGGCATGGAGATCAGCGTCGCCGCGACCAAGACCTTCGTCGCCCAGGTGGCGGCGATGTACCTGCTGGGGCTGCGGCTGGCTGAGCTGCGCGGGACGCTGCCGCCCGAGCGCCTCGCCGAGCTGGTCGCCGAGATGAAGTCGCTGCCGTCGAAGATCGACGCGACGATCGAAAGCTGCGAGGAGCCCGTGCGGGCGATCGCCGCGACGCACGGCGGCGAGGGCTTCTTCCTCTACCTCGGCCGCCACATCGGCCTGCCGGTCTGCCTCGAGGGGGCGCTGAAGCTGAAGGAGGTCTCCTACATCCCGACCGACGCCTACGCCGCCGGCGAGATGAAGCACGGCCCGATCGCGCTGCTCGACGAGTCGACCCCGGTCGTCTGCGTCGCCACCGACAGCCCGATCCTCGGCAAGGTGCTCTCCAACATCGAAGAGGTGCGGGCGCGCGGCGCGCACACGATCGCCGTGATCACCGAGGGCGACGAGCGGGCCGCGGCCGTCGCCGAGCAGACGGTCGCCGTCGCCGCCAGCGACTGGCTCCTGCAGCCGATCCTGGCGATCCTGCCGCTGCAGCTGCTTGCCTACGACATCGCCCGCGGCCGCGGCCTCAACGTCGACCAGCCGCGCAATCTGGCCAAGACCGTCACGGTCGAGTGATCTTCTGTCGACGGCGGCTGTAGGATGCCGGGCCGCATGAAGTCTCGTCTGCTCCTCGCCGCGCTTGCCGCCGCCGCCACGATCGTCCTGATCGCCGGCTGCGGAAGCAGCTCCCCGGGCTCCGACCTCGCGAGCCTGGCGCCGCCCGGCACGCCGGTCTTCGTCGAAGGCACGCTGCGCCCGGAAGGGGAGCTGAAGTCCAACGTCGACGCGATCGCCAAGCAGGTCGCGGGCGTCGACAACCTCGGCGACCTGATCGTCGAAGAACTGGAAAACGAAGCCGCGAGCGAAGGCGAGCCGGTCGACTTCGCCAAGGAAGTCGAACCGTGGCTGGGCGAACGCGGCGGCGTCTTCTTCGAGCGGCTGGAAGGCGAAGACTTCACCGGCACCGGCGTGATCGTCGAATCGACCGATGCCGGAGCGACGCAGGCGTTCATCGACAAGCACGACGAAGCCGAGGAAGGCAGGGCGGTCGGCCTGGTGGGCGACTTCCTCGTCGTCGCCGAAGACCAGAAGGTCTTCGAAGAAGTCGAAGCAGCCTCCGAGGGCGACGCGCTGGCCGACGAAGACACGTTCACCAAGGCGATCTCGGCAGCCTCCGACGGCAGCCTCGCCGACGTCTACGTCGACGTCGGCAAGCTGATCGACCAGAACGGAGGCAAGATCGACCCGACGGCGCGCCAGGTGCTGCAGAACGCCGGCATCGACCCGAGCGAAGCGACCGCGGTCGCCAGCATCGTGCCCGGCTCCGAACAGATCGCGGTCGAGCTGAGCAGCGACCTCGGCGGCCAGGAAGCGCCGACCGGCGACGCCTCGGACCTGCTCGGCGAACTGCCCGGCGACGCCTTCGCCGGCTTCGCCGTCAGCGGTTTCGGCGAACAGCTGAAGGAAGCGATCGACAGCCTCGACGCAGAAGGCATCCCGGGCACGGTGCCGCCGAACCAGCTGAAGAAGGGCCTCAAGCAGCTCGGCATCGACCTCGAAGGCGTCTCGGGATCGCTGCAGGATGCCGCCGTCTTCGCCAGCGGCGTCAACAAGAGCAGCCTCGGCGGCGCGCTGGTGCTCAGCACCAAGGGCTCCGAAGCGACCAAGATGGTCGCCAACATCGGCAGACTGTTGCGCCAGGTCCACGTCTCGGGCGTCACCGCCCTGAGCGGCAAGTACAGCGGCTTCTCGATCCGCAGCGACGAACTCGGCAGCAAGCCGCTCGTCGTCGCCGCCAGGGAAGGCAGGCTGGTCATCGGCTACGGCCTG
>CAWIFA010000041.1:0-6644 GCA_963835315.1 uncultured Solirubrobacterales bacterium | reverse complement strand
CGCGAGCTGCGTCCTGCCGCCGCTGTCCGAAGCGCGCGAGGCGATCGCCGGCTCACCCGATCCGATCGGCCCGGACGCCTTCCTCGGCTACCTCGAGAGCGAGATCGAGCGCCTCGCCGGCGACGGCGGCTTCACCACCTTCATCCTGCACCCGTTCATGCTCGAGTGGCTCGGCGAAGGTCGCCTCATGGGGCTGCTCGCGGCGATCGCATCCTCGCCCCTCTGGGCGGCGCGCTGCGACGCGGTCGCCGAGCACCTCCTGGCCCACTCCGGCTGAGGCTCAGAGGCCGCCCCGCTGCGCCTCGCAGCCGGCCAGCAGGCGTTCGGCGTCGCCGGCCTCTTCCGAACGCGAGAGGCCCTTGCCGTCTGGCCCGGGCAGCGCCCAGCGGGTCGCCGCCCACGGGCACTTGAAGCGGGTCTGGGTGCCGGGGGAACGCGGGCTCGACTCACGCTCGCTGAGGAACCCGTGGCAGCCGCCATAGCAGGTCGTCCCCCAGCTTCCCGGCCATCCCGCCCAGGAACCGGCCAGCGGAAGCGCCGCCGCGCTCGGATGGCCGACCTCGGGCAAGGGCCGAACGCAGTGGAAGGCGGCGCACTCCGCATCGTGGTTGCCGCCCCAGGCGACGGCGCCGTCGTGCGGATCCTCCGGCAGGTGGAAGCCGAGAAAGCCCGAGTACTGACCGCAGGCGCGAGCGCAGGCGAACGGATACGAGGCGTGGGTTCCTTCGGCGACGAAGACCAGCGGGTGGCCGCCGGCCAGGGGCGCGCTGGCGCCGTCGGCGAGCACCCGGACGCGATGGGCGGCGTAGATCACGTCGAGGATCTGCGGTTCCAGCGCCGCCGAGGTGACCACGGTGACACCCTCCCAATCGCCCTCGTGGTCTCCGCAGATGCGCTCGCAACGGTTGTAGGGGCCGGTGTAGTCGTTGTAGCGGAAGAACCACCAGTAGTCCCAGTACCAGCGTCCTTCGTGACTCGTCCGCCGGTAGTAGATCGCCGCCCGCGGACCGCCGTTGCAATCGACCGCCGGCGGCCGGCCGCGACATGCCGAGTCGGGCGAGACGAAGTCCATCCCGTCGCGATCGTGGCCTTCGATGTCGATGTAGGACGGCATGCCGGGACGCCGGCGAAGGTCGGCCGGCCCGCGCAGCGGCGCGCAACTCGTGCGCGGCAGCGCGCGGCAGGCGATCTGCGCGCCGCCGCCGGGATAGCGCTCCCGCAGAAAGGCGTCGACCGCCAGCGGCCGCCAGCGCTCGTAGCGGCTGAAGCGCAGGCGAGGGCGCAGGCGTACCGCCAGGGCCCGCTCCGCCGCGCTCCCGTGGTCGCCGAGCGTCGCTTCGGCCTCTTCCGCGCCGGCCGCTTCGCCGGCCGACGCCGGGCAGACGAAGACCGATGAGAGGTCGCCGTATTCGCTCTTCGTCACATTGTCGGAGGGGAGGCTGATGACGCTCTCCTCGTGGACGAACCTCGACTCGAGCAGGACGTGGCCGCCACCCTCCCCGATCAACAGCCCTTTTTCCGGTGCCGAGCTGGAGGAGATGCAGACCTGGACGTGTTCGAAGTCCAGCGCGGCAGCAAACGCCACCGCGGGGACGAGGGCGACCACGCCACCCAGAGCGCCGATCGCGGCCAACCTGAGCGTGACCGACCAGGTCTCCCTGTTCGCGACTCGCTTGACCTCGCGCCAGGCGGCACAGGCGATCGCGGCGGTGATGGCGATCGGCACCAGAGCCCAGAACAGCTTCGGCGAAACCTCGTCGGCGACGGCGGCCGCGACGATCGCGGGCACGACGAGCAGCACGGAGAGGACGATCATCGTGAGGATTCCCGACCGTCCGTTGTTTTCGTCGGCAGGCGTTAGCCGGATCGCGGCCAGAATGGCGGCGACGATCGTCATCCCGACGCCGACCGCCGCGGCCGGCAGGCCGACGTCGAGCATCGCCGTGGTGACCACGAGTTCGCGCGGCAGTTGGCCGATGATGGTCGCGACCGAGCCGGGTTCGAAGCCGTCGAAGAAGAGCCGCAGCGTGATCACCAGGCCGCCGAGGACGTAGACCGCGGCGACGATGCCGGCGAGCAGGCCGACGGCTGCGGTGACCACCTTCAGCGGTTCGGAGCCTTGTGGCGGTGATCCCTCCATCGTGCGGGCAAGCCTCTCCGATCGGCCACCCCAAAGTCAAGGTTTGCTCTTTGGTCGGTTATCCGTGCGGCAAACCGGGCCCGGTGCGGGCCCACTCGACCTGCCCCACACCCTCGACCTTCGACCGCCCCTCTACGTCGTCCCACTCGTGCAGCATCCGCTTCAGCCGGGCGACGGCCTCGGGCGGGTGGGCGGCGACGCCCGCGGCGAGGTCGAGGGCGGCCTCCTCGGTCGTCGCCGTCGGCGCGACGCGGTTTACCAGGCCGAGCCGCAGCGCCTCGTGGATGCCGACGGTGCGCGAGCTGAAGAGCAGGTACTTGGCCGTGGCGAGGCCGCAGAGGGTGACCAGGCGTGCCGGGCCGACGGGGACGCCCAGCGCCGCCCCCGGAAAGCGCAGGCGCAGGTTGGCGCCGCCGACCCGCAGGTCGCAGGCGACGGCGATCTCGGCGCCGCCGCCGACCACGTCGCCGTGGCAGACCGCCACGGTCGGCTTGGGGAAGGCGACGATCGCGTCGTAGAGGTCGGCGAACAGCTGCATCCGCCGCACCTTGCCCTGCTCGTCGAGCTTCTCCTTCACGTCGGCGCCGGCCGAGAGGCCCATCTGATCGGACGAGCTGACGACCAGCACGCGGACCGCGTCGTCCTCGCGAGCGGCCGCCAGATGCGCGAGCAGCTGCTCGAGCATCGCCGTGTCGATCGCGTTGCGCGCCTCCGGCCGCTCCAGCCGCAGCAGCGCGACGCCGGCCTCGTCGACCTCGTAGGACGTGCGTTGGCTCACTGCAGCCTCGTCGCATCGCACTTTGTACGTGCCAAAGGCAGTAGAAACTCCTCAGCGCTCATTCGCCGGAGGCTATTTGGTGGACCAGGCGCTCGGCCTCGTCGGCGGCACGGCCGACCAGCGCCTCGACCTCCTCGCGCGGCTCGCGGAAGCGGCCGAGCACGTAGGCGGCGACGATCTCCGGGTCGGTCGAGTCGGGCCGCCCGACCCCCGCCCGCACGCGCCAGAACTCGCGGCTGCCCAGCCCCCGCTCGAGGCTCTTCAGCCCGTTGTGGCCGGCCAGCCCGCCGCCGAGCCGGCTCTGCACCTCGCCGAACGGCAGGTCGATCTCGTCGTGCAGGACGACCACCCGGTCGAGTGACGCCTTGAGCGAGCCGCGCGCCGGCCCGGCGCTCTCGCCGGAGGCGTTCATGTAGGTCTGCGGCAGCAGGATCGCGACGCGCGGCCCGCCGGCGCCGGCGCGGCCTTCGGCGATCATCCCGCCGTACTTCTGCTTCGCCCGCGGCAACTCCCAGCGGCGCGAGAGCTCCGCCCCGATCTCGAAGCCGATGTTGTGACGGCTGCCGGCGTGCTCCCTGCCGGGATTGCCGAGGCCGACGATGAGGATCAGGGCTACTCCCCGCCGGAGTCGCCTGAGTCGCCGCCCTGGCCCTCCTCGGCGCCCTCCTCGGCGGCCGGGGCCTCGCCCTCCTCGCCGACCAGCTCGGTCTCCTCCTCGACCTCGGGCTCGGGCTCTTCCTCGACGCGCGGCGGCGAAAGGGTGGCGATGGTGATCTCCTCGAGCTCCTCGGCGACGAACTTGACGCCCTCGGGGGCGGCGATGCTGGCGAGCGTGACGGTGTCGTTGATCTGCATCTGCGAGACGTCGGCGACGAGCCGCTCGGGGATCTCGGTCGGCAGCGCTTCCACGGTGATCTCGCGGGTGACGTGCTCGAGCACGCCGCCCTCTTTGACGCCGGGCGCCGCCTCGGCGCCCTCGAGCTCGATCGCGACCTCGGCGTGGATCGCCTCGTCGAGCTTCACCTCCTGCAGGTCGATGTGCTGCAGCCTGTCCTTGACCGGGTGGTGCTGGGATTCCTTGAGCACGACCGGGACGGCTTTCGAGCCCTCGACCTCGAGGTCGAACAGCGCCTGGCCGGCGCCGAGCACCGTGCGCACGTCGCGCTCCACCGCCTGGAAGGCGCGCGCCTCTTCGCCGCCGGCGTAGACGACGCCGGGGACGAGTTTCTCGCCGCGCAGGCGGCGGGCGCTGCGCGAGCCGAAATCGGTGCGCGGGGCGGCCTTGAGCTTTTCGCGGCTGTGAGCCATCGGACGGGAGAGAATAGAGAAAGCGGCGATTCCCGGGGCGCGCGGCGGCTGTGAAACCCTTGCTGGCGATGGCCGACGATTCGAAGATCCCCAAGGGGCGCCTGCGCCGCTCGGCGAAGCTGGGCTCGATCGTCGGCCTGCAGGGCGCCCGCTACGCGGGGACCAAGGCGACCAACGTCGGCCGCTCCGAGGACGCTGGCAAGGAGCGGCTCGAGCAGCGCCACCTGGAGACGGCGATGAAGATGGTCGGCGCGCTCGGCCAGATGAAGGGCGCGGCGATGAAGCTCGGCCAGTTCGCCTCCTTCATCGACACCGAGTTCCTGCCGCCCGAGTACGCCGAGATCTACCAGGAGCAGCTGGCCAAGCTGCGCACGTCGGCGCCGCCGATGCCCTGGGAGAAGGTCGAGAAGGTGCTCGACGAGGAGTGGGACGGCGAACCGGTATCCGAGCTCTTCGCCTCCTTCGAGCAGGAGGCGTTCGCCGCCGCCTCGATCGGCCAGGTGCACCGGGCGGAGCTGCTCGACGGGCGGCAGGTCGCGGTGAAGATCCAGTACCCGGGGATCGCCGAGGCGCTCGACGCCGACCTGCGCAACGCGGGCACGATCGTCCGGCTCGCCCGCGCCCTCGCCCCCGGGCTCGACGCGAAGGCGATCGCGCACGAGATCCGCGAGCGGGTGATGGAGGAGCTCGACTACGAGTACGAGGCGCAGAACCAGCGCTCCTTCGCCCGCGCCTACCGCGACCACCCGTTCATCTACGTGCCGGAAGTCGTGACGCGGCTTTCGCGGCGCCGCGTGCTGGTGACCGAGTTCGTCGAGGGCCTCGACTTCGAGGCGATCAAGCAGCTGCCGCACGAGCAGCGCAGCCGCTTCGGCGAGATCGTCTTCCGCGGCAGCTTCGGCTCGATCTACCACCTGCAGCACTTCAACGCCGACCCCCACCCCGGCAACTACCTGCTGATGGAGGACGGTCGGGTCGCCTTCCTCGACTTCGGAATGACCAAGAAGCTCGACCGGGAGCAGATCCTGCTCGAGCAGCGCGCCTTCGACGCCGCCTCGCGCGACGACCCGGAAGCCTTCCGCGAGGCGCTGCACGACCTCGGCTTCGTCAAGAACCCGTCGAAGCTCGACGCCGAGCGGCTGCTCGAGCACATGCGCGCCGTCGGCGGCTGGTTCGTGATGGAGGACCGCGAGCTGGAAATCACCCCGAAGCGCGTGATGAAGATCATCGAGTCGACCAACGACCCGCGCTCGGAGTACTTCGACCTGATGCGCCGCGAGTCGATCCCCGCCGACGAGCTGATGGGCCGGCGGATGGAAATCGGCGTCGTCGCCGTGCTCGGCCAGCTGCGGGCGAAGCGCAACTGGCACCGGATCGCGCGCGAGTGGATCTACGCCGACTCGCCGGCGACCGAGCTCGGCGAGCAGGAGTGGGAGTACTTCGAAGGAAGAGGTGTCCCGCGGATTCCGATAACCGAGCGGTCGCTGGAAGGAGAAGCGGGATGAAGAGGATCAAGCGGGGCTGGGCCCTGAGCAAGAAGAGCTGGGGGCTGCTGAATGAGCACCGGGAGCTGCTGCGCTTCCCGCTCTACGGGGCGGTGGCGACGATTCCGCTCGCCTTGATCTTCCTCGGGCCGGGCCTCTACTTCCTCGACAAGAACGTCTTCGCCGGGGCGATTCCGCTGCTGGTGATCGGCGTCTACGTGCTCGCCGTCGTCGGCTTCTACTTCAGCGTCGGCCTGGCGGCCGCCGCCGACATGATCTTCCGCGGCGAGCCGGCCACCGTCGGCGACGGGCTCGCGGTGGCCCGCCAGCGCTTCGGCGCGATCTGCGGCTGGGCGGCGGTCTCGACCGCGATCAGCGTGCTGATGGGCGCGCTGGAAAACCAGGGCGGCATCGCCGGGACCGTCGCCGCACGGCTGGTGGGAATGGCCTGGTCGCTGGTGACGTTTCTCGCCGTCCCGGTGATCGCGATCGAGGGGACCGGCCCGTTCGCGACCCTGAAGCGCTCGGCGAGCCTCTTCCGCGAGCGCTGGGGCCAGCAGATCACCGGCAACATCGCGATCGGCGGCGCCGTCTTCCTGCTCGGCATGCTGCCCAGCGCGCTCGTGATCGCCCTCGGCGTCGTCGTCTGGGCCTCGGCCAGCTTTGTCGGCGCCCTGCTCGTCGTCATCGGCGTCATCGGCCTGGCGATCTCGCTGCTGATCAGCAAAGCCCTCAGCGGCATCTTCGGCGTCGCCCTCTACCGCTACGCCCTCGACAGCCAGGCCCTCGGCGGCTTCACCCCCGAGGAGCTCGAGTCCGCGGTCAAGTCCAAACGCGACCGCAACGCCCCTCCGACCGCCACCCCGGGCACGGTCTGAGATCTTCTATCGGAGATTGACCCCACCCTGGTGGGGTCAATCTCCGATGCGCTCGA
>CAWIFA010000040.1:0-75895 GCA_963835315.1 uncultured Solirubrobacterales bacterium | reverse complement strand
GGCGGAGCTACGGGCTGTAGCCGCCTGCCGTAGAGGTTTGACCCGGATAGCGGCACAAACCTCTACGGCGCCTGGCTGGAACGGGCCTACTCGAGCGGCAGGCAGGTGGCGCAGAAGTCCTCGCCGAACGGGGTGAGGACGATGCTGCGGCGCACGGTGCGTGCCGTGCGCCCGCCCTCCTCCAGCGCCGCGACCACCTCGGGCTGCGCCTCCAGCACCTGGTAGGGCGCCGAGTCACGCAATGGCTCACGCAGGAACCACACCAGGCCCAGCCGGTGCAGGTTGTTGAGGTAGGCGTAGACGCGGTCGGCGTGGCTGCAACCGGCCTCCTCGGCGACCATCGTGAGGCCCTGGGCGCGCAGCTCGGAGGCGAAGGGAAGGCCGGCGCGCACATCGACCGAGGGCTGCGAGCCGTTGCGGGCGAGGAAGCGCAGGATGCGAGCCTCGTCGGGGGCGAGCGCGTCGAGGATCCGCATGTAGGCGGGGTGGGAGTCCTGGGAGAGGCGGATGTCGGCCGATTCGCGCAGCAGCTCCTCGCCACGCCGGCGCAGGGCCGCGCTCGATGAGTCCGGCCCGGCGCGGCGGGCCTCCGGCCCCTCGGCGCCGGGTCGCTGCTCGGCCGCCGCGCGGGCCAGCCGCGAGATCGCCCGCCCATAGGCGGTCGCGGCGGAGCCCGCCAGGCGCAGGCCGGTCGCGGCGGCGATCCGCCCCACTCCCGGCGCCGCCCGCAACAGCTCCCGCGCCGGGTCCTCTCTTGCCGGGTCGTCGCTCATCCGAAGATCGCCAGGTGTAGCAGGCCGGCACCGAAGCCGAGCACCGCTCCGTGCAGGTAGAGCAGCCACTCGTCCTCGCGCATCGCCGTGCGAAGCATCTCCGAGAAGTCAGCCGGGTCCATCTCCCGCATGCGGGCTGCGACGAATGCACGGATGCCCTCGCTCTGGGTGCGGTTGAACTCGGCGTCGGCGAGCGGCGCCACGGTGTAATCGGCGGCCTCCAGCGCGACCGAGGAGCGGATCTCCTCGTAGCCGCCGCGGCCCAGCGCCGCCCAGACCGCGGGGCGCGTGCGGCCGACCGCGCGGTCGACCACCGGCCGCAGGACGACCTCGATCATCTGCCGCGTGCGATCCGCGTTCGGCCCGTACATCAGGTCCTCGGCCATGTTGCCCATCGTCACGATGTCGTCGGCGATGATGTCGGCGTAGACGTCGGCGACCTCGCGCTGGCGACGCAGGAAGAGGCCCTGGATGCGGAGCCGGCCGAGGCGGCGCGGACGCACCGGCTCGAAGATCATCCTGATCCCGAGCAGGTTGGTCGTGTAGCCGATCAGCACGCCGGCGATCGGCAGCACCCACCACTGGGTGAGCACGAACACGGTGAGAAAGGCGGTCGGGACACCGAGCGCGAAGCCGAAGAAGAAGCCGAAGTTGACGATGAAGCGCAGCTCCCTGTCGCCGACCTCGAGGAAGATCCGGTTGGCGAGCTCGGGCTGGGCCTCGATCCGGTGGATCACCATCAGCTTCAGGTCGACGATCTGGTCGGCGTGGGCGCCGATTTCCTCGGTCACCGAGCGGACGATCTGCGGCAGCTGCTCCTCGACCCGGGCGTGGACAGCGGCCCGCAGGCGCGGCGGCAGGTCGTGCCAGAGCTGCGGCCGCTCGCGCTCCATGATCCGCTCGACCACCTCGTGGATGTCGCCGCGGGCGGTGGCGAGGATGTGCTCGGCGATCGCCTCCGAATCGAGCTGCCGGTAGAAGTCGGCGGCGCCGCCGAGCTTGGCGATCCCCTTGTCGACCGCGATCGACCCCATCTTCGCGGCGCGCGACGGGATGATCCCCTGCCAGCCGATGCCGCCCTGGCCGATGCCGGGGATCTGTCGGATCCGCCGCGGCAGGAAGTTGGCGAAGGCGGCAAGCCCCGGCAGGCGGAAGCCGGCGAAGCGCACCGGGTAGAAGAGCATCCAGACGCCGCTCCAGTTGGTCACGTAGCCGATCGCGCCGGTGAACAGCGGGATCGTGATCAGGCTGAGCGTCTGGCTGTCCATGGCGCCGGCCGCGAGCGTAGCCGCTAGCGTCTCGGGGGTGACGGTGATCAAGGACAGCGGGACGCGGGCGACGCTGCCGCCCTTCGACTCCGAGCACGAGGAGCTGCGCGAGACGGTCGGACGCTTCGTCGCCAAGGAGATCGCTCCGCACGTCGACGAGTGGGAGGCGGCGCGCGAATTCCCGCGCGAGCTGTACGGACGCTGCGCCGAGCTCGGCTTCCTCGGGCTGAAGTTCCCGGAGGAGTACGGCGGCCAGGGCGGCACCCACCTGCACGACGCGATCTGGGTCGAGGAGCTGGCCCGCTCGGGCGGCTCTGGCGGGGTCGCCGCCGGGCTCAACGCCCACACCTCGATCGCGATGCCGCCGATCTTCAACTTCGGCAGCGAGGAGCAGAAGCAGCGCTGGCTGGTCCCCGGGATCGCCGGCGAGAAGATCGGCGCGCTGGGGATCACCGAGCCGGGCGCCGGCTCCGACGTCGCCGGCATCTCGACCTTCGCCGAGCGGGTCGACGGCGGCTACGTGGTCAACGGCTCGAAGACCTTCATCACCAACGGCGTGCGCGCCGACTTCCTCGTCTGCGCCTGCAAGACGACGCAGGAGGGAGGCCACGGCGGCATCTCCTTCCTCGTGCTGGAGCGCGAGATGCCCGGCTACGAGGTCGCGCGCAAGCTGGAGAAGATGGGCTGGCACTCATCCGACACCGGCGAGCTGGCCTTCACCGACGTCGAGGTGCCGGCGGAGAACCTGCTCGGCGAGGAGAACGAGGGCTTCAAGCTGATCATGTTCAACTTCGCCTGGGAGCGGCTGCTGATGGCGATCGGCGCGGTCGGCGCGATGCAAAGGCTGATCGAGACGACCGTCGCCTACGCCCTCGACCGCGAAGCCTTCGGCCGCCCGATCGGCAAGTTCCAGGCGATCCGCCACCAGATCGCCGAGATGGCGACCAGGGCCGAGGCCTCGAAAGCCCTCACCTACAACGCCCTGCGCCTTTTCCACGAAGGCCACGACTGCATCAAGGACGTGACGATGGCCAAGCTCGTCACCCAGCGCGCCGTCCTAGAGATCGCCGACCAATCCCTCCAGATCCACGGCGGCTACGGCTACATGCGCGAGTACGGCATAGAGCGAGCCGTCCGCGACGCCCGCCTCGGCCCCATAGGCGGCGGCACCGACGAGGTGATGAAGGAGATCCTCGGCAAATTGCTCGGGTTGTAGCTGTTATTCTGTCGATCAGTTAGTCGATTAGAATGTTTATCGTTATGTTGATCGAGATGATAGCCCATGGAAGTCGCAGCAAAAACCGGAGCCACCGCCCTCGCTCGCAAGCTCGACTCGATTCGGGATGAGGTCGGTGTGCAGGGGCGCGAGATCGCGCAACTGCTCGGCACGACCCCTCAGACCGTCTCGCGCTGGCGGACGGGGAAGGCCGAACCGCAGCGACGCAGCCTTGACCGACTGCTCACGCTCGCCTGGCTTGCCGAGGAGTTGGCCGAGTTCTATCCGCCCGACGAGGCCCGGCTGTGGCTCTTCTCGCCTCACCGGCTACTTGAGGGGCAGCGCCCGGCCGACCGCATCGAGGAAGACCGGGTCGATGGCGTTTTGGCGCTGATCGCCCAGCTTCGAGACGGCAGCTACGCGTAAAGGGCGCAGATCGTCTTGATCCACGATCCGGCGCTGCTCGACGCTCTGGAGCGCTTCGACACCGAGCGGTGGGCGGGTCGCGTCTACCGCCACATGCTCGGCTCAGCGCCGCCCGAGCTGGTCAACGAGCGCGGGGCTCGGTGGAACCCGCCCGGAACATCGGCGCTCTACACAAGCCTCGCCGAGAAGACCGCGAAATCCGAGGGTGACCACGTCATCGCGATGCAGCCCGTACCGCCTCGGGCGACGCGGACGATCTACGAGCTGGATGTCTCAATCGAGAATCTGCTCGACCTGACAGACGCCGGACGGCTCGCCGACATCAGGATCACCGAGGAGGACTTCGGGTCGATCGCCTGGGAGCCGTGCCAGCGGGTCGGCGGCGCGGTCGCGTGGCTCGGGCACGACGGGCTACTCATCCCCTCCGTGCGCGACAGCGGCGGCTCGAATCTCGTCATCTTCACCGCCAACCAGCCACCCGAGTCGGAGGTCGTGGTGCAGGACAGCTACCTGATCGAGAAGAAATAATCCCCGCCAATCCGAGCCTACGACTCCGACGGCGGGGAGCAGTAGCACGCAAGATAGTCAAAGACGGGTACGGGCGAAGATCTTGCAAGGATTGCATCCGTGTCAAAGCGGCTCCAGTCGATTCCCAGCGATCGCCTCTCGTGCGGTCGCGATGCGATCGTCGCGATGTTGGAGCGCGACCCGGCCAGACTCAGGGTTGCGGTGGCCTTTGTCACGGTCGGTGGCGTCGAAACCCTTGTGGACGTGCTCGCCGACTGGTCGGGGGAGCTGGAGTTGGTCGCCCGCGGTATGCCTATCACCCAGCCCGAGGCGCTCGAACGGCTAGAGCAACAAGGCGCATCGGTGAGCGCGGTGATCGGCCAGCGCGCGAAGGGATTCCATCCCAAGCTCTGGCTCAGCGAAGGGCCGGCGGCCGTCGACGTGCTCTCGGGCTCCGGCAATCTGACCGAGGGTGGGTTGATCGGTAACGACGAGCAGTTCGAGCTGTTGAGCTTTAGCCCCAACGACGAGACGGAGATTGCCGAGCAACGGAGGCGGCTTGAAACCCTCTTCACCTTCGGAGTGCCGATTGCGGAGATTCAAGGGGGCCGCTACTGGGATCGCTGGCTTGAGGCTTCCAGAAAGCACGACGAACTCAGTCAAGCGCGAGAGCTCGATTCCGGTCTCGCCGAGATCGCCGGGGCGCCCGCCGAGAATGCCCAGCTCTACGCCGATCTGCTGGCGATCTACGAGGCCGCAAAGGAGGAGGTGACTATCACCGCCAATGACGGAAGCGAGCGCCCGTATGTCGCCACCCGCTTCAAACAGGCGATTGCCAGGGGGCGGCGTGAGGGAACCCTCGTGCCAGTCGTCAGCCGAATTGTCAACGGACCGACGGAGGGCTTCGGCCGCCTCGCGGAGGCTGGCCGACGGGACCTAATGGTCGAGACTCTTGTCGTCGACCCGAACAAGGTCTACCACCGCCTCTTCATAGGCAAGACCAGAGAACTGGCTCAGGCAAACCTCGATCTCTACGACCGGGAGTACGGTCACGACGTTTGAAGCTGAGTCGCAACCCTCACACCACAAGCGCTGCGTCACGCATCGGAGCGGTACGTTGTGCGGGAAGACCCCGAACGGTCCCTGTGCAACCTCTCTCGGGAGGCAGGCCAAACCGCCGGGGTTTCGTCGTTCTGAGGCCCGCAACCTTGGCTGGCTGCGATACCGTCGATGATGCGTGAGCGCTGATCCTGCAAAGCCCTCGAAGGCGGAGCGTCAGGCCGATGAAGCGCTCGTCGTCGGCTATCACGAAGCCCGACTCGCCGATCTGCTTGAGCGGGTCCGGGAGGGCTTCGAGCGCTACGGCTCCGGCGAGCTGGACGCCTTCGAGTTGGACGAACTGATCCACCGCTACAAGAAGGCGGCGCGGGAGCTGTGGAAGTTCTGCGCCGACATGACCGGTGGGGTCAGCGCCAGCTTCATCGCCGGGACGCTTGAAGAGATGCAGGAGCGCGGTGAGACGATTGACTGGTGGGAGCGCGGCAACCCCGAGCGTCACCCTCGCTGAGTACGAGCCAAGGGGGACGGACACAATCCGGACACGTCCGCCGGACCACTGGCAATCAATCGCACCCCCACTGGCGTGGGGAAAACCTGGCGATTGAGGGACGGTGCCTTCGGCGTCAACCCCAGTGGTCGCGAACGTATTGGGCGATCTGGATCTCGGGGAGGCTTCGGGTGCTGTTGTTCATTCGCACCCAGAAGACCTGGCCGCCTTCGCTCATCCGGGCTTTGACCGGGGTCGAGGAGCTGGCAACGTCGACGCGGCAGATCTGGCCGCCGTCCAGCTGCTCGATCCGGGCGCGGGTGCGCATCGCTGCCGCGTGCGTCAGGGCGTTGACGAGGTGGGTGGTGAGCCAGTTGAGGAGCCCGTCGGCGCTCTGCGGCTTCACGAGGGGCAGATCGTTCTCCAGCCCGACTACCCGACCGTCATCGCCAACACCGATCAACAGCGTTCCTCCGTCGGTGTTGAGGAACCCGGCGACCGTCTTGACCACCGCATCCTCCATCCGCTTGTCCTTACAACCCTCGCGGAGGTTCCACCGCGCCGTCGACTTGAACTCCACGTCGAAGCTCTCAACCCGGCCAATCAGCTCCTCACTCGGCACGGCGAAGAATGCCTTCTCGCCGCGGAGCTGCTCCGCCACCAACTCCGCGAGGGTGGGGTCGTCCTTGATCCTCGCCAGCACCTCCTCGGTGACGCCGTCCACGTCGATCGACGGAAGCGCTGTACTCGCCTCGGGGGGCGGCGCGGCAACCACGTCCACACCCGGCTCGGAGGTTTCGTAGACGCTGCCTCCGTCGTCGTAGTAGCTGGCGAAGATGTGGTCGAACACGATGCCGGCCTTCCTCTCCCACACCTCTGGCCCATAAGGCTCCTCGGGAAGCTCTTCGAGTATGTCCTTGACCAGGCTGCGGGCCGCCTCTCGCGTCTGCGCCTTGCGGCGCCAGTCCAGGACGAGCCGATCCTGGATGTGCTCCATCAGCTTGCGCGCGACCCGCTTCACCACCTCGCGCTCCTCATCTGTCAGCACCGGATCCGGCCTCGTCAGCAGGTCGAACACAGCCAGCTCGGGCTCCGCAAGGCCCTCGCGAGCGGTGCGCTGTTCCTCCTCCGAAAGCTGGCGTGACAGCGCCTGGAGGCGGCGCAGCATCTCATCGACGTTGAAGCTGCCGGCGTTGTAGTCGTCGATCAGCCGTCGCAGCTGCTCGACCAGATCCCGCCGGCTTGGATTCCTCTGCGCCGCCGCCTCGGCGCTCATCTCGAGCTGGCCGATGAGGCGCCGCGCCGAGGAGCGCTTCCTGCCTGCGAGCCGCGTCGCCAGGGCATCGAAGTCGATCGCGTTGAGGTCGATCAGCGGCGTCAGCATCCCCCGCGTCCGCCGCGGCGCGGATCACGTACTCCTCCGCCCCGACCGAGCGGTCGAGCAGGTCCTGAACCGCTCCGCGACACGTGGGAGAGATCGGGAACCGGGTCCAGCGAGCGGATCGTCTCGGCAAGATTGCGGGCCACCCCGACAACCCGGATGTGGGCGGTGGCGGCCGGGTCCGGGCAGGATCGCGGCGAAGAGCCGCCCACGCGCGTCGGAGCGTTCGAGGTAGGCCCGCTCCGGTGACGTCGTCGACGAACAGTGCTCTCGACCGCGGCGTCGCGCAGGGCGATGAACTCGAAGCCGTCGGCCCGGGCGAGCGCGTCGAGATCGACGTCCCAGCGCTCGCAGAAGGTCGACCAGCTCGTCTATCTCGTCCTCGAGCTCGGCGACCAGCGCCGACTTGTCGCGGATGATCTCCGCTCCCTGCTCACCGTCCCTCGCCGCGCGCATAGACCGCGAGCGCCGCCTCGAGGTGGCGGAAGACGCCGACGTAGTCGACGATCAGGCCGTTCTCCTTTTCAGGGAAGACGCGGTTCGCGCGGGCGATCGTCTGCATCAGCGTGTGGTTGCGCATCGGCCGATCGAGATAGATCGTCGAACAGGAGGGCACGTCGAACCCGGTCATCCACATCGCGCAGACGAAGACCAGCCGGAATGGATCGTCGGGATCCTTGAAGCGCTCATCGAGGTCTTCGTCGAACATCCGCTCGCGGTGCGGCGCGATGTCGAGGCCGGCTCCCGCATCTCGGCGATCTCGTTCTGGGACTGGGAGACGACGACTGCCATGTCCGTCCCCTCCATGAAGGCGATCTGCTCGTTCACTCCGATCCGCTCGAGCTCCGGGCAGCCGCTCGGCGCGCTCCCGTAGCTCCGCCAGGTGCAGCTTCCCACTCCTCGCGACGAGATCGTGCATCCGCACGGCGGTCGCCTTGTCGATCGCGACGAACATCGCCTTGCCGAGGAACCCGCGCCCGGCGAAGTGGCGGACGAGGTCGGCGGCGATCCGCCGCAGCCGCTCGGGGCGGGTGATCAGCTGGTACTCGGTGGCGAAGCGCCGCGACGAGAGCGCGCTCCCGCGGTCGTCGAGCTCCGCCGCTTCGAGGATCCCGGTCAGCTCCTGTCGAAGCTCTCGTTGACGATCTGCAGCTCGGGGATTCGGTTCTCGTAGAAGAGCGGCACGGTCGCGCCGTCCTCGATCGAGTCGCGGAAGTTGTAGGTCGAGACGTAGTCGCCGAAAACCTCGCGGGTGCGCTCCTCCTCGCCCTTGATCAGCGGCGTGCCGGTGAAGCCGAGGAAGCCGGCGTTCGGCAGCGCGCGCCGCATGTTCAGCGCGAGCGTCGCGTACTGGCTGCGGTGCGCCTCGTCGGTGATTACGATCACGTCGCTCGCGATCCGAGCAGACCGGCATCTCCTCTCCCTCGGGGGGCGGAATTTGTGGATCAACGTGAAGACGTAGCGGTGGTCCTCGCCGAGCAGCCGCCGCAGGTGCGCCGACGAGTCGGCCTGGAGGTGCCCCTCGATCGCGCCGGCGTCCTTGAACTCCTCGTAGAGCTGGTCGTCGAGCTCGGCGCGGTCGGTGACCATCACGAAGGTCCAGTTGCCGGGCTGGCGTCGCAGCACCTTCTGGGTGAACATCAGCATCGAGAGGCTCTTCCCCGAGCCCTGGGTGTGCCAGAAGACACCGAGGCGCCCGTCGCGCGTGGCCGGGTCGGCGAGCGCCCGCATCGCGGCGTTGACCCCGAGCACCTGGTGGTTCTGGGCGAGGACCTTGAGTAGGCCGCCCGGCCGCTCCAGGTAGGCGACGAAGTTCTCGACCATGTCGAGCAGGCGCGCCGGCTCACAGAGGCCGTGGAGCACGGTCTCGAGGGAGACGATCCCGGGCTCGGACTCGTCGTCGATCCGCTTCCACTCGCCGAAGCGGTCCCACTCGGCGAACGTCGCGCCCACCTTCGTCTCCGAGCCGTTCGAGAGGACGACGAAGGCGTTGGGGGTAAATAGCTGTGGGATCGTGTCGCGGTAGTCGCGGAGGTTCTTGCGATAGGCCTGCTCCACGGTCCTGTGGGATGCCTTCAGCTCCAGCAGCACCAGTGGGATCCCGTTGACGAAGCAGACGATGTCGCAGCGCCTGGTGTGGAGAGGACCGACAACCCACAGCTGGCGAACCGCGAGGAACTCATTGTTCGCCGGCTCGTTCCAGTCGATGAAGCGCACCGTCTCGGTCGAGCGCCCGCCCTCTTCATCGGCAAAGGTGACCTTGACGCCGTCGCGCAGCAGCTCAGACCTCCCGGTTGGCGCGGGTGCGCTCCAGCGCCGACCGATCCCGCACGAGCTCCTCCGCGGCGGCCTCGATCGCCTCGGCCGGCAGCTCGGGGTTCAGCTCGGCGAGCTTCGGCTCGAGCCGGTGGCGAAGCACGACCTCGAGCTGGTCGTCGCGCCCGAGCCCCTCCGCGCCCCAGCGTCTCGGCATATCCGTCGGCGATCTCGTAGCCAAGCGACTCGAGTAGCTCGACGGTCGGCTGCTCGACCACCTCATCCTCGGAATAGTTGCGCGGCGTCACTCGGTTTCAGTCGGGGTGAGGACACCGAGGTCGATGTCGGAGATGTCGAGCTGGCCGGTGACCAAGCGCGGGAGGAGGAGGTCGCGGGTGGCGACAAATCTGCCGTTGAGAGCCTCCAGCTTCATGATCATGTCGCTGACCGGTCCCACCCTCGAAGCAAACTCACTTAGCACACGAGGATCCGGGAGCACAATCGGGAATCGCTTGAAGGCACCCTTTGTGATCTCTTTGAATGTCGCACCCGTGGCTATCTGCTCTGAGCTCACGCCGCTCGGCTTCGCAGCCACTCATATATAAACTCGGATGGATTCCCTGACTCTGGAGGGATGCGATGAATCCCTGATTGCAGGTGCAGCTCACTGCCGCGATCGCAAGAACCCCAAGCGTTGCGCGGCTTGTCATCAACACAGATCCCGGCGGAAACAGCCGAGCCGCGCTCCTTTCCAGTCCGAGGTCGGTGATGCGAGCAGAGGAGCGCACGGCAAACCTCCGCCGAGCTCGCGTTAGGTCGCTTGGAGTGAACCATGGAATCTGACCGTCTTCCCAGTAGTCCACACGCTTTTTCGAGGGGGTTCCACCGCCAAGCACATCAAAGACATCTCCGGCTGCCCGCACTTCCCAGCCGGCCGGAATCCGGCCCAAGTCTGATTCCACCATTTTGATGCCCTCATGCCCCGGGAACCGGAAATGCACGAACCACTCCCGGTAGAGCGATTGGGCGAGATCCTCCAGCAGCTCGATCCGTCGCTCGTTGATCTCGATCAGCTCGTCGAAGGCAGCGAGAACTGTCGCGATACGACGTTGAGTAACAGTTCCTGGCACCCTAATGGGCACCGCGGATACGATTTTGGCATTCAGGTTCGGCATGGTCGCGCCGACTGCCTGTCCCGTGAGCCACTCAATGACACCTGGGCTGCTCATCGCATATCGCAGGAATAGGGGATTGAGCACGTCGTGGTTAGGCGCATGGATCCGCATTGAACCGGTCCCACAAACCCAACCCGCCTCATCAGGAGCCACAAACGAGAGACGACCGACATCTCCACGTCGGGCAAGCACCAGGTCGCCCGCAGCCAAGCGATGAACCCGCAGTCGTTCAGCGGTCGCCTCGCTGATTCGCCCTACCGAATCGCGGGAGATGCGACCGTTAAGCATGTCTCTTGGCATAACAACAGGGACACCATTTGGATCGTCCGTGTATTCATCAGCGTAGAGCTGGGATCCGAACGGACCAGTCCTAATTTCTCCGCCAGCAGCGTCGATCAGCTCGCCCAGAGTGGATTGTCTCCACTCACCCACGTTCGCCCCCCACCACAGCCTCCATCATCGCCTGCGCAACGTAGCGCCTCTGACCCCGCGCGCCCGAGTCGGCCTCGGTCAGAACCCCCTGCTCCTCCATCCGTCTCAACAACCGCAGCGCCGTGGGGCGGCTCACGCTCAGACGATCCTCGATCGACCTGGTCGTGACCACCGGGTTCTCGCAGATCAGGTCGACGAGCGCAAGGGCGTTCGGGGTTCCCATCGTCGCCGCCGTCTGGAGGTAGTCCTCTCGGAGAGCGATGATTCGTTGGGCTCGCTGGACCGCATCGTCAGCCTGGGTCTCGACAGCGGTCAGGAACAGGTCGATCCAGGGGATCGGGTCGCCCGTCTCGCGGATCGTCTGGAGGGCGTCGTAGTAGTCCTGGCGCTGGCGCTCGAGGTACGCGCTCAGGTAGAGCAGTGGCACGGTGAGCCTGTTGCGGGCGACGAGGAAGAAGACGAGCAGCAGCCGACCGAGGCGCCCGTTGCCATCCAGGAAGGGATGGATCGTCTCGAACTGGGAGTGAAGGAGCGCGTTCTGCACCAGCAACGGAACCTCCGGCTCCTCGTGCGCGAACCGCTCCCAATCCGCCAGCAGTACCGGCAGCTCGCCAGGCGGCGGAGGCACGAACTGGGCGGTCTCGATCGTCGACCCCGGAGCGCCGATCCAGTTCTGGCTCGTGCGCAGCTCGCCGGGGGCGAGCTCGCGACCGCGGACGCCGGCCATCAAGCGCCGGTGCATCTCGCACAGCAGGCGGGTGCTGAACGGCAGCTCGTCGAGACGCTCGAGGCCCCACCGCATCGCGGCGACGTAGTTGACGACCTCCTCGACATCTGCATTGGGAGACTCGCCGGCGGCGTCGGCCTCGAAGACCTCGGCCATGCTGGCCTGCGTCCCCTCGATGCGCGTCGAGGAGAGCGCCTCGCGCAGCAGATAGGGCCGGATGAGCAGATCGGGGTTCCGCACGAGGCGACCAACGCCGGCAAGCCGGCCCAGCGCCCCCTCCGCCTCGCCGAGCAGGCGCACGGTCGAAGCGGACAGTTCCAGGGTGCGCGGTATCGTCGCCGGGAAGTAGGCCACGTAGCCGTGGCGACCCGGGGTGCGGCGCGCTTCGCCGAACGGGGTCTGTGCGTGGGTCTCGAGCTCCATGGGCGCACCATACCTCACTCTAATGTCTAAGGTGCAAAACGTTAGAGATAGGGGATGACCCTAACGCGGCCTTCAGGGTCAGCTGGAGAGCAGATTGCCGAGCACCGTGTCCACGCCCTCTTCCAGCTCCCTGGCCCGGGCGCCCAGGCTGCGCAGCTCGGCGTGCGCGGCAGCCAGCTTCTCCTCGAAGACCTCCTCGTCGAGTTCCTCGACCTCGGTTCCCACGTAGCGGCCCGGGTTGAGGCTCCACCCCTGCTCCTCGATCTCCTCGATCGTGGCGACCTTGCAGAGACCCTTGACGTCGGCGTAGGCGCCGTCGGGGAACCGCTCCGCGAAGAGGGCGTTCTCGCCGCGCGCGAGCTCCGGCTCCTCGCCCCGATAAAGGCGCACGATGTTCGCCAGAAACTCGAGTTGCTCCTCGGTGAACTCGCGATGGGCGCGGTCGACCTGGCGGAAGACGTCGCGAGCGTCGATGAAGAGGACCTGATCGGCGCGCGGCGCCTCGCGCTTGCCGCGATCGAGAAACCAGAGCGTGACGGGAAGGGTCACCGAATAGAAGAAGTTCGGCCCCACCGCGACCATCACGTCGACCAGCCGCTCCTCGATCAGCCAGCGGCGGATCTCGCCCTCGCTGTGGCGGGCATCGGACGCCGAGTTCGCCATCACGAACCCAGCCCGCCCGCTCTCGTCGAGGGAGTTGGCGAAGAGCTGTATCCAAATGTAATTGCCGTTGTCTGCCTTCGGCAGTTCCGGGAGCCGGGGGTCGTCGGCGAGCTTCGCCTTGTCGATCCGGTCGACGTTGAAGGGCGGATTGGCCATTACGAAGTCGAAGTGACCGTGGCTCTCGAAGGGGTCCTCGTAGTAGCTGTTGCCCTCGCGGATCTCGCCGTTCAGCCCGTGCACGGCCAGGTTCATCTTCGCCAGCTTCACCGTGTCGCCGGTCTTCTCCTGGCCGTAGATCGAGAGCTCCTCGCCGGGCGACTTGCGATGGCGCTCGACGAACTGAGCGGAATGCACGAACATGCCTCCCGAGCCGCAGGCCGGGTCGAAGATCCGCCCGTGAAACGGCTCGATGATCTCGACGATCAGCCGCACGATCGACATCGGCGTGAAGAACTCGCCCGCCCCCTGGCCCTCCGCGAGCGCGAACTTCGCCAGGAAATACTCATAGATCAACCCGAAGGCGTCACCTTCGAGGTCCTTGGTATAGCCGCTGATGTGGCGGAGCAGCGAGGCGATGGTCGCATCGGGGATCGCCGCATAGCTGCGCGGCAGGATCCCCTTCAACTCTGAGTTGTGCTTCTCAACCAGGCGCATAGCCTCGTTCACGGCCTTGCCCAGGTCGGCACCCTCAGGGAGGTCGAGCAGGGCACCGTAGCGGGCCTTCGGGGGCAGGTAGATCAGGCCCTCGGAGTGGTAGTCGGAGGGGCCGACCTTGCGCCGGGCGGAGCCCTTGGCCTCGATCCGCTCGCGCGCCGCCTCGAAGCGGGCATCGGCAAAGCGTAGGAAGATCAGCCCGAGGACCGGCGAGGCGTACTCCGACGGCTTCAGCCCGCTGTTGGCGCGCAGCTCGTCTGCGGCGTCCCAGAGGCGGCTCTCAAGCTCGGCAAGATCAGCTTGCATGCGGCGGCGCGGATCGAATCACGGGCCTGAGTCTAGGCGGTGCAGTCCGAGCGAACCCGGCGGACACAATCCGGACACATCGCCCGGACCATCAGCGATCACGACCGATCATCGCCTTCGTCGTCGAACAAGCTCATTTGCGGGGAGTCCGTGTCCTTGGATGATCCGGCGTGCCCTGCCGTGCCACCCTCGTCGCTCATGAAGGAGATCTTGGGCAAACTGATCGGGCTGTAGGGCTCAGTTGCTGGTCATCGCGACCGCCACCTTCGCTCCACCCAGGCGACGATGACCGGCCAGAAGCGGATCAGGAGGACGATCGCGACGAGGGCGACGATCGCGATCCAGCCGCCGCGGGAGGCTTCGCGGAAGAGCAGGTGGCGGCCGAGGGCAAAGAGCACCAGACCGATGGTAAGACGGCGGCGCAGCGGGTACGGTGTCGAGCATGGACGAGATCGTCGACGGGGTCTTCCACTGGAGGGCGAAGCACCCGAACATCGGGGCCGAGGTCGACTGCCACTTCGTCGCCGGCTCCGGGACGGCGATCGACCCGCTGCTGCCCGCCGAGGGGATCGAGTGGTTCGAGGGGCGCGACGTGCAGCGGGTCGTGCTCTCCAACCGCCACCACCTGCGCGACGGCGCCGAGCTCGCCGAGCGCTTCGGCTGCCCGATCCTCTGCCACGAAGCGGGCCTGCACGAGTTCGAGGACGGCGGGCCGGAGGTCACCGGCTTCGCCTTCGGCGAGCGGATCGCGCCGGACATCGTCGCCCTGGAGATGGGCTCGATCTGCCCCGAGGACACGGCGCTGCGGATCGAGGTTGGCGGCGGCGTCCTGCTCTTCGCCGACAGCGTGATCAACTATGGCGGGCTGGGCTTCGTCCCCGAAGAGCACCTCGGCGACGACCCGGAAGCGACCAGACGCAAGATCCGCGAGCGCTGTTCCGCCCTGCTCGACGAGGATTTCGAGCACCTGCTCTTCGCCCACGGCGACCCGCTGCCGAAGGGTGGCAAGGCGGCGCTCCGCGAGTTCGTCGCGGCAGGCGGCGGATCCTGAGGACCCGCCGCCGAGCGACAGCGGCTACCGTGCTCGCCCTGCTCCTGCTGCTCACCCCGCTCGCGTTCTCAGCTCCGCAACGCAGCAGCCCCGGGTCGCTGCGCGCGCTGCGGCCGCCGATCGTCCGCCACCTGATCCCCTTCGGCCCCAAGCGCAAGCGGCAGATGGCCGCCTACTCGCAGCGGCACTACGGCGAACGGACCTGGCGGCTGCGCCACCCGCGGGCGATCGTCGAGCACGTCTCGCAGACGAGCAGCGCCGCGGCCGTCTACAACACCTTCGCCCCGGACCTGCCCGACCCCGAGCTGCACGAGCTGCCCAACGTCTGCGCCCACTTCGTCGTCTCCTCCTCCGGGCGGATCTTCCAGCTGGTCAACCTGCGCACCCGCTGCCGCCACACTGTCGGCCTCAACTGGACCGCGATCGGGATCGAGCACGTCGGCTACGCGGACGGCGACGTGCTCGGCAACCGCCGTGAGCTGGGCGCCTCGCTGCGCCTCACCCGCTACCTGCGCTGCCGCTTCCATATCCGCCTGCGCGACGTGATCGGCCACGCCGAGAGCCTCAGCTCCCGCTACCACCGCGAGCGCGTCCCCGCCCTGCGCCGCCAGACCCACGGCGATTGGCGCCACGCCTCGATGCGGATCTACCGCCGCAAGCTGCGCCGCCTCGGCGGCTGCTGAGCCGGCCCCCTCGCACCCCGTAGGATTCGGCGCGTGATCTACCTGCTGCGACACGGCGTCGCTGAGCGGAAGAACGACGAGGACGCGAAGCGGCGCCTGACCGCCGAGGGCAGGCGACAGTCCGAAGCGGCGGGACGGGCGCTGGCGGCGCTCGGCGCGCCGGTCGAAGCCTGCCTGACCAGCCCGAAGCTGCGGGCCTCCGAAACCGCGGAGCTCGCCTGCGAGGCGCTCGGGATCGAGGCCGAGGTCGTGGGGCCGCTGGCCGGAGGGGCCTTCGACGCGCTCGAGCTCGCCGCCGGCCGCGGTGAGGCGATGCTGGTCGGGCACGAGCCCGACTTCTCGAACGAGATCGCCCGACTCACCGGCGCCAAGGCAAAGCTGCGCAAGGGTGGCCTGGCGATCGTCGACGGCAACACGTTGCTCGCCCTGCTGGGACCGCAGGAGCTGGCCGCGATCGCGGCGCAGGGAACTCGAGCACGCGCCTGATCCATCCCCGGCTGGAGCAGAGTGCCCCGGCCGCTCATGGGAGGTGAAGCAGCCGGGGCACGATCATTGCGGACGACCTCTCTCGTACGCAGTTTCTTGTCTATCAGACATTTCCGCACGGATCAACTTTTTCCGCGCAGGTTTCCCGCAATCTGCGCCCAGCGACGGCGCCGGCGGACGCTGCAAACGAACATTATGACACTTATATAGATCACCAGCTGCATAGGCGTCAAGTCATCAGCACGGTCGCAACGGAATTGGCCGGTCAGCCAAGCCACGCCGTTCCTTGTAGCCTCCGCGGCCGACTTCACGACCTAAAAGGAGAGCGCAAGACCGATGGGACTTCTTGATGGGAAAGCGGCGATCGTCACCGGCTCCGCCCGGGGCATCGGCCGCGCCACCGCGGAGCTGTTCGTCAGCGAGGGCGCCAAGGTTCTGATCAACGACCTCGACGCCGATGTCGCCGAGCAGGCGGCGGGCGAGATCGACGGCGAGACGGCCGTCTTCAGCGGCGACCTGACCAAGGAGGGCGCCGCCGACGAGCTGGTCAAGGCCGGGGTCGACGCCTTCGGCGCGATCGACATCTGCGTCAACAACGCCGGCTACACCTGGGACGGCGTCGCCCACCGGATGACCGACGAGCAGTTCCAGGCGATGATCGACATCCATACCGTGGTCCCCTTCCGCGTCGCCCGCGCGCTGGCGCCGCACTGGCGCGAGGCCGCCAAGGCCGAGCGGGGCGAAGACAAGGAGGTCTTCCGCAAGCTGATCAACATCTCATCGACCTCGGGGACGATGGGCAACGCCGGCCAGGTCAACTACTCGGCGGCGAAGATGGGCGTCGTCGGCCTGACCAAAACGCTGGCCAAGGAGTGGGGCCAGTTCAAGATCAACGTCAACGCGGTCGCCTTCGGCTTCGTCGAAACGCGCCTCACCGCCGCCAAAGAGGAGGGCGGGGAGATGACCGCGCCGGGCGGCGAGAAGATCGAGCTCGGCATCCCCGAGCAGATGCGGGCGATGGCCTCGGCGATCATCCCGCTCGGCCGTCCCGCCACCCCGCAGGAGGCCTCCGGCCCGGTCCTCTTCCTCGCTTCACCGATGGCGAACTACGTGCACGGCCAGGTGCTCAACGTGACCGGCGGGATGTTCGGAGGGATGTACACCTGAGCTGAGGACGCTGCAAACCGGCGCATCTCGGGGTCTTCGGGAGGCTGGTTCGGGTCACGCACTAACTGTGCGCTCCCCTCACCAGCCTCCCTGCATCCCCCGACCTGCTTGGTTTTCGCGCCCTCAGGATCGATTAGGCCCCAAAACCGATGAGCTACCTCGATCTCGCTGACAGGACCTGGCCGCTTCTTTGGCGGGGGATGTGGTTCCACACGTTCATATACCGGGCTACGGGCGGGCGGGTCGGGCACAGCCTCCCAGGCTCGCCGATCCGCGTGCTGCTGCTCGACCATGTGGGGGCGAAGAGCGGCACGAAGCGCACGTCGCCCCTGCTCTACGTGCGCGACGGCGAGAACCTCGTCCTGGTTGCCTCCAAAGGCGGCTTTCCCAGGCACCCGGCCTGGTTCCACAACCTGGTTGCCAACCCGGACACCGAAGTTCAGGTCGGCTCCGAGCGCCTGCCGGTCCATGCCCGGGTGGCGAGGCCGGAGGAGCGCGATCGACTCTGGGCCAAGGCAGTGGCGTCCTACCGCGGCTACGAGGACTACCAGGCACGCAGCAAAGGGCGCGAGATCCCGCTGGTGATCCTCGAGCCGCGTTAGCCCTTCGGGCGCCGCTCCTCGGCTACGGGCTCTCCTTCCTTGGCGATCGCCTCGGGGGGCCACGGCCCGGCCCAGTTGTCGCGGGCGCCGTCAATCGTGATCGTCGTGCCGGAGAAGAAGTCGCCAGCCGGCGAGGCGAGGTAGGCGACCAGCCAGGCCATCTCCTCGGCGCGGCCGGCGCGGCCGATCGGGATCGAGCGCTCGAGGTTGTCGACGACGACCTGCGGGTACTTGGTCAGCAGGGTCTCGGTGGCGAACTGGCCGGCGGCGAGCGCGCAGGTCTTGATCCCGAAGCGCGCCCACTCGACCGCCAGGGTGCGCATCATGTTCTCGACCGCGGCCCGGGCGGCCCCGGAGTGGACCATCCCCGGCATCCCGTTGTGCGGCGAGAGGGTGACGCTCAGCACCTTGCCGCCGCCCTGCGGGATGAAGGCCCTGGTCGCCGCGGCGTGGGTCATCAGCCAGGTCCCCTGCACGTTCAACTCGATCACCGTGCGAAAGCCCTTCGGCGTGATCGCCTCGGCCGGGCTGAGGAACTGGCCGCCGGCGTTGTTGACCAGCACGTCGAGCCGCTCGTGGCGCTCGAGCAGCCGGTCGAAGAGCCGCTCGACCGCCTCCTCGTCGCGGATGTCGAGCGTTTCGCGCTCGAACGAGCCGGCGAGCCCGGCGGCGAGCCCTGCCGTCTCGGCCAGCGGCTCCTCGCGCCGCCCGCAGCCGACAACGACGGCGCCGAGGCGCGCCAGCTCGAGCGCGGTCTCGCGCCCCAGCCCGCTGCCGGCGCCGGAGACGAGGCAGACCTGGCCGTCCAGCAGGCCGTCCCTGAAGATGCGCGAGTCGCCGCCGGTCACCGCGCACAAGCCTAGAGTCTGGCGCCGTTTTCGACTTCTTCCCCACTGGGGTGTGGAAAAGGTCGAAAACGGCGAGCGAGATCCGGGGTAAGGTGGCCGGGCGATGAAGGTGCACGTCGAAGCAAAGCCGCTGCACGAGCCGCTCGCCGGCGGGACCGCGGGCGCCTCGGTCAGCGTCGAACCGCTGGTCGCCGGCCACGTCACCTGGCCGCTGCCGATGATGGAGCGGCCCGGGGGGCGGCTGGAGACGCTGAAGCTGCTGCGCGCCCTGCTCAGTGGCCGGCCGCCGACGGTCGTCCCCGTCCCCGCCTTCCTGATCCGCCACCCGAGCGCCGGCGCGATCCTCGTCGACACCGGCCTGCACCCCTCGATCGCCACCGACGGCAGCGAGAACTTCGGCGGCCTCGCCGCCCGCTTCGGCAAGCCGGCGCTGCAGCCGGGCGAAGACGTGCCGGCGCAGCTGCGCGCGCGCAACCTCGACCCGGGCGAGATCCCGGTCGTCGTGATGACCCACCTGCACCTCGACCACAGCTCGGCGATCTCCGAGTTCGCCAACTCGACCTTCGTCGTCAGCGAGGTCGAGTGGGAGGCGGCGACGGTCGGGCCGAAACCGCTGCTCAACGGCTACCGCCGCGCCCACTACAACTTCGCCTTCGACTACCGCACGGTTGACTTCGACCGCGGCGGCGTCGACTCATACGCCAGCTTCGCCCGCTGCTTCGACCTCTTCGGCGACGGCTCGATCCGGCTCGCCTACACGCCCGGCCACAGCGCCGGCCACATGTCCCTCATCGCCCACCTCGCCGAGCGCGACTTCGTGATCGGCGGCGACGTCGTCTACACCGAGGGCCAGCTCGACGGCTCGGCGCCGCTCGCCCCGCGCCCCTTCGACGAGCACAACTACAGGCGCTCGATCCAGGAGCTGCGGCTGCTGCGGCGCGAGTACCCGGACGCGATCGTCACGCCGGGGCACGATCCGGGCTTCTACGCGAAGCTCGGCGAGCGCTACGAGTAGCCAGCTCCTCGTACATCTCCCGCACCTGGCCGAAGATCTCGCCCGCCACCTCGAGCTGGCGCTCGCGGCTCGGCGAGCGCTCGACCGGGAAGCTGAGCGGCTCGCCGTACTTGACCGTGACCTTGGGGAAGCGCAGCCGCTTCCAGCGCCGCACCTTGGCCGAGCCGTGGATCGCGACCGGAACGACGGCGGCGCCCGATTCGAGCGCCAGGCGGCCGACCCCCGGTTTCGGCTCGCCCAGCTCGCCGCTGCGCGAGCGGCCGCCCTCGGCGTAGATCAGCAGCATCTCCTCCTGGGCGAGCACCGCGAAGGCGGTTTCGAAGGCCTTCTCGTCGTGGTGGCCGCGGCGGATCGGGATCACCCCGCCGACCCTGTAGATGTAGGTGAGGACGGGTGGGCCGAACATCTGCGATTTGGCCAGGAAGCGGATCCTCCGCCGCAGGCGGAGGCCGACGAAGAAGTGGTCCATCTGGCTGAAGTGGTTGGGCGCGAGGATCAGCGGGCCGCCCTTGGGCACGTTCTCGCGGCCGATGACCCGCACCCGGTAGATCAGCAGCGTCGGCAGCGTGACGATGATGCGGACGAGGGTGTAGGTCCAACCGGCGCCCTTCAGGGCGGACTCGTGGAAGCGGTCGAAGTAGGACGCGGGGCGGTCGTCCTTGTAGACCTGTGGCTTCATGTCGGGCATCGCGGTTGCTCGTGCCTACCCCCTGCCCATCCCCTGGTTACGCAGCCCGGCTGGCGAGGTCCAGAAGTCGCCAGACAAGGACGCAGGGAGCCCGAATAGCAGCGCTATTTGGGCGACTGAGGACGCCGTATGGCGGCTTCTGGGGCCGCCCAGCCGCGGCTGCGCTCGAGGGCGCGGCGCCAGTCCGACAGCAGCGACTCGCGCTCGTCCTCGCCCATCCGCGGCTCATACCGGGCCGCCTCGCGCCACATCGCGGCGACCTCGTCGGCGCTCCAGCGGCCGGTCGCGATCCCGGCCAGGTAGGCGGCGCCGAGCGCCGTCGTCTCGGCGACCTCCGGGACGACGACCGGGGCGCCCAGCACATCGGCCTGGAACCGCATCAGCCACCCGTTCGCCACCGCGCCGCCGTCCGCCTTCAGCTCGGCGATCCGCTTGCCGGCGGCGGCCTCCTCGGCGCGAACCGCGTCGACCGTCTGGTAGGCGATCGCCTCGAGCGCCGCGCGCGCCAGGTGGGCGCGGCCGCTGCCGCGGGTGAGGCCGACGATCGTGCCGCGCGCGTAGGGGTCCCAGTGGGGCGAGCCGAGCCCGGTCAGCGCGGGGACGAAGTAGACGCCGTCGTTGCCCTCCAGCGAGGCGGCCAGCCCCTCGCTCTCCCCCGCCTCGGCGATGATCCCGAGCCCGTCGCGCAGCCACTGCACGGCGGCGCCGGTGACGAAGATCGAGGCCTCCAGAGCGTAGACGGCTTCCTCGTCCGTGCCGCAGGCGACCGTGGCGAGCAGGCCCTCGGCCGGCGCGGGCGCCTCGCCCCCGGCGTGCAGGAGGACGAAGCTGCCGGTCCCGTAGGTGTTCTTGGCGCTGCCGGGGCTGTGGCAGGCCTGGCCGAAGAGCGCCGCCTGCTGGTCGCCGGCGACGCCCGCGACGGGCACCGCGCCGCCGAACTCGCCCGTCGTCCCGTAGACGTGCGCCGAGGGCAGCGGCTCGGGCAGGCTCGCCGGATCGATGCCGAGCAGCTCGCAGAGCTCGCCGTCCCAGGCCAGCCGCCGGATGTCGAAGAGCAGCGTCCGCGAAGCGTTCGTGTAGTCGGTCGCGTGGCGGCCGGTCAGCTTGAACAGCAGCCAGGAGTCGACCGTGCCGAAGACGGCGTTCGGGGGCAGGTCGGCGTTGCGCACCAGCCACTCGATCTTGGTGCCGGAGAAGTAGGGGTCGAGGACGAGGCCGGTGCGCTCGCGAACCAGCGGCTCGTGCCCGGCCTGGCGCAGCTCGTCGCAGCGCGCCGCGGTGCGACGGTCCTGCCAGACCAGCGCCCGGTGCAGCGGCTCGCCGCTCGCCGGGTCCCAGGCGACCACCGTCTCGCGCTGGTTTGCGATCCCAATCCCGTCGAGCTCGGCGCCCTGGATGCCGGCGTCGGCGATCGCCTCGCGCGCCACCCGCCGCGTCACCTCCCAGATCTCCGCCGCGTCGTGCTCGACCCAACCCGGCCGCGGGAAGTGCTGCTCGAACTCCGAGTAGGCGCGCCCGGCAATCCGCCCGGCGGCGTCGAAGACGAGGCAGGTCGTCCCGGTCGTCCCCTGATCGATCGCGAGGATCATCGGCTCGAAAGGTAGACGCGAAGGAAGTCGGCGAGCTGGCGGGCGCGGTGGGCGAAGCCGGCGAGTGAGCGGCCGCTGGCGCGGTGGGAAAGGTCGATCTCGTACTCGCGCAGGCGGCAGCCGGCGCGCACCGCATCGATCGTCATCCCGATCTCCATGCCGTAGCCGCGAGCGAAGGGCAGGGTGGCGCGCAGCGCCTCGACCCGCAGCGCCCGCTGGCCGGAGATCGCCGCTGCGGTCTCGAGGCCGCAGCGGCGGCGGATCGCCCAGCGGGCGAAGCCGAGCGCCAGGCCGAAGCCACCGCCGACCCGGCGGCTGAAGGCGGCGACGGCGAGGTCGCACTCGCCGCGCTCGACCGCCGCGACCAGCGGCGCCAGCGCGGCCGCCGAGCCGCCGAGGTCGCCGTCGCAGAGCAACACGATCGCGGGCGCCGGCTCGGCGCTCAGCGCCGCCTCCACCGCGGCGGTCACGTTGGCGCCCTTGCCGTGCGGGCGACCCCGGCTGACCACCTGCGCTCCCGCCGCCATCGCGACCTCCGCCGTGCCGTCGGTCGAGGCGTCGTCGGCGACCCACAGCACCGCCCCAGGGAAGGCGACTCGCAGCGCCGCGACGGTCTCCCCCACCCGGTCAGCCTCATTGCGCGCAGCGACGATCACGGCAAGGTCCTCCATGGCGGATATTGTCCCCGCCCATGCGTGCTCATGTCAGCCCCCCTCTTCGTCCCTGGACGGCTGCAAATCGTCACCTGGCAGCGTCCTCAGTCGCTCGCGTGCCTCCAGCACGCTTCGCTCCCTGCGTCCTTGCCATGCTCGATTTTCGCTCGTCCAGAAACGAACAGGAGAACTGACATGAGCACCGACATCGAGGCTCACATCACGGGGAACGTCTGGAAAGTCGAGGTCGCGGTCGGCGACCAGATCGAGGACGGGGACACCGTCGTCATCCTCGAGTCGATGAAGATGGAGATCCCGGTCGAGGCCGAGGACGACGGCACGGTGAAGGAGATCCGCTGCGAGGAGGGCCAGTCGGTGAGCGAAGGCGACGTGCTGGTCGTCCTGGAGTAGCGGCTTGGACGAGCGGCTCGCCTCCGGCAAGCTGATCCTCGACTCGCCGGCCGAGGCGGTCGTCCGCATCCGCATCTCCAACCCCGAGCGGCGCAACGCCCTCGACCACGAGATCCTCGACGCGCTGGCCGAGGCGCTGCCGCGGCTCAACCGCGGGATCGAGACCCGCTGCGTGATGATCACCGGCGCGCCACCCGCCTTCTCGGCCGGCTACGACCTCGCCTCGATCCCGCGCGAGACCTTCGAACGCGATGCCGAGGCGCTCGTCGCCCACCCCTTCCACGACGCGATGGAGGCGCTCGCCTCGCACCCCTGGCCGACCGTCGCGGCGATCAACGGCCACTGCCTCGGCGGCGGGCTGGAGCTGGCGATCACCTGCGACATGCGGATCTGCGCCACGGGGGCGAAGCTCGGCATGCCGCCGGCCAAGCTCGGGCTCGTCTACGGCCACACCGGCCTGCGCAAGTTCCTCGACACGGTCGGGCTGGCGCGGACCAAGGAGCTCTTCCTGGCGGGGCGCAACTACCCGGCCGCGCGGGCCGAGCAGATCGGGCTCGTGAACGAGGTCGTCGACGACGAGTCCTTCGAGGCCGCCTCGATCGCCCTCGCCGAGGGGATCGCCGCCAACGCGCCGCTCTCGATGCGCGGCAACAAGCGGGCGATCGAGACGCTGAACGAGAACCCGACGCTGAGCGAGCAGCAGGAGAGCGGCCTGATAGCCCTGCGCGAAGCGTGCTTCGCCTCGCAGGACCTGCGCGAGGGCGTCGAAGCCTTCGCCGAGAAGCGCCGGCCGCGCTGGCAGGGCCGGTGAGCCCGGGCCGGGGCGCAGCGGCGCGCGGCGCGCTGGCCGCCGCCGACCCGGCGATGGCGGCGCTGATCGAGCGGGTCGGCGAGATCGACCTGGAGACGCGGCTGCGGCGGCGCAGCGAGGAGCGCCCGGCCGACGCTTACGGGGCGCTGCTGCGGGCGATCGTCGGCCAGCAGCTCTCGACCAAGGCGGCGCGGACGATCCACGGCCGCGTGCTCGAGCTGTTCGGCGGCAACACCCCCTCGCCCGAGCAGCTGCTCGAGGCGAGCGAGGAGCAGCTGCGCGGCTGCGGGCTCTCCGGGCGCAAGGTCGAGTACGTGCGCGACCTCGCGGTGCACGTGCTCGACGGCGAGCTCGAGCTCGAGCGGCTCGGCGAGCTCTCCGACGAGGAGGTGGTCGCGGAGATCGTCGCCGTGCGCGGGCTCGGACAGTGGACCGCCGAGATGTTCCTGCTCTTCCACCTCGAACGGCCCGACGTGCTCTCCGGCGGCGACCTCGGCATCCGCAAGGCGGTGCAGATCGAGTACGGGCTGGCCGAGATGCCGGCGCCCACGCGCGTACTGGAGATCGGCGAGGCATGGCGACCGCACCGCAGCCTCGCCTCGCTCTACCTCTGGGAGTCGCTCGCAAGCGTTCCTGCCGAGTAATGACTCCCGCCGAGCCGGCCGACAACAAGGGCATGCGACTTCGCTTCTGGCTGGGATATGCCGTCGTCGTCGCCATCGCGGCGGGCTCGATCGCGATGGCGCTGGTCGTGCACGACCGCGAACGGGCCAACTTCGAGCAGCGGCAGCGCGCCGACGCGACCCGCTCGGCGCGCCAGGCCGAAGCGCTGGCGGCGCTCTCGGTCGGGCAGCTCGCCAGCGCCGCCGCCTTCTACGAAGCCGAGGGCACCTTCGGCAAGCACGAGTTCGACGTCGTCGCCGACTCGCTGCTGAGCAACGGCGCCCTCTCGGCGACCGGGTTCATCCCCAAGGTCCGCGACGCGGCCCGGGTCCGCTTCGAACGCAACCACGGCTTTGCGATCCTCGCTCGCGACCGGCTCGGCGCCCTGCGCAAGGAGAAGGCGCAGGCGCACTACTTCCCGCTCAGCTACGTCGCCACCAACGCCCGCCTCAACGTCGCCACGCCGTACGGCTACGACGTCGGCGCCGACCCGGTGCGGGCGAGTCGCCTGCTGCGAGCCGGCAACACGGGACAGCCCTCGGCGACGCCGGTGATCCGCCTGCCGCTGGGCAGCACCGGGATCAACGTGTTCCGGCCCGTCTACCGCGACGGCGCCCCGACGGCGATGGTGGCGCAGCGCCGCGCCGCCCTGACCGGTTTCGCCCTCGGCTCGTTCCGCGTCTCCGATCTGGCGACGGCGGCGACCACGGCGCTCGAGGCCGACGACAACATCGAGCTGCTGGAGAGCGGCCGCATGGTCGCGGGAGAGCCGCTGGACCGCAGCGAAGCTGCGAGCGCGCAGCTGCGAATCGCCGACCGGACCTGGACGCTCGTGGTGCAGGACACGAACCGGCCCGGTGTCAGCCTGCCGATCCTGATCGCCGTCGTCGGCGTCGCCCTGGCGGCGCTGCTGGGCGCCCTGGTGCTGGTCTGGAGCCGCAACGAGCGGATGCAGGAACTGCGGCTGCAGGCGAGCCAGGACCCGCTGACGGGACTGAAGAACCGGCGCCGCTTCGGCGAAGACCTGCGCACCGAGCTGGCCCGCAGCCGCCGCGAGGACACCGTCGGCGCGGTGCTGATGCTCGACCTCGACAACTTCAAGCAGGTCAACGACACGCTCGGCCACCCGGCCGGCGACCGGACGATCGCCGACATCGCGGGCGTGCTGCGGGGACGGATGCGCGCCACCGACGTCGTCGCGCGGCTCGGCGGCGACGAGTTCGCGGTCGTGCTGCCGCGCTGCGAGCTCGACGAGGCTGAGGAGGTGGCCGACGCGATCGCCAAGGCGATACGCATGCACACGCCGCCGGGCGAGGCGGCGCCGCCGATCACCGCGAGCATCGGCATCGCCACCTTCGGGCCGCGGGCCGAGAGCTATGACGCGGTGCTCTCGGCGGCGGACAACGCGATGTATGAGGCCAAGCGGGCGGGGCGCGACTCGATCAGAGTCGCCGGGCAGGCGGTCTCGGCCGGCTAGCCCGCCTACGTCCGAAACGACTCCTAGCCTTGCGCGCGGATGGAGCCCCTGATCGATTTCGAGGAAGCGCTGGCGCTCGGCGAGCTGAGCGGCCAGGAGGAGATCGGCGAGCTGGTCGAACGCGCCTGGGCGGTGCGCCAGGAGCATTTCGGCGACTCGACCGACATGTGCTCGCTGGTCAACGCCAAGTCCGGCGGCTGCGCCGAGGACTGCGGCTTCTGCGCCCAGTCGCGCTACGCCGAGGCGGACACGCCGATGCACGCGATGATGGAGCCCGAGCAGATCCTCGAGCACGCGAAGGCGGCCGAGGCGGCCGGCGCGCACCGCTTCTGCATGGTCACCCAGGGCCAGGGGCTCTCCAAACGCGACTTCGAGAAAATCGTCGAGGGCGCGAAGCTGGTCTCCGAGCACACCAACCTGAAGCGCTGCGCCTCGATCGGCCACATGTCGGGCGAGCGCGCCAAGCGCCTGCGCGAGGCGGGAATCCAGCGCGTCCACCACAACGTCGAGTCCTCGCGCTCCTACTACCCGGAGGTCTCGACCACGGTCCGCTACGAGGGCCGGCTGCGGACGATCGACGCGGTCAAGGAGGCCGGGCTGGAGACCTGCGTCGGCGGCATCCTCAACCTCGGCGAGTCGCCGCGCCAGCGGGTCGAGATGGCCTTCGAGCTGGCCGAGCTGGAGCCGACCTCGGTGCCGATCAACCTGCTCAATCCGCGCGACGGGACGAAGTTCGGCGATAGGCCCTTGATGGACCCCTGGGAGGTCGTCAAGTGGGTGGCGATCTTCCGCCTGATCATCCCCGGCGCGCTCTTCCGCCTCTGCGGCGGCCGGGTCGAGAACCTCGGCGAGCTGCAGCCGCTGGCCGTCAAGGCGGGGCTGAACGGAGTGATGATGGGCAACTTCCTGACCACGCTGGGCGCCGAGCCCGAGGAGGACCGGGCGATGTTCGAGGAGCTCGGCCTGAACGTCGCGCGGCAGCCCGACAACGGCGCCAACCCGCGGCCCGACAACCGCTCCGGCCGGCTCGAGGGCGAGACGCCGGCGACGCCGATCGACGAGCTGATCGACCGCCAGGAGGAAGCGAGCTTCTGGGATCCCTCCACCCAGCTGCGGGTGATCAAGAAGACGAAGAAGCCCCCGCCTTATCCGACATCAACGGCCGCCTCCTCTGCTCCCGCACGGGCGGGCTCATGATCACCGGAAGTCTCCCGCCCGTGCTTCCGCGTCCGGGGGCGGCCGGTATGTCCCTTTCACGATGACGGACATCGAAAGCAGGCTGGAGGAGCTCCGCGAGAGCGGGCTCCACCGCCGGCTGCGGCTGGTCGAAGGCGCGCAGGGGCCGCGCGTGCAGCTCGACGGGCGGCCGGTGCTTCTGCTCTGCTCGAACGACTACCTCGGCCTCGCCGGCCACCCACGGGTGCGCGAGGCGGCGGCCGAGGCGGCGCTCGGCTGGGGCGCCGGCGCCGGCGCCTCGCGGCTGATCTCGGGCAACATGGCGCCGCATCGGCGGCTGGAGGAGCGGCTGGCGTCGTTCAAGGGCTACGAGTCGGCGCTGCTCTTCGGCTCGGGATACCTGGCGAACGTGGGCACGATCTCGGCCCTGGCGGGTCGCGGCAGCGTCGTCTTCTCCGACGAGCTCAACCACGCCAGCATCGTCGACGGCTGCCGGCTGGCGCGGGCGCAGACCTTCGTCTACCGCCACGGAGACGCCGAGCACCTCGCCTGGGGGCTGCGGCAGGCGACCGGGCGAGGCTCGCTGATCGCCAGCGACGGCGTCTTCTCGATGGACGGCGACGTGGCGCCGCTCGAGGACCTGGCGCGGTTGGCGCGCGAGCACGGCTGCCGGCTGATGATCGACGAGGCGCACGCAACCGGGGCGCTCGGCCCGGGCGGCCGCGGCTCGGTCGCCGCGGCGGGGCTGGGCGAGGAGGTCGACGTCGTCGTCGGCACGCTGGGCAAGGCGCTCGGCTCCTACGGCGCCTACGCCTGCGCGAGCGCCGAGCTGCGCGAGTACCTGCTCAACACGGCGCGCTCGTTCATCTTCTCGACCGCGCTGCCGCCGCCCGTCGTCGCAGCCGCGCTGGCCGCGCTGGAGCTCCTGGAAGCCGAACCGACCCGGGTGCGCCGCCTGCGCGCCAATGCCGCGGCGCTGCGCGAGGGCCTACGCGACGAGGGCTTCGACGCGGGCGGCGGCGAGAGCCAGATCGTGCCGCTCGAGGTCGGCGAGGCCGAACCGACGATGGCGCTCTGCGAGCGCCTGCTCGAGCGCGGCGTCTTCGCCCAGGGAATCCGCCCCCCGACCGTCCCCGCCGGCTCCTCGCGCCTGCGCTTCAGCGTGATGGCGACCCACGAGGAGGCCGAGCTGCGCGAAGCGGCGCGCCAGGCCGGCGCCGCTGCACGGGAGATCGGCCTGACCGGGCGCTCCGGCAAAGCGCTGGCGGCGGTCGCCTGAGCTCCGTGGAGGGAGTCTTCGTAACGGGGACGGGGACGGAGGTCGGCAAGACGATCGTCGCAGCGGCGATAGCCCGCACCCTCGTCGCGGAGGGCAAGCGGGTAGCCGTCTTCAAGCCGGCGGTCACCGGCCTCGACGCCGCCGACGGGCCGATTTCCCACGATATAGGTGGGATTTCGGCCCATCGGCCGGATCATGTGGTGCTTTGCGACGCCGCCGGGAGCTCGCAGAGCGATGACGAGGTGGCGCCGTATCGCTACGGGCCGCCGATGTCACCGCACCTCGCCGCCGAGCTGGCGGGCGAGGAGATCGAGCCGGCGCGGCTGCTGGAGGGCGCGCGAGCGGCGGCGGACGGGGCCGACACGCTGGTCTGCGAGGGGGTCGGCGGACTGCTGGTGCCGCTCGCCCTCGACTACCTGGTGCGCGACCTCGCCGCCGACCTCGGCCTGCCGCTCGTCGTCGCCTCCTCCCCGGGCCTCGGCACGATCAACCACACGCTGCTGACGCTCGAGGCGGCGCGCTCCGCCGGGCTCGAGCTGGCCCGGGTCGTGCTGACGCCGTGGCCCGACGAACCATCAGAGATCGAGCGCTCGAACCGGGACACGATCTCGACCCTCGGCAGGGTCGAGGTCGGAACGCTCCCCCACCTCGACCTCAGCTCCCCTGAAGCTTGGCCCACGCTTCGTGGCGGTGCGTCCGGGTAGGGGTGGAACGTCTTGTACTTTTTCGTCGAGCGCTTGCGGCGCCAGCTCAACCCCTATCCACCGAAAAAGTTAAGTGGAACCCCTACCCGGACGCACCGCTAGGTAGCCACCCCGGCCAACTCCTCGCCGCCGGGGCTCGCCCCGGCCTCCGCAACACCGGCGCTGACGCGCTTCGGCCTCGCGTTGATCGCGACAGCGGCGATCACTGCGCCGACCACGGTGACCGCGGCGGAGACCCACATCGCGCTGCTCAGGCCTTCGACGAACTGCTCCGGCGTCGCCGTCTCGAAGCTGCTGCCGCCGACCGATGCCTGGAAGATCGCGCCGGTCACGGCGACGCCGAGGCTGCCGCCGACCATGCGGAACATCGAGAGCACGCCGGAGGCGATGCCGGCTTTCTGCACCGCGACCGCGTTCATCGCGGCGCTGGTCATCGGCGACATCGTCAGGGCGATGCCGATGCCCAGCAGCATGAAGCCCGGCAGCAGGTCGAGGTAGGTCGAGTTCGACCGCGATGTGGGTGAAGGTCCACAGCGAAGCGGTGAGGATCGAGAGCCCGGCGACGATCAGCCAGCGCGGGCCGAAGCGGTCGGCGAGCCTGCCGGCGACCGGCGCGACGCCGACGATCATCAGGGTCGAGGGCAGGAAGCGCACGCCCGCCTCGAGCGGCGAGTAGCGGAGGATGTCCTGCATGTAGAGGGCGAGGAAGAAGAAGACGCCCATCATCGCGAAGGTGATGATCAGCGCCACGACCACCGCGCCGAGGAAGTTGCGGTCGTTGAAGAAGCGGAACTCGACCATCGGCGCCTTGACGCGGTTCTCGACCGCGACGAAGGCGAAGGCAAGCAGCACCGAGCCGGCCAGCAGGCCGACGATCGCCGGCGAGCTCCAGCCCCATTCGTTGCCCTCGACCAGGGCGAGGACCAGCGCGGTCAGGGCGCCGGTCAGGGTCGCGACGCCGAGGTAGTCGACCTCGCGGCCGACGCTGGTGTCGCGCGACTCGCGCACCGCGAAGACGGTCGCCGTGACGGCGCCGATCGCGACCGGGATGTTGAGGTAGAAGATCGCCCGCCAGCTGACGTGCTCGGTGAGGAAGCCGCCGAGCACCGGGCCGACGGCGAGCGCCAGGGCCGAGACGCCCGCCCAGGTGCCCATCGCCTTGCCGCGCTCGTGGGCGGGGAAGGCATCGGTGATGATCGAGAGCGTGCCCGGCATCATCAGCGCCGCGCCGACGCCCTGCACGACGCGGCTGATCACCAGGTCGGTCGGGCCCTGCGCGAAGCCGGCGGTCGCCGAGGAGAGGGCGAAGATGACGACGCCGGCGAGGAACATGCGGCGGCGGCCGAAGATGTCGCCGAGCCGCCCGCCGGTCGCGAGCAGCACGGCGAAGGACAGCGTGTAGCCGTTGATCGTCCACTCGAGGCCGGAGATCGAAGCGTTCAGATCGCGCTGGATCGACGGCAGGGCGACGTTCACGACCGTGTTGTCGAGCATGATCATGAACAGGGCGAAGCACATCGCACCGAGCGTCCACCACTTGCGGTTGTCGTCGGTGATCAGGTGGCGGTAACGGGTCAAGACTCGATTCCCTTCAGATGGTTGTAGGTCTCTGCGATGTCCTCCCTGTCCATCAGCGAGTCGATCGCGGCGTCGAGCTTGCGCCGCTGCGCGGCGCTGAGGCTCTCAGCGAATGACTCGAGGCCCGCCTGGCGGACGACGAGCAGCGTGTTCGACCAGCTCCTTGCCCTTGGCGGTGATCGCGACCCGGCGCACCCGCCGGTCGTCGGGATCCTCGACCCGCGTGGCCAGGTCTTCGCCGACCAGGGCGTCGACCGCGCGGCTCATCGAGGGGACCGAGACGCCGAACGTCTCGGCCAGCTCGCTCACCTGCCGCGGCTCGGTGCCCTCGCCGATCCCCCCCAGCTCGAGCAGCGCCTTGCACTGCGTCATCGAGAGCCCGCACTCCTCGATCACCCGCAGCTGGTTGCCGCGGTCGTAGAGGAAGACGTGGCGCATCAACGCGCCGAGCCGGGCTGCCGTGTCGCTCGCTTGCATCGCGACAATGGTTGCACCGCAGCAACTATTTCTCAAGCACAATAGTTGCTTGAGTGACGCAGATCACGCAGCGGCGTGCTCCTCGGCTCGGTACGGGCCCGGCTTCGTCCGCTGCCGGCCGCCGGGGAGGGCGAGCCGGAGGATCGTGCGCTGCACCATGCCGAGCTGCTGGCCGAACGGCCCGCTGTTGTAGGGGAGCTCGTAGCGCTCGCAGATCTCCTTCACCTGGGGCGCGATCTCGGCGTAGCGGGTGCTCGGCAGGTCCGGGAAGAGGTGGTGCTCGACCTGGTAGCCGAGGTTGCCGCTGGCGACGTGGAAGAGCGCGCTGCCCTCGATGTTGGCGGCGCCGACGAGCTGGCGCACGTACCAGCCGCCGCGGCTCTCGTCCTCGACCTCCTCCGGGCTGAAGGTGTAGGTCTGGTCGGGGAAATGGCCGCAGAAGATGATCGCGTAGGCCCAGACGTTGCGGACGACGTTGGCGGTTGCGTCGGCCGAGGCGGTCGAGCGGTAGGCGCCGGCGCCGGCCCGCAGGGCGGAGCCGAGGACGCCGGCCAGGCCGCCGCGGCGCCTGCGGCCGCGCCGCCTGCCGCCCCGGCCGCGCCGCCCCTCGAGCGCCGCGTCGATCGCCGCGGTCGCCAGCCCGCTGAGCAGCGGCCAGGCGATGTAGTCCTTGACCACCTGGCTCTTCGCCTTCTCCCGGATCCCGGCCAGCTCGCGCTTGATCTGCGCCTTCGACTTCTTGCCGCTGCGGATCGCCTCGAAGTCGAGGTCGTGGAGGGCGACCCCCCACTCGAAGAAGGCCATCAGCAGCAGGTTGTAGAACGGCTGCAGCAGGTAGACCGGGTGCCACTTCTGGCGCGGGTCGATGCGCATGATCTCGTAGCCGAGGTCCTTGTCCTTGCCGAGGATGTTGGTGAAGGTGTGGTGGACGTAGTTGTGGGAGTGCTTCCACGCCTCGGCGGTCGAGGCGGTGTCCCAGTCCCAGGTCGAGGAGTTGATCTGGGGATCGTTCATCCAGTCCCACTGGCCGTGCAGGACGTTGTGGCCGATCTCCATGTTCTCGAGGATCTTGGCCGCCGAGAGCGCCGCCGTGCCGGCGATCCAGGCCGGCCGCGAGCGCGAGCCGAGCAGCAGCACGCGGCCGCTCACGGCGAGGCGGCGCTGCATCGCGATCATGCTCTCGATGTAGCGGCGGTCGCGCTCGCCGAGGTCGGCGAAGACGCGGTCGCGGATCGAATCGAGCTCGCGTCCCAGCTCGTCCAGCTGCTCGCTCGGAGAGGTGGCTGAGCGGGCTGGTGGCTTCTGTGCTCTCGGTGCTCGTTGCGGTCATCGTCTGCCTTTCGGTCGTTTCAAAGTGCGATCTCGATCGGGCCCTCGGGCGCGTTCACGCAGGTGCGGATCATCTCGCCCTCGTTGCCGTGCACCTCGCCGGTCCGCAGGTCGCGGACCTCGCCCGAGCAGAGCCGGCCGACGCAGGTGTGGCAGATGCCCATCCGGCAGCCGAAGGGGAGCACGGCGCCGGCTTCCTCGCCGCCGACGAGGATCGGCGTGGCGCCGTCGCACTCGGCCTCGACCCCGCTCTTGGCGAAGCGCACGCTGCCGCCCTCGCCGCCGCCGGGATCGCCGCCGATCATCGGCTGGAAGCGCTCGAGGCTGAGCATCTCGGCCACTCCCTCCGCTGCCCAGTGCTCGCCCATCGCGTCGAGCATCTCCCCGGGCCCGGAGAGGAAGGCGTGGCGGCTGCGCCAGTCGGGGCAGAGCTCGTCGAGGTCGCCCGGGCCGATGCGGCCCTGCTCGCCGCTGAGCCGCAGCCGCAGGCGATAGCCGGGATGGGCCCGGTCGATCTCGCGCAGGCGCTCGGCGAAGATCACGTCGTCCGCCGTGCGGGCGGAGTGGATGTGGGCGACGTCGCGCAGGGCCTCGGCCCGGTGGAGGCTGCGCAGCATGCTCATGATCGGCGTGATGCCGCTGCCGGCGCTGATGAAGAGGACCTTCTCGGGCGCCGGATCGGGCAGGACGAAGGTCCCTTCGACGCCGCCGAGCCGCACCACGTCCCCCGGCCTCGCCTGCCGCACGAGGTAGGGCGAGACCTTGCCGGAGTCGACCAGCTTCGGCGTAATGCTGATGCAGCCGTCCGGCCGATCGGGCTCCGAGGTGAGCGAGTAGGCGCGCCAGTGGTGCACGCCGTCGATCACGACGCCGATCCGCAGGTACTGGCCGGGGAGGTGGCCGGGCCACTCGTAGCCGGGGCGGATCAGCACGGTGACGGTGTCGGGCGTCTCCTGCTCGATCCGCTCGATCCGGCCGCGCAGCTCGCGCGTCGACCACAACGGGTTGATCAGCTCCAGGTAGTCGTCGGGAAGCAGCGGGCTGAACAGCGCCCGCACGGCACGCAGCGCCCGCCGCCGCGCGGGGGAGACCTGAGGGGTGGCTCCACGCTCAGCCATTCGAAACAACGTTACACCGTTTGATGTAAAAGTCTGTGGGATCGGGCACGCTGGTCTGGTCTTTACCCGCCGCGCCCGGGTCTATGTTGGTCGCGGCGATGTCGGTGGACCAGGCTCAGCTCGATCGCGATCATCTCTGGCACCCGTTCACCCAGCAACAGGGCTGGGTCGAGGAAGAGCCGCTGATGATCGAGCGGGCCGAGGGGACGGAGCTGATCGACAGCCAGGGCCGCCGCTACATCGACGGGGTCTCCTCGCTGTGGTGCAACGTCCACGGGCATCGCCACCCCGGCATCGACGCGGCGCTGCGCGGGCAGCTCGACCGGGTCGCGCACTCGACGATGCTCGGCCTTTCGCACTCCGGCGGCGCCGAGCTGGCGGCGAAGCTGGTCGAGATCGCGCCGCCCGGGCTGTCCCGGGTCTTCTACTCGGAAGCCGGCGCGACCGCGGTCGAGATCGCGCTGAAGATGGCCTTCCAGTTCCAGCAGCAGCGGGGCGGCCAGCACCGGCGCCGCACCTCCTTCGCGCACATGCGCGAGGCCTACCACGGCGACACGATCGGCTCGGTCTCGGTCGGCGGCATCGACCTCTTCCACTCGACCTACCGGCCGCTGCTCTTCCCCACCCACCCGGTCGAGCCGGGCGACGCGGGCGACCTCGAGCGCATCCTCTCCTGCCACGAGGAAGAGATCGCCGCGCTGATCGTCGAGCCGTTGGTCCAGGGCGCCGCCGGCATGCTCGTCCACCCGCCCGGCTTCCTGCGCGAGGCGCGCGAGCTCTGCGACCGCTTCGGCGTGCTCCTGATCTGCGACGAGGTCGCGACCGGCTTCGGTCGCACGGGGACGATGTTCGCCTGCGAGCAGGAGGACGTCGCGCCGGACCTGATGTGCCTTGCCAAGGGCCTCACCGGCGGCTACCTGCCGCTGGCGGCGACGCTGGCCACCGAGCGGATCTACGAGGGCTTCCTCGGCGCGCCGGACGAGCAGCGCACGTTCTTCCACGGCCACACCTACACCGGCAACCCGCTCGCCTGCGCCGCCGCCCTGGCCAGCCTCGAGGCGTTCGAGGCCGAGCGCACGCTGGAGGGTCTGGCGCCGAAGATCGAGCTGCTCGGCGAACTGCTCGAGCCGGTCGCTGCGATGCCCGAGGTGACCGAGGTGCGCCGCCGCGGGACGATGACGGGCATCGACCTCGGCGCGCACGACCCCGAGCTGCGGCTCGGCCACCGCGTCACCCTCGAGGCGCGCGAGCGCGGCGCGATCGTCCGCCCGCTCAGCGACGTCGTCGTCCTGATGCCCCCGCTCTCGATCTCCGAAGACGAGCTGCGCCGCCTCGTCGCGATAGTCGCCGAGTCGATCGAGGCCGCGCATGCGTCGGCGTATCCGGAGTTGGCTCAGGCCGCATAGGCCCGCGGGTCCACACGGGAGGTACGGTGGGCGCATGACGGAGGAGAGACGACGGGGACCCGCCGAGGCCCCGAACCTTGGTGAGCCGGCTACGCCGCGGCCTTCGGCTTCGGTGGTGTTGCTGAGGCGCGGCGGGAAGCATGGAGACCGGGCTTTGGAGGTGCTGCTGCTGAAGCGGTCGGAGGAGGCGAAGTTCATGCCGGGGGTCTGGGTGTTTCCCGGCGGCGGCGTCGATCCGGGGGACGGCGAGGGAGAGGCCGGGCATCGGGCCTGCGCGGTGCGGGAGCTCGAGGAGGAGGCGGGGATCGCGCTGCCGGCCGACGAGGAGCTGGTGCTGTTCTCGCGCTGGATCACGCCGGAGGTCGTCTCGCGCCGCTTCGACGCCTGGTTCTTCCTGGCGCTCGCCCCGGCGCACACGCCACCCGAGCCCGACGGCGTCGAGACGACCGAGGCGGGCTGGTTCGAGCCTCGGACCGCCCTCGACGCCCAGCACGCCGGCGAGCTCAACCTCGCCTTCCCGACGGTCCAGCAACTCAAGTCGCTACTGCCCTACCAGACGGCAACCGAAGCCATCGAAGCTCACCGCGGGCAGCGCGTCGACCCGATCTTGCCGAAGGTGATCGGCACCCCGGACCAGCACCGCGTTGTCCTCCCCGGCGATCCGGACTACCCGTCCACCTAAGAACGCTCCTCGCGCGGGTGGCGCGGGATGAGGGGGTGTTCGGTCGATGAGACCGCTAACACCCCCTCGTTCCGCGACAGGACCCGCGCGCCGCCGACGCTCAGCCCTTGGGAAACGGGGCCAGCCCGGCATGCCAGGGGCCGGGCGGATACGTGTGGAGGCCGCTCTCGTCCATCTCGCTCTGCAGCCGCTTGAACAGCTGGCCGGCGTTTTTCAGCGCCTCCTTCAGCTCCGCGTCGCTGCGCTCGCGCAGATGCCAGAGGAACCAGAGCTGGCGGTCGTTGACGCCGAAGTCGATCTCGCCGGTCATCGTCGTCGCCCAGGCGAGAAAGCCGGGGCTGAACAGCTCGCGCAGCTTGACCGGGTCGTACCCGCTGGGCACCGTGGCGGTGAAGCGGCGGTTGAAGTCGATCGACTCGAACTCGACCCGGCTGGCGAAGCGGCGGGTGACGTGCTCGTGCCCCTCGACCGACTCGACGTTGAAGGCCGGGATCACCTGCGCCAGGTCGGGCATGTGCGCCTTCGCCAGCAGCGCCGACGGCAGCAGCGCCTTGCCGAAGAGGCCGCCGGCCTCGACTTCGTCGGCGTCGCAGCACGATCCCCAGAAGCCATCGACGAGCTGTCCGGTGAGCCGATTCGCCCCGCCCACGCAGAGCGCCACCGGCGCGTCCACCGGGTTGATCCCGCCGACCGGCTCATAGGTCAGCTCGTGCCGCTCGCCGTAGCGCCGCACGATCTCAGCCCATTCGCCCGCTTCCTGCTTCGCACCCATGCGCGCATCCTAGGTGGCGCTCGCCGTCGAAAACCAAGCAGGTCGGGGGATGCAGGGAGGCTGGTGAGGGGAGCGCACTTTTCGTGCGTGACCCGAACCGGCCGACTGAAGACCCCGAGATGCGCCGGTTTGCAGGCGGCGAGTAGGATGGCCGCATGGTCATCGTGCTCATCGTCATCGTCGTCATCGTCGCGATCGCCGGCTTCTACTACGTCGGCAAGCGCAACTCGATCATCGCCTCGCGCAACCGGGTCGACGAGTCGTGGAGCGGGATCGACGTGCAGCTCAAACGGCGCCACGACCTGGTGCCGAACCTGGTCGAGACGGTCAAGGGCTACGCGACGCACGAGAAAGAGACCTTCGAGAAGGTGACGCAGGCGCGCGCCGACGCGATGTCCGCCCAGGGCGTCGCCGACACGTCGAAAGCCGAGCAGGGGCTGACCGGGGCGCTGGCCGGGCTGCGCGCCGTGGCGGAGAACTACCCGCAGCTCCGCGCGACCGAGAACTTCCAGCAGCTGAGCCGCAACCTCTCCGAGCTGGAGGACGAAATCCAGGCCTCGCGGCGGATCTACAACTCCAACGTGCAGTCCTACAACACCTCGATCCAGCAGTTCCCCGCCTCGATCATCGCCAACCAGGGCGGCTTTACGGCGCGCGAGTTCTTCGAGATCGAGGACAAAGCAGATCGCGAGCCGGTCGCGGTCAGCTTCGACAAATAGCCCGGTCTTCTAAGCTTCGACTATGAGTACTACGACGACCACCGAGGCGACTCAGTGGATCTGCGAGAGCTGCGGCTTCATCTACGACCCGGCCGTGGGCGACCCCGACGGCGGCATCCCCCCCGGAACCTCCTTCGAGGACATCCCGAGCGACTGGTTCTGCCCCGTCTGCGGCGCCAGGACCTCCGACTTCCGCCCCCTCGAGCCGGGCGAGGCTTGAACCGCCCCGCCCGCGGCGGACGCGGGAGCGAGTGAGCGAGATAGCCGGTGATGATGAGCGCGAAGGAGCGGGAGCAGAGCACGCGGGCGGAATTTGATTTTGACTGGATCGTCGTCGGGTCCGGCTTCGGCGGCAGCGTCTCGGCGCTGCGGCTGGCCGAAAAGGGCCACGACGTCGCGGTACTCGAGTGCGGCAAGCGCTTCGGCGACGACGACTTCCCGAGCTCGACCTGGGACAGCCGGCGCTACTTCTGGGCGCCGCGGATCGGGATGAAGGGGATCTTCCGGTTGAGCCTGTTCCGCGACGTCGCCGTGGTCAGCGGCTGCGGCGTCGGCGGCGGCAGCCTCGGCTACGCGAACACCCTCTACGTCCCCCCCAGCCAGTTCTTCGAGGACCCGCAGTGGGCCGACCTCGACGACTGGCAGGCGCGGCTGGCGCCGCACTACGAGACCGCGCAGCGGATGCTCGGCGTCACCGTCCACGACCGCGACGACCCGGCCGACCAGCTGCTGCGCGAGCTCGGCGAGGAGCTCGGCGTCGGCGACACCTACCGGAAGACCCCGGTCGGGGTCTACCTCGACAACCCAGGCGAGACCGTCGCCGACCCCTACTTCGAAGGCGCGGGCCCGGAGCGCACCGGCTGCATGCAGTGCGGCCGCTGCATGGTCGGCTGCCCGCACGGGGCCAAGAACACGCTGGTCAAGAACTACCTCTGGCTGGCCGAGCATCGCGGCGTCGAGGTGCAGGCCGAGCGCACCGTGACCGACATCCGGCCGCTCGGCGCCGCCGACGGCAGCGACGGCTACGCGGTGACCAGCGAGCGCTCGGGGATCTTCCGCGGTCGCAAGCGGCGCACGCTGAGGGCGCGCGGCGTGATCGTCGCCGCCGGGCCGCTCGGGACCAACAAGCTGCTGCAGCGCTGCCGGCTGGGCGGCTCGCTGCCGAAAATCTCGCCCCGCCTCGGCGAGCTGGTGCGGACCAACAGCGAGAGCATCCTCGCCGTGCGCGTGCCGCCCGACTACCCCGAGGACATGAGCCGCCGCGTCGCGATCACGTCGAGCATCTACCCCGACCCGCACACCCACATCGAGACGGTCACCTACGGCAAGGCCGGCGACTCGATGAGCACGCTGAACACGCTGCTGGTCGGCGACGGGACGCGGGTCACGCGGCCGCTGAAGCTGCTCGGCCAGATCCTCCGCCATCCGGTCAGGTTCGCCCAGGTGCTGTGGCCGTTCGGCACCTCGCACCGCACGATCATCCTGCTGGTGATGCAGACGCTCGACAACGCGATCGCGCTGCGCCCGCGGCTGACGCGCAGCGGCGAGGTACGGCTGCAGACCGAGCAGGACCCCGAGCGGCCCAACCCGACCTTCATCCCGGTCGCCAACAAGGCGGCCGAATGGTTCGCCGAGCGGACCGGCGGGATCGCCCAGAGCTCGATCATGGAGGCGACGCTTAACGTGCCGACGACCGCCCACATTCTCGGCGGCGCGGCGATCGGCCACGGCCCCGAGGACGGCGTCGTCGACGCCCGCCAGCGCGTCTTCGGCTACGAGAACCTGATGGTCTGCGACGGCGCGGCGATCCCGGCCAACGTCGGCGTCAACCCCAGCCTGACGATCACCGCGATGGCCGAGAACGCGATCAGCCAGATCCCGCCGAAAGAGGGCGCAAAAACGCGCGACCTCCCAGAGGCCGCGCGCCCTGCAGTTCCCAGTCCCTAGTCACGGGCGCGAAAACCAAGCAGGTCGGGGGACGCAGGGAGCGAGGGGAGGGGAGCGCACTTTCTAGTGCGTGACCCGACCCGAGTCGACCGAGGACCCCGAGATGCGCCGGTTTGCAGCGTCCGCTATTGAGAGAGCCTCTCCCCAACGTAGTCCCAGTTGACTACGTTCCAGAACGCGTCGATGTAGGCGGGACGCTTGTTCTGGTACTTGAGGTAGTAGGCGTGCTCCCAGACGTCGCAGCCGAGCAGCGGCACGCTGCCGTCGAGCACCGGCGAGTCCTGGTTCGGCGTCGAGACGACGGCGAGGCCGGAGCTGTCCTTGACCAGCCAGGCCCAGCCGGAGCCGAAACGGGTCAGGCCGGCTTTCTTGAACTCGTCCTTGAACGAGTCGAGGGAGCCGAAGGTCTCGTCGATCGCGCTCGCCAGCTCGCCGCTCGGCGCGCCGCCGCCGTCGGGGCTGAGCATCTGCCAGAAGAGCGAGTGGTTGAAGTGGCCGCCGCCGTTGTTGCGCACCGGGCCCTGCTTGTCGCCGGGCAGGCTGGAAAGGTTGCGCAGCACGTCCTCGACCTCGCGGTCGGCCCACTCGGTCCCCTCGAGCGCTTCGTTCGCTTTGTCGACGTAGGCCTGGTGGTGCTTGTCGTGGTGGACGCGCATCGTTTCCTCGTCGATGTGCGGCTCCAGCGCGCTGTAGTCGTAGGGAAGGTCGGGGACGGTGAAAGCCATCTGCAAGCTCCTTGTTCGGTTGGTCTGTGCTGAGGGTATCTGTATACCCGCGTGCCCGACGGCCTATCGCGTGGCGCCGAGGGCCTACCGCTGATCGTCTCTGGCCGGGGCACCCGAGAGCGCCACCGCCGCCTCGATGTGGGAGAGGTGCGTCAGCGCCTGGGGGAAGTTGCCGAGCATGCGCTCGGCGTCGGGGTCGTACTCCTCGGAGAACAGGGCGAGGCCGTTGGCGGTCGACTCGGCGCGCTCGAAGACCTCGCGCGCCTCGTCGTCGCGGCCCTGGCGGGCGAGGCAGGTGGCGAGCCAGAAGGAGCAGGCGAGGAAGGCGCCCTCGGGCGGCATCCCGTCGTCGGCGTCGTAGCGGCGCAGCAGGCCGCCGAGGTCGAGCGCCTCGCGGATCGCGTCCGCCGTGCGCAGCATGCGCTCGTCCTCCCAGGCGAGGAAGCCGGCGGCGGGCAGGCGCAGCAGCGCCGCGTCATGGTCGTCGTGGCCGAAGGCCATGCGGAAGACGCCGCGCGCCTCGTCGTAGCCCTCGCTCTCGACCGCGGCGCGGATCTGCTCGCGCGCCTCGCGCCAGGCATCCGGGACGTCCTTGCCGCAGTCCTCGGCGAGCTTGATGCCGCGGTCGACCGCCGACCAGGTCAGCGCCTTGGAGTGGACGAAGTGGCGCGGCTCGCCCCGCCACTCCCAGATCCCCTTGTCGCGGTCTTGCCAGTGCTCGACCGCGGCGTCGACGAGGTCGGCGACGAAGACCCAGTAGTCGTGGTCGGGCGAGTTGCCGCGTCGGTGCCAGCGCCAGCTCTGGTCGACGAGCTGGCCGAAGGCGTCGAGCTGCAGCTGCCCGGCCGCCTGGTTGCCGACCCGCACCGGGCTCGCCCCCTGCCAGCCCTCGAGGCCGGGCACCTCCTGCTCGCCGAGCCGCCGCTCGCCGCCGATTCCGAAAAGGATCTGGAGGTCCCTGGCGTTGCCGGCGGCGCTGCGCTCGATGAAGCGGCGGAAGGCGTCGGCGTCGCGCTCGCAGCCGAGCTCGACGAGCGAGCGCACGGTCATCGCCGAGTCGCGCACCCAGCTGTAGCGGTAGTCCCAATTGCGCTCGCCGCTCAGCTGCCGCACCTCCGGCAGCGAGGTAGTCGCGGCGGCGGCGATCGCCCCGGTCGGCTCGTAGGAGAGCGCCTTCAGCACGAGGGCGGAGCGCAGCGCCCCGGGGAAGGCCTCGACCGCCTCGCCCTCGGCGCAGCGGGCCCACTCCCGCCACCACTCCCCGGTGCGCTCGAGGCACTCGTCGAGCGCCGCCGGGTCGAGCGGCTCGAGCCCGTCGAGCGAGTCGAGCTCGACCGGCCGCCGGTAGGCGAGCTCGATCCGCAGGCGCTCGCCCGCGCCGAGCGTCGCCGCCCCCGCGAGCGTGTGACGGCCCTCGAACTCGAGCTCCGGCTCGCTGCGGATCAGCAGGCCGTCGTCGCCGCCGATCGCGGCGAACAGCCCCTTTCCGTCGCCGGCGCCGCGGATCCAGGGCTCGACCTGGCCGTAGTCGAAGCGGGGTTCGAGCCGGATCCGCAGCTCGACCGAGCCCTCGACGCCCTCGGCGATGCGGACGATGCGCGGACCCTCGCCGTCCTCGGGCGGGGCGAAGAAGTCGAGCAGGCGAATCTCGCCGCCCTCGCCGCGCAGCCGCGTCTCCAGCACCATCGTCCGCTCGAGGTAGCGCTGCTCGCACTCGGCTTCCGCGACCGAGAGGGCGAAGTGGCCGCCGCGCCGCCAGTCGAGCAGCCGGCCGAAGACGGCGCCGGAGTCGAAGCGCGGCAGGCAGCACCAGTCGATCGAGCCGGCCGAGGAGACGAGAGCCGCGCTGCGACGGTCCCCGATCAGGCCGTAGGCCGCCAGCGGCGGGTAGCTGCTCACGCCTCCGGGCCTACCCTCGTGCATAATCGGCAAACGCCGTTTCGATGCGGTCGATGCGGGTAAGGGATCACCTCGCCGAGCGACTACGCGATAGAGAGAGAATCCGAGCTGTGGCGGCGATTTGTCCGCGAGCGTGACCCGGCGGTCCGGGAAGAGCTCGTGCGCAGGAACATGGACTTCGCGAAGCGGCTTGCGCTCCGCTACCGGGGCGCCAGCGAGTCCTTCGACGACCTGCTCCAGGTCGCCCACCTGGGCCTGCTGGGCGCGGTCGACCGCTTCGACCCGGAGCGCGGCATCCCCTTCACCGCCTTCGCCTCGCCGACGATCCTCGGCGAGCTCAAACGCCACTTCCGCGATCGCGTCTGGACCGTGCGCGTGCCGCGCGGCCTGCACGACCGGATGGCCGAAGTCGACAGAGCGATCACCGCGCTGACCAAGCAGCTGCAGCGCTCGCCCTCGGTCGGCGAGATCGCCGAGCGGCTCGAGGTCGAGCAGACCGATGTGCTCGAGGTGATGGAGGCCAACCACAACAGGCGGCCGCTCTCACTCGACCGCCCGGCCGGCTCCGATGACTCCGAGGAGTCGCCGCCGACCGAGTGGATCGGCGAAGAGGACGAGGCCTTCGAGCTGGTCGAGGGACGGATCGCGCTCGACGCCGCCCTCCCCTACCTCGACGATCGCGAGCGCCTGGTGCTGCGGCTGCGCTTCGCCGAGGACATGACCCAGTCGCAGATCGCCGAGCGGATCGGCCACTCGCAGATGCACGTCTCGCGCATCCTGCGCCGCGCCCTGGCCCGTATAAGGGAGCAGATCAGGGAGCAGCAGCAAAGCGAATGACGAGGTACTCGCCGTCCGCCGACTCGTCGACCGAGAGTTCGTCGGCGAGCACCTCGAGCGAGCCGCCGACGTCCGGCAGCCGGAGCTCGGAGTGGATCTCGCCCGCCGCGCCCCGGTCCATCGGCCCGAGCCGCAGGGCGATGCCCTCGCCGCGGTCGTCGAGGCCGAGCCTGACCCGGCCGTCGGCGAAGCGCGAGGGGGCCGCGGCGGCGATCGCGTCGGTCACCAGCACCGCGTCGGAGAGCCGGTCGACCGAGAGGTCACGCCGCGCGGCGAGGGCGCCGACGACCCGCGCCAGCACCGGGCCGAGCAGCTCCGGCCGGTCGGTGACCAGCTCGGTCGTCTCGCGCAGGTCGGCCTCCATCTTCACCGGGTCGCCGTCGCTGCTGCCGGCCGCGCCGCCGTGCAGCGGCAGCCGCATCTTCACCTCGGTACCGCAGTCGACGCCGCCCGAGATCGCGAAGCTGGTCGAGAGGGCGGCGATCAGCGAGAGCCCGAGGCGCAGGCTGCCGCGCTCGATGTCGGCCTGCGGCTGGATGCCGATGCCCTCGTCGCGGACCGTGACCGTGAGCCCCTCCTGGTCGGGAATCGCCTCGACGAAGAGCGGCCCGGCGCCGCCTTCGTAGGCGTGGACGGCGACGTTCATGCAGGCCTCGGTGACGACCGTCTTCAGGTCGGCGAGGCCCGCTTCGTCCATGCCGATCTCCTCCGCGAGCCCGGCAAGCGCGTGGCGCACGACGGCGACGTTCTCGGCTTTCGCCGGAAGGGTCATCTGAAGCCCCCTGGGCTTTTGGCTGATCGTCGAGCTCTCAGGCATGAACCGCAATCTTCCGCTGAGGACCTAGTTCCTCGCGGAGCCCGAGCATAGCCCCCGGGCATGAAACATCGGGCTACCCTCGACTGCAATCCCCAAAACCCTTTGGGGAGCGGCGAATCGCGCGATTCCCCTGCGATAGGATCGGGAACGGTGAGCCCGCTTCCCTTCGAGGTACGAAACGAGACGCTCGACGGCGGCGTCGAGGCGGTCACCGTTCGCGGTGAGCTGGACATGAACACCGCCCCCGAGCTCGAGCAGGCGCTCGAGCGGGCGATTGCCGATCCCGCCGCCGCGGTGATGCTCGACCTCTGCGACTGCGAGTTCATCGACTCGACCGGGATCGCGCTGATCGTGCGCTCCTGGCAGCGGCTCGACCGCGAGGCCGGCAACGGCAAGGGGCGCTTCGTGCTCTGCTCGCACAACCACCAGGTGCGCCGCCTGCTGCAGATCACCGGCGTCGAATCGCAGATCTCGCTGCACGAGCAGCGCGAGGACGCGCTCGCCGAGCTGCGCGGCTGACCGACTCGTTTTCGCCGCGCCGTCGCTGGGTAAGGGACTGACGCCCGCCCCCGCCTGACCTGTGGGCGGGGAACGGACGTGTCGCCCCTCGATCCGCACAGCCCCGAAGCGCACCACATCGCCACGCTGTGGTGGTGGATGTTGGTCGTCGCGGCGATCGTCTTCCTCGGCGCGGTCGCGATGCTCGTGCTCGGCTGGCTGCGCCGCGACAAGCCCGGCCTGCCGCTGCTGGGCGAGAGCGAACGGGCCAACACCGGCCTGGTCGTCGCCTTCGGCATCGCGATCCCGATCGTCGTCCTCGCCGCGCTGTTCGTCGTCTCCGACCTCGTGCTGATGAAGGAAACCGACGCGCCGCAGGCGAGCGAAACGGCGATGAGCGTGACCGTCGTCGGCCACCAGTGGTGGTGGGAGGTCCGCTACGACGGCGGCGACATCGCGACCGCGAACGAGATCCACATCCCGGCGCGCACCCACATCGCCCTGGTCGCCCGCAGCGCCGACGTCATCCACTCCTTCTGGGTGCCGGAACTGAACCGCAAGGTCGACATGATCCCGGGGCAGCCGAACACGATCGAACTGTACGCCGACGAAGCGGGCGTCTATCGCGGACAGTGCGCCGAGTTCTGCGGACTGCAACACGCCCACATGGCGTTCCGCGTCTACGCCGAACCGCCGGCGCGCTTCCGCACATGGCTGGCGAACCAGGAACGGCCGGGGCGCGAACCGGCGACGCCGCAGGCGCGGCGCGGGCAGCGGCTGTTCATGGAAAACGCCTGCGCCTCCTGCCACACGATCGCCGGCACCGAAGCCCGTGGCACGATCGGGCCGAACCTGACCCATGTCGCCAGCCGCCAGACGCTCGCCGCCGACACGATCGAAAACACGCCGCGCAACCTCTTCCGCTGGATCCGCAACCCGCAGAGCATCAAGGCGGGCGACAAGATGCCGGGGCTCGGTCTCGGCGCGGCGCGCTTCCACGCGATCGCCGCCTACCTCTCGGAGCTGAGGTAGTGGAGGCCGCCGCGCCGCCCGCCGGGCGCACCCGGATCGAACGACTCGACCGGATCTGGAAGCAGAGCCCCGGGGTGCTCGGCTGGCTGACCACGGTCGACCACAAGCGGATCGGCATCCTCTACTTCTTCACCGCGCTCGCCTTCTTCGCCGCCGGCGGGGTCGAGGCGCTGCTGATCCGCACGCAGCTGATCGGGCCCAACCAGGCGACGCTCGACCCCGCCACCTTCAACGAAGTGATGACGATGCACGGGGTGACGATGATCTTCTTCTTCGTCATCCCGATGTCGCTCGGCGCTTTCGGCAACTACCTGCTGCCGTTGATGATCGGGGCGCGCGACATGGCCTTCCCGCGGATGAACGCGGTCTCCTACTGGATCTACCTCTGCGCCGGCGTCTTCATCTACGCCGGGCTGTTCACCGGCAACGCGCCGAGCGCCGGCTGGTTCGACTACGTGCCGCTCGCCTCCAGCGCCTACAGCCCCGGCCCCGGGATCGACTTCTACGCGCTCGGGCTGCTGTTCGTCGGCATCTCGACCACGGCCGGTGCGATCAACGTGATCGTCACCGTGTTCAAGCTGCGCGCCCCGGGCATGTCGCTGAACCGGATGCCGCTCTTCTGCTTCGCCTTCCTCGCCGTCTCCTTCGCCCTCGTCTTCGCCCTGCCGGCGCTCAACACGGCGCTGGTCCTGCTCGAGCTCGAACGGCTGCTGGGGCTGCACTTCTTCGCCCCGGTGTTCGGCGGCGACCCGATCCTCTGGCAGAACCTCTTCTGGATCTTCGGCCACCCCGAGGTCTACATCATCATCCTGCCCGCCTTCGGCATCGCGACCTCGATCATCCCCACCTTCACGCGACGGCGGATGGTCGCCTTCCCGCTCGTCGCGCTGGCCGAGATCCTCGTCGCCTTCCTCGGCTTCGGCGTCTGGGCGCACCACATGTTCGCCGTCGGCCTGGCGACCGCGACGACGATCTACTTCGCCGCCGCGAGCCTGATCATCGTGATCCCCAGCGGCATCCAGCTGTTCGCCTGGATCACGACGATCGTCACCGGCACGCCGCGCTTCAAGACGCCGCTGCTGTGGATCGTCGGCTTCATCGTCCTGTTCATCGTCGGCGGGCTCTCCGGCGTCACCTTCGCCGCGATCCCCTTCGACCAGCAGCTCACCGACACCTACTACGTCGTCGCCCACTTCCACTACGTGATCTTCGGCGCCGCGGTATATCCGCTGATCGGCGGGATGTTCTACTGGTTCCCCAAGGTCAGCGGGCGGATGTACAACGAGCGCTGGGGGCAGGCGAGCTTCTGGCTGACCTTCGTCGGCACCAACATCACCTTCTTCCCGATGCACCTGCTGGGCCTGGCGGGGATGCCGCGCCGCGACTACACCTACTCGGCGAGCCTCGGCTGGACGAGCTATAACCTGGTCGAGACGATCGGCGCCTACCTGCTGGCGATCGGCTTATTCAGTGTCGCCGCCAACCTGGCGATCAGCCTCTTCCGCGGCGAGCGGGCCGGCAACGACCCCTGGGGCGGCGACACGCTCGAGTGGTCGACGACCTCGCCGCCCCCCGAGTACAACTACGCCGTCATCCCGACCGTCTCCAGCCCCTACGCGATGTGGGACCGGGAGGACCGCGAGAAGGACGAGGAGAATCTCGCGGCCGGGCGCAGGACGCTCGAAGCCGGGCACGAGACGCCCGCCAGCACCGCCGTGGACGGCGAATGGGACGAGACGCTCGAGATGCCCTCGAAGTCGCCCTGGCCGCCGCTGACCGCGCTGGCGACCTCCGGGGTCTTCGCGATGGTGATCCTGCAGCGCTGGCTCGCTGCGGCGATCTTCGTCGTCCTGGTCTCCGTCGTCCTCGCCGCCTGGCACGGACGCGAGCCGGAGGAAGCATGAGCGCGCCGTCGAGCTTTTCACCGCATAGCGAGTCAAACCTCTACGGCGGTGCGGTGAGGCGCGCCCAGCCGAGCGGCTGGTGGGGCATGGCGCTGCTGATCGCGACCGAGGCGACCTTCTTCGCCTGCCTGGTCGCGAGCTACTTCTACCTGCGCTTCAAGGCCTCCGAATGGCCGCTCGGCGGGATCGAGGCGCCCGCAGTGGTGCTGCCGCTCGTCTTCACCGGCGGGCTGCTGGCGGCGACCGTCCCGGTCTTCTTCGCGGTGCGCGAGGCGAAGCGGGGCGATGCGCGCCGCGCCTGGTGGCTGCTCGCCGCCGCGACCGCGCTCCAGGCCACCTACCTGGGCCTGCAGATCCACCTCTACGTCTCCGACATGAACAGCTTCAGCCCCGGCGAGAACGCCTACTCCTCGATCTACTTCACGCTGCTCGGCGCCCACCACGCCCACGTCGCCGTCGGCCTGGCGCTCGACTCCTGGCTGCTGTGGAAGCTCTGGCGCGGCCTGACCAACTACAGGCTGATCGCCCTGCGGGCGACCGCGCTCTACTGGTACTTCGTCAACCTCGCGGCGGTCGCCGTCGTGCTGACCCAGCTCTCGCCCTCGCTATGAAGGCGCTGGAGCCGATCCTGGCGCGCATCCCGCCCTCCTCGCCGGTCTCGCCGGTGCTCTGGTTCGCGGTGCTCGGCGCGCCCGCCGCCTACGTCCTCCAGCAGGGCCTCGGATACTGGCTGGCGGAGGCGGAGTGCAGCCCGACCGGCGGCATGTGGGGGATCTCGCTGGGGACCTGGGCGCTGGTCGTCGGGCTCTTCTCCGCCGCGGTCGCGCTGGCGGCCGGCCTGACCGCCCTGTGGCTCTTCCGCCGCACCGGCGACTACAAAGACGCGCCGCCACCGGGCCGCACCGCCTTCCTGGGCGTCGTCGGGATGACGGTCTCCTCGCTGTTCTTCGTGCTGATCGTGATGACCGCCTCCGGCGTCCTCACCTACCACGTCTGCAACCAGTCGTGAGCGGGCGCCGGCGACAAGCGCTCATCGCGGCGGTCCTGCTGGCCGCACTCGGCGCGGCGACCGTCGCGCTCGCGGAGCCGCCGAGCGGCATCGTCCACGTCCCCGGCGGCTCGAAGATGAGCAAGCTGCGGCTCGGCGCCGGGCTCTTCGCCGCCAACTGCGCCAGCTGCCATGGGCCGATGGGCGAAGGGGTCCAGCGGGCGAACAACCGCGGCGCCGGCGACATCACGGCGCAGGGGCCCTCGCTGCGGGGGGTCGGCGAGCTGGCGCCGGACTTCTACCTGCGCACCGGGCGGATGCCGCTGAACCACGCCGGCGAAGAGCCCGAACGGCGGCGGCCCTGGTTCAACTCACGCGAGATCGCCGCGATCAGCGCCTATGTGGCGAGCTTCGCCGGCGGTCCGAAGATCCCCGAACCGCACCCCGACTACCACGCCCTGACCGAAGGCCTGAGCCTGTTCACCGAGCACTGCGCCGGCTGCCATCAGGTCGTCGGCGAAGGCGGCTACGTGAGCGGCGCAAAGGTGCCGGTGCTGCAGCACGCCAACGCGACCGAGATCGCCGAGGCCGTGCGGATCGGGCCCTTCCTGATGCCGAAGTTCCCCAAATCGCAGATCAGCGACGAGGACCTGGACAAGATCGTCGCCTACGTCCTCACCAGCCACCATCCCGACGACGAGGGCGGGCTCGGGATCGGTCACCTCGGCCCCGTCCCCGAGGGGCTGGTCGCCTGGCTGGTCGCGGCGATCGTGCTGACCGGCGTCTGCGTGCTGATCGGAAGGAGGCTGAAGACGTGAAGAAGCCGAGCAAGCTGAAGCTCGTCCTGCTGACCGCGCTCGGATTCCTCCGCGGCGCCGGGCGCAGGCGCGAGCGCGAGCCGATCCTGCCACCGCGCAGCGATGGCGACGAGGCCGGCCGGCGGCGCGCCGAGCTGATCGTCGCGCTGCTGCTCCTCGCGGCCGCGAGCTGCGCGCTGATGTTCGTCGTCGTCTACGCGCTCGACTGGCCTCACCTGACCCAGTATCTGGGCCTCTGCCTCGGCGTCGCGCTGGCGCTACTCGCGGCGGCGGCGATCCTCGCCGGCGAGAAGCTGTTCCCGGCCGACGACGAAGAGCTGGTGGAGGACTACCCGGTGACCGAGCACCCGGCCGACCAGGACGCCGTCGACCAGCTTGTCGCCGAGAGCGGCGGCCGCTTCACCCGCAAGCGACTGCTGATCGGCGCCGCGGGGGCGGCCGGGGCGGCGCTCGGGGCGGCGCTGATCGTCCCGGCGGCCTCCTTCGGCCCGATCCTCGACACGGAGTCCTTCTACTACTCGCCCTGGCGGCGCGACCGCCGCCTGGTCGACGAGGACGGCAAGCCGCTCCGAGCCGACGAGATCGAGGAAGGGACCTTCTACACCGCCTACCCGGAGGACGCCTACCGCGACGAGCTGGCGGCGCCGCTGGTCGTCGTCCGCCTCGATCCCGACGAACTGGAAATGCCCGCCGGCCGCAGGGGCTGGACGCCGGAGGGGATCGTCGCCTACTCGAAGATCTGCACCCACGCGGGCTGCGCGATCGCGCTCTACCGCGACCCCAAGTTCCCCGAGGCCGAGCCGGGGCCGGCGCTGGTCTGTCCCTGCCACTACTCGACCTTCGACCCGGCGCGCGGCGCCGAGGTCACCTTCGGCCCGGCCGGGCGGCCGCTGCCGCAGCTGCCGCTGCTCGTCGACTCGGAGGGCGACCTGCGCGCCGCCGGCCAGTTCTCGGGACCGGTCGGGCCGGCCTTCTGGGGCGTGCGCACGCGGAGGCCCTCGTCGTGATCCGCAGGACCGTCCGCTTCCTCGACCAGCGCAGCGGCGTCGCGCCGATGCTGAAGAAGACGCTGCGCTACGCCTTCCCCGACCACTGGTCGTTCCTGCTCGGCGAGGTCGCGCTCTACGCCTTCATCGTGCTCGTCGCGACCGGCGTCTACCTGACCTTCTTCTTCGAACCGAGCACGGCGAAGGACACCTACGAAGGCAGCTACGCGCCGCTGCACGGCATCGAGGCCAGCAAGGCCTACATCTCCGTCCTGCACATCTCCTTCGACGTCAAGGCGGGGCTGCTGATCCGCCAGACGCACCACTGGGCGGCGGACGTGTTCGTTGCCGCGATCGTCCTGCACCTGATCCGCGTCTTCTTCACCGGCGCCTACCGCAAGCCGCGCGAGTTGACCTACGTGATCGGCGTGCTGATGCTGTTCGCGGCGCTGCTCGAGGGCTACCTCGGCTACTCGCTGGTCGACGACCTGCTGTCGGGAATGGGCCTGGCGATCGGCTACGCGGTCGGGCTCTCGATCCCCTTCGTCGGCGCCAACCTGATGCTGGCGATCTTCGGCCATCCGTTCCCCGGCGCGCCGGATTTCTGGTCGCGCATGTACATCGCCCACGTCTTCCTGCTGCCGCTGCTGATCGGCGGCCTGCTGACGGCCCACCTGGCGCTGGTCGCGTCGCGCCACCACACGCAGTTCAAGCGCAAGCGGGTCCCCGGGGAGCGCAAGCTGATCGGCCTGCCGGCCTTCCCGGCGCAGGCGCCGCGCTCGCTCGGCCTGATGCTGGCGGTGGCGGCGGCGCTGGTGCTGCTCGGCGGCCTGGTGCAGATCAACCCGATCTGGCTCTGGGGCCCCTACCACGTCTCGCAGGGGACCAACGGGGCGCAGCCCGACTGGTACCTCGGCTGGCTGATCGGCGCCCTGCGGCTCGTCCCCCACTTCGACGTCGTCGTCTGGGACAACCGCACGCTGGTCCCTAACCCGTTCTGGGGCGGCATCCTCTTCCCCACGGTGGTCATCGGGGCGCTGCTCGCCTGGCCCTGGGCCGAGCAGCGGTGGACCGGCGACCGCGGTTTCCACAACGTGCTTCAGCGACCGCGCGACGCGCCGGTGCGCACCGCGATCGGCGCCGGCTTCCTCGCCTGGGTGGTGATGATCTTCCTCGCCGGCGCCTCGGACCGAACGCTCGTGTGGCTCGGGATCAGCTACATGAGCCAGGTCTGGTTCTACCGCGTGGCGGTCTGGATCCTGCCCTTCCTCATCGGCTTGCTCGCCTGGCGCGTCTGCCTCGGCCTCAAGGGGATGGAGGAGGTGGAGGCGGAGCAGGGGCGCGCCGAGCGGGAGGCCGAGCTGGAGCGGCAGCGCGCCGTCGGTAGCGCGCGGCCCTAGCGGCGGCGCGCTCCTCCCCGCCCGCGTCGAGCAGCGACTGGCGCAGCTCGGCCTCGCGCAGCCAGCGCAGGAAGAGCCAGGAGAAGGCGACGATCGTGATCAGCGCCCCCCAGATGAACATGATCGCGCCGCCGAGCTGCTGGTCGTGCAGGGGAGAGATGCCCCAGATCCGCTCCCCTTCGGCGTAGCCGGGGTAGAACGAGGTCCCCGACCAGATCAGGATGTTGCCGAGGATCGCGCAGCCAAGGGCGCGGACGACGAGCACGTAGGCCGCTTTGGCGCCGGAGCCGAACCAGGCCGGCCCGGGCAGCGGCTCGATCAGCGCCCCCCACATCAGCAGCCCCGCGGCGAAGAACATGCCGTGCTCGAGCCAGTGCACGGGCTCGCTGGCCAGCGCCAGTTCGTAGAGCGCCGGCAGGTGCCATGCGTAGAGGTTGAGCGCCCAGATCGGCAGCGCCACCAGCGGCAGGACGAGAAAGCGCAGGCGCTTCGCCGGCGGCAGGGCGAGCAGCGGCCGCAGCATCGCGCCGCTGAGGCCGAGCAGGAGGAGCAGCGGCGCCAGTTCGCCGATCGTCAGGTGCTGGATCATGTGCGCGTAGAAGACGCGGGTCTCGGCGATCCGGTCGAGCGGCGAGACCAGCGCCGCGAGCAGCGCCGCGAGGCCAAGGTAGAAGCAGGCCTGGCGCCAGGCCGGCATCGAGCGGCCGCGCCGCGAGAGCTCACGGGCGCGCAGCGCGTAGCCGGTGGCGGCGAGCGTCGCCGCCGCTACGGGCAGCACGGCGGCGGCGCTCCATTCGCCGCCTGCGGCATGGGCGATCGGGGCCAGGTCGGTCAACTCGCCTGGTTCACTACCCGCTTCGCGGGTAACCACCCTCCATGCGGCGCGCTCTCCTCGTGGTCGCGGCCATCGCCGCGCTCGCCTTCTTCGGCATCTCGCTTCGCATCCACTCGGCCCGAGGCGGCGGCGAGGCCCGCGCGACGCCCGCCAGCGCGCATGTCGCGGCGCCGAGCCGCGCGGCGGCGCGCAGGCTGCTTGCCGGCTCGCCGCCGCCGCTCGCCGCCCTGCACCGCCAGGCCGGCGAGCTGATCGAGGGGGAATCGCTGGCAGAGCGGCTGGCGCGGCTGCGCGGCCATCCGGTCGTAGTCAACGCCTGGGCCTCCTGGTGTCCGCCGTGCCGCGAGGAGCTGCCGCTCTTCGCCGCCGCCTCCGCCGCCCATGGCAAGCGCGTCGCCTTCCTCGGCGCCGACGTCGAAGACGAAGCCGCCGCCACCCGCAGCCTGCTCGCAAGCCAGCGCCTCAGCTACCCGAGCTACCCGGTCGAACGCTCCGACCTGGAAGCGCTCGCCCCCTTCCACGGCACCCCGACGACGATCTTCCTCTCCCCCGGCGGCGACCTCGCCGGCATCCACATCGGCACCTACGAATCGGCCGCCGAGCTGAGTGGAGACCTGAGGCGCTACGTGTCGAACTGAACGAACCGCCCGCCGCGGTCGAGGTTTGCGTCGCTATGCGGTCCGAGCCTCTACGGCGGTCGTTTCTCGGCCGGCCGGTCCGGGTAGGAGACCGGTGGACCGCAAGGAGACGAGGAAGGGAAGAGCTTCGATGTCGGAAACCGTTGGCGCATTCGTACTTAGACGACTTCACGAGCACGGGGTGGGCCGGATCTACGGCTATCCCGGGGATGGCATCAACGGCATTCTGGGGGGCTTTCACGAGCACGGTGAGGAGGTCGAGTTCGTGCAGACGCGCCACGAGGAGATCGCCTCCTTCGCCGCCTGCGCGCACGCCAAGCTGACCGGTGAGGTCGGCGTCTGCATGGCGACCTCGGGGCCCGGGGCGATTCACCTGCTCAACGGCCTCTACGACGCGAAGCTCGACCACCAGCCGGTCGTCGCGCTGATCGGCCAGCAGAAGACGACCTCGCTGGGGTCGAACTACCAGCAGGAGGTCGACCTCAACACGCTGTTCAAGGACGTCGCCTCGGAGTTCGTCCAGACCTGCATGTCGCCGCCGCAGGCGCGCCATCTGATCGATCGCGCGGTGCAGATCGCCCGCGCCTCGCGCTCGGTCACCGCGCTGATCTTCCCCGAGGACGTGCAGGAGTCCACCTACGAAGACCCGCCGATGAGCCACGGCTCGGTCTTCACCGGGGCCGCCGACCCCAAGCCCTCGCGCGTGATCCCGCCGGCCGAGGAGGTGCGCCGCGCCGCCGAGCTGCTGAACGGCGGCGAGAAGGTCGCGATCCTCGTCGGCGCCGGCGCCCGGCAGGCCGCGGAGGAGGTCGAGCAGGTCGCCGAGCTGCTCGGCGGCGGCGTCGCCAAGGCGCTCAACGGCCGCGACGTGCTGCCCGACGACCTGCCGTACGTGACCGGCCCGATCGGCCTGCTCGGCTCGAAGCCGAGCTACGAGATGATGGACGGCTGCGACACCTTCCTGATGATCGGCTCGAGCTTCCCCTACTCGGAGTGGCTGCCCGAGCCGGGCCAGGCGCGCGGCGTGCAGATCGACATCGACGGCCGCCTGGTCGGCATCCGCTACCCGATGGAGGTCGGCCTGATCGGCGACGCGCGCGACACGCTGCGCGAGCTGATCCCGCAGCTGGAGCGCAAGCAGGACCGCTCCTGGCGCGAGCAGATCGAATCGGAGGTCGAGAGCTGGGACGAGGTTCTCTCGGCGCGGGCGATGATGGACGCGACGCCGCTCAACCCGCTGCGCGTCTTCCACGAGCTCTCTCCCCGCCTGCCCGACGACTGCATCCTCACCGCCGACTCGGGCTCGGCGACGAACTGGTGGGCGCGCCACCTGAAGCTGCGCAAGGGCATGCGGGCGGCGCTCTCGGGCACGCTGGCGACGATGGGCCCGGGCATCCCCTACGCCTTCGCGGCGAAGATGGCCTACCCCGACCGGCCGGTGATCGCGGCGCTCGGCGACGGGGCGATGCAGATGCTCGGGATCAACGCGCTGATCGACATCGCCAACCGCTACGAGGAATGGCCGAACAAGCAGACGATCGTCCTCGTGCTGCACAACGACGACCTCAACCAGGTCACCTGGGAGCAGCGGGTGCTGACCGGCGACCCGAAACTCGAGGCCTCGCAGACCATCCCCGACTTCGACTACGCCCGCTACGCCGAGCTGCTCGGCCTGAAGGGCATCCGCATCGACCGCCCCGAGCAGGTCGCCGGCGCCTGGGACGAGGCGCTCGCCGCCGACCGCCCGGTCCTGCTCGAGGCGATCACCGACCCCGAGGTGCCGCCGCTGCCGCCGCACATCAAAGTCGAACAGGCGACCTCGATGGCCAAAGCCCTGGTCAAAGGCGACCCCGACGGCGCCCGCATCGTCAAGCAGTCGCTGAAGGGCAAGCTGAAGGAGTTCGTGAACGGCTGATGGCTGCGGTGGCCGCGCCCGAAGGCGAGGCGGTCGAGGCGCCGATCGGCAGCCTCGACGTCTCGGCCTTCACCGTCCCCACCGACGAGCCGGAGTCAGACGGCACGCTGCGCTGGGACTCGACGACGATCGTCGTGGTCGAGGCACACGCGGGCGACGCGACCGGGCTCGGCTACGCCTACGGCGACGTCGCGGTCGCGAGCTTCGTCGAGTCGAAGCTCGGCGCCGTCGTCGAGGGACGCGACGCCCTCTCGCCGCCCGCCGCCTGGTCCGCCATGCAGGCGGCGATCCGCAACGCCGGTCGCCCCGGCGTCGGCGCGATGGCGGTCTCCGCGGTGGACATCGCGCTCTGGGACCTGAAGGCGAAGCTGCTCGGCCTCTGCCTCGCCGACGCCCTCCCCCGCTTCCACGAGGGCGTGCCCGTCTACGGCAGCGGCGGCTTCACGTCCTACTCGCCGCAGCGCTTGCGCGATCAGCTGGAAGGATGGATCGAGGCCGGGCTGTCGCGGGTCAAGGTCAAGGTCGGCCGCGAGCCGGGGCGCGACCCCGACCGGCTCGCCCTCTGCCGCAAGGCGATCGGCGCCGGGGTCGAGCTGATGGTCGACGCGAACGGCGCCTTCGCGCCGAAGCGGGCGCTGCGCGAGGCCGAGCGTTACGCCGAGCACGGCGTCTCCTACCTGGAGGAGCCGGTCAGCTCCGACGACCGTGCCGGGCTCGCCTTCGTGCGCGAGCGCGGCCCGGCAGGGATGGCGATCGCCGCCGGCGAGTACGAGTGGGGGCTGCAGCAGCTCGGTCAGCTCGCCCCCTGCGTCGACATCGTGCAGGCCGACGTGACGCGGGTCGGCGGGATCACCAACATGCTGCGCGCCGACGGCGTTTGCAAGGCGGCGCAGCGCCGCTTTTCGGCCCACTGTGCGCCGGCGGTCTCCGCTCACGCCTGCTGCGCGATCGAGACGCTCGAGCACCTCGAGTACTTCCACGACCACGTGCGGCTCGAGCGGTTGCTGTTCGACGGCACGCTCGACCCGGAGGGCGGCCGCCTCGTCCCCGACCGCTCGCGCCCCGGCCACGGCCTCGAGCTGAAGCGCGCCGACGCGCAGGAGTTCGCCGTATGAGGTTCCGGTGCGCCTGTTGCTCACCATGGCGTCAAAAGGCGCACCGGAAGGGCGTGCGATGAGCGGGCACGCGACGCTGGCGCCGGAGGGCGTCGAGGAAATCGACCTGAAGTCGCTGGAGCGCGAGCTCACCGCCGCGCTCGAGGGCGAGGTGCGCTTCGACGCCGGCACGCGCGCGATCTACTCGCACGACAGCTCCAACTACCGCCAGCCGCCTCTCGGCGTGGTGATCCCGAAGCACGCCGAGGACGTGGTCGCCGCGGTCCGCGCCTGCCACGAGCACGGGGCGCCGCTGCTGCCGCGCGGCTGCGCGACCAGCCTCTCGGGCGAGACGACCAACGTAGCGGTGGTCATCGACACGTCGAAGTACATGCGCGAGATCGTCGAGATCGACCCGGAGCGCAAGATCGCGCGCGTGCAGCCGGGGGTGATCCGCGACCAGCTTGCCACGATCACCGAGAGCCGGCACGAGCTCACCTTCGCCCCCGACACCTCGACCCACGAATACGCGACCTTCGGCGGCATGATCGGCAACAACTCCTGCGGCGTCCACTCGGTGATGGCCGGCCGCACCGCCGACAACGTCGAAGAGCTGGAGATCGTCACCTACGACGGCCTGAGGATGCGGGTCGGGCCGACGAGCGAGGAGGAGCTGGAGCAGATCGTCGCGGCGGGCGGGCGGCGCGGCGAGATCTACCGGGCGATGCGCGAGCTGCGCGACCGCCACGCCGAGCGGATCCGCGAGCGCTACCCCGACATCCCGCGCCGCGTCTCCGGCTACAACCTCGACGAGCTGCTGCCCGAGAAGGGCTTCAACGTCGCCCGCGCCCTGGTCGGCTCGGAGGGCACCTTGGCGACGATCCTGGAGGCGACGGTGCGGCTCGTCCACTCCCCCCCGGCCCGCTCGCTGCTCGTGCTCGGCTACCCGACGGTCTTCGAAGCGGCCGACCACGTGCCGGAGATCCTCAGCCACGGCCCGGTCGGCCTCGAGGGGATCGACAGCCGGCTGATCGACGACATGGTGCAGAAGGGACAGCACGAGGGCGAGGTGCCGCTGCTGCCGGAAGGCGAGGGCTGGCTGCTGGTCGAGTTCAGCGCCGACTCGCGCGAGCAGAGCCACGCACGCGCCGAACAGTGCATGGAGGCGCTGCGCCGCGACGCGACCGCGCCGGCGATGAGGCTGTTCGACGACGTCGCCGAAGAGCAGCGGCTGTGGGCGATCCGCGAGGCCGGCCTCGGCGCGACCTCCTACGTGGAGGGCGAGCGCGACCACTGGCCCGGCTGGGAGGACGCCGCGGTGCCGCCGGAGCGGCTCGGCTCCTACCTGCGCGGCTTCCGCGACCTGATGGACGAGTTCGAGTACCGCGCGGCGCTCTACGGCCACTTCGGCGACGGCTGCGTCCACTGCCGGATCAACTTCGACCTGCGCAGCGCCGGCGGGCTGCGCGACTGGCGGCGCTTCCTCGACCGCGCCGCCGACCTCGTGGTCGAGCATGGCGGCTCGCTGTCGGGCGAGCACGGCGACGGCCAGCAGCGGGCTGAGCTGCTGCCGAAGATGTTCGGCGAGGAGCTGGTCGGCGCGTTCGGCGAGATGAAGCGGATCTGGGACCCGGACAACCGGATGAACCCGCACAAGGTCGTCGACCCCTATCCGATCGTCTCCAACATGAAGCTCGGCTCCGACTACGCGCCGCCGGAAGTCGAGACCCACTTCGCCTACCCCGAGGACGGCGGCAGCTTCGCCCACGCGGCGCTGCGCTGCGTCGGCGCCGGCAAATGCCGCGACGCCGCCGGCGGCACGATGTGCCCGAGCTACATGGCGACCAAGGACGAGGAGCACACGACGCGCGGCCGGGCGCGGATCCTCTACGAGATGCTGGAGGGCGAGACGATCGCCGACGGCTTCCGCTCCGCGGAGGTCCGCGAGGCGCTCGACCTCTGCCTCTCCTGCAAGGGCTGCAAGGGCGACTGCCCGGTCAGCGTCGATATGGCCACCTACAAGGCCGAGTTCCTCTCCGGCCACTACAAGCGGCGCCTGCGGCCGCTGCCCGCCTACTCGATGGGGCTGATCATGCTGCACGCGCGGCTCGCCCAGCACGTGCCGCGGCTCGCCAACCTGCTGACGCAAGCGCCCGGCGTCGGCCGCATCGTCAAGCGCGCCGGCGGGCTGAGCGGCGAGCGCGAGATCCCGCCGTTCGCGCACCAGACCTTCAAGGCCTGGTGGCAGCGGCGAGGCGCGGTCAACCCGAACGCCGACCCGGTCGTGCTCTTCCCCGACACCTTCAACAACTTCCTCCATCCCGAGCCGATGAAGGCCGCCGTGCGGGTGCTCGAGGACGCCGGCTTCCGAGTGGTCGTGCCCGCCCCGGCGCTCTGCTGCGGGCGGCCGCTCTACGACTACGGGATGCTCGACGCGGCGAAGCTCTTCTGGCGCCGCATGCTCGACGCGCTCGCCCCGCACATCCACGAGGGGACGCCGGTGGTCGGGATCGAGCCGAGCTGCGTCGCCGCCTTCCGCGACGAGCTGCCGAACCTGATGCCGCACGACGAGGACGCGAAGCGCCTCTCGCTGCAGACGCTGACCCTGGCCGAGTTCCTGCAGCGGCATGCGCCCGACTGGGACGCCGCCGCAACTGAACCGCCGGGCGCTCGTCCACGGCCACTGCCACCAGGAGGCGACGATGGGGATGAGCGCCGAGCAGGAGCTGTTCGAGCGGCTGGGCCTCGACGCCGAGCTGCTCGACACCGGCTGCTGCGGCCTCGCCGGCTCCTTCGGCTTCGAGCGCGAGCACGACGAGATCTCGCGCCAGATCGCCGAGCAGGCCCGCCTGCTGCCGGCGGTGCGCGAGGCCGGCGAGGAAACCCTGCTGATCGCCGACGGCTTCTCCTGCAAGACCCAGATCGAACAGCTGAGCGAGCGCCGCGCCCTGCACACCGCCCAGGTGATCGCGATGGCGCTCGACCACGGCCCCGTCGGCGTCACCGGCGCCCACCCCGAGAGCGCCTACCCCGACCTGGTCCAGAACGGCAACGGCCGGCTGCGCGAAGCCGCGTTGGTCGGGGGCGGGCTCGCGGTCAGCGCTGCTGCGATAGGAGTCGTGGCGCAGCGAACAGCGCAACGGCGCCGGCGCCGGCGGCGAAGAGGCCGGTGAGGGCGCCGCGGTGGCGGCTGAGGAACCACTGGGCGCTGCGCCTGTGGGCCATTTCGTCGAAGACGCCGTGCGCGCCGGGGTCCTCTTCGGGCGGTGCCATCAGGTTGCCCTGGCGATTGGTCTCGGTCGGCGGGCCTTCGGTCTGCTGGCCCTTGACCGCCGTGCGGGCGAGGTAGCGCTCGGCCAGCCAGGGGGCGAATTTGCTGCCCAGCACCGTATAGACGGTGGGGACCCCGACGTAGACCTGGCGGCGGCGGTGGCCGGCCGCCCAGTGGACGGCGTCGGCGGCGACCTCGGGCTGGTAGACGGGCGGCACCGGCATCGGGTGCTGCGGCATCTTCGAACGATTGTGGTCGAACTGCGGCGTGTTGACGCCGGGAAGCTGGACCATCGTCACGTGGACCTTCGAGCCCTTGTGCCGCAGCTCCGTGCGCAGCGAGTCGAAGAAGCCCTTGATCGCGTGCTTGGCGCCGCAGTAGGGCGCCTGCAGGGGGATGCCCTGGTAGGCCATCGCCGAACCGACCTCGACGATGACGCCGCTGTCGCGCGGCAGCATGCGCTTGAGCGCCGAGCGGGTGCCCCAGACGGCGCCGTGGTAGGTGACGTCGGTCGCGCGCCGGTACTCGTCGGGATCGATCTCGTCGAAAAAGGAGAAGACGGTCGTCATCGCGTCGTTCACCCAGACGTCGATCGGGCCCAGCTCCGCCTCGATCCGCTCGGCCGCGGCCTCGACCGCGGACGCGTCGGAGACGTCGGTGGGGATCGCCAGCGCCGTGCCGCCGGCCGCCTCGACCTCGCCGCGGACGCCGTCGAGCGCCTCCTCGCCGCGCGAGAGCAGCGCGACCTTGGCGCGGTCATTGCCGAAGCGGCGGGCGATCGCCCTGCCGATCCCGGATCCGGCGCCAGTGACGACGACGACCTTGTCTTCGAAGTTCGCGATGACCGCCCACTACCCGGCGCGGTAGAGGTTTGAACCACCATACGGGCAAAACCTCTACCGCGTTCGGGGGTTCGAGTAGGGCTACAGGGTGCCGCCGGCGACAATCGCGGCGAAGCGCGCGGTTGCCTGCTCGGGGTCCGGGAAGACCTCGCCGCGGACGAAGCGGCCGTCGCGCACCTGCCAGATCCAGGCCACGGGCACGTCGCGGATGCCGAGCTCGCGACTGCGCGCGTAGACGCGGCCGCGGACCAGCAGCGCCCCGCCGCGCGCCTCGACCTCGTCGGGCGAGATATGCAGCTCTTCCCAGACCTTGGCGACGTCGGCCAGGTAGTCGCGCAGGCCGGCCTCGCCCTTGTAGGGGGCCTCGCGGCCGACCGCCTCGGCGGTGACGACGGGGAAGAACTCCATCGCCTCGTCGCAGAGCTCGACGATGCAGGTCTCGTCGCGGTCGTTGAAGCACTCATACAGGCGCTTGACCAGCGCCAGGTTCGATCGCGGCATCAATTCATCTCGGGCCGGGGAGTGGGCGCCGACTGGCCGACGAGGACATCGGTCGCGACGGTCGGGCGACCGTCCGAGGCCCGGGCGATCGCCAGCATCGCCACGTCGTCGTCGAGCCTGCCCTCGGTGAAGGCGTGCAGCGAGCCCTCGAGCCGCTGCACGGCGAGCGCCGGGTTGCCGGCGCCGCTGAGCTGAGCGCGCAGGCGCGTCTCGCCGAAGCGGCCTTCGGGCCCTTGCGCCTCGGTGATGCCGTCGGTGACGACGACGATCTGCTGGCCGGGCCGGACCTCGACACGGGAGAGGCTCCACTCGGCGTCCGGGAAGGCCCCGAGCACGGGGTCCGCGCCGGCGACCTCCCTGACCTCCTCGCCGTCGACCAGCAGCGGCGGCGGGTGGCCGGCGACGGCGAGGCGGATCGCCTCCGCCGGGTCTTCGCTCAAGGTCATCGCAGCGAGGCTGCAGAGGGCTGAATCGCCACGGGCGAGCAGGGCGCGATTCAGCGTGCGCAGGGCGACCAGCGGGTCGTCGGTGAGCACGGCGGCGGTGCGCAGCGTGTAGCGGGCGACGGCGGTGACTGAGGCGGCGTGGGCGCCGCGGCCGGTGACGTCGCCGATCGCCAGCATCCAGCCTCCCGGCACGCGGAAGAGGTCATAGAAGTCGCCGCCGACTTCGTTCTCCGCCCCCGCCGGCCGGTACATCGCCGCCACCGACCAGCCCGGGATGTGGGGCAGCGGCGGCGGCAGCAGGCCGCGCTGCAGCGTCTCGGCGATCCGTGAGCGCGCCCGCTCGGCCCGCTCGAGGTCGGCGAAGAGGCCGGCGTTGTCGAGCGCCAGGGCGACGCGGCCGGAGAGGATCCAGGCGAAGCGGGAGTCCTCGCGCTTGTAGCGCCGTCTCGACCAGGCCACCGCGAGGGTCAGCGCCCCGGTCACCTCGCCGCGCGCCTGCAGGGCGACGGTGATCGCCGAGCGCATGCCGAGGCTGCGCAGGAACTCGAAGTCCTCCTCGTCGTGGGAGAGGCCGCGCACGTCCTCTTCGGACAGGCGCTCGTAGAAGCGCGGCTCGAGCGATGAGCCCTCGCCGGCGACCATGCGCGGCGGCGTCGAGGGCATCCGTTCGGCGAGCCCGCGCTCGAACTCGGGCTTGCCGCCGGCGGCGACCCGCACCGCGGCGCGGCGCGGGACGCGGCTCTCGTCGAGTACGTCGATCATGCAGAAGTCAGCGATCTGCGGGACGAGGATCGCGCAGATCGCGTCGAAGGTCTCCTCCAGCGGCGCGGCGGCGTCGGAGACGGCGGCGATGTCGGCGAGGATCTGAAAGCGCTGCCGGGCGCGGCGCTCGCGCATCGCCATGATCGCCAGCAGGAGCAGCACGACCAGCGCCGCGAGGCCCGCCACCAATATCGCGATCCAGTCGATTGCAAGCCTCCGATAGCCGTCCCGCGTCTGTACTGAAAAGACAGTAATTGCCCGCCGGCGAAAAGTCTATGTAGGGCTCTGGATCAGGGGCGCGGCTCGCCCCAGGCGCCCTTGTGCGTCTCGTCCTCGTATTTGCCGGCCGAGCCGGTCGGCGGCTCGATCTTCTCGTCGGCGCGCGGGCGCAGTCCGACGATGGCGAGGAAGGCGACGAACGCGATCGCGGCCAGGATCACCGCGAAGATCGGCGACCAGGCGACGGCGACGATCGCCAGCAGGACCAGGATGATGATCGGGACGACGTACATGTCAGCCTGCTTACCCGCGCGGCGCCGTCGCTACACCCAGCTTCGAGCCGATGCCCGCCGCTCCGGCTGACCGGGCGGCGGACCATCGAGGTTCGAGCCCGCTAGTAGCGGGGTGGGGTTTCGCGCCGCTCTTCGGCGGCGACTTCGCGGCGCCGGCTGCGCTCGGTCCAGATCGCCTCCTGGAAGAAGGCGAGGACGAGCCCGGCGGCGCCGGCGATCATCAGGATCCAGCCGATGATGTCGAGGTTCACCCCCTGGACGTGGATGTTGGTGGCGAAGGTCAGGATCGCCCCGACCACGATCAGCAGAATCGCGCCCGCGATGGTCATTTGTCTCTCCTCTCCCGTGTGCCGCGACGGCGTTATGCCGCCGCGGTCCTCTCTCGCTGACGGTCGTGGACGCCCTCGACAGAACTCCTCGACGATCTTCGCGCTTGAAGGCCGCGAGGTCATCCGGTTTGCGGCTGCTGACCAGGCCGTCGTCGACGTGGACCTCCTCGTCGACCCACTCGGCGCCGGCGTTGCGCAGGTCGGTCTGCAGGCTCGGCCAGGAGGTCAGCGTTCGGCCGCGCACCACGCCGGCCTCGATCAGCGTCCAGGGCCCGTGGCAGATCACGCCGACCGGCTTGCCGGACTCGAAGAACGAGCGCGCGAAGGCGACCGCGTCTTCTGAGGTGCGCAGCTGGTCGGGGTTGGCGACCCCGCCCGGCAGGACGAGGGCGTCGAACTCGCCCGCGTCTGCCTCGCCGACCGCGCCGACGTCGAAGACGTCGCCCTTGTCGAGGTGGTTGAAGGCCTGCGCCTCGCCCGCTTCGGGGGCCAGCAGCTCCGCCTCGGCCCCGGCCTCGCGGACGGCCTGCAGCGGCTCGGTCAGCTCGACCTGCTCGACGCCCTCGTTGGCGAATAGAAAGGCGACTCGCTTGCCATTCAGCTCATCGGACATCGATGCTCCTTTCGGGTTGGGATCTGCTCTCTTGTCCGTCCCCCCCGGGTGCCCCCGAACGGCCACGCTCAAACCTCCTGCGGGCTACCGCCGGTCGAAGTCGACGCTGATCCTCTGCGAGTCCTCGCGCGCCTCGGCTTTGGCCAGCGCCCGCATCACCCGCTCGTCCTCCTCACGACCCGCGCCGAGCAGGCTGCGGGGCCAGAGCCGGCGCTCGCGGACGACGTTGAGCTCGGCGGCCAGCACGGTCACCATCGCGCCGAGGTTGATCCAGACGAGCAGGCCGAGCACCAGGGCGAAGGTGCCGTACGCAGGCGTCGCGTTGCGCACCTGGTGCGAGACGAAATAGCCGCCGACGAGCTGCAGCCCGGACCAGCAGACGGCGGCCACGACGACGCCCGGCAGCAGCTTCGAGAACGAGGCCTCGCGCGCGCCCAGCAGGGAGAAGAGGGCGCCGAAGACGAGCAGGTTGATCCCGACCGAGATCGCGATCCCGCCGACCGGCCCGAGCAGGCCGGAGCCGCCCCCGACCAGGCCGGAGGCGACCGTCGAGGCGAGGGTCAGGGTGCCGAGGACGATCAGCAGGACCAGCGCCCGCAGGCGCGAGGTGAGGAAGTCGGGCCGGTCGCGAAAGGGGACGGCCCAGACGCGGTCGAGTGCGTGCTGGGTGGCGAGCACGACGCCGAAGCCCGCCCACAGAGAGCCGAAGACGCCGACCACCAGCGCGACCCCGTTGCCCTCCAGCGAGCCGACCTGGATCTGTTCGCCGATCACCGGGAACTGGGTGAGCACCGAGTCGACTGCTTCCCGGCGCAGGTCGGGGTTTCCCGCGAGCACGTAGCCGAGCACCGTGGTCAGCAGCAGCAGCAGCGGGAAGAGCGAGAAGAAGGCGCGAAAAGCGATCAGCCCGGCCAGGTTGCCGCCCTGGTCGTCGCCGAACTTCCTCACCACCGCGAGCGGCACGGCGAGCGCGGCGTGGCGCTGCTGGTAGCGGTCGATCGCCCCAATGGGGCGCTTCGCGTCCATGACCTATCCATACCCGACTTTCGAACCGGGAACAGGAGAGTCGTAGAGGTTTTCGTCGCATGGCGATCAAAAACTCGACGGCGGTCGCCGTACGGGCAGAAGTAGCATCGACACCATGAAGCTCCTGGTGGTCGAGGACGAAGCGGCGATCGCCGACTTCCTCGAACGCGGTCTCGCGGCCGAGGGCTACGAGGTGACGGTGGCCGGCGACGGGGTCGAGGGAGAGCGGCTGGCGCTCGCCGACGGCTTCGACCTGGTGGTGCTCGACCGCATGCTGCCGGGACGCGACGGGCTCGAGGTGCTCGGCGCGATCCGCGACGCCAAGCCCGCCCTGCCGGTGATCGTGCTGACCGCGAGGGGCGAAGTCGCCGACCGGGTCGAGGGATTGGACCGCGGCGCCACCGACTACATGACCAAGCCCTTCGCCTTCGCCGAGCTGCTGGCGCGGGTGCGGGCGCGGCTGCGCCAGCCCTCAGGCGAAACGCCGACCGTGCTCGAGGCGGCGGGCATGCGGCTCGACCTGCTCGCGCGCCGGGTCGAGCGCGACGGCGCCTCGGTGCGGCTGCCCGAGCGCGAGGCCGAGCTGCTCGCCTACCTGATGCGCCGCCCGGGCCAGGTCTGCACGCGGGCCGAGATCCTCGCCGCGGTCTGGCGCTACGACCACGACCCCGGCACGAACATCGTCCAGGTCTACATCGGCTACCTGCGGCGCCGTCTCGCCGGGCTCGGCTCCCCGGCCCCGATCGAGACCGTGCGCGCGGCCGGCTACCGCCTGGCGGACGGCGCGTGAGGCAGGTCTGGTCGCGGCTCGGGCTGCGCTCCCGCCTGGCGCTGGCGATCGGGGCGATCATCGTCACCGCCTTCCTCGCCGCGCTCGTCGCAGTGCGGTTCGAGCTGCGCGACGAGCAGGGATCGGTGCAGCGCGACGCGCAGTCCGAGGTGGAACGCACGGTGCTCGTCGCCGGCGGAATCGCGCTCGCCGGGGCGCTGATCGCCGGCTACCTCGTCGCCGCCGCCTTCGAGCAGCGCTTCAGCCGGCTCGACGAGGCCTTCCTGCGCCAGCGGCGCTTCGTCTCCGACGCCTCGCACGAGCTGCGCACGCCGCTGACGGCGATCCGCGGCCAGCTCGAAGTGCTTGCCCGGCAGGAGCAGCCGGACGCCGCCGAGGTGCACAGGGTCGAGCGGCTGGCGCTGATCGAGGCGGCGCGGATCGAGCGCCTGGTCGACGACATGCTGGTGCTCGCGCGGCTCGAAGAGGACGCCCGCCTGCGGCCGGAGCCGGTCGCGCTGCCGGACTTCCTCGAGCGCCTCGCCGCCGACGGATCGCCGGACGGAGCGGAGTTGGGTGAGCTGCCGCGCGGCACGCTGCTCGGCGACCCCGAGGCGCTGACCCAGGTGCTGCGCAATCTCGTCGGCAACGCCCGCCGCCACGCCGGACCGCAGGGGCGAGTCGCGCTCAGCGCTTTCGCTCACGGCGGGCGCCTGACGGTGCGCATCGACGACGACGGACCGGGCATCCCGGCGGCCGAGCGCGAGCGGGTCTTCGACCGCTTCCACCGCAGCGAGGCGGCGCGCGACCGGCGCTCGGGCGGCGCGGGCCTCGGCCTGGCGATCGCCCGCCAGATCGTCGAGCTGCACGGCGGTCGCATCTGGGCCGAGCCCTCGCCGCTCGGCGGCGCCCGCGTCGCCTTCGAGCTCGGCGGCTTCGAACCCGCAGACACTTGACCGACCGCTGTAGAGGTTTTTACCGCTGAGCGAACAGAACCTCTACGGCGCTCGGTTTTTCAGCTCGGCAGCGCGTAGATCTTGCCGTTCGCCTCGAGCACCCGGCGCGGTTCGAGCGGCGCCGGCGGCGGGCCGGCGATCACTTCGCCGGTTTCGGCGCTGTACTCGCCGCCGTGACAGGGGCAGACGATCGTCCCGCTCTCGTAGCCGACGGTGCAGCCGGCGTGCGTGCAGACGGCGCTGAACGCCCTGATGCCGCCGTTGGAGTCGCGGATCACGATGTCGGGAGCGCCGTCGCCCGGGTCGCTGTAGGTGGCGGCGCTGCCGCTCGGCAGTCGCCTGGCGGGGCCGAGCTCGACCGCGTTGGAGGGAACCTTCGACGCTCCGCCGCCGGAGCCCGCCTGTCCCGCCTCGCCGCCCCCATGCGCCGCCGGCTTTCCGCCCGCGCCCCGCCCCGAACCCGAGGAGGACCCCCGGGCGAAGCTGCGCGGCGCCGAGTAGGCGCCGCGTGCCAGCAGCGATATCCCGGCGATCGCCGCGGCCCCCGCGCCGAGCTCGAGCAGCAGCGTGCGCCGGGTCGAGCCGGGGTCGAGCGCCACCGCGTCTCCCTCCTCGACGTCGAACGGCCGCAAGCGGGTGCGCTGCGCCACCGCCGGGCGGTCGACGACGTTGTCGAGGGCGGGCTGGCCCTCGGCGCCGGCGAGCACGAAGGGCAGCCAGGCAAAGGTGAAGACGATGTCGGGGCCGAGGAAGTAGGGCGTCGTGTGCCAGCTCGCGGTGAGGAAGAGCAGGAGGTTGAGGCCGAGCCCGGCGGCGGCGGCGACCCTGGTGTAGAGGCCCGCCGCGGCGAGCATGCCGATCGTGATCTCGGCCAGCGCCACGCCGATCCCCGCCTCGACCGGGATCGGGATCGCGAAGGCCTTGAGGATGAAGCTGCCAGGCGTGCCGCCGGCGAAGCCTTCGAGCTGGGCGCCGATGTAGGTCGGCGCGCCGGCGTGCAGGAAGCCGGGGTCGCTGAGCTTCTGGATCCCCGCGTAGACGAAGGTGAGGCCGAGGAAAAGGCGCAGCGGCAGCAAAGCCGTCGCCGGCGATACAAGACCCTTTCGCATGCTCGAAACGCTCGCCGCCGTGGCTAAACCGGCGCTGAGAAGCCGGTGAGAGATCTCTCACCGATCCCTTAGACAACCGTGAGCCTCGGCCGACAGGGTGCCGACGATGCAGACCGAGCAGGCACTCCCCGCGATGCGCGCCGTCCGGCCCGTGGCAGGGGACGGCGTCGCCGGCAACGCTCGCCTGACCGGCGGCGCGGCGGCGCTGCTGCTCGTCCTGCTGGCGGCCGAGGGGGCGACGATCCCGTTCGTCGGCCGGCTGATCGGGCCGCACATCTTCATCGGCGTGCTGCTGATCCCGCCGGTGCTGCTGAAGCTCGCCAGCACCGGCTACCGCTTCGCCCGCTACTACTCCGGCAACCCGCCCTACCGGCGCAAGGGCCCGCCGCCGGCGGCGATGCGGCTGCTCGCGCCGGGCGTCGTCGCGACCACGCTCGCCCTCTTCGCGACCGGCGTCTGGCTGATGGTCGAAGGGCCGAGGAACGACACGGTCGTCTTCCTGCACAAGGCGAGCTTCGTCGCCTGGGTGGTGATGATGACCGTCCACGTGCTCGGCCACGTGCTCGAGGTGCCCCGCCTGGCCGCCCCCGACTGGCGCCGGGCGGGCGGCCGCGAGGCGGCGCTCGCCGGCTCGGGGATGCGGGTCAGCCTGCTGATCGCCTCGCTGCTCGCCGGCCTGGTCTTCGCCCTGGCGACGCTCTCGCTGGTGGCGCCGTGGGCCGCGGCGCAGGTCGGTGGCTGACTGCTCGCCGGCCGGCGCGATTGCCATCTACCCGCAAGGTGCGGGGTAAATCGCGTCGAAAGGTAATCCTGTCCGTGCAAGTGTGTTTCATTTGACGCGAGATGGGTACAGGGCCCGTCCAGATGAGCAGCGAACTGCGCCGACGAATCGAGGTGCGGGGTGAAGTGAGCCCGCGCGCATGGCCCGACGGGCGGGAGTTGCTGCACGCCGAGTGCCTGATCGAGGGAGCCGACCCCCGGATCGAGGTGACGGCCCGCTTCGCCCAGACGATCCGGCGCCAGATCCACGACCCGGACGGCAACCCGGTCGAGAGCCTGCTCGCGGCCGGCCGCCGCTATGACAGCGGCGAGGAGCTGGAGGAGCACGAGGTGACGCTCGCCGAGCTGCCCGACCGCACAGCAGAGCTGCGCAGAGCCGGCCGCCGCAGCGCCGAGCTGCGCGAGCGCGGCGCGGCAGCCGGGACGATCGCCTGGAGCTGGGAGCCGCTGCATGCGACGGTCGAAGCCTGGGTCGACGAGATCTCCCCCGGCTTGCGCCGAGTCCGCGTCGAGCTCGCCAACCGGCTCGAATCGGACGCCGGCCCCGCCGACCGGAACCGCCTCCGCACCCTGCACGGCGCCATTTGCTCCTGCACAGCCCCGACGGCGCCTTCGTCTCCCTCTCCCAGCCACCCCCTGAACTGCGCGAGCCGGCGACCGAATGCCGCAACGAGGGCCTCTGGCCCGTCCCGCTCGGCGAGGCCGGCGACCGCCGCACGATGCTGGCAGCCCCGCTGCGCCTCGACGACTACCCCGACGTCACCGCCGGCTCCAGCCTCAGCGTCGCCGGGTAGCGATTCCGCGGAACAACACCCCGCACGGCCGGCTCTGAGATAATCGCCTCCTTCGGGGCGTGGCGCAGCCTGGTAGCGCGCACCGTTCGGGTCGGTGAGGTCCCCGGTTCAAATCCGGGCGCCCCGATGTAGACAACAACGTCCGGCCTATCTGGGATGATTCTCAGATGGCCGACTCGGCGCAGAAAGAGACAGCGGTCGAGTTGATCGCGGCTCCGGCGATCGAGAAGCGAATTCTGGTCGTCCGCAAGCAGCAGGTGATGCTCGACGAAGACCTCGCGGATCTCTACGGCGTTGAGACGAAACGCTTGGTCGAGCAGGTCAAACGGAACCTTGAACGCTTCCCAGAGGACTTCATGTTCCAGCTGGATAGGTCCGAGGCGGCGGCTTTGAGGTCGCAGATTGCGACCTCAAACGTCGGACGCGGCGGGCGGCGTTACGCTCCCTACGTCTTCACCGAGCAGGGCGTGGCGATGCTCTCGGGCGTCCTACGAAGTAAGCGGGCCGTTGCCGTCAACATCGAGATCATGCGAGCGTTTGTCGAGTTGCGCCGCGCGGCTGCGGGCTACTCGGCGTTGGAGGTACGGCTCGATCAACTGGAACGCGACGCGAGTTCCCGGCTGAGCAAGCACGACGAGCAGTTGAACGAGATCTTCAAGACGCTGCGACAGTTGATCTCTCCGCCCGCGCGGCCGAAGCGGCCCGTCGGATTCAGCCCACCCGAGGCTGGCGCGGATTAGGCCCGGTCCTTATGCAGCGCGCGGATACTGGCGGTCGCCTCATGGTTCAAATACCGTCCGGTCAGGCCGATGTAGACAATAACATCCGGTCAATCTGGGATGATTCTTAGATGGCCGACTCGGCAGAGAAGAGGGGGTCACCGGCGCTTGCCGAGGCTCCCGTGATCGGGAGGCGGATTCTTGTTGTTCGTGGTCGGCACGTCATGCTCGACGAGGATCTCGCTGGCCTTTACGGCGTAGAGACCAGAGCGCTGGTTCAGCAAGTCAGGCGCAACGAACAGCGCTTCCCTGACGACTTCATGTTTCAGCTCTCCGCGGAGGAGTTCGACAACTTGAAATCACAATCTGTGATTTCAAGTGGAGGCCACGGCGGCCGCCGCAAGCGCCCGCTGGCCTTCACCGAGCACGGGGTCGCGATGCTGTCGGGTGTACTGCGAAGCGACAGAGCCATCGCCGTAAACGTCGAGATCATGCGAGCGTTTATCGACCTGCGTCGCGCGGCATCGAATTATGCCGCGCTTGAGCTTCGACTGGACGAACTGGAACGAGGATTGGGGCAACACAACGAGCAGCTCCGACAGATCTTTGAGACGCTGCGCCAGCTGATCGCTCCGCCGTCTTCGACGAGGCGACCAGTCGGGTTTATGCCACCCGACGAAGGCGATTAGCGCCGAGACCGTCGTGCAACGTGCGGATTCTGGCGACCGCGCTTTGGTTCAAATACCGTTCGGTTAAACCGATTTTGTAGCACGATTTGTGCTACGGTATGCTCCGTGACGCGATCGCTGCACGTGCGCTTGGACGACAGTTCCACCGCCGCTCTCAACATTGTGCGGGGTGACGGGATGAGTGATTCCGAGGCTGTGCGCACGGCACTGCGAGAGGCGGCGGCCAGGCGCCGGGCACGCTCGTCCATAGCCGAGGAGGTCGAGCGCTTGGCGGCCGACCAAGCCGATCGGACGGAGATGCAGGTTATCCGCGAACAGCTGGCCGAACTCGCGCCTGAATCGCTCGACTGAGGTGGTACGCGGCGAGGTATTCCGATTGCCGTCCCCCCGCGCTGCACGCGGACGGGAGCAGCGCGGCGCTCGCTATGCAGTCGTCGTTCAGGCCGATGAGTTTATGGCGCTGAGCACGACGCTCATCTCGCCGACCTCAACCAGAGCCCACCCCGCCACCTTCCGGCCACCGATCGCGCTGGACGGAGGTAAGACACGCGTCCTGGTCGAGCAAACGACCGTCGTCGACCCCCAGCGCCTCGGACGCTCAGCCGGTCGCCTCGACCCGGACGAGCTGCGAGCTGTCGATGAGGCTCTTGCCCTCATCCTCAGCCTTTAACTCCGGGTTGCGCCGTCCAGTGAGCGGATCCGCCCGAATCGGTCATGGTCAAATACCGTCCGGTTAGGCCGATTGACGCCATCTCGAGGCACTAGTCGGCCAGTCGGATGCGCGAAGCTCAATAGGGGGCGCGAAGGCCCTTGAACATCGGAAAGTGCTTGAGGTTGCGCGTCGCCAGCGTTCCGTCGACATGCTCGACGGTCGCGGCTATCGCGAGGTCGGCGACCCCGATACCAGGGCGGCTGCGCCGCCAGCGACGGCCGAGATCTCCCGCGCGGCGCGCCACGGCTTCGCTCACCGGAACCCAGTCGATCAGCGCGAACAGCTTCTCCGCAGCCCGCCGCTCGGCGGAGCGCAGACCCTGCATCACCTCGATCCTGCTGATCTCCGAGCAGGAGGGTCGGTCCGTGAGGCTGGCCAGATAGTCAGCCGCCGGTTGAGAGGAGCGGAGGTGATCGATGAGCACGCTGGTGTCGAGGACCACGTTCAATGGTCAAAGTCCGACAGCCGTTCGGCATCCTGACCTCGGATGCTCTCGACGTAATCGGATCCCTCCTCGAGGTGGGACGCGATCCCGGCAGTCGCCTCGACCGCCTTCGTCCATTGCGTCTGCCACGCCACCGTGTCCCGCTCCTCCTGTGTCAGGTACACGTCAACGGCCCGGCGAATCAGAGTCGAGCGCGAAGCGCCCTCCGCAGCCGCCCGCTGGTCGAGGCGCGCCGTCTGCGCATCATCGAGATAGATCTGGGTTCGATGCATGATGTATAGATATACATCTTAGCGCCCAGATGCACTACAGCGGTGCAATGCCCGGACCTTGGCCCTCCTGTCGTGGTTCAAATGCCGTCCGGTTAGGCCGATTTCACTCGCCTTTTATTTTTCGACGCAGTCTGTCGGTCGCCACATAGGACGTGCTTCGCCCGCGGCCCTGCTGGTCGACCAGCCCGGCGTCGAGCAGGCGGCGGAAGTCGGCGCTGGCGGTTGGCGCCGACACGTCGGCCTCGACGCCGTAGCGGCGACGGTCGGTACCGCCGATCAGGCTCTGCTCGAGGGCGATGACGAGGCGGTCGGGCCAGTTGCGCTGCTTGACAAGGGCTTCGAGGCGCTCCCAGCGCGCGGCGGCCTGCTCGATCTGCGCCAGGCGCTGCCGCGCCTGCTCAATGTGGGCCTCGAGGCAGAACTCGACCCAGCCGGTCGCGTCGCGATCCGGGTTGTAGCCACCCGCCTGCGTCGCGCGCAGGGCGGCGTAGTAGTCCTTGGTGTGGGCGCCGAGGTACTCCTCGATCGAGAAGAACTCCGGCGAGCCGAGGCCCTCGCGCGCCAGGACCAGCGACTGGACGATGCGCGCCACGCGGCCGTTGCCGTCGCGAAACGGATGGACCGAGGTCACGTGCAGATGGGCCATCGCCGCGCGGACGAAGCCGTCGATGGCGAGGTCTCCCCCGGCCAGCCAATCGACGACCTCCTCCATCAGACCGGGCACCTCCGCCGGATCGGGGCCGCGGAACTCCAGCGAGCCGTCGGCTGGCAGTGACCCCGATCGGCCCGGTCCGCCAGAGGCCGGGCCCCTTGTCACGCTGGAAGTGACAGGCGTCGAAGTGAAGATCGAGGATCGCCCGGTCGCTCCAGCGAAAGCCCGGATCTTCGGCCATCGAACCGACATGGTCGATCGCCCTGGCGTAACAGGCAACCGCCTGTCGGCTCTCGTCGCCGCGGTCCGCCGCTTCTCGATCGCCCGTCAGCTCCAGCGCTTCCTCCGGGCTGACGCTGAAGCCCTCGATCGAGGTCGAGCTCTCGATCGAGCTGGCCCGCACCTCGCGCCTCAGCGTGCCCATCCAGCGCGCCGGCCTGGCGACCCCGCGGCCGAGCTCGTCGCGCAACTGCGCGAGATCGGCGAGGCGCTGCGCGAGCGCGCCATCTATCGGCGGCGTACGGTAGATCATACGATCATAAGTATAGACGATTAAACGTTTAATCGTCTAACCGAAGCTGGTCTTGCTACGGCGCCAGGCGCTCGACCAGCCACCGCTCGCCGTCCCGCCTGAAGCGCAGGCGGTCATGGAGGCGGTTTGGACGGCCCTGCCAGAACTCAACCGTCTCGGGGACGAGACGCAGGCCGCCCCAGTGCTCGGGGCGCGGGACCTCGCCCTCGGGGGGGTAGCGCGATTCGAGCTCCGCGTGGGCCTGCTCCAGCTCCGCCCGGCTCTCGATCGGCTGCGACTGGCGGCTGACATGGGCGCTGATCTTGGCGCCATAGGGGCGGGAAGCGAAGTAGGCGTCGGACTCCGCCGGGTCGACCCGTTCGAGCCCGCCGGCGGCGATCGCCTGGCGCTCGATCGGGTGCCAGGGGAAGACGACGCAGCCCCACGGGTTCTCGCCCGCCTCGCGGCCCTTGCGCGAGCACAGGTTCGTGTTGAAGACGAAGCCGCGCTCGTCGAGCGCCTTGAGCAGCACCGTGCGCGCCGAGGGACGGCCGTCGGCGCCGGCCGTCGCGACGACCATCGCGTTCGGCTCGACGATCTCGGCGCTCGCGCGGGCCTCGTCGAACCAGAGCGTGAGCTGCTCCAGCCAGGTCGCGGCGAGCCAGCCCTCGTCGAGGTCGGCGCGGCGGTAGTCGCGGCGCATCTCCCCCAGGTCCGCCACCGAGTCGGCGATCTCGACCTCGCTCGCCTCGCCGGCCTCGAGGTCGAACATCATCGCCCGCACCTCGACCCCGTCGGGCAACAGCGTCGAGCCGCGGACGGCGTGCACGTCGCGGGTCAGCGCCGCCAGCGGGTCGGCGATCGTCAGGAAGTCGATCTCCGGCTGCGGGCCCGGCGGCAGCAGCTCACGGATCTGCTCGTCGGTGTGTTTCGCCATCGCGCAGTCGGTGTGGTGCATGACGATCACCCGCTCGGTCCCCATCGCGCAAGACGCAGCCAGCCCCCGCATCACGTCCTCGGTCACCCGCCCCCCGGCGGTGCGGATCACATGCACCACCTCAGACGACGGATCGAAGAACTGGAACGCGTCGAGCCGCGCGTCCATACAGGTGACGATCGCGGTGAGGGGCGCCTCGGAGCTCATCGACGCGCCATCCTAGGCAAAGCCCGCCTCGCGGCGCTCAGCTCACCGCGGCGATCGCCCGTTCGACCTGGCCGAGCGCCGGGCCGTCCTGGAGGGTGCGGGTGCCGCGGGGGCCGTTGACGATCATTGCGATGCCGGTGCGGATGCCGAGGCTCGTGCCCAGTTCTCCGTCGGCTTCCAGCTTCTTCGCGATCGCGCCGCCGGAGCCGCCGTGTTCGTCGAGGTATTCCTGCCATTCGGGCACGTCGAGCTCCCCGATCGAGCCGGCGATCGAGGCCATGAACTCGTTGTCGACGCCGAAGCGCCGCGCCTCGTCCTGGTTGCGGAAGAAGAGGTAGGTGTACTGCCAGCCGTAGCCCTGCCGGGCCGCCGCTTCGGCGCCGAAGAAGCCGAGCTCGAGCGGGTTTTCGGCGACCGAGTAGTGGCGCATCAAGAGCTTCACGTCGCCCGAGCGGACGTCGCCGTCGACCAGCGGCGGGAGCGTTTCGAGGAAGTCTTCGCGGCAGTTGCCGCACTGCAGGTCGTTGAAGACCTGGATCGATACCGGCGCGTCGGAGGAGCCCAGCCGCTCTTCTTCCTGCGGCACGCCGCCGAAGATTTCCTGCGCGTTGGCGATGCCGTGCACCCGGACGACGTTGCGGTCCGGCTCCCGGGTCGAGATCTCGACCACGGCGTAGCCGAGGGCAAAGATGGCGAGGCCGAGAACGAGGATCACCCAGATCCGGCCCCGGCGGGGAATCGGCGTTACCGCTGCTTCAGGCACACCCGCATTATCACTAGACTGCCCGCCGTGGAGGAGCGGGGAACCCATTCGACCACGCTTGCAGACCTCTTGCCGCGCGCCGCGCGGACCTACGGCGACGCCCCGGCGGTGATGTTCAAAGAGCGCGAGCAGTGGGTCAAGCGCAGCTTCGTCGAGGTCGAGGAGACGGTGCGGGGCCTCGCGCTCGGCCTGGTTGAGCTCGGCGTCGGCAAGGGCGACAAAGTCTCGATCCTCGCCAACACGCGGCCCGAGTGGACCTACTGCGACTTCGCCGCGCTCTCGATCGGCGCCACCGTCGTGCCGATCTACCAGACCAACTCGCCCGAGGAGTGCCAGTACGTGCTGGAGAACTCCGACTCGAAGGTCGTCGTCGTCGAGGACGACGAGCAGATCGAGAAGATCCGCGCGATCCGCGAGCGGCTGCCGCTGCTCGAGCACGTGGTGCGGATGACCGGCTCTAGCGAGGACGCGATCTCGCTCGACGACCTCGCCTCACGCGGCGCCGGCCGCGACGCCGCCGAGTGGGAGCGGCTCTGGCAGGCGGTCACGCCCGACGACATCTGCACCTTCATCTACACCTCGGGCACGACCGGCCCGCCGAAGGGCTGCGTGATCAGCCACGGCAACTACCGGGCGATGCTCGACATGGTCAACCAGAACAGCGTGATCGAGGGCGAAGACGTCACCTACCTCTACCTCCCCCTCGCCCACTCCTTCGCCCTGCTGATCCAGCTCGGCAGCTTCGACCTCGGCGCGACGATCGCCTACTGGGAGCGCGACCCGCTGAAGATCATGCCCAACCTGGCCGAGGTGAAGCCGACCTACTTCCCCTCGGTCCCGCGCATCTTCGAGAAGATCTACACCCTCGCGACCGGCGCCATGGAGAAAGAGGGCGGCCTGAAAAAGGCGGTCTTCGAGTGGTCGATCAAGGTCGGCGGACGGATGCGCGAGGCCGAGCGCGCCGGTAGCAAGCCGGGCTTCCTGCTGCGCAAGCAGTACGAGTTCGCCGACAGGAAAGTGCTGTCGAAGATCCGCGGGCTGTTCGGCGGGCAGCTGCGCCTCGCGGTCTCCGGCGCGGCGCCGATCAGCCCCGACATCCTGCGCTTCTTCGACGCCGCCGGCGTCCTCGTGCTCGAGGGCTGGGGGATGACCGAGACCTCGACCGCGGCGACGATCTCCACCCCCGAGGACTTCAAGATCGGCACGATCGGCAAGCCCTTCCCCGGCTGCGAGGTGAGGATCGCCGAGGACGGCGAGATCCTGGTCAAGGGCCCCAACGTCTTCCAGGGCTACTACAAGAACGACGAGGCGACCCGCGAGACGATCGTCAACGGCTGGCTGCACACCGGCGACCTCGGCTCGATCGACTCCGACGGCTTCATCTCGATAACCGGGCGCAAGAAGGACATCATCATCACCGCGGGCGGCAAGAACATCACCCCGGCCAACCTCGAGAGCGAGATCAAGCAGCACCAGCTGGTTTCGCAGTGCGTGGTGGTCGGCGACCGCAGGCCCTACCTGGTCGCCCTGGTGACCCTCGACCCCGAAGAAGCCGCCGCCTACGCCTCCGAGCACGGCCTGCCCGAGGACCCCGCCCAGCTCGCCGGCAACGGCGAGGTGCGGGCTGCGATCGAGGCCCACCTGGCGAAGGTGAACGAGAAATTCGCCCGGGTCGAGCAGGTGAAGAAGATCGCGATCCTCCCCGAGGACCTCTCGCAGGAGAGCGGCGAGCTGACGCCGACGCTGAAGGTCAAGCGCGCCGTCGTCGCCGACAAGCACCAGGGCGAGATCGAGCGGCTCTACGCGAG
>CAWIFA010000039.1:0-6966 GCA_963835315.1 uncultured Solirubrobacterales bacterium | reverse complement strand
CCTTTACATCAGCGGCAGTGACGCTCATTTGGAAGCCTAGGGCGCGGTCTCGGGTTTGGCGTCGGTCTCAGGCTTATCTCCCGCGGGTGGCGTCGTCAGGGGGGACCGGCCCTGAGGACGCTTTAGCGACCGCAGGGGCCGGTGGGTCCCCTGCGGCGACAGGACCCGCGGGCTGACCCGTTTGTCCCTTGGCGGCAGCCTCAGCCGCCCGTTTTTCTTCCGCAGCCCTTTTCTCCGCCGCCGCTTTCGCCGCCGCCTCCTCGGCTTCCTTGCGCGCCTTCTCTTCCTCCTCGCGCTTCTACGCTCTTCCTCCTGCGTTTCGCCGTTCCATCTCCTCCTGCAGGCGCTTCTCCTCCTGCACGCGCCAGGCGCTCGCGCCCTCGTCGATCGCGCCGCCGATCGTCCCGATCACCAGGTTGCAGGAGCGGATCGCGTCGTCGTTGCCGGGGATCACGTAGTCGACCGGGGTCGGGTCGCAGTTGGTGTCGACGGGCCGATGATCGGGATCCGCAGGCGGGCCGCCTCGCGCACCGCGATCTCCTCGTTTTCAGGTCGGTGACGAAGACCGCGTCGGGCAGGCGGTCCATGTCGCGCACGCCTCCGAGGTTGTACTCGACTTCGCGAGCTCGGCCTGCATGCGCATCTTCTCCTTGTTCGGCAGCAGCTCGAGTTGCCCTCCTCCTCCCACCGGTCAGCTCGTGCAGGCGGGAGATCCGCTGCGAGATCGTGTTGAAGTTGGTCAGCAGCCCACCCAGCCAGCGCTGGTTCACGTAGGGCATCTTGCAGCGTTCGGCCCAGTCCTGGACCGGGCCGCGGGCCTGCTTCTTGGTGCCGACGAAGAGCACCGTGCCGCCGCCGCTGGCGAGCTCGCCGGCGAAGCGGCGCGCGTTCTCCAGCAGCGCCTCGGTCTGGATCAGGTCGATGATGTGGATCCCGTCGAGCTCGCCGAAGATGTAGCGGCGCATGTTCGGGTTCCAGCGACGGGTCTGGTGGCCGAAGTGGACTCCGGCCTCCAGCAGCTCTTTGAGGCCTGCCTCTGGCATGTGCGAAAAGTCTCCTTGAGTTGGTGAAAAACCCCGCCGTCCTCGCCGGGGACACGCCTCGCGGCGGTCAGGATCCGGTCCGGTGCGACGGGGGTCGGTTTTCGGACGGCGAATTGTAGAGCGGCGGGCCGGGTCAGGCGGCGCGGGCGGCGGCCAGCGCCGCGCTCAGATCCGCCGGCAGCTCGGAGCGAAAGCTCATCGCCTCGCCCGTCTGCGGGTGGACGAAGGCAAGCCGGTGGGCGTGCAGGAACTGGCGCCGCAGGCCGTATCTTCTCGCTGCCGCCGTAGGTCGTGTCGCCGACGAGCGGGTGGCCGATCGCGCCGAAGTGGGCGCGGATCTGGTGCGTGCGGCCGGTCTCCAGCCGCGCCTCGAGGTAGCTGTCGGCGCTCAGCAGCTCGAGCACCTCGAAGTGGGTGCGCGCCTCGCGCGAGGCGGCGCCGGACACCGCCATGCGGTGCCGCTGCTTCGAGGCGCGGCCGATCGGCGCGTCGATCGTCCCGGTGCGCGAGGCGAGGCGCCCTTCGGCCAGCGCCAGGTAGACCCGCTCGACCTCGCGCCGGCGGACAAGCTCCTGCAGCGCCGCGTGGGTCGCGTCGTCGCGGGCGACGACGAGCAGCCCGCTGGTCTCCTTGTCGAGCCGGTGCACGATCCCCGGCCGCTCGGGGTCGGCGCCGCCGCCGAGGATCTCGGCCAGCTCGTCGACCAGGGTCGGCCCCTGGTGCGAGGGCGCCGGGTGGACGACCAGCCCGGCCGGCTTCTCGACCACCGCGAGGTGCTCGTCGAGGTGGACGACGCGCAGCTCGCTCATCCGCGGCCCTGCTCGCCGATGTAGCTGAGCGCGAGGACGAGGACGCCGAGCGTGATCGCCACGTCGGCGAGGTTGAACGGCGGCCAGCTGAGCACGTCGATGAAGTCGGTCACCGCGCCGGCCCGCACCCGGTCGATCAGGTTGCCGAACGCGCCCCCGGCGAGCAGGCCGACGGCGACCCACATCCCCGCCCGCCCCGGGTCGCGGGCGAAGAGCGTGCCGACGAAGGCGAGCGCGGCGACGGTGAGCACGACGAGGGCGACGCCGCCGCCGCTCGCGAGGCCGAAGGCGACGCCGTTGTTGTGGGCGAGCTTCAGCTCGAGCGGGCCGAGCACGTGCAGGTGCTCGCCGGGGACCAGGTGCGCCTCGATCGCCGCCTTGGCGGCCTGGTCGAACGCGATCACCAGCAGGCAGAGCGCCCCCGCCCGCAGCCAGGCACGCTTCGCGACGCTCACCCGGAGATCAGGCCGACGACGACCGCTCGCAGGATGTAGAGGACGACGATCCCGATCATCGGGCTGAGGTCGAGCCCGAAGCCGCCGCCCCCGATCGGCGGCAGGATGCGCCGGAAGAGGTTGAGGTAGGGGTCGGTCGTCTGCGAGACGAAGTCGAGCACCGCGCGCAGGGCCGGGTTGTAGGGCATGCGCGGGATCCACGACATCAGCACCCGGATCAGGATCAGGATGATGTAGACGAGGAAGAGCGCCGCGACGTAGTCGGCGACGTCCTGGCGGGTGATCGCGAGGACGAGGCTCATCCCTGCATCCTCTCCAGCGAGGCCCGCACCGCGGCGGCGAACGCCGCGGCCGCGCCCTCGCGGTCGAGCGCTTCCAGCCCCGCCTCGGTGCTGCCGCCGGGTGAGGCGACCGAGTCGCGCAGGTCGAGCGGGTCGCGCCGGCGCAGCAGCTCTCCGGTCCCGACCAGCGTCTCGACGACCAGCTCGCGCGCCAGCTCGCCGTCGAGGCCGGCTTCCGCACCGGCCTCGGAGAGCGCCTCGACCGCCAGCGCGAAGTACGCCGGCGAGCACCCCATCACGGCGGTGGCGGCGTCGAACTGGGCGTCGGGGAGGTCGACCAGGCGGCCCAGCCTGGCGAGCGCCCCGCGCAGCTCGCCGGAGAGCTCGCCGGAGGCGCAGAGGACCCCGCTCCCCACCTCGACCGGCAGGTTGGGCATCACTCGACCGACTTCGGCTTCGGGAAACGCCCGCCGCAGAGTCTCCAGCGAAGTCGCCCCCAGCAGCGAGACGACGGCTTTCGCCGCATCCAACTCCAGCGCGACCTCATCGAGCTTCGCCGGCTTGACGGCCAGGACGACAACATCCGAGCGCTTGGCGAGCTCGGCGTTCAGCTCCAGCGCCTCGCCGCCGACTTCGGCCGCCAGCCCGGCCGCCCGCCCCGAGCCCGAGTCCGTGAACAGCATTCGATTCACATGGCCGGACAAACCCCGTGCCATAGCCGCGGCCATGCTCCCTGATCCGCAAAAACCGATGATCATCCGGGAGACCTATTCGGAGCATATCAGGACTGGTTGAAGAACCCTTTGTCCAGCAGCCGCGCCTTCTCCTCGGCGGAGACCTCGACGTTGCGCGGCGTCAGCAGGAAGATCTTCTCGGCGATCCGCTGCATGCCGCCGTCGAGCGAGTAGGTGAGGCCGGAGCAGAAGTCGATCATCCGCTTCGAGAGCTCGTGGTCGGTGGTCTGCAGGTTGAGGATCACCGGCACCGAGCGCTTGAACTGGTCGGCGACCTGCTGGGCGTCGTTGAAGTTGCGCGGGATGACGAGGTGGACTTTGACGTCGGAGTCGCCGTCGACCGGGCGCAGCGTGCGCGTGCGCGTGGCCGAGATCGGCTCGTCGTCGGCGAAGATGTCGTCGATCTCGTCGCGGCGCGAGCGGCGCGAGGTCGGCAGCCGCCGCACCTGGCCGGACTCCCTGCGGGCCTCGATTTCCTCTTCCGAGGTCTCGGGGAATTCCTCCGTCGTACTCGGGGCCGTAGTCGTGCTCTTCGGCGAGGCCGAAGTAGACCAGCGCTTTATGCCAGGTGTCTCTTCAAAGCCATTTCGGGGCTCATTCGGCTCGCGACTCGACGATTCCTCCAGGGATTATGGCTATGTCAGACATACAGCGCGGTGCCCAGGCGGACGATCGTCGCGCCCTCCTCGACGGCGACGGGCCAGTCCTGCGAGGTTCCCATCGAGAGGCGGTGCGAGGCCGTGCTCCGCCGCCAGCTCGGCCAGCCTGGCGAAATGGGGCCGCGAGTCCTCGGGGTCGGTGCTGAAGGGCGGCATCGTCATCAGGCCGGAGACCCTTCACCGGGCAGCGGGCGATGAACTCGCCGAGCTCGCGCCGGGGCGATCCCGCCCTTGCCCTGCTCGCCGGCGACGTTGACCTCGACCAGGACCTCGGTATCGGCATCCCCGTGGCGGCCGAGCTGCTCCAGCGCCGAGTCCGACGCCACCGAGTGGATCAGCCGGCAGATCGGCAGCAGCCGCTTCACCTTGCGGCTCTGCAGGTTGCCGATGAAGTCCCACGCGAAGGCGTCGCCCCAGCGCTCGCGTTTGGCCTCGAGGTCCTGCTGGCGGTTCTCGCCGACCAGCTCGACCCCGGCCTCGGCGAGCGCCCCCAGCTCCTCCAGCGGCACGTACTTGACCGCGGCGAGGATCTCGACCCCCGGGCCGGCCCGTTCGCGCACCCGCTCCAGGTTGGCGGCGATCTTCGCCGGCTCGAGGCCGTGGATCAGGCCGGGCATCTCAGGATTCCTTCTTCCGCTGCCGCTTCGAGGGCGACGGCCAGCTCCTCGTCGCGCCCGCCGATCTCGCCGTCGAGCTTGCGTCGCAGCGCCTCCGCCAGCCCGCGGCCGACCGCCGGCCCCTGCGGGACCCCGGCGGCGATCAGGTCGCCGCCGTCGATCTCGAGCGGCAAGTCGCGCCACTCGCTCAGATAGCGGTCGAGCCACTCCGCGCCCCTCGCCCGGGCCAAGACCAGCTCGACCCGGTCGACCCCCCGCGCCAGCGCCACAGCCTCCGACGGCCGTGAGGGTCGGGCCGCGGCCAGCTCCTCCGCCCTGCCCCATTGCCCAGTTGCCGCAGCGAACACCGCCCGGTCGCGCGGGGCAACCTCCATCCAGGGCGACTCCATGAGCAGACCCGCCACCCGGCCGGCCAGCTCCGCCCTCTCCGGGCCCAGCTCGATCAACCCCCATTCGGCGAGCAGGCCGAATCCTCGCACCGCTTCGATCTCTCCCGCCAGCCGCAGCAGCTCGGCGTCGCGCCGATCGGTCGACACGGTGCCCAGGTCCGCATGGCTCAACAGCTCGGCGGTGTCGCGCTCGAGCTCGAAGTCGAAGCGGGCGATGTAGCGGGCGGCGCGCAGCGCTCGCGTCGGATCGTCCTCGAACGAGCGCGAGTGCAGGACCCGCAGCACGCCCGCATCGAGGTCCTCGAGCCCTCGTGTGGGTCGATCAGCTCCGGGTCGCGCCGCAATGGGATCGCCATCGCGTTGATCGTGAAGTCGCGACGGGCGAGGTCGGCGGCGATGCCGGCCGTCGGCTCCACCTCGGGCAGCGCCCCGGGGCGCGGGTAGGTCTCCGCCCGCGCGGTGGCGATGTCGACCTCGTGCCCGCCGAGCTGCACCTTCGCCGTGGCGAAGCGCTCGTGCTCGACCACCTCGCCCCCGAGCCTCGCCGCCAGCGCCGCGGCATCGCCCTCGACCACGAGGTCGATGTCGGCCCTCCCCCGTCCCAGCAGGAGGTCGCGGACGGCTCCCCCGACGAGGTAGACGGGTTTCCCGCCGGCGAGATCGTGCAGGGCGCCAGCTCGGGATAGGCACGGCGCAGTGCCGCTTCGAGATCGTCGATCCGTTCCATGGCCATCGGCATCCCTACCATGATCGGCTCCCCGGATGGTCGACGATCATGTGCGGACTGGAAGTTCCGCGTCGCCGATCGTCCGCTTGGCTTGCCGGACCGTGTAAGTCCGTAGTGGAAGATCGAGGCGCAGAGGATGGCGTCGGCATGGCCGTCGGCGATCGCCTGCTCAGGTGGTCCAGGGTCCGGCGCGGCCCGAAGCGATACGGGGTCCGACCGTCCGCTACGGCGCTGGTAGAGCTACGTCGTAGCCGCCTCGGTGCCGTCGCGGTCCATGCTGGTCAGCAGGATCTCCCCGCCCGCGCTCGACGCCTCGACCGCCAGGCGACGGCATCGCGCCCTCGACCGCTTTCGGCCGCCGTTGACCTAGACGCCCCAGGCGTCGCCATCGCGCTTGGCGTCGATCGCCAAAACGACGCACTGGGCGCCGAAGTGCTCGGCGAGCTGCCGAGCAGCTCGCGCCGGCGAGCGCCGAGGAGTTGACCGAGACCTTGTCGGCGCCGGCGTCCAGCACCGCCTGGCGTCCTCGACGAGCGGACGCCGCCGCCGACGTGAACGGGATGAAGACGTTGTCCGCCGTGCGCCGCGCCGCTCGACGATCGTCTCGCGCTTCTCGTGCGAGGCGGTGATGTCGAGGAAGACGAGCTCGTCGGCGCCCTCGGCGTCGTAACGTTCGGCCAGCTCTACGGGGTCGCCGGCGTCGCGTAGATCGACGAATTGGTGCCCTTGACGACGCGGCCGGCGTCTACGTCTAGGCAGGGGATGACACGTTTCAGGACCATTGAAGGAAGCGTAGAGTAGGAACGAGGTGCCCTCCCCCAAAACCGTCGCGCAGCTGGATTCGAAGCCAGGGTCAATCGTCTGAACATGAGCTTTTGTGGGAGGGCCCTCGCTCCTACCTGCGAAGCGCCTCGATGGCCTGCTTAACCGTGGTCCCCGCTCCTATAGGGCTCGCCACGATCGCGCCGTCAGGGTCTGGAAGCGAGCCTAGAGGGATCGAGGTGGGCGAGGGGTCCTATGCCGCGGAGGCCATGATTTGGAGCCCTGGCGCCCCGATTTCGCCTGTTGGTCCATGGCACGGCCCTCCATGGTCCTGTTCATCGTTGTGGTGCAGAGGAATCTTGCGACGCCGCGCTCGCCGAGGGCGGCCACGACATCGACCGCTCCTTCCTTACCTGCCTCAGTCCACCCCTCCAGGGCGACCTTTCCGGCTCGGGCGTCTACGGAGACGACTATCCGGTCGGCGTGAGCG
>CAWIFA010000038.1:0-30827 GCA_963835315.1 uncultured Solirubrobacterales bacterium | reverse complement strand
ATCACCGCGTTGCCGCCCTCGTCCCAGGCCTCGACCGCGGCGCCGAGCGCCCGCGCCTGCAGCTCGCCGCGGTAGACGGGGAGCAGCGGGGTGCCGCCGACGAAGGCGGTGCAGAGGTCGGTGCCGCCGCTGGTCGAGAAGAGCCAGGTGTCGGCGCCGAGCTGCTCGTAGACCCAGTCGAAGCCCTCGGGGGAGAGCGGGGAGCCGGTCGAGCCGACCGCTTTCAGGCGGGACAGGTCGCGGCCCGCGCCGGGCTCGATACCGGCCTTCATGCAGGCGGCGATGTAGGAGGCGCTGGTGCCGAACATCGTCACGCCGGCGCGCGCGGCCAGGTCCCAGAGCACGCTCATGTCCGGGTGGCCCGGGCTGCCGTCGTAGAGGACGATCGCGGCGCGGGTCAGCAGGCCGGAGACGAGGAAGTTCCACATCATCCAGCCGGTCGTCGTGAACCAGAAGAGCCGGTCGCCGGGATGCGCGTCGACGTGCAGGTGGAGCTTCTTCAGGTGCTCGAGCAGGATGCCGCCGTGCCCCTGCACGATCGCCTTCGGCAGGCCGGTCGTGCCGGAGGAGTAGAGGACCCAGAGCGGGTGGTCGAAGGGGACGCGCTCGAAGCTGAGCTCGGCGCCCTCGCCGGCGGCGAGCAGCTCGTCCCAGCGGGTCGCGTCGCGCAGCGGCGAGAGGTCGGGCTCGGGGTCGAGGTAGGGGAGGACGACGGTGCCGGCGAGGCTCGGCATCGCCGCCTGCAGCTCGGCGAGCGTCTCGCGGCGGTCGAAGTCCTTGCCGCCGTAGCGGTAGCCGTCGACGGCGAAGAGCACCTTGGGCTCGATCTGGGCGAAGCGGTCGATCACGCTCGCCGGGCCGAAATCGGGCGAGCAGCTCGACCAGACGGCGCCGATCGAGGCGCTGGCGAGGAAGGCGACGATCGCCTCGGGGACGTTCGGCAGGTAGGCGACGACGCGGTCGCCGCGCTCGACGCCGAGCCCGCGCAGGGCTGCCGCGACGGCGGCGACCTGGGCGCGCAGCTCGCCCCAGCTCAGCTCGCCCAGGTCGCGCAGCTCGGAGGCGTGGAGGATCGCCGGCTCGGCGTCGTCCTTGCCGGCGAAGGCGTGCTCGGCGTAGTTCAGCCGCGTGCCGGCGAACCACTCGGCGCCGGGCATCTCGTGGCTCGACAGCACGCGGTCGTAGCCGCCGTCGGCCCGCACCTCGAAGAAGTCCCAGATCGAGGACCAGAATCCCTGCAGGTCCGTGACCGACCAGCGCCAGAGGTCGTCGTAGCTGTCGAAGTCGAGGCCGCGCTCGGCGGCGAGCCAGCGCATGTACTCGGTCATCCGCGCGCGCTCGACCAGCCCGGCTGGCGGCTCCCAGAGCTTCTCCGGAACGGCGCCGCTCACTCGCTCGCGGCCGCGGCGCCCGCCGTCGCCCGCTCGCGCTCCAGGTAGTGCGGGTCGTGGGAGCAGATCAGAGTGACCTCGCCGCCCTGGCGGGCGGCGAGCTCGCGCAGGCGCTCGCGGTTGGACTTGCGCGCCCTGTTGTCGGACGCGGTCAGGTTCTGGAAGAAGCCCAGCATCGGCGGGCAGCTCGGCGGCGTGCTCAGCTCGCCGTGGTGGAAGTAGGCGTCGCCGCAGTGCAGCAGCCAGCCCTCGCCGGAGCGGATCGCGACCCCGGTGTGGCCGCGGCTGTGGCCGATCAGCGGCACCAGCAGGATCTCCGGCTCGATGCCGGGCAGGATGCGGACGCTCTCGAAGCCGTGCCACTCGTCGCCGCCGGCGTCGTGGGTCACCCACTTCGGGTTGTGATTCCAGTGGGCGCCGCCGATGTAGCGCAGGCGGTCCGAGAGGGCGGGGTGGAGCGCCGCCTCGAGCTCGGCGGAGAGCAGGTGGACCTCGGCCTCGGGGAAGTCGGGCAGGCCGCCGGAGTGGTCGAGGTCGAGGTGCGTGGTGACGATCTGTCGGACGTCCCCGGCGGCGAAGCCAAGCGCCTCGAGCTGGCGCAGCGCCGTCGTCCGCTCGCGCGGCTGCGGGTTCATCATCAGGCGGAAGGCGCCGCCGAGCCGGCGCGGATTGCGCGCGTCCTCGATCCCGAATCCGGTGTCGAGCAGGATCAGTCCGTCGCCGGTCTCGATCGCCAGGCAGTGACAGACCACGTCGGCCCTCTCCAGCCAGCCGCCCTCGCCGTTGACCAGCCGCCTCCCATGAGGGCAGAACGACCCGCAATTGAGGTGATGCACCCTCATCCCGGCGCTGAGTCTAGTGCTGTCCTCAGCGCTTCGGCCCGACGTGGCGGTCCATGGTCGCGACCGCCTCGCGGCGGGCGACGGAGATGTTCCACGGCCCGTCCTGGCGCCAGGCGATGTCGAGTCGGTCGCATGCGGCGCAGAAGATCCGCTGGATGTCGAGCGAGCGGTTGGTGAACAGATAGCGCGGATATTCGTAGGTCTTCTTCGGGTGGCGGATCTTGTTCATGACTCGGCACCCGTCCGAGTGGATCAGCCCGCGGAGCAGCCGCCCCGGGTACCGATCGACAACGCGCTGCTGCCAGGTCTCGAGCGCGATCTCGCGCTTGTGCTTGGGGCCGGCGCCATGCTGAGGAAGGAGGTGCGGCCAGTGTTGGGAATAGGAGACCACGTTGAGCATCCGACATCGGCGGTGGGGTCGTATCGTCGCCTTGCTGGCTGGCATGATGAGCGCCATTGCGGCGGCGCACTCCTCTGCGATCACGGGGTATTTGGCGTCGAGGTAGACGTTCAAGCGGAAGACTTTGCGAGGGTGTCTGAGCAGGCAGCCGTCGCCCAGGTACATGCCGAGGAGATACGCATAGGAGTAGACGAGTAGCCCGGGGAACGGATCCGGGAGTGGCCCACATCTTGCGCATTGACCACCACGGGTTCTTGCAGGCCCGAATTTCGGGACGCGGCCGTTCAGCCAGCCACATACCGTGCTCCGCGGAATGCCCGTCATTCGCGAGATCTCGCAGTGATTTCGGCCAAGGCGCGCCAGCATGCGAACCCGATCGACCTCGCCCGGCGTCCTCATCGATGCAACCTTCTCAGTGCGGCGGGTGGGATTCGAACCCACACGCCCTTTCGGACAGGACCTTTTGAGGATCCCGAGTCTGCCGTTCCTCCACCGCCGCGGGTTCGCCACATTGTAAGGCTCGACGCTACGACTGCCACCGGTCGCGAAAGACCCGAAATCGCCCTTCTACGGCGCTTCTTAACGTGGTTGGTGCAGACTTTTTACAAAGTCGGCACAGAGTCGACGGGGCTACACGGGCTGCGGCGCGTCCGAACTCGGCGGGGCGCCGGCGCCGTAGTCCTCTCCGGAGCCGAGCGGGCGCTCCTCCTCGACCTGCCAGTCCTGGCTGAAGCCGTAAAAGCAGGCGACGACGAGGACGATCTGGACCAGCAGCATGATCACGACCAGCAGGCCGATCGCCGTGACCGGGATCAGCGCTTCGTCGAAGTCCGCCTTGTCGCGGGCGAACCAGCTGTTGGCGCCGACCGCGCAGAAGATCGCCAGGATCGTCGAGAGCGATGCGGCGACCGGCAGGATGCCGCGGCTCCAGCGCACGACCAAGAACGAGAAGAAGGCGTAGAGCAGGGCGAAGATCAGGCAGACGGCGCCCATCGTGTTGCCGCCGTTGATCAGCGAGAAGCCGGCGATCGTGACGATGCCCGCGATCACCGCCGTCGCGAGCATCAGAAATGCGATCACGAACTTGGTCGTGACCACCTCGGGCTTCTCCCGATTCGGGTGCCAGAGCTCGTACCCCGGCGTGACCTCTCCTACCGCCACGCCGACGATCATAGAATCTAGGAGCGACGCAGCGGCATTGGCCGCGCGTTAAGCGCCCGGCGGGCGTGGCGGAATTTGGTATACGCGCCAGGTTTAGGTCCTGGTGGGCTTCGGCCCGTGGGGGTTCAAGTCCCTCCGCCCGCATAGAATCGCCTGCTCCCTGGGGGAGTGAGTTAACGGCTATGCGCACGGTCTCCAAAACCGTGAATCCGGGTTCGAATCCCGGCTCCCCCGCTCTCGATCCCTTTTCTGAAGCCAGAAATTTTGGCTTCACCAGGGGAATGTCGGGCTGCTGAGTGCGCAGTTTCGCCTCTGGGTAGACCCGGGTTGCGCAGGCGTCAAATGGGCAATCGGCCAACCCTTTCATTCCCCTGGACATTCCCCTCGTCCTCGGGCTCTGGCAAGCTAAACAGCAAGGTGCAATGGGCGATCTCAACGAGATAGAGCTTGTGCTTGCGCTGCAGAAAGATGGGGGCTACCACGTCTACGCTCCCGATCTCTCGGGTCTGCATTCCCAGGGCAGCGACTTCAACGACGCGATGGCCAACGCCAGCGAGGCGATAGGCCTTTACGTCGAGGGACTCCGGGAACACGGGAGGTCGATCGATATGGACGCTCGTCGCAGGGTTTCGCTGCGGACATGGGACCGCCTGGGTGGTGACGGATCCGCCGACGGCTAACGTAGGGTCAGCGCTAGAAGATGGTCAGAAGGAGATCCGGATGAAAAATACGCGCTACGTGAAGAAGGCAACCAGCGGAAGAGGCTGGGATGTGGTCAGAGAGGGCCATCGGCGTGCGACCGCGCACGGCGCCACGAAGGCTGACGCTGTCAAAACCGCGCGAGATCTGATCCGCCAGGAAGGCGGAGGCGAGATACGGATCCTGAATCGCACCGGCAAGGTCGTCGACGCGAGCAAGGTTTCGCGGCCAAGGAAGCGGGCCGCGGCGTAGTCCTAAGGATTCCCCGCAACCGCCAGGGCGGGATTGCCTAGCGGATGCGAAGTCGCGTCGAAGAAGAGCAGGGAACTCGCCTCAAGGCGCCCCGAGATGTCGACTTGCTTCGCCAGGAGCTCTTTCTTGGATGCAGGAAGCATCGAGATCGCAACTGGTCGATCGGGGTTCTCGCTCAAAGCCTCGGCTAGATGAGAGTCGTGCTCGCTCAGACTGCTACCGAACACGACGAGAGGGAGGGCCCGTCCTCTCAGTCGCTCGAGTGAGCCAGGCCGGGTTTGACGGAGACTGATCTACCCCCGAAAAACTGGAGTCGGGATTCTGGAATCAAGCGGCCCGGGTTGCGTTGTGTAGATCCTCGTATTCGGTCGGGGTGAGCATCCCGAGCGCCGAGTGCCGGCGTCGGGTGTTGTGGAAGAGCTCGATGTAGTCGTGGATGGCATTGGCGAGCTCGATCCGGGTCTTCCAGCGTTTGCGGTTGAACAGCTCGACCTGCATCCGCCCCCAGAAGGACTCGACCATCGCATTGTCGTATGCGCTGCCGACGGCTCCCATAGAGGGGGCGAGGCCGGCGTCGCGGACCTTGCGGCTGAAGGCCCAGGACGTAAATTGCACGCCGCGATCGGAATGTATGACGAGCCCGTCGGCACGATCGCGCCGGGCGGTGGCCATGCCGAGCGCGTTGGTCACCAGCACTGTCGTCTGCGTACTTTCGACCGACCAGCCGACGACGAGCCGCGAGAAGGCGTCGAGGACGACGCAGCAGTAGATCTTGCCCTCCCTTGTCGGGTGCTCGGTGATGTCGGTCATCCACAGCTGGTTGGGCCCGTCGCGGCGAAAGACGCGGCGGACGAGGTCCAGGTGGGTGACCTGGGCGACCTTCGCCCCCTTTGGCAGTCGACGCGTCGGCAGCCCCTTGATCCCCAGCTCACGCATGATCGACCCGACCGCGTTGTGGCCGACGACGATCTCTCGTCCGTAGCGCAGCTCCGCGGTGACGCGCATCTCGCCGTAGGTGCCGCCCGAGGCCTTGTGGACGTCGGCGATCTCGCCGGCCAGCCAGATCCGTCGTAGGGTGCGCGGCGGGTCGGGCCGGTCCTTCCAGGCGTAGTAGCCGGACTCCGGGACGCCGAGCACACGGCAGGCGTGGCGCACGTTGGTCCCCTGCCCGGTCAGGGACTCGATCACCGGGAAGAGCCTTTTGGGGGCAGGTCACCTTCGAGGAAGACCTCGTTGACCTTGCGTGAGACAGCCAGCTCGGTCTCGAGCTGCTTGATTCGTCGCTTGGCGGCGGCCAGCTCGAGCGCCTGGTCGGTGCTCGTGCCCTCGATCTCTCCGCGGTCGATCTTCTCCTGCTTCAGCCAGCTATAGATCGTGGCGTCGCTCATGCCGAAGGTTTCGGTGAGCTGGGCAACTTTCGTGCCTGATCGAGCTAGCTCGATCACCTGACGGCGAACCTCTGTGGGGTACCTGCGGGGCATCTGAATCCTCCTTACGGCCGAAGGACTCTAGAAACCGAACTCCATCAGATCGGGGGTAGATCAGTCTCCGTCAAAGCCGGTCCGGCTCACGCGGCCTGAGCCAAGAGGCATTTGCCGACGTGCTCGGCGTGCATCGCACCTACATGGGAGGCGTGGAGCGAGAGAGCGCAATCTAACTCTCAAAAGCGTGGAGCGGATCGCCAGCCTGATCGAGCAGGAGCCGCTGACGTTGCTCTCGCCGGAATACGCGAAGTAATTTCCTTCCGGCGTCGCCCCAGCAGCACTCTGGCCGCCCGCCTCGCGCTTCAATGACCGAATGCAACGTGGAGAGGAAGCGAGGCGGGAATGGCGTCTGGAACAAAGGACGAGGAGAAGCCGGACACCGGCATAGGCAGCGCGAAAAGGCGATGAAGCACCCACTGCGAGAAGCCGTGCTCGCTGAGATGGATGGGCGCGTGATGGAGCCCGCCGAGCTAGCCAAAGTCCTCGGCAAGCCGACGCCCTTGATCGAGTACCACTGCCGCGTGCTTGAGGCGGTCGGCGCTCTTCCGGGGGAGGACGCCTCCGGCGCTTGACGCCGACGACAGGTTCGCCTCGCCATAGAGCTGCCCCGCCCGTCACCTCCCATGCGGGCGGGCAGAACAGACACCCTGGGGGCCGACAATGCGGCCCCCAGGGTGTGCTTCACGGGCGATGCATCGGCACTAGGATGGCGCTGTGAATCCGGGCGACGAGAATGCGCTTGAGGCGGCAGAGCGACAGGCTCGGGAATCGCGCCAGCGCGCAGACGAGGCGAAACAGCGGCAGGAAGCAGAGAAGGAAGCGGCCGCTCAAGTGGCAGCAGAGCAGTCGGCGCAGCTCATAAGCCAATGTCTTGAGCGCCTGGAGCAGGCGGGATGGCCCGAGGGCAAAGATATCTCCTTGCTGGAACCAGTTTTGGAGGCCACGGGCCTCCTCCGCATGCGACAAGAGGAGCGCAAGCGCTTCGTGGAGCATGAGGTGTGGGCTGCCCCCGTAGGTGTCGGCTTCAAGACTGGGCGGCCGATAGGGGGAATGCTCGGCGGGGGATGGGAGAGGATTTTCGGTGACAGCCAGCTCGCTATTGATCGTGACGGGACCATCCTGCATGGAGGGTTCTCTACTGAGAAGCAACGTCGCAGTTGGAGCAAGCTCGCCACGCCCGCGAACGAGACGCAGGTCGAAGCCCTAACGGAAGCGCTGGGAGCGATCCTGGCCGAATATATACCTGGCTAGCGCGGCGCTTCAAAGCGGCAGTCGTGCAGTTCGCGGATGCGCTGCCAGGCCGCGTCAAGTTTCGAGCGTCGTCCCGTGATTCCCGCTTGGAACGCGACGACCTCGCCGAGCTGCGGCGCCGTGCCGCGCTGACTCGGGATGAGGCGCATCGTCGACTCCAGGTAGCGCGGTGGCTTTTCGCCGCTACGCGGTCGAAACCTCGACCGCGGTTGTGTTGTCCGCGGCGAGCAGGTGCCGGCGCAGGAACTCGATCTCGTCGGCGACGACCGCCTCGAACTCGGGACCGTCGTAGATGTCGAAGTGGTCGACGCCGGGGTAGGTGCGCAGCTCGCCGTGCGGGGCGCGCCGCGCGGCGGCGATCGCCGGTCCCGGGCGGGCGACCCGGTCGGCTTCGCCGACGCAGAGCAGCCACGGGCAGTGCAACCGCGCGGCGTGGCGCGCGGGCCGGTAGGGGCGCCCGAGCAGCCAGCGCGCCGAGGCGCGGTTGCGCCAGCGCGAGTCCTCGCCGCCGGCGACGACGCGGCGCCATCCCTGCTCGCCGCCGGGCGCATTGATGAATGCCGCCTCGTCGGGTTCGCCGACGACCGGGAGGTGCCCGCCGCGTGCCGCGGCGATTAGGGCTCGCGCCGTCACTCCGAGCGGCGAGCGGTGCGCCTGGCGCCAGATGTCGATGAACGGCACCTGGCTGACCACCGCGGCGACGTCCGGGTCAGACGCCGCCGCGGCCAACGCGTTGCCGCCTCCCATCGAGGAGCCGAAGGTGGCGACCCGGGCAGGATCGATCCCCGGAAGCGAGCGGGCGAAGGCGATCGCGCCGCGCCAGTCCTCCAGCTGGCGAGCGGGGAGGAAGAGGTCGCGCTCGCCCTCACTGTCGCCGAAACCGCGGTGGTCGAAGACCAGGACGGCGAGGCCCGCCGCCGCGAAGCGCTCGGCGAACGGCCCGAGCCGGTCGCGCCGCGTGCCCGAGAGGCCATGCGCCATGACCACGATCGGCACGCCCGCGCTCGCCGCACCGGCTGGCCGGTACAGCCACGCCGCGAGGGCGTCGCCGCCGACGTCGAAAGTCAGGTCCTCGCGCTCCATCTCTCCATCAACGGGCGAGACGCGCGAAACGTGAGATCAAACAGAGCGGCGGACGGGAATCGAACCCGCGTCATCAGCTTGGAAGGCTGAGGCTCTACCGTTGAGCTACCGCCGCCTGCGCGAGTCGCCTCCCGCGTGCGACCCGCGACGCCTCGACAGTTTGCCGCAATCCGTCAGAATGAGGAGCAGCCACGGGGAGTGGCGCAGTCTGGTAGCGCACTCGGCTGGGGGCCGAGCGGTCGCAGGTTCAAATCCTGTCTCCCCGATGTAGACAACACCGTTCGGCCTATCTGGGATGATTCTCAGATGGCCGAGTTGGCAGGGAAAGAGACAGCGGTCGAGTTGATCGCGGCTCCCGCGATCGAGAAGCGGATTCTGGTCCTCCGTGGGCGGCAGGTGATGCTTGACGAGGATCTCGCCGACCTCTACGGCGTAGAGACCAGGGTGCTCGTTCAACAGGTCAGGCGCAACGAACAGCGCTTTCCCGGCGATTTCATGTTTCAGCTTTCCGAGGAGGAGTTCGCCGACTTGAAATCACAATCTGTGATTTCAAGTGGAGGCCACGGTGGCCGCCGCAAGCGTCCGCTGGTCTTCACCGAGCACGGGATCGCGATGCTGTCGGGCGTCCTGCGAAGCGACAGAGCTATCGCCGTGAACATCGAGATCATTCGGGTCTTCGTGGAACTCCGCCGCGTGGCGAGTTCCTACGCTGCAATCGAAACGCGGCTCGAGCAACTCGAGGCGGATATGGGAGAAAGGTTGGACGAGCACGACGAGCAGCTCAGACAGATCTTCGCGACGCTGCGCCAGCTGATCGCGCCGCCGTCTCCCACGAAGAGACCGGTTGGGTTCATGCCGCCCGCGGACGAGACCGACTAGGACCGAGGCGGTCGTGCGACCCGCGGACTCTGGCGACTGCCTCTTGATTCAAATACCGTCCGGTTGGACCGATGTAGACAATAACGTCCCGCCTATCTATATGCCCGGACGCATGGCCGAGGAGAGCAGTCGGACCTGGCGCTCGGTCCCGTCGGCCATTAGCATGAAACGGAACGGTTTCGAGGCAAACGGAGGCAGAGGATGCAGAGTTGGGACCTGAAGGCAGTCGAAGCGGAGCCGCACCAGCCGCAGATCCTCGCGTCGGCTGAGGATGCGCGGACCATCGTGCTGCATCTTCCGACTGGGGAGGAGATGCAGGAGCACGAGGTGCACGAGCGCGCACGGGTGGTCGTCATCGACGGCGAGGTCGACGTCACCGCCCCCGGGGAGGAGGCTGTCACGGCAGGCGCCGGCCACCTCTTCGAGTTCGACCCGGCCGAGCGCCACACGATCGCCGCTCGGTTCGATTCCCGCCTTCTGCTGATCCTCACCCCATGGCCCGGCGACGGTCATCCAGGCGCGATGACGCTCGAGCAGAAGGCCGGGGCGCGCGAGCGCGCCAAACGCCATCAGGCCTGATCGCTACGCGGCGCGTGCGTGCCGGGGGCGTGGTGATTTGAACTTCTGGGCGGCGTTGGGATCACCGTCGGGGTCCTGGATCAGCCTGCTGCCGATCGTCACCCCCGTGAGCTTCGCACCGCGAGGCGGCCGCGGGAGGCAGAGATCGTGCATGTTGTCGGCGTTGAACGAGCTTTCGTGGTCGTGGAGATCGGCGACTTCGAGCGGGGCAATCGCAACGGTCCTGCCGTTCGGCAGCTCGTAGAGAGCGCGGTAGGAGGCGGTGACCGGGGCCCCAACCTCTTCCCCAGTGGGGTAGGCGGTGAGGCCGTTTGACCACATCACGCGCACGAAGGTCCTGCCGACCGTGCAGCGGTTCGGGTCACCGCGGTAGATCGACGGCGTGAGCGTCCAGGCGTCGACGATGTAGGGGCCGCCGGAGAGCGGGTCCACGCTGACCTTCGGCAAGCGTCCGATCCGCCGCCACCGACGCGCGTCCGGCGCCTTGCCGTGCAGCGCGCCGACCAGCCGGATCGCAACCGGCGCCGGACCGTTCACCGAGTCCCCGAAGTCGCCGATCAGATTCACCGTCTGAGCCTCGTCGGACTCGTCAGGTGGAAACTGGAGGGCGCAGTTGGGGACCGCGACACTCCCGTCGCTGCGGATGATCCGGAAGTCGGCGGGCTGGATCGTGGCGCGACGGATGAACCAGTTGAGGGTGACCGGGATGTTGTCGAGCCCCTGTGCTCCGCTGGGACAGCCGACCGCGTTGTCGGTGCCCCACGACGCGCTCAGGATTCTCGGCTTGGGACGCGCAGTCGAGCCCGCCCCGGCAGCCGTCGTGTGCAACGCAAAGACGAGTAGAACCGTTCCGAGTGCAGCGAACACGGATACGGGCAGACGACGAATCGAGGACCACTCGGAAGCAAGCATCTAGTGGACCCTAGTTGTTGACAACAGCCCGCATCGGATCTCGGTCTGAGCCGCCCAAAGACCCCACTTCGACTAGCGCAGCTCGTCGAGCGAGGCGACCTCGAGGTCGAAGGGCTCGTCGGCGGAGCGGCGCCGCCGGTAGGGCGAGACGGTGACGCGGTGGACCTCGCCGCAGACGCAGGGGACCTCGATCGGGCTCGTGTCTGAGGACGGGTCGGCGTCGACCTTGAGCCGGCGCAGCTCGCCGGCCGGTTTGCAGCCGAACGAGATCACCCAGCCGTAGTCGGGGCGTTCGGTGCGTTTTCCCCGGCGCGGTGGCTGCATGCCGTACATCATCCCCGATCGGACGCCGTTTGCTCCCGGCCCCCGCGGGGCACCCTGTCCCCATGGCGAATCTCGTCCTCGGCCCCCTGCTGCGCTACGTCAGCGAGACCGAGGCGACCGTCTGGGTGGAGACCGACGCGCCGTGCGAGGTCGAGGTGCTGAGGCGGCGCGAGCCGACCTTCACGGTCGAGGAGCACTTCTACGCGCTGGTCCGCATCGAAGGCCTCGAGCCGGGCAGCCTGCACGAGTACGAGGTCAGGCTCGACGGCGAGCGGCGCTGGCCGCAGGCCGGCTCGGAGCTGCCGCCGAGCACGATCCGGACCCTTGCGGCCGGCCGGCCCTTTGACCTCGCCTTCGGGTCCTGCCGGGTCGCTCTGCCGCACAGCGAGCCCTACGTGCAGAGCAAGGACCGCCACGCGGAGGGCCGCGAGTACGACGCGCTGCGCGTGCTGGCGCTGGAAATGGCGCGCAAGGAGCGCGACGACTGGCCGGAGCTGCTCTTCCTGCTCGGCGACCAGGTCTACGTCGACGAGGGCTCGCCGCGCACCCGGGCGCGAATCCGCAAGCGCCGCGGCACCGGCACGCCACCGGGTGAGGAGGTGACCGACTTCGAGGAGTACAGCTGGCTCTACGAGGAGTCCTGGAGCGACCCGATGGTGCGCTGGCTGTTCTCGACGGTCTCCAGCTCGATGCTCTGGGACGACCACGACATGAGCGACGACTGGAACATCTCGCGCTCCTGGCTGGCGGAGATGGAGGAACGTTCGTGGTGGCACCGGCGGGCCGCGGCCGGGGTCATGACCTACTGGATCTACCAGCACATCGGCAACCTCTCGCCACGCGAGCTCGACGCGAACGAGGTCTACCGCGAGGTGCGCGGGAACCCGCACGCGACGCGGGTGCTGCGCGACTTCGCCGCCGGCATCGGCACGACCGGCGCCGGCAGCCGCTGGAGCTACTGCCGCGACCTCGACGGCACGCGGGCGATCTTCGTCGACTCGCGCGCCGGCCGCGTGCTCGAGCAGGGACGGCGCTCGATCTTCGACGAGGACGAGTGGGAGTGGATCGCCGAGCGGGCGAGCGGCGACTTCGACCACCTGCTGATCGCGACCACGGTGCCGTTCCTGCTCTCGCCGGGACTCCATCATTTGCAGGCCTGGAGCGAGCGGGTATGCGACGGGGCCTGGGGGAGAGGGGCGGCGCGCGCGGTCGAGAAGCTGCGGCGTGCCGTCGACTTCGATCACTGGGCCTCCTTCGATCGCTCTTTCCAGGCGCTGCGGCGGCTGCTCGAAGAGGTCGGCGCCGGGAGGCGGGGGAAGGCGCCCGCGTCGATCGTCGTCCTCGCCGGCGACGTCCATCACGCCTACCTGGCGGAGATGGCGTTCCGCCCGGAGGCCGGGGTGCAGAGCACCGTCTACCAGGCGGTCTGCTCGCCCTACCGCAACCCGCTCGACCGGCGCGAGCGGGGGGTGATCGAAGCCGGCTTCACGCGTCCCTTCACCGCCGCCACGAAGGCGCTCGCCCGTGCGGCGGGCGCCTCGGACCCGGGCCTGCGCTGGCGCCTCGCCGAGGGCCCCTACTTCGACAACCAGGTCGCCGCGCTGCGCATCGACGGGCGGCGGGCGACGATGCAGCTCGACAAGACCGTGCCGGGAGAGGAGGAAGAGCGCCGGCTCGAGTGCGTCTTCGAGCGCCGCCTCGCCGGCTGACGCTCGCCGCTAGTACGGAGCGCCGACCGCCTTCGCCCATGCCTCGTCGACGTGCAGCGCCCCCGACTTGTCCGTGTCGAGGATGACCACGGTCGCCGGCTGTCGGTTGCCGTTGCGGGGGTCGATCGTCACCGAGCCGGTCCAGCCCGGCCAGTCCTTGACTTCGTCGAGCGCCGTCTTGAGCTTCGCCGCCTTCGTGCCGCCGGCATTTTCGACGCCGTCGGCGAGGAGGTTCAGCGAGTCGTAGGTGTAGGGGCTCCAGGTGCCCGGTTCCGCGCCGAACTCTTCTTCGTATTCGGCGACCCTGGCGCCCGCGCCGGCGAAGTCCTGCGGCGCGGGCACGCCGACCACCGGGCAGGCTCGGGCGGCGGCGACGCCGGCCGTTTCGACGAAGCCCGTGTCGTAGGAGGCGTAGTCGGCGACGCACTGCGCCTGCACCTCCATCTGCCGCATCTCCTTCGCGATCAACCCGCCCTCGGGGAAGTAGACGGCGGCGTAGACGGCATCCGGTTCGCCGGCGGCGAGCGTTTCGACCACGCCGGAGTAGGAGCTCTTGCCGGGCTTCACCTTCTCGTAAGCCGTGATCTGAGCCCCGGCCTTTTCCAGCGATTCCTTCAAGGCGGTCGAGACGGAGACCGTGTAGTTCTGCGTCGGGTCGTAGGCGATCGCGACCTTCTTCGCCCCCAGCCAGCCGGTCAGCGCCTGTGAGGCGACGGGCGCGATCTGGTAGGTCATCGGCTGCAGGGTGAAGCCGAGGCCGTTGGTCGACTGGTCGGAGGTCAGCCTGATCGGCACCAGGCCCGCCTTGAGGTAGAGCGGCAGCGTTTCGACCCCGACCCCCGAGTTGTAGGGGCCGACGACGCCGTCGAGCCCTTCGGCTATCGCCGCCTGCGCGGCCTCGACGCCGGTCGCCGGGTCGGCGGCGTCGTCGATCGGCACGACTTCGACCGGCTTCCCGCGGATCCCGTCCTTTGCGTTGAGCGCGTTCGCCGCCAGTTCCGCCCCCTTCAGCATCCCTTCGCCGAGCACCGCCTGTTCGCCGCTGAGCGGCGCCTCGAGCCCGACGCGGAAGGTGTCGGACGGGGAGCTGTCGGAGCTCGAGCCGCCGCAGCCGCCGGCGAGTAGGGCGATTGCCGAGAGGACGAGAACGCTGACGAAGCCGATGGATTTCATCGGACGACCCTCTCACCTGGCGCGGTCGGACCTGCGCCGGCGCTAGGGTCTCTGCGTGGCGAGCAGCTTCGAAGCGCACGAGGTCGATCTGCACGGCCACCGTGCGATCTACCGGGTCGCCGGCAGCGGCCCGACGGTCGTGCTGATCCACGGGATGGTCAACTCCTCGCGCCACTGGGAGGCGGTGGCCGGGCGACTCGCCGAGTCCCACCGGGTGGTCGCGCCGGACCTGATCGGACACGGCGACTCGGCGACGCCGCGCGGCGACTACTCGCTCGGCGCCCACGCGGCGAGCATCCGCGACCTGCTGACGACGATCGGCGTCGAGCGGGCGACGATCGTCGGACACTCGCTCGGCGGCGGCGTCGCGATGCAGTTCTTCTACCAGTTCCCCCAGCGCACCGAGCGGCTTGTGCTGGTCTCCAGCGGCGGCCTCGGCCGCGACGTCAGCCCGTTGCTGCGCGGCGCCGCGCTGCCCGGCGCCTCCACCGTGCTGCGACTCGCCGCGCACCGCCGGCTGGTCGACGCGATCGACGCCGCGGGCGGGCGGCTGCGCGAGCGCGGCAGCGCCAGGGGCGTCTACCTGGAGGCGGTGGCGCGGGCGCTGCGGCCGCTGCAGGAGCCGGGCTCGCGCCGCGCCTTCCTGCAGACGCTGCGCGCGGTGATCGACGTCCACGGCCAGCACGTCAGCGCCACCGACCGGCTCTACCTGCTCGGCGACATGGCGACGCTGATCGTCTGGGGAGAGCGCGACCGCACGATCCCGATCGCCCACGGCCGCGCCGCCCACGAGGCGATCCCGCACTGCCGCTTCGAGACGCTGCCGCGCGCCGCCCACTTTCCCCATCTGGAAGACCCGGAGGGTCTCGCGGCGGTGCTTGCCGACTTCATGGCGACGACGGCCCCGGTGCGGATCGAGGACTCCGAGTGGGCGGCGGTGATCGCCCAGCAGGCGAAGCGCCGCCTGCGCGCGGTCGCCTAGGCCCGCCGTGAGCGGGAAGGAAAGCGCCGGCGTCCTGCTGTTCCGCGCGCCGGCCGCGCCCGAGCTGCTGCTGATCCACCCGGGCGGGCCGTTCTGGGCGAGGAAGGACCTCGGCGCCTGGTCGATTCCCAAGGGAGAACCGGACGGGGGAGAGGAGCTGCGGGGCTGCGCGCTGCGCGAGCTGGCCGAGGAGCTCGGCCCGGCGGCGCCGTCGCTCGACCCCGGTGAGCTGATCGAGCTCGGTTCGATCCGCCAGAAGGGCGGCAAGCGGGTCCACGCCTGGGCGGCCGAGGCGGAGTTCGACCCGGCGGCGCTCGCCGGCAACGGGTTCGAGATGGAATGGCCGCCGGGTTCCGGCGATCGGGCCGAGTTCCCGGAGGTCGACCGCGCCCAGTGGTTCGACCCGGACGAGGCGCGGCGCAGGATCCTGCCCGCCCAGGCGCCGCTGATCGAGCGCCTGCTCGAGGCCATCGCCCCGTCCTGAGGGCGCCGTAGAGGTTTCGATCGCATAGCGGGCCAAACCTCTACGGCGACCGTATACTCGCGGCGATGCCTGACGATCAGCCGCTTTCCGTACGCCTGCTCGGCGCCGGCGTGCGCGGGGCGCGCGGGCTGGGCCGGGCGACCGGCATCGATCGGGCGGTGGAGAGCGCCGCCGAGGAGGCGATGGTCGCCGCGGTCGAAAGCGAGGCGGTCGAGCGCGCCCTCTCGCGGGTGCTCAACGGGCCGCTGGTCGAAGACGCCGTACACGGGGCGCTGGAGAGCGAGGCGGTCAGGCGGGCGCTGGTCGATGCGCTCGACAGCGAGATGGTCGACGAGGTCTGGCGGCGGATGCTGGCCAGCGAGGAGGCGCAGCGGCTGGTCGAGCGGATCGCCGAGGCGCCGGAGATCCGCGCCGCGATCAGCGCCCAGAGCGTCGGCTTCATCGAGGACATCGGCCACACGATCGGCAACACGACGCGGCGCATCGACGCCGTGATCGAGAACGGCGCCCGGCGCGCGACCTTCCGCAGGCGCCGCGCCGCTCCCACCGAGCGCGCCGGCGCGCTCACCCGCCTGCTCGCCTTCGGCCTCGACCTGCTGATCGTCAACCTCGCCTTCTCCGGCCTCGCCGCGGTCCTGGCGCTGATCGTCTCCTTCTTCAGCGGCACCGGCAACGGCCTCTCCGGTCCCGCCCTGGCGCTCGGCGGCGCGGTCTGGATCGGCCTCGCCGGCCTCTACATGGTCGTCTTCTGGTCGCTGGCCGGGCAGACGCTCGGCATGCGCTTCTTCGGCATCAGGCTGGGGACGGAGACGCGCGGTCTGGCGCCGCGAAGATCGCTGCGACGGCTGGCCGGGCTGTTCCTCGCCGCGATTCCCTTCGGTCTCGGCTTCCTCGGCATCGTCTTCGACGAGCGCCGCCGCGGCTGGGAGGACCGGATGAGCGGCGTCGACGTGATGTATGAGGACAACGAGCCGGCGGCGGCGCCGTGGTCGACGCTCGAGTCGCCGGAGGCGCAGGCCGCCGCCCCCAGCACGACGAAGGCCCCGGGAGCCCGGGGCCTTCGACCTCACGTTTCCGGTTAGCCGCCGCAGCGGCTCCGCTCAGGAGACCGGGTTGCCCTCCGGGCCCTCGGCGAGCTTGTAGATGATGATGATCGCGAGGGCGAAGATCGCCAGCGACCAGAACGGGTAGCCGGGGAGCGACAGCAGCGCGCCGATCGCGTTCAGCGAGGCGATGAAGATGCCGAACCAGCGGCCGAATTCGCCCCCGGAGAAGAGCGAGAAGGCCGCCACCAGCTCGAGCACGCCGAGGATCATGATGATCCAGCCCCAGGTGTGCAGGCCGCTGATGATGAAGGTCCCGTGTTCGGTGAAGAACTTCGAATCGCCGATCGCCGCGATGCCGTAGACGATGTTGAGCACGCCGGCGACGAGGAGCAGCACGCCGGCGAAGACCCACCAGCCGCTGATCAGGCTCTCTTCGTTCATAGGTAACCCTTTCGTTGAAGGGGAGGGGGTACGAGGAGAATGTAAGGGCAGCTTCTGCCCGATTCAAGTGTTTCCTGCAACGAGTGCCTTCAACCTCAATTCCGCTTGCGGGACTTCTCCATCTGGCACCATTGCGGCGATGAATCGCGCTATGGGACCTCCGGCGCGATCCGCGCTGCTCGCTCTGACGGCCTTTGCGGCGCTCTTCTCGGCCGCCGCGGCGAGCGCTGCGCAGCCGGTTCTACATGAATTCGGGGGCGGCCCCTCGCCTTCAGCGAAGCCCCTGCGGGTGCCCGGCCGCGCGCCGGCGCCGCGCCTGCGGCGCGCCGGCCGTGCGGGAGCGAGCAGCGTCCGCGTGGCCGACGTGGCCGAAGCCGGCACACGCACCAACGGCAAGATCTTCGGCCTCGACCCGCGCACGGGGCCGTACGCCTGCTCGGGCACGGCGCTGAACACGCCCAGCCACTCGATCGTCCTCACCGCCGGCCACTGCGTGATCGAAGGCGGCAGCGAGGGCCGCGACATCGTCTTCGTCCCCGCCTACGACCACGGCGCACGCCCGTTCGGCAGCTTCGTCGCGGAAGCGTTCTACGTGATGCCGCAGTGGCGGCACGGCGAAAACCCGGACTTCGACCTCGCTGCGTTCAAGGTCGGCCCGAACAGGCTCGGCAAGCTCACCGACGTGGTCGGCGGGCGCGGCTACGCGAGCTCGAAATCGCGCACCTCGGCCTTCCAGATCTTCGGCTACCCGGCGGCGCGGGCCGGCGGCGAAGAGCTGCGCAGCTGCCGCGCGCACGGGCTCGGCCTCGACCGGTTCACCTACGCCTTCGCGGGGCCGCCGACGATGCCGGCATCGTGCGACATGGCGGCGGGAGCCAGCGGCGGCGCCTGGCTGTTCGACGGCGAATACGTCAGCGGGGTCACCAGCTACAGCTACCAGGGCCGGCCGACGCAGCTCTTCTCGCCCTACTTCGGGCCGGAGGTCGGCGGCTTCCTGCGCAAGCTGCCATGATCGCGGCGTGACCGGGGACGTCGTTCGCACGCCGGAGGAGAGCCTGCAGGGGCTGCCGGACTTCCCCTTCGAGTCGAGCTACCGCGAGATCGACGGGCTGCGGCTCGCCTTCCTCGACGAGGGGGAGGGGCGACCGGTGGTGTTCTTCCACGGCGAGCCGACCTGGTCGTTCCTCTGGCGCAAGGTGATACCGCCGGTGCGCGACGCCGGCTTTCGCTGCATCGCGCCCGACTACGCCGGCTTCGGCCGCTCCGACAAGCCGACCGACCTCGGCTGGTACAGCTACGACCGTCACGTCGAGCTGATGGCGCGGCTGCTGGAGGAGCTCGACGTGCGCGACGCGACCGCTGTGGTTCATGACTGGGGCGGCCCGATCGGTTTGCGGCTCGCGGTCGAGCACCCGGAGCGCTTCTCGCGCCTGGTGATCATGGAGACGGGGCCCTTCACCGGTCAGCAGCAGATGAGCGAGGCCTGGCTCAAATTCCGTGATTTCGTGCGTGACAACGAGGACATCCCCGTCGGCGTGCTGGTGCGCGGCGGCTGCAAGGAGGACCCCGGCGACGAGGTCATCGCCGCCTACGAAGCGCCGTTCCCCGATCCCGGATCGAAGGCCGGCGCGCGTGCCTTTCCGCTGATCCTCCCGACCGAACCCGACGCGCCTGGGGCGGCCGAGGGCAGGCGGATCGCCGACGCGCTGCGAGAGGACGACCGTCCCACGCTGCTGCTCTGGGCCGATTCGGACCCGATCCTGCCCTTCTCGGTCGGCGAGCGGATCTCCGAGCGCCTCAACTACCCGGCTCCGCGCCCGATCGAGAACGCCGGGCACTTCCTGCAGGAGGATGCGGGCGAGGAGATCGGCGCGATCATCGCGGACTGGTTGTAGGCGGGACGCCGCTCAGCGGAGCGAGGTGGAGAGCCGGTCGACCGTAGCGCGCAGCTCGGCGTGCGGGCGGTCGAGCAGCAGGCGTTCGCGCCGCGGCGGTCCCCCGTCCTCCAGCCAGGTGATCGTGCCGGGCCAGTAGGGACCGGGTGGAGTCCCTGGGTGGTGGAAGGCATCGGCGAAGATCCAGCTGCCGGTGTTATGTAATTGCCCCCCGCCAGGCAAGGCCCAAGGCCCCTCGTGCTCTTCGGGTCCTGCTCGATGGGTATGGCCGGTGATCACCTGGACGTCCGACAGGTCGAGCCGGCGGCACATCTCGGCCGCGGCGTCGATGCCGCTGCGGCTGATCGCGGCGGGGCTGAGGTCGGCGCTGAACTGCGAGTGCAGCAGGCGGTTGACGCCCCAGATTCCGGCCGGGATCGCGGCCCGCACGGCGGCGCGGCGGGCGCGGCCGAGGCGGCTGCCGTTGCGCGAGGACATCGCCCGCCAGGCGCGCTCGGAGGGGCGCGCCCTGCCCCACACCGAGCCGCCCTGGGCGAGGCCGTAGCTGAAGCCGTAGACGGGTCGCAGCACGTGCTCGTAGTCGGACGGCGCGGGGTGAGCGGGGAGGGGGCGCAGCGTGCGCATCGTCGCCGCCGCGGCGACGCACTCCATTCGCGGCAGGTTCATGTGGCAGTCCATGTAGTGGCCGTGGGTGGCGTAGACGTCGTCGCGCAGCCAGACGCCCGGGTAGGCGAGCTGCAGCTCCGTGTCTCCGAGCCAGGCGGCGATGCGGGTCGCGGCCTCGCCCGCGAGCGGCGCGCGGTGCTCGAGGCCGAGCGGGTCGCCGGCGAGCGCGAGCTGCTCGAGCAGCGGCTCGGCGAGGTGGTGGTCGTGGTTTCCGGGGACGAGGATCGTCGGCCGTCCGCGCATCGCCTCGCCGAGCTGCTCGAAGAACGGCCGGGCGGCGTCGAGTGCGGTCGCGAGCGGCAGTTCGCGCAGCTCGAGCACGTCACCGAGCAGGACGAGCCGGTCGGCGTCGGCCAGCTGGTCGAGCAGGACGCGGCGGATCGCGGCGTCGCGCAGCAGGTCCTCGCCGAAGCCGCTGCCCAGGTGCAGATCGGAGACGATCGCGGTTTTCATCGGAAGGAACTTAACCGGCGCGGCTAATCTGTTCGGATGATCGGTCTCAGCGAGGAGCGCCTGGCCCCTGCGAACGGGATCGAGATCGCCTACCAGGAGACCGGCGACCCGGACGGCGAGCCGCTGCTGCTGATCATGGGGCTGGCGACCCAGATGCTCGCCTGGGACGAAGCGTTCTGCGCGATGCTGGCCGAGCGCGGGTTCCGGGTCGTGCGCTTCGACAACCGCGACGTCGGCCGCTCGACCCACCTCGTCGACGCCGGGGTGCCGAGCAGCCCCGACATGCTGCTCGGCCGCCGCCGCACCGCTGCCTACACGCTGCGCGAGATGGCCGACGACACGCTCGGCCTGATGGACCACCTGGAGATCGAGTCGGCGCACCTGGTCGGGGCGTCGATGGGCGGGATGATCGCCCAGACGACGGCGATCCGCAGGCCGGAGCGGGTGCGCTCGCTGGTCTCGATGATGTCGAGCACCGGCAACCGCTGGCTCGGCCTTCCGGCCTGGAAGGCCTTCGGCACGCTGTTCAACCGGCCGGGCCCGGGGCGGGACGCGGCGATCGAGTCGACCGTGAGGACCTTCCGCACGATCGGCTCGCCCGGCTACCCGATGGACGAGACGCGCGTCCGCGCGCTGGCCGGTGCCTCCTACGACCGCTCCCACGACCGCGCCGGCATCGCCCGCCAGCTGCACGCGGTCACCGCCTCGGGCGACCGCACGCCGAAGCTCGAGCGCCTGCGCCTGCCCGCGACTGTGCTGCACGGCGCAAGCGACCCCCTGATCCGCCCAGTGGCGGGCCGCGCCACCGCCCGCGCGATCCGCGACTCCCGGCTGCGCATCTTCGACGGCATGGGCCACGACCTCCCGAGAGACCTCTGGCCCGACTTCGTCGAGGAGATAACCGCGACCGCTCACCGCTTCGCGCCGACGAACTCGTCCAGCTTCGCGACATCTTCCTTGCGCGAGACGTAGATCGAGACCGCCGCCGCCTCGTTCGAAGGGAACGACGCGGTCCAGCGCAGCCCAAGGCAATCGCAGGCGGAGCAGAAGATGCTCGTGATGTCGGTGGAGACGTTGGAGAAGACGTAGCGCGGCTGCCTCCAGCCACCGGCGCCTGTGCTGTAAGAGCGACAGCCATCGGACTGGATCAGGCCCTTTATGAGCCGATCCGGCCAGCGTTCGGCGAGTTCCTGCTGCCACGCCGAGAGGAAGATCTGCCGGTTGTGCTTTTTGCCGGGGCCATGCTGCGGAAAGAGGCATGCCCAGGTCTTCGAGTAGGCGTAGACCTCGTAGCAATTGCAGCGCCGTAGCTGGCGACTCACGCGATTTCGTGGCACGACCCCCTGCATGACTTCTTCGCACTCCTGAACGATGCCCGGATACTTCACGTCGAGGGTGATTCTCATCCGGTAGACGCCGCGCCGGTGCGTCGCGATCGACCCGTCGCCGAGGTAAAGACCCAGGAGATGCACGTAGTTTGCATCGAGATCGCCGAAGTCGTGCGTGCCCCCCCGCATCGCTCACAGGCTCTCCGGCCGGAGAGGTTTCCGTGTCGGTCGCGCGGCCGATAAGAGCTAGGAAGTCGTCCGTTGACCCATTCGCGGATCGTCGGCCGGGAAACGCCAGTCCGGCGGGCGATCTCGCAGTTGTTGAGCCCTTCCTTGTGCAGCTCCAAGGCGGAGGCAACTGTCTCCGCAGGGTGCATCAGCCAATGCGGGCGGAGGGAATCGAACCCACACGCGCTTTCGCGCCACCGGTTCTGAGCCGATGCTGTCTACCAGTTCCAGCACGCCCGCTGGAAGCGCAAAATCTAGCGGTTGCGCGCCTTGAGGGAGGCTCCCCATGGACAGAACACATGTTCGTACTCTAGGCCCACGCCCGGACGGAACCACCGCCCGACGCCGCCGACCCATCTCGCTAGAATGTCGCCTCCGCGCCGCTATCGTCTAGGGGACTAGGACGCCGGATTCTCAGTCCGGAAACCGGGGTTCGAATCCCCGTAGCGGTACTTCGATGCCAAGGCGTTCAAGTGCTTTGGCGCCATCTTCCTCTTGATCCGCTGCGCCGTTCCTGATGCGCTCGGCGGCGATCGCCTCGGCTTCCTCGTCGGCTGCACGCTCGTGCTCAAGCGATCCCTGTCTTGAGCAACGGCGTTCCGCCTTCGCGTTCGCGGTCAGCTTCTGTGGCTTGCAGAGCAGGCAGCCGCTGCGACGGTGCTTGGGGCGTCTGCGCTTGTGATGGGCCATCGACCAAGCTTTGCATATCGAGCTTGATTGTCTGAGTTGAGTACGGTTGAGGTCGTCCGCTTTTCGTCGTCCGCGGGGGGCACCGATCAGGCACTCAGGAGCCGGTACGCCTGCTCGGCGCGACGGATGTCGCCCGGCGAGAAGGCGTTGGTCAGGCTTATGTCGTCGAAGGCGAGGAGCGAGTCGATGTCACGAAGCCACGCTTTCTCAGCCTCCCGAAGCCGGTCCGCGACGGCAAGGGCGCGTGGGTCGTCGACGAAGCTCAGGAGACGGATCAGATCCTGGCGGTCGGAGTCGAGCTTGTCTCGACGTGCGGCGACGGCGCGAGCCTTGATGAGGATCGCGCCCAGCAGGCTCGGGCGCCGGAGCTCGACCGGCGAGCTTCCATCGAGCGAAACGCGAACGATCTCGGTCCTGGACAGCGCCTGGGTGCCGCCCGGGACTTGGAAGGTCGTGTGCCTGCCGACCGTTTTCGGATCGCTGCGGACACCCTCGGACCCCACGACCTCGATGATCTCTTCGCCGATTTCGAATCTGTAGCCGAGGGTCTCGTCGGTCACCGGCGGCGTCGTCAGCTCGCCTCCGAGCTCGGCGAGGATCTCGGCGATCCGCTCTGTCATCGGTGGGCGGCGGCGGGAGTCCCCGAGAAAGTCGACGTCAGCCGTGGGGCGCGACCCACCGCCGCGCTCGAAGGCATGGAGCTGCACCATCAGGCCGCCGATGAGGCTCCAACGCTCGTTCGCTCCGAAGGCCTCGGCAAGCTCGAGCGTCTTCGCCCAAAGTCTCTTGGCCGCTTGGGTCGGCGGGCTTACGGCGATGATGTCGCTCTCCCACGTCATGACCGTTTCGGCCGCCGATCGATCCGCCGACGCCGGCTGAGGCGATCGAGGTCGCGAAGTGCTGCGCGGCCGGCCCGCACCGAGCGTGGGTCAGGGTCCTCGGTCAGGTCGAGCGCCACTGCCGCGCGCGGCGCCACCGACCTGTGGGCCAGGAATCGCAAGCTCTCCTTGGGCACGAGCCTGAGACGAACGTTGCCCGTGGAATCGGCTGGGGAGAGGGCGTGGGTTGCCGCGAAATTCTTCATAGCGCCGGCTCGCAGGTAGCCGTCGGCCTCCTGGCCCGAGACCAGGTCGAGGCCATGCTCGGCGGCGGCGCTTATTCCCGTCTCGACCAGGTCCGGATCCTCGAGGATGTAGGAGATCTCGCCGGGATGGGCGTCGAAGAAACGCGACTCGGCGCGCCGTGAAAGCCGCGGTCCAAGCTCCTCCAGCGTTTCCAGCGCAAGGGCTCGACGCAGCCTGGACCGAACGGTGGGGTCGACTCCCTCGACGCCCTCGCCGGAGGCTAGGGCAAGCATGGCCCAGGCATTGCGCGAGGAGAACGGTCGGCCGCCTGGGCTCCTGTGGCGTTTGCGTGCCTCGACCGCGGCGCGCTCCACAACCCAGCGGCCGCCGACTTTTGCACCCGGCAGCTGTCCCCTGCCGACCAACGCCCGAACACGGGCAGGGCTCAAGCCCAGGATGCTGGCCGCTTCGGGAACGGAGAGGGCGTCGGTCATTGACAGAACTATAGCGATATCGCAATAGTTATTATAACCCCTGCTATACGGCGGGGTTCGAATCCCCGTAGCGGTACTCAGGCACGGCCTCTTGACAGTGGTCGAACCACGCCGAAGAAGAGCGAGCCTGTCAGGCGGCGGGTCGGGGTGGCAGATTTCGCTGGATGACGGGTGGCGGAAGCGGCTTCGCGCCGTCGACCTTCTCGCGTTCGCGGAAGAGACAGAGGATCTCGCCGCTTCCCGGTCTCGCTGCGCTGACAGCTCGCACGCCGTTCCATCCTTCGGCGTGGAGCTGCTCGCCGACATCCTGGAAGGCTGACCATCCATGGCGGCGGGGCAGCGGTACGGCGAGCCCGACCCGCGCCAGCTGGGACTCGCTTCGCAAGTCGGCGATTTGATCCACGTCCACCTCGAAGCGCCACAGGTCTCTGGGTAGCTCGTCCTCCGGTCGCAGCGCGAGCTCGTCGATCTGCCGGTACCACTCGGCCCACGCTGTCTCACGGGAGTCGGCGAGGTAGAAGCCAGCGACCGCTGCGCCTCGCTGCCAGCGCCCGTCCGGCGGCGGCTCCGAGCGCCACCAGACCGAGCCGCGATGGGGGAGATGGCGGTACCAGACGCCTTTGACGCCGATGCGGTCGACGTCGAGCGCCAAGGCTCAGGTCGCGACCGGTTCCTCGAGTGCCGAGACGATGCGCGCCACACGCAGGTACTCGCCCCCGGAGATCAGCTCGATCGGCTTTCTGTCGTCGAGCGCAGGGACCGGCTTGTTCATCCAGACCGGGATGTACTCGGGGTCCATCACCCGCAGCAGCCGCTCGCTGATCGAGGAGAGCTCAGCGATGCGCTGCGCGCGCGTTCCCGAAGGGATGCGCTTCAGCGCCACCCAGGCCCGAGCGGTGCTCGGCGCGGCGCCGGTGGCGGCGGCGATGTCGTCGGAACTGAGATGGGCCTCGTCATGGACGAAGGCCGCCTCCTTGGCGAATGCAGGGGAAGACACGAGCGCAATTGTAGCTCATTTGTGCAACCTCTCGAAGAAGCGCGCTACGGTGCCAGCGAGACCCGCTCGGCGTTGACCCGCGCTACGTGGTTCGAGTTATGTCTGGCTGGGGGTACTGATCGCCGCGGGTGGGACGCGACGGAGGGAAACTCGACGTCTTCGCGATTTGGGTAGCCGGCGTTCGTCATCGCTCCTTCGGGCTTCGAAGTCCAGCCGGTCAGCGCACCGCCCGGGCGACACTGACCACCCGCGAGCATATCGGCGGCCGGGCCAGGCCTCGTCGGGTCTCGCGATGAGGCCGGGGCCGTTACCGCAGGTTGCAAGAATGAGTGTGTGCGGCGGGGTGGAGTCGACGAGACTCGGTCCGAGACGCTTCTACGGCGGCTGCGCTCGATCCCGCCGCTGGTGCTGGGCCTGCTGCTGATCACCGCGCTGCTCCCGGTGCTGCTCATCCTGGGCCTTGCGATCGACCTCGTGCGCCGGGTCGCATCCGGGGTTCCGCCGACGGCGGTGCGGCTGACGCTGTTCCTCTGGGTCTATCTCGCCGCCGAGACGGTCGGGCTCGCCGTGCTGGCGGCGGTGTGGGTCGCGAGCCTGGGCGGCCGACGCGGCGCCTGGCTGCGCGACATGACCTGGCGCGTCCAGCAGCTGTGGGCGGGCGCGCTGTTCGGTGCGGTGCGTGCGCTGTTCGGCCTGCGGCTCGAGGTGGAGGGCGACGGCGCGATTGCGCCCGGGCCCGTGATCGTTCTGATCCGCCATGCGAGCATCGTCGACAATCTGCTGCCGGCGAACCTGATCGCCCGCCCGCATCGGATCCGCCTGCGCTACGTGCTTAAGCGCGAGCTGCTCTCGGATCCCTGCCTCGACGTAGCCGGGCGACGGCTGCCGAACTACTTCGTGCGCCGCGGCACGGGCGAGGCGGGCGAGGTGGAGCGGGTGCGCGCGCTCGCTCATGGCCTCAGGACGGACGAGGGCGCGCTCATCTACCCCGAGGGGACCCGTTTCACCCCAGAGCGCCGCGCCCGTGCGATCGCGCGCATCGCCGAGCGCGACTTCCGCCTGGTCGAGCGGGCCGAGCGGCTCCGGCATCTGCTGCCGCCGCGACTCGGTGGCGTCGGCGCTCTGCTGGACGGGGCGCCGGACGCCGACATCCTCGTCATCGCCCATCACGGTTTCGACGGCTTGCGACTGGTCTCGGACATCTGGCGCGGCGGCCTCGTCGGGCTCCTGGTCCGAGTGCGGGTGACGCGGGTGCCGCGCTCCGCCGTCCCCGCGGCGAGCGCCGCGCGGGCGGACTGGCTGTACGAGCTCTGGCAGGACGTCGACGACTGGCTCGAGGAGCGCTTCGCCGCCGCTCCCGGGCGGGCGGAGCCGTGAGCACCGCCGGCCTGCTGGCGCTCGAGGCGGGCCTCGTGTTCGCCCTCGTCACGGCGCTGTGGGCAGTCAGCGTCGCGCTGAATGACACCTCGATCGTCGACGTCTTCTGGGGCAGCGGCTTCGTGATCGTCGCCTGGGCCGCCTACGTCCTCGGCGACGGCACGCCCGATCGCCAGCTGCTCCTCGCGCTGCTGGTGACGGTCTGGGGCCTGCGCTTGACCCTCTACCTGGCCCGCCGCAACCTGGGCAAGGGCGAGGACTCCCGCTACGCGGCGATGCGCCGTCGTCACAAGGAGCGCTGGCCGCTGCGCAGCCTGGTTGTGGTGTTCTGGCTGCAGGGTGTGCTGATGTGGGTCGTCTCGCTTCCGGTGCAGGTGGCGATGAACGACTCCACGCCCGCCGGGCTCGGCGTTCTCGACTGGGCCGGGACCGCGGTCTGGGCTGTCGGGCTCGTCTTCGAGGCGGTCGGCGACCGCCAGCTGGCGCGCTTCAAGGCCGACCCGGCGAACCGGGGAAAGGCGATGGACCGCGGCCTCTGGCGCTATACGCGCCACCCGAACTACTTCGGCGACTTCTGCGTGTGGTGGGGGATCTGGCTCGTCGCGCTTGCGACTGGCAGCGCCTGGTGGACCGTGGTGGGGCCCGTTGTGATGTCCGTTCTGCTGACCAGGGTCAGCGGCGCCGCCCCGCTCGAGCGCTCGTTGGCCAAGCGGCGCGAGGGCTACGCGGACTACATCGCCCGCACCAGCCCCTTCTTCCCCTGGCCGCCCCGACGCGGGCGGCCGAAGCATTGAGCGCGCCCTTGCGGTGGGGTCGCCAGCCAGACGGCCGCCCAGATCCAGACTGTTCCTGCTGCGCAGCAGCGCTCCCCAGCTCATCGCGCGGCAGGCTATAGGCCCGGTTGGACCCTGAAGGCCCACCGCCGTCGAGGTTTGCGCCGGATAGCGGTGAAAACCTCTACGGCGGTCGGGGTCAGCGCAGGATCTCGCCGGCCGTGCGGTGGGCAAGGCTCATGATCGAGACCATCGGGTTGACCCCGGGGGCGCTCGGGAAGGCGCTGCCGTCGCCGATCCACACGCCCGCGACGTCGTGCAGCTCGCCACGCCCGTCGGCCACCGAGTCCGCCGGGTCGGCGCCCATCCGGCAGGAGCCCATCTGGTGCGCGGTGAAGCAGGCGACGTCGTTGGGCTCATAGCTCGCCGCCTCGAGCTCGGCGAGGAAGGCGTCGAAGTCCTCGCCCGCCCGCCAGCGCGTATCGCGCGAGTGCAGGGTCAGCACCTCGCTCGCTCCAGCCGCCCTGTGCAGCCGCGCCAGCTCGGCGTTCGCGCGCCGCGCGAGGCGCGCGTCGACCGCGTCGGCGAGCTCCCAGCGCACCACCGCCCGCCCCTGCTCGTCGAGCACCACCTCGCCCGAGCCGTGGTCGCGCGCCACCGAGACGAACGGCGCCACCCAGGGCAGCGTCTGCATCAGCTGCTTGTGCGCCGCTCCCGACTCCCACGGGAAGGCGGCGCCGACCAGGCCGGGGGAGACGCCGACCGCCTCGATCAGGAAGCCGCACTCGTCCTCGAGCTCGAAGAAGCGGTCCGAGAGCGCCGACTGGACCTGCCCCCGCCAGCCGTCGATCCGCTCCTCGTAGAGGCCGACGACGATGTAGGCGGGGTGCAGGCGCAGGTGCCTGCCTACCGCGGGGCCGCCGATGCCGCTGCGCAGCAGCAGCGCCGGCGACTCGACCGAGCCGCCGGCGACGACGACCGTCGGCGCCTCGACCCGCACCGCCGTGGTCGAGCCGTCGGCGTGCGTCACCGTCGCCTCGACGCCGGCGGCGCGCCCGCCCTCTACCAGGACCCGCTCCGCGTGGCAGCCGACCAGCGCCCGCGCGCCGGCGTCGGAGGCGTCCTGCAGCCAGGTCTTCATCGCCGAGCGCTTGCAGCCCCGCCGGCAGCCGAAGGCGCAGTAGCCGCATTCGGCCGGCTCGTCGTCGAGCGAGGCGTTGCGCCAGATCGGCCGGTGCTCGTAGCCGAGCGCATCGCAGCCCGCGATCATCCGCCGGTGGGTCGCGTTCTGCTCGGTCGCCTCGGTGTTGGCGCCGATCCGCTCCATCACGACGTCGACGTGCTCGGCGACGAACGCCGGTTCGTCGAGTCCCTCCAGGCCCTGCGCGGCCCACTCGGCGAGCACCCGCTCGGGCGGGCGCACGCAGTTCATGTAGTTGACGACCGTGCCGCCGCCGAGCGTCTGCCCGGCGAGCACCGCGATCGAGCCCGATTCCGAGGCGGCGAGCCCGCCGCCGTAGTAGAGCTCCAGGTAGCCGGGCAGCTCGAGCTGCTTGAAGTCCTGCTCGTTGCGGTAGCCGCCCGCCTCGAGCACCAGCACGTCCCTGCCGGTCGCCGCGCAGCGGGCCGCGATCACTGCTCCGCCGGCCCCGGAGCCGACGATGCAGACGTCGGCCTGCAGCGTCGCCTGCTCGCCGGAGACCTCGGCGAGCGCGATCGTCTTCGGCGCCGCCGCGGCGCTCGCGGGGGGAGAGGCCGGGCCCGGATATCCGATCGCCTCCCAGTTGGGGTTCGACCCGGCCTCGTCGGGCAGCGCGTAGAAGAAGAGGATCGTCAGCGCCTTCAGCTGCTCGAGCCCGAGCTTCGCCGCCGGGTCCTGGGCGCGGAAGCCGTGGACGATCTGGGTGCGCGCCTCCAGCGGCGCCTCGTCGAACCCCTCGGCGGCGAGCGCGTCGAGCAGGCCGCCGAGCGCCTCGACCTCCTCGTTCGTCATCGCCTCGGCCAGCAGGCCCTCGATCTGCGCCGCCACCTGCAGATCGCCCGCGCCGCGCGCCATGAACCCCGACTCCACGGGGTCGAGGCTGTCGGCTTCGACCGAGGGGACGAAGGTCTCGCAGAGCGCCTCCAGCGTCGCTCGTCGCGCCTCGTTGAAGATCGCCTGGGCAACGGCCATGGATCACGCTCCTCCGAGTGGTTGAACCCTCCGACGAAGGTACCCCGCCCGCCCGGCGCCGGCAAGTCTCAGGCGGCGACGACGAGCCCGGCCATCAGCGCGACGGCCTCCTCGCCGCTCAGCCCCTGCTCGCGGACCAGCGAGCGCCAGGTCGAGAAGGAAAGGGCGTGGCCGATCGCGGCGCGCACCCGGCGGCGCCGCGCGCCGCGCTCGCGGCGGCCGCGGATCAGCGCCTCGGCCGCCGCTTCGGTCCAGATCGCCGAGCCCTCCATCGCCGGCCGCAGCGCCGGCACGACGGCCACGTCGCGGGTCGTCCGCTCGAGCATCCGCTCGCCGCGCTCGAACCAGGCGTAGAGCTCGCCGAGCGCCGTGCGCAGGCGCCGGGTCGGGTCGGCGATCGCCGCCCAGGACTCCAGGTCGGGCAGCGGGTGATCGCCCATCCAGTGCGCCGAGCAGGCGGCGAACAGCGCCGCTTCATCGGGGAAGTGGCGGTAGACGGTCGCGCGCTGCACGCCGGCGTGCTCGGCGACCGCGCTGACCGTCGTCTTCGCCGGCCCGATCGAGCCGTGCAGGTCGACCGCGGCTTCGGTGATCCGCCGCCGCGTCGCGTCCTCCTGCGCGGCGCGCCGCCGCTTGCGGTAGCGGCGCGTCCCGGTGCTCTCCTGCTGCCTGTCTCGCTGTTTCGTTGACATAGCTGTTCGATCAATATTGACAGATGCGCCGGACGCCTGCTAGGTTGATCGCACACTGCCGTTCAACGAATTGGAGGTCCCAAGATGTCATCCACTCAGATCGTCGAGGCGCTGCGCCGCTTCGACGCCTCGCAGGGCCCGCGCAAGATCGGGCCGGGGGAGGGGCACGTCGCCGAGCTCGGCGGCTGCGACGCCCGCTTCCTCGTCTGGGGAGAGGAGTCCGGCGGCGGCTTCTCGCTGGTCGAACACCCGATCCCGCCGCGCTCGCTCTGCGCGCCGCTGCACCGCCACACCGGCGTCGACGAGTACAGCTTCGTGCTCGAGGGCAGGATGGGGGCGCTGCTCGGCGACGACGTGATCTACGCCGAGGCCGGCGAGCTCGCCTTCAAGCCGCGCGACCAGTGGCACACCTTCTGGAACGCGGGCGATCAGCCGGCGCGCATCCTCGAGCTGATCTCGCCCGGCGGCTTCGAGCACTTCTTCCGCGAGTTCGACGAATCGACCAAGGACGGCAGCTTCGACCCCGAGGCGCTGAGCGAGCGCTACGGGATCGAGTTCGACATGGAGGCCGTGCCGCGGATCTGCGCCGAGCACGGGCTGACCCACCCACTGCTCGGCTGACTCCCCCGAGCGCCGAAGAGGTTTGAGCCGTATAGCGAACCGAACCTCTACCGCGCCGGCGCGCGGGGCGCTTCAGCCGCCGAGGCGGTAGGCGACGATCTGCGGCGTCTGCCCTTCGGCGGAGGCGAGGCCGGCCGGGGCGACCACCGTTTCGCCGGAGATCGTGACCCCGGCGTTGCTGCCGGCCGGCAGCTGTTCCTGCCAGAGCTGCTTGCCGCTGCCCGCTTCGTAGGCCCACACCTTGCCGTCGAAGGTGGTGGCGAAGACGACGTCGTTGCTGACCG
>CAWIFA010000037.1:0-15820 GCA_963835315.1 uncultured Solirubrobacterales bacterium | reverse complement strand
CGCCAAAGACTGTGGTGCCTCCACGATGACGGCGGTCGGTCTGCGATGGACGCTCTGTCCATGGCCGCGGACGTTGCGTCGGTGACAGTCACAATCAGGCTCACCCCCGCCTCGGAGCCGATGCATGGTGTGATTCTGGCGGCGGGAAGGGAGACGCCGTTTTCAGGGTGGATGGAGCTCGCGGGCCTGCTCGAGTCGTTGCGCGCGGCTGGAACTCCTCGGCGGCATGCTTGCCGGTGAAAGTTCGTGGACCCTCCACGATGAGATCGCTGGTCACGGTCTGTGAGCCTCATCGGTCGAGGCGCTTGATGCGGCGGCCCCAGAGCCCAAACACACACCCCGGACCTCCGCGTGGGGGCCTGATTGGCTCCCACGCGGTTGTCGTCGGCGGCAGCATCGCCGGCCTGCTCGCCGCGCGTGCGCTCTCCGACGCCTACGAGCGGGTCACGGTGATCGACCGTGGCGAGTTGCCGCTGGGCAACGAGAGTCGCCGCGCGGTGCCGCAGGGCGGCCAACCGCACGGGCTGCTGGTGCGAACGCGGCGAGGAGATCATCGAGGAAGTCCTCCCTGGCATAGGCGACGAAATGGTCGCGGACGGGGCCGCGACCTTCTCTCCGATCCACGACGTCCGGTTTGACACTCTCGGGCACCGGTTGGCACGGGCGGCGTTCGGGGCAATCGGCATCGCCGCCAGCCGGCCGTTCATCGAGGGTCATGTGCGCCGCCGGGTGCGGGCAATCGGCAATGTCGAGCTGCGGCCACGCTGCGAGGCGCGGGGGTTGATCGCTACGGCGGACCGCAGGCGCGTGAGCGGGGTCGAAGTTCTCGGCGGCGACGGCGCGGAGGGGGAGCTGGCCGCCGATCTCGTCATTGCGGCGACCGGGCGCTCGGCGCGCATACCGGCCTGGCTCGAGGAGCTGGAGTTCGGGCGCCCGCAGGAGTCGACCGTTCACGTCGATATCGCCTACGCGACGCGTGCCTACCGGATGAGCGGTGTCGCGCCGACGGACAAGCTGACGCTGATCGGCGCCCGCCCCGACTTTCCCCGGAGCATGGCCCTGTTCGCCCAGGAGAACGACAAATGGCTGCTGACCATCGGCGGCTATGGCGATCACAAGCCCCCTGCCGACGAGGAGGCATACGACGAGTTCCTGGAGACGGTCGCGCCCCCGGACCTGCTTGAGGTCGTGCGCACGGGCGAGCGGACGGGCGGGATCGAGACCTTCGGCTTCCCCGCCCAACGCCGTCGCCACTACGAGCGGATGCGCCGCTTTCCAAACGGTCTGTTGCCGATCGGCGACGCGATCTGCAGCTTCAACCCGATCTACGGGCAGGGGATGACCGTGGCGGCCCTCGAGGCGGTGGTTCTCGCCCGCTGCCTTGAAAAGGGAACCCGTCGCCTGACCCCTCGCTACCTGCGCGCCGCCGCCAGGGCGGCCGACACCGCCTGGCAGCTGGCCACCGCCGCTGACCTGGCGCTTCCGTTCGTCGAGGGGCCGCGGCCGCTTTCCCAGCGCGTCATCGGCGCCTACGTGGAACGCATGCGAGAGAGGGCGGAGGAGGACGGCGAGCTGTCGGCTGCGTTGATGCGGGCCGGAGCCCTGGTCGACCCGCCCACCCGCCTCTTCCGCCCGGCGGTGGCGCGCCGCATCCTGCGCCGTCGCCACGACCCGGCGCCCGCCTGGCCGGGGCACCCGCCGCGCACGCCGGTGCGGCGACGCGCTTTGCGGGTCGACGGGATCCGGACGCCGCTGCGCGAATCAGGGACCGCCGAGTCGAGCGAGGCGGTGGTGTTCGTCCATGGCGTTCCGGGCTCCGGCGCCGACTTCGAGCCATTGCTCTCCGTGGCGGGCCGAGTCGGCCGCGCCGTTGCCTGGGACGCCCCGGGCTTTGGCCGTGCCGACAAGCCAGATGAGTTCGATCACAGCATCCACGGCCACGCCCGCTTCATCGGGGGCATGCTGGATGAGCTCAGCATCGACCGCGCCCATCTGGTGCTGCACGACTTCGGCGGTTCGTGGGGTCTGGGCTGGGCGTTGGACAACCCCGAGCGATTGGCCAGCGCCACGTTGATCTTGCAGCGGCGCCCAGTTGGGCGACCGCTGGCATCTGGCGGCGCGGATCTGGCGCACGCCGTGGGTCGGCGAGCTGACCATGGCGACGGCCACGCGAAGCGCCTTCGGCGCCGGCCTGCGGCGGGGACAGCCGCGGCGCCTGCCGGGACCGCTTGTCGATCGCATGTATGCGGACTTCGACCGGGACACCAGGAGGGCCGTTCTGCGCCTGTACCGGTCGGTGGCCGATCGCAAGGAGGTGGCCGCGGATTTCGTCTCAAGCCTGGACGGACTTGATGCGCCTGGACTCGTCGTCTGGGGTGAGAGGGATCCTTACCTTCCGGTTTCGCTGGCAGAGCGCCAGCGCGAGGCGTTCCCGAGCGCCGAGGTCCACGTGTTGGACGACAGTGGCCACTCGCCGTTCGTTGATCGGGCGGATCGGGTGGAGGAGCTGCTTGGCGACTTCCTCGCACGGAACTTCGAGACCGTGGCAGAGGCGCTGATCGCATGAGCGGGCTGGACCCAGGGTTGCGCGAGGGATTCGCCGAGCTCGACGAGGTGCGCCTTCACTACGTCGAAGCGGGGGATGGTCCGCTGGTCGTCCTCCTACACGGCTTCCCGGATTTCTGGTTCGGCTGGCGTCGACAGATCCCGGCCCTGGCGGAATCCGCGATCCCCGGCAGATCGCCAAGTCCTGGTACATGTTCTTCTTTCAGCTGCCCTGGCTCCCGGAACGCCTGATGGCAGCCCGGAACTGGCGATTTCCGAGCGCGCAGTACACCGAGCACGCGGCGCGCCCCGATGTCTTCAGCGCCGAGGACATGGCGCGCTACGTCGACGCATCGGGAGCAGCCCGGCGCCCCGACGGCGATGATCAACTACTACCGGGCGGTGTTTCGGCGAACTCCCTCTCAGGTTCGGGCTCGGATCCGCCCGATTCAGGCGCCCACGTTGGTCATCTGGGGCGAGCGGGACCGCTATCTGGGCCGCGAGCTCGCCGAACCGCGCCGCTCTGACGTGCCCAGCCTGGAGAGGGTTGTCCGCCTGCCCGAGGCAACTCACTGGGTCCAGCACGACGAGGCCGCGGAGGTCAACCGGCTCCTCGCTGAGTTCTTCGCGCCGTCCGTGGCCGCTAGTGCGGAGGGCGCATCGCTCGACGAGAGCTCCGTGTGACGCCAAGGCTCGGCCTGCGCTTCGACGCAAGCGGTGGACTGTTCACTCTCGCGGCGCGCGCCGAGTCGTCGCTGCCTTCGCCTGAGAAGGGATCGGTCCCTCGCGTGGGAATGGCCGTCTTGGCTTTGCTTTTCACCCGTTCCGGGACGGTTCGGCGTCGTGCGTGCCAACTTCAACCGGGCAGGGGCCGCCGCAGATGCCACAGATTCGGCGCATGACTCGGATCGACGCCGCCCTCGAGGACGAGGTGCCCACCGAAGCTTCCCGACACCTACGAACCGTGAACGTGCGACGAAGCAATTTCGCGTGCGAGGATAGGCGGGCCGGATGAGAGCGGTCGCCTGCCAGCACGGTGAGCTCGACCTGATCGAGTGTCCCGAACCCGATCCCGGGCCCGGCCAGGTGCGGATAGAGGTGGTTCGCTGCGGGATCTGCGGATCGGACCTGCACGCGCGCCACGGGATCGACCAGTGGGCCGAGGCGGCCCAGAAGGTCGGCTATGACCGCTTCGGGCACTCCGTGGAGGCGGTCGTCTTCGGGCACGAGTTCAGCGGCCGGGTCGCGGAGCATGGGCCGGAGTGCAGGAAGGAGCTGCGGGCCGGCACGCCGGTGGTAGCGCTCCCGCTCCTGCGCGGCGAGCACGGAGTCGACCTCACCGGCCTCACCCCGCATGCGCCCGGGGCCTACGCGGAGCAGCTGCTGGTTCAGGAGTCGATGATGATGGCGGTGCCGAACGGGCTGGACCCTGATGGTCGCGGCGCTGACCGAGCCGATGGCGGTGGCCCTGCACGCTGTCCGTCGCGGCGAGGTCCGCAAGCGCGATGTCGCGATCGTGATCGGCTGCGGCCCGGTTGGCCTCGGCGTCATCCTGATGCTGAAGGCGAGCGGAGTGCGGACCGTCGTCGCCAGCGACTACTCGCCCGGCCGCAGGGCACTCGCCGGCCGCTGCGAGGCGGACCTCGTCGTCGATCCCTCTCAGGAATCTCCCTACGGGCCGCAGGGAGACCCCGGCTGGCTGACGAGCTTTCCGGCGCGGCCCAGCTCCTCCTCGACACCCGCGAGAAACTTGGTCGCCTCCAGCGATCGGCTGGTGGCGCCCTGGCGCCTGGCCGAGGGCTCGGCCTTGGTCCGAAGCGGCCCGTGAATTCGAGTGCGTCGGGGCACCGGGTGTGATTGCGAGCATCGTCGACTCCGCGCCCTTCTTTTCCCGCGTCTCGTCGCGGGCGTCTGCGTCGGCTCCGACACCTTCACGCCGGCGCTGGCGGTCAACAAGGAGGTCGACCTGCGCTTCGTCGTCGCCTACACGCCGCTCGAGTTCCGGGACACCCTCTACATGCTCGCCGAGGGCAAGGTCGATCCGACCCCGATGATCACGGGGACGGTCGGGTTGTCCGGCGTCGCCGGGGCCTTCGCAGATCTCGAGGACCCCGAGCGCCACGCGAAGATCTTGATCGACCCCGCGCTCGCCTAGCGAGCCGGCGGCTCGGGTGAGAAGCTGCGATTGGATGCTGGACATCGAGGCGGCGGCGGTCGAGCCGATTCGCCCAGGCCTTTCAAAGTTCGTGGACCCTCCACGATGACACGGGCCGGGAGCCCGGTCAGGATCGCGACCCATGATGCACGAGGGACGGCAGCCCGCGTCGGGGCGAGTGACCTTGGCGTCGACCTCGGAGACCACCGTGGTCGCCACGCTCAACCCGCCCGGGCGGACCCGGATCGGCACCGTCGGCTTGCCGTGAGAGTCCTCGACGCAAGCGGCGGCCTGTTCACCCTGGCGCTGCGCGATGAGCCGTCGCAGCCCCCGTCCGAGCGAAATTCGGTCTGGCGGGTGGTCGTCGCTGTCGCCGCGTCGCTGGTTACCGGGTCCGGCAGGGTGCGGCGCTGCGCTTGCACGACCGCGCGCGGGCAGGGCGCCTGGTAGCAGACATGCCGCAAGGGAGAGCGATCCAGATCCCGACCGCCTCCGGCGACGCGATCGCGGCGACGCTCTACCGGCCTACGGACGATGTGGCCGAGCGCGCCCCCTGTGTGGTGATGGGCGCCGGCGGCACGCTTACTCAGCGCGACGGCATCCCGGCCTACGCCGAGCGGTTCGCCTCCGCCGGCATCGCGGCGCTCAGCTTCGATTACCGCTACTGGGGGAACAGCGAGGGCGAGCCGCGGCGCCTCGTCTCGATCCCCCGCCAGCTCGCAGACTGGCGCTCGGCAGTCGCCTGCGCTCGCGCGTCCGAGGGAGTCGACCCGGAGCGGATCGCGGTATGGGGGATGTCGTTCGGCGGCGGCCATGCGATCAGCACCGCGGCCGAGGACGCCCGTATCGCCGCCGTGGTCGCCCTCGTGCCGATGGCGGATGGCCTGGCGTTTTCGCTCAGCCCGCGTTTCGCGCGGCTCTCCGCTCGTGCAGTCGCGGATCGGCTGAGGAGGCGCAGACGTCCCTTGCCCGCGGTCGGCCGCGCGGGTGCGTTTCCGCTCGAGGAGCTGCCCAACCTCGAACGCCTCACCGCTGGAGGCGACTGGCGCAACGAGGTCAACGTCGCCCTCGATCATCCGATGTCTGTTTACCGCCCGGTGCGCAGAGCCCGCCGGATCGAGGCGCCGGTGCTCGTCCAGCTCGGCGAGCAGGACACCCTGGCGCCGCGCCGAGCGGTCGAGGCGGTCGCCCGGAATGCACCGCGCGGCGAATTGCGCCGCTACCCGATCGACCACTTCGGCTGCTTTTGGCCCGAGCACTTCGACGAGGTGGCCGGCGATCAGATCGAGTTCCTCAGCCACCGCATTCTTCGACCATCGAGCTCATCCAGCAAGTGAAGCGCGAACAACACGGGATCATGCCGGGGTTCGGCCCTCGGAGGCGCTGTGAGAGCCCATACCCGCGAGGAACTCGACAAGCAGGCGCGTGACGGTTTCGGTCGCATCGACGTATGGCCAGTGGCCGCTGGCGGGAAGAACATGCACGTCGGCCGATGGGAACACCTCGCGCTGGCGGGCGGCGTATTCGGCAGGAAGGTAGGCGTCGTCTTCCCCCCAGATCACCAGCGCGGGGATGTCTCGGGGCGCGAGCGTCTCCACAAGCCGCGGCACGGATTCTCCGACGTGGTCGGTGGCGCGGTACAGCTTCAACACCGCGCGACGAGTGCGACGATCGTAATGCTCGTACATTTCGTCGATGAACTTTCGAGGCAGCCCTCGCGGCTCGCCGCGGTTGACCGCCCAGCGGAAACCGGCGCGCGTCGTGGTGGCCTGAAAGAGCTCGCCGAGCAGCGGCATGCGCCAGATCCGTGCCGCGCGATGCCACCGGTACTCGGGCAGATAGCCGGTGTCGATCAGCGTGGCGCTTGCGAGGGAATCGGGATGCGCCGCCGCCCAGGCCAGCGCGATCGGACCGCCGAAATCGTGGGCGACCAGGTGAGCCTTCTCAATCTGCAGCGCTGAGAGCGCCTGCGCCAGGAAGTCTCCGTAGACGGGCACGCAGTGCTGGAAGCCGGCTGGCGCCTGCGCCTCGCCGAAATCGGGGAGGTCGAGCGCGACGGCGCGAACGCCGGCGCCGGCAGCGGCCTGGAGGAGGGTGGTCCAATCGTCGGCCGACCCTGGATTGCCATGCACGAAGACCACGGCCTCGTCTGTCTCGGGCGGCCCCGCCTGGATGAACCTGGTCTGCGATCCGTCGACGGTGAGGGGGTGCTGTCCGATCGCGGCGCTCACGGAGTTCCCGCCAGGGGGATCCGATCCTCCGCGTGCCGATCCGCCCCAACTTTGGGGGCCGTGACCCGGGCTCGAGCGTTGACGGCGATCGCCCTCGGCAGCGTTCTCGCAAGCAGCCTGCCCGGCTTGGCGCGACGGGTCGCCAATTCGTCGAGCGCGACGGCGACCGTCGGATCGTGGGCGGCGCCCGAGAACAGCGTTCGCTCGAGCAGGTTGAGGCGCCGGCCGCTTGCGTAGTCATTGATCAGGAGGGCGTGACCGCGAAGCTCACGCTTGTGGCGGCGGCGGTAGCGTCGCAGTCCACGTTCCAGCGACTCCCCGCCATGTAGCGCGGGGGCGACGCTTTCGGCCAGCCACTCGCCCGAGCGGAACGCCCAGCCGCAGCCGATTCCATACAGGGGGTCGGCGGCGAGCGCGGCATCGCCGATCAGGGCGAGGCCGGGAGCGATCGGCCTACGCGTTCGGTTGGTCATGTCGAGCTTGCCGATCATCGGGCTCACCCGCTCGGATTCGCGTATTGGCGGCGGGCAGGGCATGTCGCTCATGAACGAGAGCAGAGCCGCCTCGGGATCGGACTTGAATTCCGGCAGGCGATCCTTCGTCAGCATTGCTCCGTAGAGCACGAGGTCATCGTCGGTTGGCGCCGCGAGGGCCCACTGCGGGTCCATGAACCAGGCGACGCCGTCTGGCGCCCCCGGCAAGGGGGGATCCTTGAAGTACGCGGCGTAGGCGAAGCGCCCATGGGCTGACGTCTTTTCGGGGACTCCGGCCAGACGCGCGATTCGGGAGTCTCGGCCGTCGGCGCCGACGACGAGGCGGGCGGCGAGCCTCGTCCGGGTTTCCTCGCGATCGCGAACGACCACGCCGTCGATCGCGTCGTCATCGCCGCGACTCAGCTCCTCCGCCGTCCGGCCGAGCATCAGATCGACCCCCGGGGTGTCGGCGGCGAGCTTGCGCACGATAGGGTCGAGCTTCTCGCGACGCAGGTTGATCGAGGCGACCACCCGGTCCGCGGGCGGGACGAACCAGCCCCAGCGAGTCCAGCCGCGCCCGCGCGAGCGGACCGCGCCGGCGGCCATCATCGGCTCCACGAGGCCAAGGCGCTCCAGCGTAGGCATCGTCGAGGCTTGGATGTAGTGCGTGCAGAGGCGTTTGAAGGCCGCCGGATCGGGCTGCTTCTCGACCAGGGCCACGCGCAGGCCGGCGCGTCCCAGCAGGGTCGCCGCGGTGCATCCGCCCACGCTGGCGCCGACGATCACCGCGTCGTAATCGTGACTTGGCTCCATAGGGTCTCAAGCTATGAGTCGGCGACGGGCCGGTCATCGTGGAGGGTCCACGAACTTTTCGTTTGCCAGCCGCGAACTGGCCCAGCCGATTCCAACAATCGGACTTCTCGGGGAGTGAGTCGCGCCGGGTTCCGCGGACACCCTGATCTACCCCCGAGAGCGAACACAGCCCCAGCGACGGTACGTTCGAAGCTGCGCTGCCCTGAGGTGTCTCCGGCAGGGCGCCGCGAGGCAACTCAGTTCGCCTGGCGGGTGCCGACCCTGTCGGGTCGGTGAGCGTCGCAGATCTGGACGAGTGGTGGACAAGCGGTGACCGAGTTGTGAAATTCCGACGGCCCGATCGGGATCGATCCCGCGCTGGACGGCGATCCCGCGCTCGCGTACTGTTCCGTGCATGCTGCGGGGAGTGTGAGCCGCCACCGTCGGACTCGAGCCAGGGCGCATTGGGAAGCCCGGCGCGGTTCCGACGCGTCGGAACCGCCCGGACTCGTGGCTATGGCTGGTTGCCGGGGCCGCCCTGGCTCTTGCAGGAGCTCGGGCGTTCGGCATTGGGGCCGGTGCACTGGCCGCTCTGGCCGGCGCCGTTGCCGCCATTGGTGGGCGGCGATGGGTTGGCGGCGGCAAACGGGGCCGCCGTCACGGCCAGCGCCAGCGTCGACAGACCCACTGCAAATAACTTCCGGGTACGGATCATCCTCAAACCTCCTGGACCGAGCGCGGCCGGATGTCGGGTCCGACCGTCGCTTCGTGGGCTCCCGATGAAGCCGTCCGGCGATCCACCCACCTCGCCGAACAGCGCAAGCTTACCCGATCAAAGCCCAAAAGTGGCTCTGCAAGTCCTCGCCCTCGTCGTCCCCGCGCAGGGGGCAACCAGCAGGGAGAGTCTCGCAAGGCTGCGGTCGGGTGGGATGGTCGCACCGGATCCGTCAGGCGGACACCAGTCGGGGTCCGACATCTGGCCGAGATGTCACGGCTCGGTCTAGCTTTGAAACGCCGGCGGCAATGACTTTCTGCGCAGCCCTCGGGTCGACAGACAGGCTAGGAGTCAGCTCGTCGCCTTTCCCGAGAACCAACCGCCTCGGTCGGACACTGCCGCCGACCGTGGGGCCGCCATTGACAGTGAGTTGCAAGCTAGTACCTGGGGCTGGCAAGTGCGCCCCGTCAGTCGCGCTCGGCCTTTTCGATCATGGCGCTGAGGCGGGCGAGGCCGGTGGCGTCCAGGTCGGCTTCGGCGCGCGGGAAGAGCTGGCGCTCCTCGAAGCGGACGTGGTCGTGGAGGAGCTTGCCCAGCTCGCGGGCCTCCTCCAGCGTCGCCTCGCCGGCCTCCAGTCGCAGCGCCTCGCCGCGGATCGCCAGGTGGTCGTCGAGCATTCGGCGCACTCCGTCCCGGTCGACCTCCGCGTGCATCGCCCAGCCCGGAAGCAGCACCTCCTCCTCGACCCGGAAATGGCGCCGTCCGTCCTCCTGCCAGAACTCGAGGAAGGTTCGCGTCGCTTCGGCGAGGGTGGTCGCCTCCTTCAGCTTCTTCGCGACCAGCAGCGCGGCGAGATGCTCGCGCGAGAGCGGCTGCAGGGCCTCGTCGCGCTTCATCTGGTCGAGTCTCGCACAGGGACGCGCTCAGAAGAGGATGTCGAGGCCTCCGGGTCTCGACGGTTCGGCGGGTGCGACTGGCGCCGGCGGACGCTACCCGCCGATGACTTCGAGGTCCAGCTTGCGCGCCGCCTTGCGTAGGTCGCCGTCGAAGCTGGCGACCGAGCCCTCGTGTTTCTGCGCCGCCGCGAGCACGCAGCAGGCGGGCAGCTTGCGCCCGGTCCCGGCGCGTAGCTTCGCGAGCCGTGTCGGTGCGTCCTCTCCGAGTTCCAGCTCCGCTACGTCGAGCCGCTCCAGCGCTGCTTTGGCCTCGTCGAGTCGCTTCGTCCTGGCGGGCGCCACCAGGGTCTCGGCCAGCGTGATCGCGCTCGCGCCCAGCGGCTCGGCACCGGATTCCGCCAGAAGCTCGGTCGCCTTCTCGTGGTGCGGGTCGCGCGCGTCCAGGTGTCCGATCAGGACGCTCGCGTCGAGGACGATCACTCCGGCCAGTCCTCGCGCAACCGCTCCAGTTCACCGGGCTCGTACACGCCGCTGAGTGCCCCGGCCGTATCGGCGACGGCCTCTTGGCGCGCCGCCCCTTCGCGCTCGATCGCCTCACGCCCCGCCTCGGCCAGCAGCAGCAGAAGCTGCTTGCGATCGCTGACCTCGGGCCAGCGGCGCTGCGCCTCGTCGAGCAGCTCGCTGACGGGGCCGCTGTCGGTCACCGTGTAGCGGGCCTTTGTCGTCGGCATATGAAGAGTGTAGCACCGAGACCATGTGGTGCAGCACCCCTTGAGTGCCTTGCCTCCGGCTGATTCCGGCAATTCCGGTGTCTGACTGGCGCACCACTGGCGTACGGGGGCGAATACAGAACGCTTCTGCCGTGGCAGTGGCTATCGTCGGAGCTGCCGATGAAGGGGACACTCAGTCAATGAGGGAGATTCAGCTATGGAGTTGACCGCCCGCATCCACCTTGAGGAAGGCAGCTACTGGGCCGATGTTCCAGAGCTTCCCGGCTGCTTCGCCTCCGGCGACACCCTGGACGAGCTTTTCGAGTCCCTGCAAGAGGGCGTCGCGCTCTACCTCGCCGACGAGGGCGAGCAGGGCGGCCCGCTGCACGTCGCAACCGCGACTCTGACGGATCGCCCGCTCACCGCTGCGTAGACCGCTCGGCTTCGTCGTCCCCCCGGCGCCAAGACTGGCGCACGAGCCGAGCCGGGCGAGACGCGCTGATCGTCCTTCAACGCAGAAACCCCCGACATGCGGGGGTTCCTATGCGGCTGAATGGAGTCGAACCATCACGCCCCGTAAAGGGCACAAGCCCCTCAAGCCGTTCAGGGTCCGCAGCGCAGAGCGGAAAACCGCCTGTAGAGCCAAATCCAATCCGGCTGCAACCGGCTAAATCCGGCTATTCCGGTGTCTGACTGGCGCACCACTGGCGCACGAGCTACCCCTCGTCGTCGGTCGGATAGTCGGCAGTCAGCCGCTCGAAGTCCTCGACGGATGCTGGCGAAGTGCCCCATGCCTTTTCAAGCTCGGCCATCGGCGTGATCGGAGGCTCAAGCGTCACGCCGCCCATGCGGTCCGGCACTACCTCGTAGCGGCGGCCGTCGATCTCCACGAGGTCGCCTATCGCCAAGTCGATCTTTCTTGTCTGAGTCACGCCCTGATGGTAGCCGCAGGCGGCCCGGCTATCATTGGGGTCCGTGACGATTCGTGAGAAAGCCCACGCTGTTCTAGATCACCTGCCCGAGGATCGAGTGGATGCAGCCCTAGCTGCCCTGGAGGCTGTCGAAGGCCGGGACACTTCCCTGGACGCGATTCTCGCGCGCCATGGCGAGGAACGACTCAGCCCAGAGGAGTTCGACCGCCACTTCGGTTTGCTGCCAACTGACGCCGAGGGTTGAGCATCGACCAGCCCCGACCGGAGCCGGTCTTTCCGGTCGGCTTCGATGAGGACGCCCTGGCCGAGGACCTTGAGCGCCTGTCCGAGGGTGCGGCGGAGGCGCTGGACGCCTTCCGCGAGCAGCTACAGCGTGACGGGGGCCTTCCGCAGTCGCAGCTCAAGGCGTGCCACGACGAGGGGCAGGACGGAACAATGCTCGGCGGCTGCGTCAAGACATACATCCCCTGGCCGGATGGCCGCTTCGGAGCGGTCTTCGTCGCCGTGAAGCACCCGAATCGTCCGCTGGCGCTCCGCGCCTTCGCTTTCGGGGTCCGACATCATCCACCAGAGTCGAATGCAGAGACCGTCTACGAGGTCGCCGACCGGCGACTTGCGAGGTAGGCGGGGGTCAACCCCCGAGAGAGCGGGCAGGGCGATGTAGCCGGGGTCGTTCTCGCCCGCGAAATCGTGGCGCAGGGACATACTTGCCGAAGCGCGGGCGGGAAGATTGCGCTCGCCGTCCGTTGTCACCGTGGAGCAGGCAGCGTGGCTATGGCTCGGCGCTGCCCGCAGCGGTTCCGTCAGGGACCGATCTGGACATCTCTACAAGCCAGCAACGCTGCGCGAGTACAGCCGCGTGCTGTGTCTCCGTGGCCTGCCGAAGTTCGGCCATGTCCGCTTAGCGGAGTTGACGCGCGCGGACGTGCAGGGCTTCGTTGACGAGATGTTGGCCGAAGGGCTCGCGTCGAGCACCGTCCGCAACACGATCAAGCCGTTGCAGGTGATCTATCGGCATGCAGTGCGCAGAGAACTTGTCGCCATCAATCCGATGCGCGACGTCGATCTGCCGGTTGCACGAGGGCGGCGCGAGCGAATTGCGACTGCGAGCGAGGCCGCCCGCCTGCTGGCCGCGCTGCCGGATTCCGACCGGCCGATCTGGCACGAGGCGGCGCGGTCGGATCGCGCTGATCGGCCTCTAACGCAGAAACCCCCGCTTTCCGGGGGTTTCCGATGCGGCTGAATGGAGTCGAACCATCACGCCCCGTAAAGGGCACAAGCCCCTCAAGCTTGCGCGTCTACCAGTTCCGCCACAGCCGCTCGGGGAGGGGCGATTCTAGATGTTCGGGCGGGGCGGGGGTTGCGGGGTGGGCCGGGCCGTGCGAATGGGGCGGCCGGGTTGCGTGCGTCCGCAGGGGGCGGTACTCTGCGAACAGGTGTTCGAACGTCTGCGCTCGTTGAAGAGGAGGAGCCCCGGGTGGACCTGGATTTGACCAAGAGGCAGAAGGAGATCTTCGACTTCATCCGCCGCTATGCGGAGAAAACCGGCTACCCGCCGACCGTGCGGGAGATCGGCAAAGCGGTCGGCCTGCACTCGTCCTCGACCGTGCACGCGCACCTCGCCAACCTGGAGAAGATCGGGCTGCTGCGGCGCGACCCATCGAAGCCGCGGGCGATCGAGCTGCTCTTCGACAAGGCGAAGAAGACGATCCTGCCCGAGCAGGCGGGGCTGCCGTTGCTCGGCCACGTCGCCGCCGGCGCGCCGATCCTCGCCGAAGAGAACATCGAGGAATACATCGAGATCCCCGACGTGGTCGGCGGCGAGGACGGCGACTACGTCCTGCGCGTGCGCGGCGAAAGCATGAAGGACGCCGGCATCTTCGAGGGCGATTACGTGATCGTGCGCCCGGCCGACGACGCGGACGACGGCGAGATCGTCGTCGCGCTGATCGGCGAGGAGGCGACGGTCAAGCGCTTCTTCCGCGAGTCCGACCACATCCGCCTGCAGCCCGAGAACGAGACGATGGAGCCGATCCGCAGCGCCGAGGTGCGCGTGATCGGCAGGGTCATCGGCGTCGTCCGAAAAGTCTGATCAGGGCCACCTGCCGGCCGTCGCCGCCGCGTCGGCATCGACATCGGTCGCCTGGACCATGTATCCACGACCGGCGAGGTCAAGTGCGATCGCGCGCCCAAGACCGCTGCCCGCTCCGGTGACGACTGCGGTCGGCATGGGAACGAAAGATAGTCCCTCGTAAAGCCCGTGAAAACCAAGCAGCTTGGTGGACGCAGGGAGGGAGGTGAGGGGGAGCGCACTATCCAGTGCGTGACCCGATCCGACCGACTGAGTCCGCCGAGATGCGCCGGTTTGCAGCGGGCTCGCTACGGGCTTACCATCCCACCAGCGAGCCAAGCGACCGCGGGGGGAGAGAAAACCCCCCTCGAGGAAAGTCCGGACACCGAAGGGCATGGCGGTGGGTAACGCCCACCCGGGGAAACCCGCGGGAAAGTGCAACAGAAATGACACGGCCGATGGCGCGGCCACACGTGAGCCGCGTACAGGCAAAGGTGAAATGGTGCGGTAAGAGCGCACCGGCGTCGCGGTGACGCGGCGGCCAGGCAAACCCCGCCAGGTGCAAGACCAAACCGGATCGTCGACCCTGCCCGGCGAGATCCAGGTAGGTCGCAGCCGCCTCGGCGGCCGGCGGGACCAGTTCCCGCCGAGATAGATGGTCGCTCTCGACAGGATCCGGCTTACAGGCCCGCTAGGGAAGGGCTCCTCTCTCGCCCGGGAGGGGCCCTTCCCACCTCTGCACGGTTTTCCGTCTTAACGTTTGCTAACGTGCCGCCAACTTCCGCTGAATCTTCGCCACATATCGCGAGGAGCGGGGGGCCCACGAGTTGGGGCGAGTCGCCGGCGTCCGCCGGCGTAGCGCAGCTCTTTCAGCGCGAGCCCGTCAGCTAACCCCGCAAGCGCCCGAAAGAGCATGACGAACGAGACGAACCGCCCCTGGCGGAAATACGGAATCCGCGCGGCCCTGCCGCTGCTCGCCACGATGCTGGCGCTCGTCGTGACGCCCGCACAGGCGGGCACCGGCGGCGCAGTGAGCGGCGCGGCGAGCGAAGCCGAGACCGGCAAGGGGCTCGCCTTCACGCCGCTGCGCTGGGCCGGCGCCACCTGGTACGGACCGGGCATGTACGGCGAGCACACCGCCTGCGGGCAGGTGCTGCGCCCGCACACGGTCGGCGTCGCGCATCGCAACCTCCCCTGCGGCACCGCGGTCAAGTTCGTCTACCACGGCCGCGCGATCGTCACCCGGGTCATCGACCGCGGCCCCTACACCCGCGGCAACGCCTGGGATCTGACCAACGGCGCCCGCCGCGCCCTGCACTTCGAAGGTTCCGGCCGGGTCGGCTACGCGGTCGCCGTGCACTACGCGCGCAGCTCGGGTTAGCGCACCGGCTTCGTCGTATAGCTACTCTTTCCCGTCCGAGCAGGGCTTTTTGACGAGAGGAGCTGGGCAATGTCGAGGTTTTCCATCATCGGGTTGGCGATCGGCTTGATCGCGCTGGTCGTCGCGGTAGGCGCCGACGGCGCCGCGAACGCTTCCAGCACCACGGTCGTCCTCGGCAGCACGGCGACGGTGCCGGACCCGTCCTGCCCGGACCTGCCCTGCCAGGCGGTCGGCAGCGTCACCGGCTTCCAGGTCAGCACCAGCCAGGACCAGCTCCCGTTCCGTGTGCCGCGCAGCGGCAAGGTCAAGGCCTGGACGCTGACCCTGGCGCAGCCGACCAATCGCCAGCGCTCCTTCTTCAACGGCTTCTTCGGCACGCCGCCCGAGGCGCGACTGGCGATCCTGCGTCGCGTCCCGGGCACCAACCCGCCGCGCTACAACCTGCGCCGCCAGGGCTCGATCCACGTGCTCAGCCCCTACCTCGGCAAGACGGTCAAGTTCGGCGCCAACCTGCGGGTCGAAAAGGGCGACATCGTCGGCCTCACGATCCCAACCTGGGCGCCGGCCTTCGCCCAGAACCTCTCGGCGCAGAACGCCTGGCGCGCCAGCCGCGAGCCCGGCAGGTGCACCAACACGACGGACGTCCGCCAGGGCAAGCCTCAGGTCGAAGTCGGCCGCCGCGCCACCTACGGCTGCCGCTACAACACCGCGCGCCTGCTCTACACCGCAACGGTCGTCGAGAGCTGAAGCGCTGCTAGATTCGTAGCGAAGGAGGGGCCGGGATCCCCCCGCGGCAACTTGTGAGACAGCACGCCCGCTCGCACCCTGCCGCGTAACCGGCGGCGGGTTGCAGCGGGGGGATCCCGGCCCCCTTCTACGCGGCCGAGGGCAGAACTTCAGGCGTCGCCTGATCTTTGGGT
>CAWIFA010000036.1:0-134407 GCA_963835315.1 uncultured Solirubrobacterales bacterium | reverse complement strand
TCCGGGACACCCTCTACATGCTCGCCGAGGGCAAGGTCGATCCGACCCCGATGATCACGGGGACGGTCAGGGTGTCCGGCGTCGCCGGGGCCTTCCTCAGGTGTTCAAGGACCCCCGAGCGCCGCGCGAAGATCTTGATCGACCCCGCGCTCGCCTAGCGAGCCGGCGGCTCGGGTGAGAAGCTGCGATTGGATGCTGGACATCGAGGCGGCGGCGGTCGAGCCGATTCGCCCAGGCCTTTCAAAGTTCGTGGACCCTCCACGATGACACGGGCCGGGAGCCCGGTCAGGATCGCGACCCATGATGCACGAGGGACGGCAGCCCGCGTCGGGGCGAGTGACCTTGGCGTCGACCTCGGAGACCACCGTGGTCGCCACGCTCGACCCCGCCGGGCGGACCCGGATCGGCACCGTCGGCTTGCCGTGAGAGTCCTCGACGCAAGCGGCGGCCTGTTCACCCTGGCGCTGCGCGATGAGCCGTCGCAGCCCCCGTCCGAGCGAAATTCGGTCTGGCGGGTGGTCGTCGCGGGCTGGACCGCGTCGCTGGTCTACCGGGTCCGGGCCGGGGTGCGCGGCGATCTTCGCTTGCACGACGGCGAAGCGGGCCCCACACTGGTAGCAGACATGCCGCAAGGGAGAGCGATCCAGATCCCGACCGCCTCCGGCGACGCGATCGCGGCGACGCTCTACCGGCCTACGGACGATGTGGCCGAGCGCGCCCCCTGTGTGGTGATGGGCGCCGGCGGCACGCTTACTCAGCGCGACGGCATCCCGGCCTACGCCGAGCGGTTCGCCTCCGCCGGCATCGCGGCGCTCAGCTTCGATTACCGCTACTGGGGGAACAGCGAGGGCGAGCCGCGGCGCCTCGTCTCGATCCCCCGCCAGCTCGCAGACTGGCGCTCGGCAGTCGCCTGCGCTCGCGCGTCCGAGGGAGTCGACCCGGAGCGGATCGCGGGTCTGGGGGATGTCGTTCGGCGGCGGCCATGCGATCAGCACCGCGGCCGAGGACGCCCGTATCGCCGCCGTGGTCGCCCTCGTGCCGATGGCGGATGGCCTGGCGTTTTCGCTCAGCCCGCGTTTCGCGCGGCTCTCCGCTCGTGCAGTCGCGGATCGGCTGAGGAGAGACGCCGGGACGCTTTGCCTTGCCCGCGGTCGGCCGCGCGGGTGCGTTTCCGCTCGGGAGCTGCCCAACCTCGAACGCCTCACCGCTGGAGGCGACTGGCGCAACGAGGTCAACGTCGCCCTCGATCATCCGATGTCTGTTTACCGCCCGGTGCGCAGAGCCCGCCGGATCGAGGCGCCGGTGCTCGTCCAGCTCGGCGAGCAGGACACCCTGGCGCCGCGCCGAGCGGTCGAGGCGGTCGCCCGGAATGCACCGCGCGGCGAATTGCGCCGCTACCCGATCGACCACTTCGGCTGCTTTTGGCCCGAGCACTTCAACGAGGTGGCCGGCGATCAGATCGAGTTCCTCAGCCACCGCATTCTTCGACCATCGAGCTCATCCAGCAAGTGAAGCGCGAACAACACGGGATCATGCCGGGGTTCGGCCCTCGGAGGCGCTGTGAGAGCCCATACCCGCGAGGAACTCGACAAGCAGGCGCGTGACGGTTTCGGTCGCATCGACGTATGGCCAGTGGCCGCTGGCGGGAAGAACATGCACGTCGGCCGATGGGAACACCTCGCGCTGGCGGGCGGCGTATTCGGCAGGAAGGTAGGCGTCGTCTTCCCCCCAGATCACCAGCGCGGGGATGTCTCGGGGCGCGAGCGTCTCCACAAGCCGCGGCACGGATTCTCCGACGTGGTCGGTGGCGCGGTACAGCTTCAACACCGCGCGACGAGTGCGACGATCGTAATGCTCGTACATTTCGTCGATGAACTTTAGCGAGGCAGCCCTCGCGGCTCGCCGCGGTTGACCGCCCAGCGGAAACCGGCGCGCGTCGTGGTGGCCTGAAAGAGCTCGCCGAGCAGCGGCATGCGCCAGATCCGTGCCGCGCGATGCCACCGGTACTCGGGCAGATAGCCGGTGTCGATCAGCGTGGCGCTTGCGAGGGAATCGGGATGCGCCGCCGCCCAGGCCAGCGCGATCGGACCGCCGAAATCGTGGGCGACCAGGTGAGCCTTTCAATCTGGAGCGCTCAGAGCGCCTGCGCCAGGAAGTCTCCGTAGACGGGCACGCAGTGCTGGAAGCCGGCTGGCGCCTGCGCCTCGCCGAAATCGGGGAGGTCGAGCGCGACGGCGCGAACGCCGGCGCCGGCAGCGGCCTGGAGGAGGGTGGTCCAATCGTCGGCCGACCCTGGATTGCCATGCACGAAGACCACGGCCTCGTCTGTCTCGGGCGGCCCCGCCTGGATGAACCTGGTCTGCGATCCGTCGACGGTGAGGGGGTGCTGTCCGATCGCGGCGCTCACGGAGTTCCCGCCAGGGGGATCCGATCCTCCGCGTGCCGATCCGCCCAAACTTTGGGGGCCGTGACCCGGGCTCGAGCGTTGACGGCGATCGCCCTCGGCAGCGTTTCGCAAGCAGCCTGCCCGGCTTGGCGCGACGGGTCGCCAATTCGTCGAGCGCGACGGCGACCGTCGGATCGTGGGCGGCGCCCGAGAACAGCGTTCGCTCGAGCAGGTTGAGGCGCCGGCCGCTTGCGTAGTCATTGATCAGGAGGGCGTGACCGCGAAGCTCACGCTTGTGGCGGCGGCGGTAGCGTCGCAGTCCACGTTCCAGCGACTCCCCGCCATGTAGCGCGGGGGCGACGCTTTCGGCCAGCCACTCGCCCGAGCGGAACGCCCAGCCGCAGCCGATTCCATACAGGGGGTCGGCGGCGAGCGCGGCATCGCCGATCAGGGCGAGGCCGGGAGCGATCGGCCTACGCGTTCGGTTGGTCATGTCGAGCTTGCCGATCATCGGGCTCACCCGCTCGGATTCGCGTATTGGCGGCGGGCAGGGCATGTCGCTCATGAACGAGAGCAGAGCCGCCTCGGGATCGGACTTGAATTCCGGCAGGCGATCCTTCGTCAGCATTGCTCCGTAGAGCACGAGGTCATCGTCGGTTGGCGCCGCGAGGGCCCACTGCGGGTCCATGAACCAGGCGACGCCGTCTGGCGCCCCCGGCAAGGGGGGATCCTTGAAGTACGCGGCGTAGGCGAAGCGCCCATGGGCTAACGTCTTTTCGGGGACTCCGGCCAGACGCGCGATTCGGGAGTCTCGGCCGTCGGCGCCGACGACGAGGCGGGCGGCGAGCCTCGTCCGGGTTTCCTCGCGATCGCGAACGACCACGCCGTCGATCGCGTCGTCATCGCCGCGACTCAGCTCCTCCGCCGTCCGGCCGAGCATCAGATCGACCCCCGGGGTGTCGGCGGCGAGCTTGCGCACGATAGGGTCGAGCTTCTCGCGACGCAGGTTGATCGAGGCGACCACCCGGTCCGCGGGCGGGACGAACCAGCCCCAGCGAGTCCAGCCGCGCCCGCGCGAGCGGACCGCGCCGGCGGCCATCATCGGCTCCACGAGGCCAAGGCGCTCCAGCGTAGGCATCGTCGAGGCTTGGATGTAGTGCGTGCAGAGGCGTTTGAAGGCCGCCGGATCGGGCTGCTTCTCGACCAGGGCCACGCGCAGGCCGGCGCGTCCCAGCAGGGTCGCCGCGGTGCATCCGCCCACGCTGGCGCCGACGATCACCGCGTCGTAATCGTGACTTGGCTCCATAGGGTCTCAAGCTATGAGTCGGCGACGGGCCGGTCATCGTGGAGGGTCCACGAACTTTTCGTTTGCCAGCCGCGAACTGGCCCAGCCGATTCCAACAATCGGACTTCTCGGGGAGTGAGTCGCGCCGGGTTCCGCGGACACCCTGATCTACCCCCGAGAGCGAACACAGCCCCAGCGACGGTACGTTCGAAGCTGCGCTGCCCTGAGGTGTCTCCGGCAGGGCGCCGCGAGGCAACTCAGTTCGCCTGGCGGGTGCCGACCCTGTCGGGTCGGTGAGCGTCGCAGATCTGGACGAGTGGTGGACAAGCGGTGACCGAGTTGTGAAATTCCGACGGCCCGATCGGGATCGATCCCGCGCTGGACGGCGATCCCGCGCTCGCGTACTGTTCCGTGCATGCTGCGGGGAGTGTGAGCCGCCACCGTCGGACTCGAGCCAGGGCGCATTGGGAAGCCCGGCGCGGTTCCGACGCGTCGGAACCGCCCGGACTCGTGGCTATGGCTGGTTGCCGGGGCCGCCCTGGCTCTTGCAGGAGCTCGGGCGTTCGGCATTGGGGCCGGTGCACTGGCCGCTCTGGCCGGCGCCGTTGCCGCCATTGGTGGGCGGCGATGGGTTGGCGGCGGCAAACGGGGCCGCCGTCACGGCCAGCGCCAGCGTCGACAGACCCACTGCAAATAACTTCCGGGTACGGATCATCCTCAAACCTCCTGGACCGAGCGCGGCCGGATGTCGGGTCCGACCGTCGCTTCGTGGGCTCCCGATGAAGCCGTCCGGCGATCCACCCACCTCGCCGAACAGCGCAAGCTTACCCGATCAAAGCCCAAAAGTGGCTCTGCAAGTCCTCGCCCTCGTCGTCCCCGCGCAGGGGGCAACCAGCAGCGAGAGTCTCGCAAGGCTGCGGTCGGGTGGGATGGTCGCACCGGATCCGTCAGGCGGACACCAGTCGGGGTCCGACATCTGGCCGAGATGTCACGGCTCGGTCTAGCTTTGAAACGCCGGCGGCAATGACTTTCTGCGCAGCCCTCGGGTCGACAGACAGGCTAGGAGTCAGCTCGTCGCCTTTCCCGAGAACCAACCGCCTCGGTCGGACACTGCCGCCGACCGTGGGGCCGCCATTGACAGTGAGTTGCAAGCTAGTACCTGGGGCTGGCAAGTGCGCCCCGTCAGTCGCGCTCGGCCTTTTCGATCATGGCGCTGAGGCGGGCGAGGCCGGTGGCGTCCAGGTCGGCTTCGGCGCGCGGGAAGAGCTGGCGCTCCTCGAAGCGGACGTGGTCGTGGAGGAGCTTGCCCAGCTCGCGGGCCTCCTCCAGCGTCGCCTCGCCGGCCTCCAGTCGCAGCGCCTCGCCGCGGATCGCCAGGTGGTCGTCGAGCATTCGGCGCACTCCGTCCCGGTCGACCTCCGCGTGCATCGCCCAGCCCGGAAGCAGCACCTCCTCCTCGACCCGGAAATGGCGCCGTCCGTCCTCCTGCCAGAACTCGAGGAAGGTTCGCGTCGCTTCGGCGAGGGTGGTCGCCTCCTTCAGCTTCTTCGCGACCAGCAGCGCGGCGAGATGCTCGCGCGAGAGCGGCTGCAGGGCCTCGTCGCGCTTCATCTGGTCGAGTCTCGCACAGGGACGCGCTCAGAAGAGGATGTCGAGGCCTCCGGGTCTCGACGGTTCGGCGGGTGCGACTGGCGCCGGCGGACGCTACCCGCCGATGACTTCGAGGTCCAGCTTGCGCGCCGCCTTGCGTAGGTCGCCGTCGAAGCTGGCGACCGAGCCCTCGTGTTTCTGCGCCGCCGCGAGCACGCAGCAGGCGGGCAGCTTGCGCCCGGTCCCGGCGCGTAGCTTCGCGAGCCGTGTCGGTGCGTCCTCTCCGAGTTCCAGCTCCGCTACGTCGAGCCGCTCCAGCGCTGCTTTGGCCTCGTCGAGTCGCTTCGTCCTGGCGGGCGCCACCAGGGTCTCGGCCAGCGTGATCGCGCTCGCGCCCAGCGGCTCGGCACCGGATTCCGCCAGAAGCTCGGTCGCCTTCTCGTGGTGCGGGTCGCGCGCGTCCAGGTGTCCGATCAGGACGCTCGCGTCGAGGACGATCACTCCGGCCAGTCCTCGCGCAACCGCTCCAGCTCACCGGGCTCATACACGCCGCTGAGCGCCCCGGCCGTATCGGCGACGGCCACTTGGCGCGCCGCCCCTTCGCGCTCGATCGCATCACGCCCCGCCTCGGCCAGCAGCAGCAGAAGCTGCTTGCGATCGCTGACCTCGGGCCAGCGGCGCTGCGCCTCGTCGAGCAGCTCGCTGACGGGGCCGCTGTCGGTCACCGTGTAGCGGGCCTTTGTCGTCGGCATATGAAGAGTGTAGCACCGAGACCATGTGGTGCAGCACCCTTTGAGTGCCTTGCCTCCGGCTGATTCCGGCAATTCCGGTGTCGACGTTCCTGCGAACGGCGGTCGAACCGGCGCAGTTCGCCAAAGTCCGCGCTGCCGCCAGGCAGTTCATTCGGTGACCGCTTGGCTGTGTCGGTCGCCCTCGGCGCTCATGTCTGCAGGCCGGTTGGCGGAGGCGGCGGCTCGGTGACCTTGCCCGGCGGCGGCATCGGCTCGGCGCCCCGTACGCCGTGCTCGTCGCGAAAGAGGCAGAGGATCTGGCCGCTGGGCCTGGCGGCGCTCGGCGCCAGCAACCCGGACCAGCCCTCCTTCCAAAGCCGCTCACCGATCCGCTGGAACGCCTTCCACGAATGGCGTCCCGGAGCCGGCGCCGGGAGTCCGACCGCGGCGAGTTGCTTGGGCGTGGAGAGGTCGGCGACCTCGACGTCGACCCGCCAGGTCCAGAGCTCTCGGGGCATCTGCGCGAGCGGTGGGATCATCCGCTCGGCGAGGTGGCGGTACCACTCGGCCCAGGTGGTCTCCTCGGTCTCGGCGAGGTAGAGCGCATCGACCACGTCACCTCGCTGCCAGCGGTTGTCCGGTGGCGGCTTGCGATCGGGCAGCGGCTGGGAGCCGGGGTAGGTGTGCTTGAACCAGGCGCCGCGAACGGCGACCGTCGCGACGTCCGTCGCCACCTCAGACGGCGCCGGGGTCCTCGAGGCCGGAGATCAGGCGCGCGACGGCGCGGTAATCGCCGGCGGCGATCCGCTCGATCGGCTTGTCGTCGTCGAGCGCGGGGACCGGCTTGTTCAGCCACACGGGGATGTAGGTGGGGCGGATGACGCGAGCCAGGCGTTCGACCAGCGAGGAGAGCTCGGCGAGCCGCTCGGCGCGCAGGCCGCTCGGCGCGCTGCGGCGGGAGAGCCACTCGCGCACGGTGCTGGGCGCCGCTCCGGTCGCGCGGGCGATCTCGCGGTCAGAGAGGTGACCCGTGTCGTGTACGTGAATCGCCTCTTCGGCGTAGGCGGTAGTCATGCCGGGCTCACCTTAGCAGTCCGTCGTAATTCCGACAAGTTTTCGTCGGATATGGCCTGTCCCCCCGACCTCCGACATTCGGGGGGTTTTCTATGCGGCTGAATGGAGTCGAACCATCACGCCCCGTAAAGGGCACAAGCCCCTCAAACCGTTCAGGGTCCGCAGCGCAGAGCGGAAAACCGCCTGTAGAGCCAAATCCAATCCGGCTGCAACCGGCTGAATTCGGCTATTTCGGTGTCTGACTGGCGCACCACTGGCGCACGGCGGCCTAGAAGACGCTGGACCGGAGTGTATGTTGTTGTCGTCCGCCTTCCCTTGGGAGGTAATGGAATCGGGTCCCATTAGGACCCTTTTCTTTATCAGCGGGCGACGAGGCCAGGTCAAGGCTTCGCAGTTGTCTATGACGCGGGCTACGATCTTTACCGATGGCCCCAATCGCAAATGAAAGCCTGATCGCCGAGGCTGGGCGCCGCCTTGCGGCCGCAGCTCCCGGTGCCAGGGTGATCCTCTTCGGCTCTTATGCCCGAGGTGAGGCCAGACCTGGCTCCGACCTCGACCTCCTCGTCGTCGAGCCTCGGCTGCCCAGTCGGCGCAAGGAGTTCGGGCGCCTTCGCATGGCTCTTGGCGACATCGGAGTTCCGGTGGACCTGATCGTCGTCAGCGACGATCACGTGAGCAAGTGGGGCGAGGTGCCCGGGGGCGTCATCCACGAGGCGCTGCGAGATGGACGCGTCCTCGCCGCTTGAGCCCTCCGGCGCAGCGGCGATCCTCGCTCGCAAGGCCGCGGAGGACGCGACCGCCGTCCGCGAGTTCGCCGCCAACCTCGAGATTGCCGATGGCATCATCGGCTTCCACGCCCAGCAGGCGATTGAGAAGTGGCTCAAGGCCGTCCTGGCGAGCCGTAGTGTGGACTTCGAGTACACCCACGACCTCCGTCACCTGATCGCCCTGGCAGGCATCGGTGAGGACGAGGCGCCCTTCGCTCTGCGCGAGGCGGTTGACCTCACCGAGTACGCGGTGCCGTTGCGCTACGAGGACCTGCTGGACGCCGAGCCTCTCGACCGCGATGCCACCGTCAATCTGGTCGAGGAGGTGGGCAAGTGGGCCGTAGTTCAGTTCTCAGAAGCCACGGAAGATGCCGAGAGCCCCGACGATGAGGGTTCGTGATCGTGACCGGGCCTGGCGTCAGCTCAGCCGCAGCCTCGGCCACGACGGGGGCGTTCAGCCTCCTCGGCCTGTCCTTCGGTGCGCACTTCTGCGCGCCGATCCGCGACCAACTCGTCGGCCAGGCTGACGCCTGGCGCCAGATTGGCGAACATGCCGCTTGTCCGCTCTATGGCGGCGGCGCGACGCTCGACTGCGGACTGGTCGGTGTTCGTCTTTCGAGTCATTCTGCGTAGTCCCCGGTCCCGATCGGAGAACTTGCCCGGTCGGCGAGTTACCTCTCGTCGTCGGTCGGGAGGTCGCCAGCAACTCGCTCGAATTCCTCGGCGGACACGGGCCTCGTTCCCCATCTCTTTTCAAGCTCAGCCATGGGCCTGATCGGTGGTTCAAGCGTCACCCCACCCATCCGGTCAGGCACGACCTCGTAGCGTCGACCGTCGATCTCCACGAGATCGCCCAGGGCGAGATCGATCTTTCTTGTCTGAGGCATGTCTCGATGGTAGCCGCCTGGAACCCGGCTACCATTAGGAGCCGTGACGACTCGCGAGAAAGCCCACGCCGTTCTGGATCATCTGCCCGATGAGCGGGTGGATGCGGCCCTGGCCGCCTTGGAGGCCGTCGAAGGGCGGGACACTTCCCTGGAGGCGATTCTCGCCCGCCATGGCGAGGAACGACTCAGCCCAGAGGAGTTCGATCGCCACTTCGGCTCGCTGCCGACTGACGCCGAGGGTTGAGCATGGACCAGCCCCGACCGGAGCCGGTCTTTCCGGTCGGCTTCGATGAGGACGCCCTCGCCGAGGACCTTGAGCGCCTTTCAGAGGGCGCAGCTGAGGCCCTGGACGCTTTCCGCAAGGAGCTTGAACGCGAAGGCGGTCTCCCGCAGTCGCGGCTCAAGGCGTGTCATGACGAGGGGCAGGACCGAACAATGCTCGGTGGCTGCGTCAAGACATATATCCCTTGGCCGGACGGCCGTTTCGGAGCCGTCTTTGTCGCTGTGAAACACCCGAAGCGTCCCCTCGCTCTGCGCGCGTTCGCCTTCGGGGTCCGACATCATCCCCCGGAGTCGAACGCCGAAACCGTCTACGAAGTCGCCGATCGGCGACTTGCGCGGTAGGCGGGGTCAACCCACGAGAGCGGGCAGTGCGATGTAGCCGTGAGTGGAGCCGTAGCCCAGCTCATTGAACCGCAACTGTGGATGCTGGTTCAGGACGGCCGGGGCGACATCGAACGCCGTCTTGCCGGTAAGCGTGACATCTGGGCCGAGGTCTTCGAGTAGGAAGGTGCTCGCGCCGCTGCCGATCAGGGCGGTTTCGGCTTTGGAATCGGTCGAATAGGTCTTATCGCCGACCACCAGGCTCACGACTTCGGGGGTCAGCGTCACGGACTCCGACTTGTTGTTCTTGACGCTGAGTTCCGCGACGATGTAGATGCCGTTTGCTTTCGAGCCAAGGCCGTACTGCTGGTCACCGATGGACTTCATCGTCTGGGCATTGCGAAGTCGCCACCGAAGCGTGTCCACTTCGACCGACCCATGCGGCCCGACGCTTGGAGTATTCGAGTCCGACGCGTTCTCGCTCGGATCGTTCCCCTCATCCGGTTCGTTTGACGTTCGGCCTTGGAGTTGGCCTTCGTGCCAGTCGCGCTGGAATTGCTCGCAGTGCCGTTGGTCTTGTCTGATTCCCCGCCCCCCGCCACTGCACTGACCACGACGAGCATCGCCACAATGGGAATTGCAATCTGCGCCCAGCGCGGCAGGCGGCCGTATGCGGCGCGAAACCCACCTCCTTGTTTCTTCCGTGTCTGATCGGTCCACTGAGAACCGTCCCAGTACCGATCGCGCGTGGGCTTGCGCGGATCGGGATACCAGCCGGGATCGGGCGAGGACGAGTTCATGGTCGGACCCTATTTGAGTACGGCTTCAGTCGTCGTCCAGTGGTGGCACCTCGGACAGGCACCCACTGCGCCCCCCGACCCATCCGCCAATCTTCGCCGCGCATCGCGGCGACCAGGCCACGAGCAGCCGTGGGCACCGTGTTCGTTTCGGGGGTAGGACGATCAAGCCGTCCCTCGCTGCCGACCGGCCAGCGATTGAAGCACCGCCTCACCGGCCGTCAACCCCTTCGGGGTCGGGCGCAAAGCGCCCTTGACTGCCGGCGAGCCGGTGCTGTGCTGCTGGTAGGTCGGCAGGGGCGGAAGGTTGGTGTTCTCCGACTGTCTGGACCCGGCGATTCGGCGGCAAAGGGCGGCGAAAACCCCGGAATAGCGCCCGCCGCCGCTTCGCTTTGCAGAGCGGGATGAGCCCTTTGTCCGCATCTGACCACGCACACACACAATGTGATGCGCACGTGGTCAGATGCGGAGTCGGGCACAGCCAAAAGAAGCGAAGCGGCGGCGGGGTCTGAGCGGTGCAGAGGTCGATTGGGGGCGGGTTCCGGGGGGTCCAGTACAAGCAGGGAGAAGGAGTCGGAGGGGACTGTATGACGGGGACCGGGCAGAGTGATTTTTCGGGTAGGAGGCGGCGGTCCCGGAGGTCATTGGCATCGGAGGCGATAGGCGGTTGATGGATCGCAGGTAGTCGGGTCCAAGGGGTATCGAAATCGCCGGCGTTTCCGTCATGTCGGTGATGGGGCAACTACTCGAACGCGGATGCAGGAACCGGGGGAGGCGTGGCTAGGAAGCTCGCGGTCTCGATCCCACGGATTGCGCTGACGCCACCGGAGGCAGCGGCAGCCATCGGCGTCGGCCCGGATTTCTTCGATGAGAACGTCGCGCCCGAGCTGCGGCTGATCCGCAGAGGCCGCAAGCGCCTCGTCCCCGTCAGCGAGCTTGAACGCTGGGCGGCGGAGAACGCCGCGCGGGCGCTCGGGGAAATGGCGGGAGGCTGATGGGTCCGAGCTTGAAGCGCCGGCGCAGCTTCTACTCTTCCTGCATGGCTGATCCGCCGCGCAGAAGAAAGCTCAAAAAGACGTTCAGCGCGGCACAGGCGGACTTTGAGCGTGAACAGGCCCAGCTTCGCGAGCAGCGCGCTAAGTCGCGGAAGACGCGGCGCGAGGCATTCGCAGCGGCGCAGAAGGCCGGGCCTGTCATTGCGCGACATCGGCGAGGCGGTCGACCTGCACCGCACGCCGGGTCGCCCGAAATCCTCGCGCGCAAGACTAGACGTTTCGAAGTTACCCCCTAAACTACTGATAGTCTGGGCGGTAGAAATGACAAGCGGCGCCCCGCCGTCGCTGTGAACGCCAGCCGGGCCGCCTGAGCCACAAGGAGACAAAGCTCCCTCATGGCTACCCCAGACCCTACGGATCACGGTCTTCCCGATCCTTCAACCCCGGCAGACGCCGACCGCAAGGTCGAGTGGGCCGTCCTCGGCTATCTGCTCGACGCCCATCCCGACCGTTCACCATCCCCGAGGTCTCCCGCGCGATGAACGCGGGGGAGACCGGCTTCGACAGCGAGGACGCCGTCGAGCGGGCGATCCGCCAGCTGGTCGGCGCGGGTCTGCTGCATTGCTGCGGCGGCTTCATCTTGCCGACCAGGGCTGCCCTCTACTTCTCCCGGCTGGCGGACTAGCGATGGACGACTCAAAGATCGTCGCCAAGCGCTTCGGCGAAAACCTGCGCCGCCTGCGCGAGCAGGCCGACCTCAGCCAGGAAGAGATGGGCTACCGCTCCAGCCTGCACCGCACCGAGATCGGCATCTTGGAGCGTGGCGAACGATTGCCGCGCATGGACACGATGCTCAAACTCGGGGCGGCGCTCGGCGTCAAATTCGAGTGCCCGTTGCTGATGGGCCTTGAGTGGACGCCGGGCGTGTTCCAGCCGGGATCGTTCTCGCCCGGCGAGGCCGGTCAGGAGGACCCAAGAGGCGGCTCCTGATGGCCGAAGGCATCAGGAAGCGCCACTCGAAAGGTTGCAGCGCCCGCGAGGGCGGGCGCTGCAACTGCAAGGCGGGATGGGAGGCTTCGTCTTCATCGCCCGCGAGGGCCGCAAGTTGCGGCGCAGCTTCGCGCGGGAGTCGGAAGCGAAGTCTTGGCGCAGGGACGTGCTCGCCGAAGCGCAGGCCGGGCAGTTGCGCTCGCCGTCCGTTGTCACCGTGGAGCAGGCAGCGTGGCTATGGCTTGGCGCTGCCCGCAGCGGAGCCGTCAGAGACCGGTCCGGCCATCTCTACAAGCCAGCAACGCTGCGCGAGTACAGCCGCGTGCTGTGTCTCCGTGGCCTGCCGAAGTTCGGCCATGTCCGCCTGGCCGAGTTGACGCGCGCGGACGTGCAGGGCTTCGTTGACGAGATGTTGGCCGAAGGGCTCGCGTCGAGCACCGTCCGCAACACGATCAAGCCGTTGCAGGTGATCTATCGCCATGCCGTGCGCCGGGAACTGGTCGCCGTCAATCCGACGCGCGAAGTCGATCTACCGGTTGCACGAGGGCGGCGCGAGCGAATCGCGACCGCGAGCGAGGCCGCCCGCCTGCTGGCCGCGCTGCCGGATGCCGACCGGCCGATCTGGGCGACGGCGTTCTACGCCGGTCTGCGGCGCGGCGAGTTGCAGGCGCTCCGATGCCGCGACATCGACCTCGTGCGCGCCGAGATCGCCGTGCAGCGCTCCTGGGACCAGCACGAGGGACCGATCCCGCCGAAGTCGAGGGCTGGAGTTCGGACTGTGCCGATTCTCGCTGTGCTGCGCGGCCACCTTGAGGCGCTCGACCTGGCAAGCGGGACGAGCTTGCATTTGGGCGCGGGGCGGACCTGCCCTTTGCTCCCGACCGCCCTCGCTAAACGCTCCAAGCGCGTCTGGGAGGCCGCGAACGCCATTGAGCGGGAGGCGGCGTTGGCTGATGGGCGTGAGTCCGGCCTGCTGTCGCCGATGACCCTTCACGAGTGCCGCCATACCTTCGCCTCGTTGCTGATCGACGCTGGCGTCAACGCCAAGGCGATTCAGGAGTTCATGGGCCACGGGACCATCGAGGAGACGTTCTCTCGCTATGGCCATCTCATGCCCGGCGCGCGCGACCATGCCCGCCAGCTGGTCGACGCCTACATGGTGTCGGCACGGACGGCTGCGTAGGCGGCCTGCACCGAATTCCCGCTGATCCGAGTTCTACGCTCGGGTAATGGGGATCTTGGAAGCCCTTGGTATCGCGAGGCTGTTCAGGCCGAAACTTGTCGCCGCTCTCGTTGTGGCCTGTCCCTACTTCGCTCCCCACTTCAGCGAACCGTCTTCGAGCAGGCGGTCAAGGAGCGCGCGGCGCAGATCACTTCGCTGCTGAACCACGCCCTTAGGTCGGCGTTCACCGGGTCGCGGCAGCATCACGGCAAGGTCAAGATGTCTGGGCGGCACGGGACTGGCGCACCGACTGGCGCACGAGGCGGGGCGGGCGGAGACGCGCTGATCGCCCTCTAACGCAGAAACCCCCGATTTACGGGGGTTTCCAGTGCGGCTGAATGGAGTCGAACCATCACGCCCCGTAAAGGGCACAAGCCCCTCAAGCTTGCGCGTCTACCAGTTCCGCCACAGCCGCTCGGGGACGGCGATTCTAGATGTTCGGGCGGGGCGGGGGTTGCGGGGTGGGCCGGGCCGTGCGAATGGGGCGGCCGGGTTGCGTGCGTCCGCAGGGGGCGGTACTCTGCGAACAGGTGTTCGAACGTCTGCGCTCGTTGAAGAGGAGGAGCCCCGGGTGGACCTGGATTTGACCAAGAGGCAGAAGGAGATCTTCGACTTCATCCGCCGCTATGCGGAGAAAACCGGCTACCCGCCGACCGTGCGGGAGATCGGCAAAGCGGTCGGCCTGCACTCGTCCTCGACCGTGCACGCGCACCTCGCCAACCTGGAGAAGATCGGGCTGCTGCGGCGCGACCCATCGAAGCCGCGGGCGATCGAGCTGCTCTTCGACAAGGCGAAGAAGACGATCCTGCCCGAGCAGGCGGGGCTGCCGTTGCTCGGCCACGTCGCCGCCGGCGCGCCGATCCTCGCCGAAGAGAACATCGAGGAATACATCGAGATCCCCGACGTGGTCGGCGGCGAGGACGGCGACTACGTCCTGCGCGTGCGCGGCGAAAGCATGAAGGACGCCGGCATCTTCGAGGGCGATTACGTGATCGTGCGCCCGGCCGACGACGCGGACGACGGCGAGATCGTCGTCGCGCTGATCGGCGAGGAGGCGACGGTCAAGCGCTTCTTCCGCGAGTCCGACCACATCCGCCTGCAGCCCGAGAACGAGACGATGGAGCCGATCCGCAGCGCCGAGGTGCGCGTGATCGGCAGGGTCATCGGCGTCGTCCGAAAAGTCTGATCAGGGCCACCTGCCTGCTTCGATCCGCCTTTTGTAGCGGCGCTGACGCCTGCGGGCGTCGCGCATCACCAGCGGCAGCATCTTCAGGGCGAGGCGGGGGAAGAGGTCGAAGAGGCGCAGCATCGGGCCGCGCCAGCGGGGCAGGACGAGCAGCGGGCGGGGCCGTTCGGCCAGCTTGCCGACCGCGGTCGCGACCTCGCCGGGGGTGAGCAGCTGGCCTGAGAAGGAGCCGGCCGCGTCGGGGTCGTCGAGCTTGTCCTCGAGCATCGGCGTCCAGATCCCGTCGGGGCAGACGGCCGAGAGCTCGACCCCGGAGACGCCCGCGCGGCGCAGGTCGAAGAGCGTGCCGAGGGTGAAGGCCATCGCCGCGTGCTTGCTGGCCGAGTAGTTGACCTCGCCCGGCGCCGCGACCAGGCCCGCCAGCGAGATTGCCCGCCCCGAGCTCTGCCGCGGTCGCCGCCGCCGCGTCGGCGTCCACATCGGTCGCCTGGACCATGTAGCCGCGGGCGGCGAGGTCAAGTGCGATCGCGCGCCCAAGACCGCTGCCCGCTCCGGTGACGACGGCAACCGGCATCAGCCAAGATTATTGATCCTTCGCAAAGCGGGCTCGTTACGAGCTACCATCTGCGAAGCGAGCCAAGCGACCGCGGGGGGAGAGAAAACCCCCCTCGAGGAAAGTCCGGACACCGAAGGGCATGGCGGTGGGTAACGCCCACCCGGGGAAACCCGCGGGAAAGTGCAACAGAAATGACACGGCCGATGGCGCGGCCACACGTGAGCCGCGTACAGGCAAAGGTGAAATGGTGCGGTAAGAGCGCACCGGCGTCGCGGTGACGCGGCGGCCAGGCAAACCCCGCCAGGTGCAAGACCAAACCGGATCGTCGACCCTGCCCGGCGAGATCCAGGTAGGTCGCAGCCGCCTCGGCGGCCGGCGGGACCAGTTCCCGCCGAGATAGATGGTCGCTCTCGACAGGATCCGGCTTACAGGCCCGCTAGGGAAGGGCTCCTCTCTCGCCCGGGAGGGGCCCTTCGCCACCTCTGCACGGTTTTCCGTCTTAACGTCTGCTAACGTGCCGCCAACTTCCGCTGAATCTTCGCCACATATCGCGAGGAGCGGGGGGCCCACGAGTTGGGGCGAGTCGCCGGCGTCCGCCGGCGTAGCGCAGCTCTTTCAGCGCGAGCCCGTCAGCTAACCCCGCAAGCGCCCGAAAGAGCATGACGAACGAGACGAACCGCCCCTGGCGGAAATACGGAATCCGCGCGGCCCTGCCGCTGCTCGCCACGATGCTGGCGCTCGTCGTCACGCCCGCACAGGCGGGCACCGGCGGCGCCGTGAGCGGCGCGGCGAGCGAAGCCGAGACCGGCAAGGGGCTCGCCTTCACGCCGCTGCGCTGGGCCGGCGCCACCTGGTACGGCCCGGGTATGTACGGCGAGCACACCGCCTGCGGGCAGGTGCTGCGCCCGCACACGGTCGGCGTCGCGCATCGCAACCTCCCCTGCGGCACCGCGGTCAAGTTCGTCTACCACGGCCGCGCGATCGTCACCCGGGTCATCGACCGCGGCCCCTACACCCGCGGCAACGCCTGGGATCTGACCAACGGCGCCCGCCGCGCCCTGCACTTCGAAGGCTCCGGCCGGGTCGGCTACGCGGTCGCCGTGCACTACGCGCGCAGCTCGGGTTAGCGCACCGGCTTCGTCGCTATAGCTACTCTTTCCCGTCCGAGCAGGGCTTTTTGACGAGAGGAGCTGGGCAATGTCGAGGTTTTCCATCATCGGGTTGGCGATCGGCTTGATCGCGCTGGTCGTCGCGGTCGGCGCCGACGGCGCCGCGAACGTCTTCCAGCACCACGGTCGTCCTCGGCAGCACCGCGACGGTGCCCGACCCGTCCTGCCCCGACCTGCCCTGCCAGGCGGTCGGCAGCGTCACCGGCTTCCAGGTCAGCACCAGCCAGGACCAGCTCCCGTTCCGTGTGCCGCGCAGCGGCAAGGTCAAGGCCTGGACGCTGACCCTGGCGCAGCCGACCAACCGCCAGCGCTCCTTCTTCAACGGCTTCTTCGGCACGCCGCCCGAGGCGCGACTGGCGATCCTGCGTCGCGTCCCGGGCACCAACCCGCCGCGCTACAACCTGCGCCGCCAGGGCTCGATCCACGTGCTCAGCCCCTACCTCGGCAAGACGGTCAAGTTCGGCGCCAACCTGAGGGTCGAAAAGGGCGACATCGTCGGCCTCACGATCCCAACCTGGGCGCCGGCCTTCGCCCAGAACCTCTCGGCGCAGAACGCCTGGCGCGCCAGCCGCGAGCCCGGCAGGTGCACCAACACGACGGACGTCCGCCAGGGCAAGCCTCAGGTCGAAGTCGGCCGCCGCGCCACCTACGGCTGCCGCTACAACACCGCGCGCCTGCTCTACACCGCGACCGTCGTCGAGGACTGAAGCGCTGCTCAGATTCGTAGCGACTGAGGGGTCGGGGATCCCCCCGCGGCAACTTGTGAGCCAGCACGCCCGACTCGCACCCTGCCACGTCACCGGCGGCGGGTTGCAGCGGGGGGACCCCCGGCCCCTCTACGCGGCCGAGGGCAGCACTTGCGGCGTCGCCTGATCTTTGGGTAGAGCAGCCGCGCTGGCGATCAGGCTCTGGAACTCGTTCAGCGCCAGGTGCGCGATCGCCTCGAGGATCTCCTCGTCGCTCCAGCCGATTTCCATCGCCTCTTCCTGGAGGTGGTGGGGGGGAGCCCCGTCGGCTTCGAGCGTCGCCTTGAGGAACTCCAGCAGCGCCGCCTCCTTGGCGTCGCCCGAGCTGAAGCTGCGGGCGCGCGAGACCTCGTCGAGGCCGAGGCCGGCGCGGCGCGCCGACTTCGCGTGCTGGGCGATGCTGTAGGCGTCGTGGCGATACTCGGCCACCGCCAGGGCGATCCGCTCGCGGGTCGCCTGGGGCAGGACCCCGCCGCGCAGCTCCGAGCGCATCCGGGTGTAGGCGCGCAGCACGGCGGGAGCGCCGGCGAGGACGCCGACGAACTTGGTCACCGCGCCGCCGGCCGCCTGGATGCTCTTGATCAGGGGAGCGCTCTCGTCGGGAGCCGTCAACTCGTCGTGGATCTGGAATCTGCTTACTGCCGTTTTTACCGTCACTTGCATTCCGCCTTTGGCTCGGACCGGGAATTCCGCTTCACAGAGCCTTTAATTGGCCTTTACTTTACTTTAAGCCATTAACTTACGCGAAGTAAGTTATACCGAGAATCGGACGACCTCGCAAGCCTTCCGCGACGACCGTCACATACCCGTAATACGCCGCTTCAGACCTCGCCGGTTCACTTCGCCTATCTTTGCGCGACCGCGCCAAGCAGCCACGAAGGAGACCGGGAATGGCAGACCAGCCGACGAGTGCCAGCGACGTAGCCGAGATCGTCAAGGAGCGCGACGTCCGCTTCATCCGGCTCTGGTTCACCGACGTCCTCGGTCACCTCAAGAGCTTCTCGATCAACTCCGCCGAGCTCGAGGACGCGCTGGAGGGCGGGATGGGCTTCGACGGCTCCTCGATCACCGGCTTCAACCCGATCGAGGAGTCGGACATGATCGCGATGCCCGACCCCTCGACCTTCGCCCTGATCCCCTGGCGGCCCGAGGAAGAGAACGCCGTCGCGCGGATGTTCTGCGACGTCCGCGTCCCCGGCGGCGACCCCTACGAGGGCGACCCGCGCTGGATCATGCGGCGGGCGCTCAAACGGGCCGAGGAGATGGGCTTCGACGCCTACAACATCGGCCCCGAGCTGGAGTACTTCTACTTCCGCTCCTCCAAGCCCGAGGGCGGCGTGCCCGAGGTGCTCGACGAGGGCGGCTACTTCGACCTGACGACGCTCGACGCCGGCTCCGACGTGCGCCGCGAGACGATCCTGGCGCTGGAGAAGATGGGCATCCACGTCGAGTACGCCCACCACGAGGTCGGCCCCTCCCAGCACGAGGTCGACATGCGCTACAAGGACGCGCTGCGGATGTCAGACGACTGCATGACCTACCGCATCGTGGTCAAGGAGTACGCGATGAAATACGGCTGGCACGCGACCTTCATGCCGAAGCCGCTGTTCGGCGAGAACGGCTCCGGGATGCACGTCCACCAGTCGCTCGGCAAGGACGGCCGCAACGCCTTCTTCGACCCCGACGACCAGTACTACCTCTCGGCCACCGCGAAGGCCTTCATCGCCGGCCAGCTGCGCCACGCGCGTGAGATCTCGCCGCTCTTCGCCCAGTGGGTCAACTCCTACAAGCGCCTCGTGCCCGGCTTCGAGGCGCCCGTCTACCTCGCCTGGTCGCGGCGCAACCGCTCGGCGCTGATCCGCGTGCCGCTCTACCACCCCGGCAAGGAGGGGGCGACGCGGGCCGAGCTGCGCTGCCCCGACCCCGCCTGCAACCCCTACCTGTGCTTCGCCGGCATGCTGCAGGCGGGGCTGGAAGGGATCGAGAAGGGCTATGAGCTGCCCGAGCCGATGGAGCAGAACCTCTACCACCTCTCGCCGGAAGAGCGCTCGCAGCGGGGGATCGAACAGCTGCCGGAGACGCTCGGCGAGGCGATCGACATCGCCGCCGACTCGGAGCTGGTGCTGCGCACGCTCGGCGAGCACACCTTCCGCCGCTTCATCGAGATCAAGCGGCAGGAATGGGAGGACTACCGCGTCCAGGTCACGCCATTTGAGATTGAGAACTTTCTTCCTGTGCTCTAGTCCCGTCGCCGCCCCCAGGGCGGGCTAGGGAGGACGGCCACCAGAAGGAGTCGCCCGCGGTCAGGGCGATCGCGGGGACGAGGATGCTGCGGACGAGGAAGGTGTCTAGGAGGACGCCGAAGGCGACGACGAAGCCGAGCTCGGTGAGGAAGGTGAGGGGGAGGACGGCGAGGACCGAGAAGGTGCCGGCGAGGACGATGCCGGCGCTGGTGATCACCGCGCCGGTGACGGCGAGGGCGCGCAGGATGCCCTGACTCGAGCCGTGGGCGATCGTCTCCTCGCGGGCGCGCGAGATCAGGAAGATGTTGTAGTCGACGCCGAGCGCGACCAGGAAGACGAAGGCGAAGAGCGGCAGCGAGGGGTCCGAGCCGGGGAAGTCGAAGATGAATTCGAAGGCGAAGTAACCGACCCCGAGCGCGGCGAGGAAGCTGAGGATCACCGTGCCGACCAGGATCAGCGGCGCCACCACGGCGCGCAGCAGGGCGATCAGGATCAGCAGGATCACGACGAGGATGATCGGCGGGATCACCAGCGAGTCGTGCCCGGCGGCGTCGCGGACGTCGAATTCGACCGCGGTCGGGCCGCCGACCAGGGTGCTCTCGGCGACGCCGTGCGCCGCTTCGCGGATCGGTTCGACCAGGTCGAAGGCCTCGGTCGAATACGGTTCGAGCTCCAGCGTCGCCTGCAGCAGGGTCCCCGGCGGGCCCTGGTTCACCGGCCCCGAGACCGAGGCGACCCCGTCCACGGCTGCGACGGCGCGCCGCGTCGCCGGGATATCGGCCCGGTCCTCGACGATCAGATCGGTCAGCGCCGTCGTCCCCGAGGCGAAGCTCTCGCTCAGCAGGTGCTGGCCTTCGACCGATTCGACTTCGTGCGTGTAGCTGTCTTCGCTGGTCAGTTCGGTCGAGAAGAAGGCGAGGCCGCCGCAGAACACCAGCAGCACCGCGATCGCCCCGACCGTCACCCGCCCCGGGCCGCGGGCCACGCGCTCGCCGACCCGCGCCCAGGCCCCGTGCGTGGCGTCGGCGGTGTGCTCGAGCCTGTGGCGGCGCACCTCGTAGGGCTTGAAGAATGCGCGGTCGAGCGGCCCGACGATCAGCGAGGGGATGCGGCGGCCGCTGAGCCGGCGCAGGACCCAGTTGAGCAGGACGAGCGGCAGCAGGACGATCACCACCAGGCTGGCGAGGAACGGGCGGACGAAGGCGCCGAAGCCGCCGCCGTCGACGATCCTGCGCCGCGCGCGGTCGGAGACCTGCTCGGCCGACGGCGCGGTCTGCGGCGTGTGCGGGACGAAGGGCCAGAAGGCGCGGCGGCCGAAGATCGTCAGCAGCGCCGGCAGCAGGGTCAGCATCGAGAGCGCCGCGCAGAAGATGCCGATCGCGGCGATCGGGCCGAGGCCGGAGGTGCCGTTGACCCGCGCGACGAGCAGGCAGAGCAGCGCCGCGATCACGGTCGCCGCCGAGGCGAAGATCGCCGGCCCGGCGGAGGCCAGCGCGGTCCGCATCGCGACGTGCTTGTCGGCCTCGCGGTGCAGCTCCTCGCGGTAGCGGGAGACGAGCAGCAGGGCGTAGTCGGTGCCCGCGCCGAGCACCAGCACCGACATGATCGAGCTCGACTGGCCGTTGATCGTCGTCCCCAGCTCGGAGACGCCGTAGCCGATCGAGCGCGAGAGCGTCTCGGCGAAGATCACCGCGGCGAGCGGGATGAAGAAGAACATCGGCGAGCGGTAGATCACGATCAGCAGGAAGATCACGAGGCTGAGCGCGGCGAGCAGCAGCGTGCCGTTGATCCCTTCGAAGACTTCGATCGCGTCGGCGGAGAAGCCGGCGCCGCCGGTGACCTTGACCTGCAGCCCCGGGGGCGGCTCGTCGACCTGTTCGCGCCAGTACTTGACCGGGTCGAGGATCCGTTCGCCGTCCCCTTCGGCGTCGATGTAGGCGGTGACGATCGCCGCCCTGCCGTCGGGGGAGAAGGTCGGGCCGACGAAGGGTTCGTAGCCCTCGGGCTGGCCGGGCACGGGCTCGGCGCCGTTGCCGGCGAGCTTCGTCCCCTGGGCGACGACGCCGGGGAAGCGCTTCGCGGCCATCTTGCCCACGTCCGCTTCGATCGTGCGGCGGTCGGCCGCGGTCAGCCCGGACTGGCGTTGGAAGATCACCACCCCGGGGGCGAGTTCGCCGCCCTGCAGCGACTTCGTCGCCTTCAGCGCGGCGGTCGATTCGGCCGAGCCGGGCAGGTAGGAGGTCGCCTCGTTGCTTTCGGCGTCTTCGAACTTGCCCGGCAGGTTGGCCGGGCCGGCGGCGATGAATATGCCGAGGAACCAGATCGCGAAGACGACCCACTTCGCGCGGCGGCCGGCGGCAAAGGTGAGGAACGAGCGCACTGTGCGCTGATCCATATCAGAGCTGACCGGCTAGATGCTTCGCATCGGTGACGGGCGCCTGGCAGGCGAAGCGCTCGCAGACGTAGGCCGTCGCTTTGTTATCCACGGCGGGTCTGTCGCGGAGCAGCGGCGGGACGGTGCTTCCCGGGGGACCCGCCGCCAGCACCACGTAGGGGCGATAGGCGGAGCGGACGGTGGCGGCGAGCTCGCTCGTGTCGTCGCCGACCAGGGCCACCTCCTTGACCGGGGCGAGGTCGAAGTCGAGCGCGCGGAGCAGGTCGGCGAAGGCGTCGGGGCGGCCGGTGGCGGCCTTGGCGAAGAGGCGCGGCACGCCCGCGGCCCACTCGCCGTAGCGGCGCTCTGCGGTCAGCGCCTCGAGTCGCAGCAGGCCGAGCGCCGCGGCCGAGTTGCCGGAGGGGATCGGGTGGTCGCCGATCTCCTTGCGCCGCGCGATCAGCTGCTCGTGGTCGTCGGAGGTAGAGAAGAAGCCGCCGCGCTCGGGGTCGCCGAAGCGCTCGATCGTCGTCTCGGCGAGCGCCTGCGCCTCTTCGAACCAGCGCGGCTCGAAGGTCGCTTCGTAGAGCGTCAAGAGCGCCTCGAGCAGGAAGGCGTGGTCCTCCAGGTAAGCGTTGAGGCGCGCTTCGCCGTCCTTGTAGGTGCGCAGCAGGCGGCCCTCGGAGTCGCGCAGGTCGCGCAGCACGAATTCGGCGCAGGCGCGCGCCGCGTCGAGATAGTCCTCACGGCCCAGCGCCGCGCCCACCTCCGCCAGGGCGCCGGCCATCAGCGCGTTCCAGGCGGCGAGGCGCTTGTCGTCGAGTCCCGGGCGCACGCGCCGCGCCCGCGCCTCGTACAGCTCCCGCCGCGCCTCGGCCAGCCCGTCCGGCTCGGGCGCGTCGACGCCGCCCGCCAGATGGAGGATGTTGCGGCCCTCGAAGTTGCCGGCCTCGGTGACGCCGTAGAAGTCGAGCACCGGCGGCGCCTCGCTGCCCAGCACCGCGCGGATCTCCTCCGGCGTCCAGACGTAGAAGCGCCCCTCCTCGCCCTCCGAGTCGGCGTCGAGCGCCGAGTAGAAGCCGCCCTCGGGGCCGCGCATCTCGCGCAGCGCCCAGTCGAGCGTCTCCTCGACGATCCGGCGGTAGCGCGCGTGGCCGAAGGCCTGCCAGCCGTGCAGGTAGGCGCGCGCCAGCTGCGCGTTGTCGTAGAGCATCTTCTCGAAGTGGGGGACGAGCCAGCTGGCGTCGACCGAGTAGCGGGCGAAGCCGCCGCCGAGCTGGTCGTAGATGCCGCCGGCCAGCATCGCGTCGAGCGTGCGCTCGACCGGCGCCCGCTCGCCGCGCGCCAGCAGCAACTCGAGCGTCGAGGCGGGCGGGAACTTCGGCGCGCCGCCGAATCCGCCGCGCTGCAGGTCGGCGTTCTCGCGCAGGGTCGCGATCGCCGCCTCGAGCAGCTCGGCGCCCGGGCGCTCATCGGCCGCTTCGACGACGCCGATCGCGCCGAGCCGGCGGCGCGTCTCCGGCGCCCGCTCGCGCAGCTCCTCGCGCCGGTTCTCGAACGCGTCGAGCACCGCTTCCATCACCATGCGGAAGCTCGGCATGCCGCGGCTCTCGTCCGGCGGGAAGTAGGTGCCGCCGTAGAAGGGGACGCCCTCGGGGTCGCAGAAGACCGTCATCGGCCAGCCGCCCTGACCGCTGATCGCCTGCACCGCCTCCATGTAGAGGGCGTCGACGTCGGGGCGCTCCTCGCGGTCGACCTTGACGCAGACGAAGTGCTCGTTCATGTAGGCGGCGGTCGCCTCGTCCTCGAAGGACTCGCGCTCCATCACGTGGCACCAGTGGCAGGCGGAGTAGCCGACCGAGAGCAGGATCGGACGGTCGAGCGCGCCCGCCCGCTCCAGCGCCTCGGGGCCCCACGGGTACCAGTCGACCGGGTTGTCGCGGTGCTGGAGCAGGTAGGGGCTGGTCTCCTGCGCCAGGCGGTTCGGCATCCCTCCACACTACCTCCGTGGGAGCAAGGCCAACTATTGGTAAGGAGGTATCGACGAAAGTAGGGCGGCCTGGGGGAATTGCCGCTTCCGCGGCGCGATCCGGGGCTCCTTATGTCTACCTTTCGTGAGTGAGCGACGAACGGTTGCAGGGCGAGAGCGAGTCCGAGGTCGAGGCCGCGCTGGCGAAGCTCGACGCCGGGGACCGCGAAATCGTCCTCGCCCGGCTGCGCAAGGCCGAGCGGACCGAGGCCGAGCTGCGCTATCTGGCCGATCACGACTCGCTCACCGGGCTGCTCGACCGGCGCCGCTTCCGCGCCGAGCTCGACCAGTACGTCTCCTTCAGCGCCCGCTACGGCGGCCAGGGCGCGGTGATGATCGTCGACATCGACGGGCTCAAGGCGGTCAACGACACGCTCGGCCACCAGGCCGGCGACAACCTGATCCGCCAGGTCGCCGAGACGCTTCGCGAGCGGGTACGCGGGACCGACATCGTCGCCCGCCTCTCCGGCGACGAGTTCGCCGTGCTGATGCCGCAGACCGACACCGCCGGCGCCTTGGCGCTGGGCGAAGACCTGCGCGCCCAGGTGGCCGAAGGCGAGCGCAGCGCGGCCGAGCCGATCAGCACGACGATCAGCGTCGGCATCACGATGTTCGGCGGCGGGCGCGGCGGCGCCGAGGCGGTGCTGGCGGCGGCCGACCAGGCGATGTACCGGGCGAAGGAGGACGGGCGCAACCAGATCGCCCTGTTCCGCGACCCGAGCGAGCCCAAGTTGGGTCAGAAGCGCCATCAGACGACCGCGGCGCGGATCCGCGACGCGCTCAGCGGGGAACGGCTGAGCCTGCACACGCAGCCGATCCGCAGCCTCGCCTCGGGCGGGATCGAACGCTACGAGCTGCTGCTGCGGATGACGGACGAAGACGGCGCGCTGCTGCCGGCGGCGTCGTTCATCGAGGCCGCGGAGCGCTCCGGCATGGTCCAGGAGCTCGACCGCTGGGTGGTCGGCCGGGCGCTGGAGCTGCTGGCCGAGCGCGAGCAGCAGGGGCGGCCGCTCTCGCTGCACGTCAACCTCTCCGGGGCTTCGCTGACCGACATCTCGGTGCTCGAGTTCATCGAGCGGCGGCTCGACGAGGGCGGAGCCGACCCCTCGCACTGCACCTTCGAGATCACCGAGACGGCCAACGTCTACGACTACGACCGGGCCGCGCGGTTTCGCCGACCGGCTGACCGAGTTCGGCTGCCAGGTGGCGATCGACGACTACGGCGCCGGTTTCGGCCCCTTCCACTACCTGAAGAAGATCCCCTTCGACCTGATCAAGATCGACGGCTCCTTCGTCCGCGACATGCCGCGCTCCGACGCCGACCAGCTGACCGTCAAGGCGATCGTGCAGATCGCCCGCGGGCTCGGCAAGTCGACGATCGCCGAGTACGTGCAGGACGACGAGACGACCGAGATGCTGCGCGAGTACGGGGTCGACATGGCCCAGGGCTTCCACCTCGGCCGTCCTGTCGACCTCGACGAGGCCTTCGCCCAAACTTCCTAGACGCCCGGAAACCAAGCAGGTCGGGGGACGCAGGGAGGATCGGTGAGGGAGCGCACTGCAGTGCGTGACCGAGCCGACCGGACCGAGGACCCCGAGATGCGCCGGTTTCCGGGCGTCTAGCGCAGCTCGGCGCGCTTGATCTTCCCGCTGTGGGTCTTCGGCAGCTCGCTCGCGAACTCGACGATGCGGGGGAACTTGTAGGGGGCGGTCTCGCGCTTGCAGTGCTCCTGCAGCTCGCGCGCCAGCTGCTCGCTCGGCTCGCGGTCGCGGGGGACGACGATCGCGCGGACGACGGCGCCGCGTTCGGGGTCGGGGGCGGCGACCGCGGCGGCCTCGGCGACGGCGGGATGGGCGAGCAGCGCCGACTCGACCTCGACCGGGCCGATCCGGTAGCCGGAGGAGACGATCACGTCGTCGTTTCGCCCCTCGAACCAGAGGTGCCCGTCGGCCTCCTGGCGCACCAGGTCGCCGGTCGGCCACCACTCGCCCTCGAAGCGCTCGCCGTCGAGGTAGCGGGAGAAGAAGGTGGGAGAGGAGGAGGCCTTGAGCTGCAGCTCGCCGTCGCGCACGCGCACCTCGATCCCCGGCAGCGGCTTGCCCATCGAGCCCGGCCGCACCGGTTCGCCTTCGAGGTTGCCGGAGACGTGGCCGGTCTCGGTCTGGCCGTAGCCGTCGGCGGGCTCGAGCCCGGTCGCGGCGCGGAAGGCGGCGACCGTCTCGGCCTCGAGCGCCTCGCCGGCGGAGACCATGCGGCGCAGAGCGGGCAGCGGGCGCAGGGCGGCGCGCTTGGCCAGCATGCGGTACTCGGTCGGAGCCTGGCAGAGCACGTTGACGCCGAGCGCCTCGGCCAGGTCGAGCCGCTCGCGCCGGGTCGAAGCGTCCGGCGTGGATCGTCGCCGCGGCGCCGGTCAGCCAGGGGGCGAGGAAGACGTTGCGGGCCGACTTCGACCAGCCGGGCGCGGTCGTGCACCAGACCAGCTCGCCGGGGCGCGAGGCGAGCCAGTGCTCGGCCTGGGCGCGCTGCCCGGTCAGGTAGCGGTAGGCGTGGACGACGCCGCGTGGCTCGCCGGTCGTGCCGGAGGTGAAGACGATCAGCGCCGGGTCCTCGGGGCCCATGTCCTCGATCGCCGCCGGCGTCTCCTGGGCGCGGTCCTCGTCGAGCACCGCGGCGACGTCCTCGAGCGTCATCGCCGGCACGCCGTCCGGCAGCTCGCCGAGCAGCTCCGCTTCGCCGACGCAGAGCGCCGGCGCGGCGGCGCTCGCCCGCAGCTCGAGGTCGTGGCGGCGCAGCTGCGGGCTGCAGGGCAGCGCGACGGCGCCCATCCGCCAGCAGGCGAGCAGCGCCAGCGCCCACTCGACCCGGTTGCCGAGCAGCGTCATCACCACGTCGCCGCGCCGCACCCCGCGCGCCGCGAAGGCGCCCGAGAGCCCGGCCGAGCGCGCGATCAGCTCGCCGAAGTGCCAGTCGCGCCGCTCGCCCGCGGCGTCGATCGCGACGATCCCCAGCCGCGAGGCCGGCGAGCGCTCCATCAGCTCGACGAAGTTCACGCGCCGCAGTCTGCCGCAAAGGTCGCCGTAGAGGTTTGGTCTCGCTATGCGGTCGTAACCTCTACCGCGCCGTCCGAGTCAACTTGGGAAAACAAAGTTTTGTTGTCGCGATGGGTACCATTCGCGAGTGGCTAGACGCGAATACGACCAGTCCTGCAGCCTCGCCTGCGCGCTCGACCGGGTCGGCGAGCGCTGGTCGCTGCTGATCGTGCGCGAGCTGCTGCTCGGCCCGCTGCGCTTCTCCGACATCGTCCGCAACGTCGGCAACGCGCCGACCGACGTGGTCACCAAGCGGCTGCGCGACCTCGAGCGCCACGGCATCGTGCAGCGCCGGGCGCTCGGCCTGCCGGCGACCGGGGTCGCCTACGAGCTGACCGAGGTCGGCCGCGACCTCGAGCGGCCGCTGCTCGAGCTGAGCCGCTGGGGGATGCACTTCGAGCGGGTCGACGACGTCGCCGACCTGCCGCCGACCTCGCTCGCCAACGCCGTCCGGGTGCTCGTCCAGCCGCCCGCCGACGCCCGGATGACGGTCGGCCTGCGCAGCGGCGGCGAGGACTACACGCTGCGGGTCGCGGACGGCTGGATCGCCGCCGCGCGCGGTCCGGTCGAGGACGCCGAGGTGACCCTGATCGGCGACCCGGCGCCGGTGCTTGCGGCGCTGGTCGCCGGCGAGGCGGCGGAGCGGGCGATCGAGGTCGAGGGCGACCGCGAGGCGCTGGCCCGCCTGCGCGCCTGGGTCGTCCTGCCCGAGCGCCTGCGCCAGGCGGCGCTCGACGTCGCCGCCGACGCCGAGACCGCCGCCGCGTAGCGGGTCGCTAGCGCAGTTCCGCCGAGCTCTTGCCGAGCAGCTGGCGCGCCACGATCAGCAGCTGGATCTGCTGCGTGCCCTCGAAGATGTCGAGGATCTTCGCGTCGCGCGCCCACTTCTCCAGCAGCTCGTCCTCGCCGTAGCCGGAGGCGCCGCAGAGCTCGACGCAGCCGAGCGTCACGTCGACGCAGGTGCGCCCCGCCTTCGCCTTCGCCATCGAGGCCTGCAGCGAGTTCGGCTTGCCGTTGTCGGCCATCCAGGCGGCCTGCATGGTCAGCAGCCGCGCCGCCTCCCAGTCGGCCTCCAGCTCGAGGAAGCGCGAGACGGCGGCGGGCTGGCAGAGCGCCGGCACCGCGTAGTCGATCTCGACGCCCGCCTCGGCCAGCAACTCACGCGTGCGGTCGAGCGCCGCGCGGCCGACGCCGACCGCCATCGCCGCGACCAGCGGCCGCGTGTTGTCGAAGGTCTGCATCGCGCCGCCGAAGCCCTGCTTGACGTCGATCTCGGGATTGCCGAGCAGCGCCTCCTTCGGCACCCGGCAGTCCTGCAGGGTGAAGTTGGCGGTGTCGGAGGCGCGGATCCCGAGCTTGTGCTCGAGCCGGTCGAGCTTCAGCCCCGGGTTGTCGCGCTCGACGATGAACGACTTGATCGCCGCCCGTCCCTTTGCGGGGTCGAGCGAGGCCCAGACGACGATCAGGTCCGCCCGGTCGCCCGAGGTGACGAAGATCTTCTCGCCGTTGAGCACGTACTCGTCGCCGTCGAGCTGGGCCGTCGTGCGGATCGCGGCCGAGTCCGAGCCGGCCTCCGGCTCGGTGATCGCCATCGCCGCCCACTTGCCCCCGTAGCGCTCCAGCTGCTCCTCGCTGGCGACCGAGGCGATCGCCGAGTTGCCGAGCCCCTGGCGCGGCATCGAGAGCAGCAGGCCGACGTCGCCCCAGCAGAGCTCGATGATGCCGAGCACGGTGGAGAGGTTGGAGCCGTTGCGGTTGCCCTCGGCCGAATCGCCGTTGGAGTCGCGCCGCACGCCGGCGGCGCCGGCGCCGCCCAGGTCGGCGCCCTCGTCCAGCCCGTCCATCAGCGAGGCGAGCATGTCGAGCTCCTTCGGGTAGGAGTGCTCGGCCTCGTCGTACTTGCGCGAGATCGGCCGGAAGACCTCGGTCGCGACCTGGTTGGCCTGCGTGGCCAGCGGCTTGAACTTCTTCGGTATCTCGAGATTGATCATGTCTGCCTTTCGCTCGGCCCTCATGTGTGGGGCGCGCTAGACGAGCAGGGCGCCCTCCATCACGCCCGCTGCTCGGAGGTCGCGGTACCAGCGCTCGACCGGGTGCTCCTTGACGAAGCCGTGGCCGCCGAGCAGCTGCACGCCTTCGGAGCCGATCTCCATCCCCTTGGCGGCGCAGAGCTTGCGCGCCAGCGCCGCCTCGCGAGCGAAGTCCTCGCCCTGGTCGGCGCGGCTGGCCGCGCGGTAGACGGCGAGCCGCATCCCGGCCGACTCGATGCCGATGTCGGAGACGCCGAAGGCCACCGCCTGGCGGTTGGAGATCGGTTCGCCGAAGGCGGTGCGCTCGTTGACGTAGGGGATGACGTAGTCGAGCACCGCCTGCGCGGCGCCGACGGCGAGCGCCGACCAGGCGATCCGCGCCCGCTGCACGCACTCGACGTAGTCCTCGCGCCTGCCCTCGCCGAGCAGCGCCTCGGCGGGCAGGCGCACTCCCTCGAGCAGCAGGCGGCCCGTTGCTGCGGGCCGCAGCCCCATCGCCGGCTCGTCGCGCACCGAGAGCCCCTCGCCGCCGGACTCGACGACGAACAGCGCCGGCCCCACGCCCTCGGCCTCGGCGGCGACGAGGAAGAGCTCGCAATCGCCGGCTCGGGCGACCAGCGACTTGGCGCCGTCGAGCACCCAGTCGGAGCCGTTGCGGCGCGCCCTGGTCTCGAGGTTCAGCGGGTCGAAGAGCGGCCGCGGCTCGAGCAGCGCCAGCGCCGCGGCGGGCGCCTCCTCGCCGGCGAAGGCGGGGAGGTAGGTGGCCTGCTGCTCGGCGCTGCCCCAGTGGCCGATCGCGGTCGCGACCGCGCCGGGCGCCAGCGTCGCGTAGGCGATCCCCATGTCGCCGTGGGCGAGCGCCTCGCCGACCAGGGCGCTGGTCGTCGCCGCCTGCTCCTGCATCACGCCGCCCAGCTCCTCGGGGATGCCGAGCATGTTGACGCCGAGCTCGCTCGTCTGGGCGAGCAGCTCCTCGGGCGTCCTGCGCTCGGCGTCGGCATCCTGCGCGGCCGGCCGCACCTTCGCCTCGGCGAAGTCGCGCACCGCCTCCTGGAACATCTGCTGCTCGTCGTCGGGCGTCAGGTCGAAGAGGCTGCGCGACTTGCCCGCCGACTGGCGCGCCGGTTTGCCCAGCTTCTGGGTCGCCTTGAAGACGCGGCCGGCGGCCGTCGCGGTGCGGAAGCCGTTCTTGGTGCCCTGGAAGACCATTCGCTCGACCTGCTTACGCAGGCCGACCCTGTCGAGCAGCTCGGTGCCGGCGAGCCAGCTGAGCGAGCGCAGGACGGCGCCCTGGCTGCGCTCGACGACGCCCGTTGCGTTGCCGTTTTCGTTCACTTGTTCTTCCTCCCGCTGGTCTCGTCAGGTCTGGGTTTCTCGTCGACCGGCTTCACGCGGCCGTCGAGGTGGGGGATGTGCCGCTTGGCATCGCGCACGGCGAAGTCGATCTGCTCGCCACCGGCGTCGCTGAGGAACTCGACCCGCCCCGGCAGCCGGATCGGCTTGCGGAAGGCGACGTCGACCGCGAACGCGTCGGGAAGCCGTCCCTCGAGCGCCGCGAGGCAGCGGGCCTTGGTCCACATCCCGTGCGCGATCGCGCCGGGAAAGCCGAGCGGCTTGGCGGTCAGCGAGTGCATGTGGATCGGATTGCGGTCCCCCGACACCGAGCCGTAGCGCCGCCCGAGGTCGCCGCCGAGCTTCCAAGTGGCGCCAACCGTCAGCGTCTCCTGCGGCCGATGGGCCGATTTCCCACGATATGCGTGGGAAATCGGCCCATCGGCGGGGTGTTCGGTGCGGTGGAGGAAGGTGCTGGTCGACTCCCAGGCCTTCTGGCGGCCGGCCCAGGCCTCGGTCTCGATCGCGAAGGTCTGGCCGCGCCTGTGCGGCTGCAGGGGGGTGGGGCGGACGACGAGCTTCAGCTCCTCGCCGCCGCCGAGCGGCCGGTGCTGGACGATCCGGTTCTCGACGTGGACGAGGCCGACCGCGCCGAAGGGGAAGCTGCCGTCGGCCATCAACGCCATGTGCAGCGGGAAGGCGAGCACGTGGGGATAGGTCGCCGGCAGCGCGTCGCGCAGCGAGAAGCCGCAGACCCTGGCGTAGGCGGCGACCCGCTCCGGGTCCGGCCGCACCCCCGCGAGCACCAGCTCGGTATCCGGGACCTCGGCGGCGCGGCCGGGGATGAAGGGCAGCAGCGAGGCGCCGGGGATCAGCGGCGCCGCGGCGCGGGCGTAGAGCGGCAGGATGCTGGGCGGGCTGTCGAGCGTCCGCGTTGCCATCAGGCTCCCAGCAGGCTCTGCCCGCAGACGCGGACGACGTTGCCGTTGACGCCGGTCGATGCGGGGCCGGCGAGCCAGGCGATCGTCTCGGCGACGTCGACCGGCAGGCCGCCCTGCGACATGCTGTTCATCCGCCGGCCCGCTTCGCGGATCGCGATCGGCATCGCGTCGGTCATCTGCGTCTCGATGAAGCCGGGGGCGACGGCGTTGATCGTCGCGCCGCGCTTCGCCAGCTGCGGCGCCAGCGCTTCGACCATCCCGATCACGCCCGCCTTCGAGGTCGCGTAGTTGGTCTGGCCGGAGTTGCCGGCGATGCCGCTCATCGAGGAGACGCAGACGATGCGGCCGTTCTCGCGCAGCAGGTCCCTGTGCAGCAGCTCGTCGTTTATCCGCTCCTCGCTGGAGAGGTTGATCTCGATCAGCGAGCTCCAGCGGTCCTCGGGCATCTTGGCGATCGTGCGGTCGCGGGTCACGCCGGCGTTGTGGACGACGACGTCGACCCCGCCGGAGAGCCGCTCGGCGATCGTCGCCGGGGCGTCGGGGTCGGTGATGTCGAGCTCGATCGTCTCCGCCTCGAGCCGCTCGGCGACCTGCGCCAGGTCGCCGGCCAGCGCCGGCACGTCGAGCAGCACGAGCTCGGCGCCGTCGCGGTGCAGGACGGTGGCGATCGCCTCGCCGATCCCGCGCGAGGCGCCGGTGACGAGCGCCCGCACGCCGTCGAGCGGCTGGCGCCATTCCGGCGCCGGCGCCGCGGCGACGCCGGGGCCGATTCGGATCACCTGGCCGGAGACGTAAGCCGAGCGGGGGGAGAGCAGGAAGCGCAGGGTCGAGTCGAGCTGGTCCTCGGCGCCCTCGGCGACGTAGACGAGCTGCACCGCGATGCCGCCGCCGATCTCCTTGCCGAGCGAGCGGGTGAAGCCCTCGAGGGCGCGCTGCGCGGTGGCGGCGCGGGCGGGCAGGCCGGCGGACGGCGTGCCGAGCACGACGACGCGGCCCGAGCGCTCGACCCGCCGCACATTGGGGTGGAAGAAGCGCTGCAGCTCGACCAGCTCGGTCGAGTCGGAGATCCCGGTCGCGTCGAAGAGCAGCGCGCTGACCCGGCTCTCGGATTTCAGCGGTGGCGGGGCGCCGATCTCGGCGAGGATCCGCTCGACCGTCTTGCCGAGCCGGCCGCCCGGGGCGCCGCCGGCGAGCATGGCGCCCGGCGCGTCGGCGCCGTCGGTCGCCCGGCGCTTCAGCTCGACCGGGCGGGGCAGGCCGACGCGCGGCGCGATCAGCTTGCCGGGGGGCGAGTTGACGAGCTGTGCGTAGAGGTCGCTCATCTGCCTTTGCCGTCCTTTCCTGGGGCCTCGAGAATCGCCACGACCCCCTGCCCGGCGGCGGCGCAGATGCTGATCGCGCCGCGGCCCGAGCCGCGCTCGTGCAGCTGCTTGGCCAGCGAAGCGACGATCCGCCCGCCGGTCGCGGCAAAGGGGTGGCCGGCGGCGAGCGAGCCGCCGTTGACGTTGAGCTTGCCGCGGTCGATCTCCCCGACCGGCTCCTCGCGGCCGAGCCGCTCGCGGCAGAAGCGCTCGTCCTCCCAGGCGCGCAGCGTGCAGAGCACCTGGGCGGCGAACGCCTCGTGGATCTCGTAGAGGTCGAAGTCCTGCAGCTTGAGGCCGTTGCGGTCGAGCATCCGCGGCATCGCGTAGGCGGGCGCCATCAAGAGCCCCTCGCGCTTGTGCACGTGGTCGACCGCCGCGGTCTGGCCGTCGACGAAGTAGGCGAGGACCGGCAGGCCGCGCTGCTTCGCCCACTCCTCGCTCGCCAGCAGCACCGCCGAGGCGCCGTCGGAGAGCGGGGTCGAGTTGGCGGCGGTCATCGTCCCGTCGGGGCCGCCGAAGACCGGGCCGAGCTTTGCCAGCTTCTCGGCTGAGGAGTCGGGGCGCATGTTCTGGTCGCGCTCGAGCCCCAGGTAGGGGTCGACCAGGTCGTCCATGAAGCCGCGCTCGTAGGCGGCGGCGAGCTTGTGGTGGCTCTGCACCGCGAGCTCGTCCTGCTCCTCGCGGCCGACCTCCCACTCGGCCGCCATGATCGCGCAGTGCTCGCCCATCGAGAGGCCGGTGCGCGGCTCCTCGTTGCGCGGGATCGCGGGCACGACGTGGCCCGGCCGCAGGCGGGCCAGCTGCTTCAGCCGCCCGCCGGTGGACTTCTCGCGGTTGGCGTCGAGCAGCACCTCGCGCAGGCCCTCGTTGAGGCCGATCGGCGCGTCGGAGGTGGTGTCGGCGCCGCAGGCGATGCCCGAGTCGATCTGCCCGAGGGCGATCTTGTTGGCGACGAGGATCGTCGTCTCCAGCCCGGTGCCGCAGGCCTGCTGCACGTCGTAGGCGGGGGTCTCGGGGGCGAGCCGCGTGCCGAGCACGCTCTCGCGGGTCAGGTCGCGGTCGCGCGAGTGCTTGAGCACGGCGCCGCCGGCGACCTCGCCGAGGATTGCGCCGCCGAGCGAGTAGCGCTCGATCAGCCCGTCGAGCGCCGCGGTCAGCATGTCCTGGTTGGAGGCGCGCGAGTAGACCGAGTTGGAGCGCGCGAAGGGAATCCGGTTGCCGGCGACGATGGCGACACGTCTCAACGTTGCAGTCATCGATGTAGAGGTTAACGAGACATCGATCAATGTCCAGGTCTACGTGACCTGTTGCACAGAGCCGAGAGGGCTGCGGCTACTGCTCGTAGAGCTTGACGACGCGGACCGCGCCGTCGGGGGCGGCGTCCACGCAGAGGTCGCAGAGGACGCACTCGTCGAGGTTCTCGGCGACGATCTCGACGCCGCCCTCGCCGGCGGCGAAGATGTCGACGGGGCAGACTTCCGCCAGCTTGCGGGCGAGCTCGGCGTCGCCGGCGACCGAGGCGTCGACCTCGACGTCGATGAAGACCCTGTTCAGCGCCTCGGCCATCAGGCCGCCACCCCCAGCTTCTCCTTGACCGCGTCGGGGATCTCGTCGATCCGCTCGACGACGCGGATGCCGGCGGCTTCGAGGCGGGCGATCTTCTCCGTCGCGGTGTCCTCCTTGCCCTCGACGATCGTGCCCGCATGGCCGAAGCTCATCCCCTTCATCTCCTCGTCGTCCATGAACTTGCCGGCCATGAAGGCGACGATCGGCAGGCGCGAGTCGTGCTCGGCGACCCACTCGGCGAGCTGGGCCTCCATGCGGCCGCCGGGCTCGGTGTAGATGACGATCGCCTGCGTCTGCTCGTCGGCCTCGAAGTAGGGCATCAGCTCGGCGTAGGTCGAGCCGATGATCGCGTCGCCGCCGATCGAGACGGCGGTCGAGACGCCGAGCCCGGCCTGGGTCAGCGAGGAGGAGATCTCGGTGGTCATCCCGCCGGAGCGGCTCATCACGCCGACCGGGCCGGGTGCGTAGGCCTTGGCCGCGTCTTTCGCCGGGCCGCCGATGCCGCCCATCTTGCAGACCTCGGGGACGATCAGGCCGAGGCAGTTGGGGCCGATGATCCGCGCGCCGCGCATCTCGGCCAGCTCGACCATCTGGGCGACGTCGCCGCGCGGGATCCGCTCGGTGACGATCACGATCAGCTTGATCCCGTTCTCGATCGCCTCCAGCGCCGCGTCCTTGGTGAAGGCGGGGGGGACGGTGATCACGGAGCCGTCGATCGGCCCGCCGTGGTGGGCGACCGCCTGCTCGACGGTGTCGAAGACCGGCACGCCGTGCACCTCGCGGCCCTTGCGGCCGGGGGTGACGCCGCCGACGATCTTCGAGCCGTAGTCGAGGCACTCCCTGGTCAGGTTGACCGCCTCGCGCCCGGTGATCCCCTGGACGATGAAGGTCGTGTCCTTGCTCAGCAGGATCGACATCAGACGGCCGCTCCCTGGATCTTCTCGACCGCGCGGCCCGCGGCCTCCCACATCGAGACCGAGCGGTCGCAGTACTCGACGCCGTAGTCGATCGAGGATCTTGAAGCCCTCGTCCTCCCAGGCGCCCGGGATGCGGAAGATCGCGATCGTCTCGCCGGGGTCCTTGCCGAGCTCGAGGCAGGCCTTGATCACGCCGCGGGCGACGATGTCGACCCGGGTGTTGGAGACGATCGACATCATCACGGCGATCTTCTCGACGCCGTCCTTTTCGAGCACCTGCCTGGCCAGGCCGCAGGCCTTGGCGACCGAGGGGTTGCCGCCGATCTCCGAGTAGTTGGCGGGCCTGCCGCCCTGGCTGCGGACCGCGTCGGTCAGCGTCAGCGAGCCGCCGCCGGCGCCGATCACGAGGCCCAGGTTGCCCTCGAAGCCGTGGTCCTTGCCCTGGATCACGCCGCGGTGGTCGGCGGCGTCGATCGCGGCGACGTTGCGCTCGAAGTCGGAGGGCTCGTAGGTCTCGCGCGTGTCGTCCTCGGCGATCTCCAGCGCCTTGCGCAGCAGGCCCTTCTGGCGGCCGACGGCCTCGTTCTCCATCTCCATGTGGGCGTCGAGGGCGACGAAGCTGCCGTCGGCGAGCTCGGCCAGCGGGTTGATCTCGGCCAGCGTCATGTCGTTGTCGCGGAAGAGCCGGGCGAGGCGGGCGAGGATCGGCGTCGCGCGCTGCAGCTGCTTGCCGGTGACGCCGGTCGCCGCGACCGCCTGCTTGGCCTCGAAGTCGGCGACCGGAAGCAGGTTGGAGACGTGGCCGCGGCCGACGTGGTCGGGGTGCTGCTCGGCGACCTCCTCGATGTCGATGCCGCCCATGTCGCTGAACAGCATCAGCGGGCGCTTCGCGGTGCCGTCCCAGACGACCCCGGCGTAATACTCCTGCTTGACCTCGGCCTTCGGGTCGACGAGCACGCCGCGCGGCATGTGGCCGTTGATCTCGAGCTTCAGGATCGCCTCGGCGTGCTCGGCGGCCTCGTCGGGCGTGTCGGCGAACTTGACGCCGCCGGCCTTCATCCGGCCGCCGCTCAGCACCTGCGACTTGATCACCGTCGGCCCGCCGATCTCCTCGGCGACCCGGCGCGCCTCCTCGGCGCTCGTGCAGAAGCCGTACTTGGTGACGGGAATCCCCGCCAGCTCGACGATCTTTCTTGCCTCGTACTCGAAGAAGCGCATCGCGGCGCGGGACCTTATCCAAACGAGGCGGCTGTGCTCAGGCCGGCCCAGGCGCGGCGCAGCCCGGCGGCGAGCCGCGCGGCGATCGGGCCGCCGCCCGGGAGGGGGCCGCCGTCGAGAGACCCGGCGGGCTCGATTCCTCGCACTGAGCCGGTGAGTAAGACCTCGTCGGCGCGGAGGAGGTCATTGCGGTGCAGTGGCCGTTCGTGAACGGGGATGGCGGCCGATTCGGCAAGGTCGATTACGCGGGCACGGGTGACGCCGGGGAGAGTGCGGCCGTCGAGCGGGGGTGTGAAGAGGGCGCCGCCGTGGAGGGCGAACACGTTGGCGCGGGCCGCTTCCAGCACGCTCCCGTCCATGTCTACGACGAGCGGCAGTCCGCCCAGGCGCGCCTGGGCGCGGTCGAGGATCGACCGGTCCCTCCACTTGTGGGCGCCGAGCCCGCCGGGGACGGAGAGGCTGTGCAGTGCGGCCGGCTCAGGTTGCCGCCGGATCTCGCGAAACGAGATCTCGGTTTCGAATCGGTCACTGCGCGGCACGACGTCGATCCGCATCACGCAATCCGGTTCCGGGGCGGTCACCGCCCCAAGCGCAGGGATTGGCCGGCTCGGGAAACAGCTCCGCCAGACTAGCCTCCAGCCGGGCCAGGTGGGCCTCCAGCTCGACCGGGCGGCCGTCGAGCACCAGCAGGGTCTCGAAGAGGCCTTGGCGGGGGTCGGGCACGCGGCCATTGTGGCAAGCTCGCGGCGGTTGAAGACGCTGCTGATCGACAACTACGACTCCTTCACCTACAACCTCTTCCAGCTGCTGGCGGAGGTGAACGGCGAGGAGCCGCTGGTGGTCCGCAACGACGCGGCGAGCTGGGACGAGCTGGCGCGGCTCGGCTGCGACAACGTCGTGATCTCGCCGGGACCGGGCCGGCCCGAGCGGGTCGAGGACTTCGGCGTCTGCGCCGAGGCGATCCGGCGCTCGGAGCTGCCGCTGCTCGGCGTCTGCATCGGCCACCAGGGGCTCGGTGCGCTGCACGGGGCCGCGGTCGATGCCCGCGCCCGAGCCGTTGCACGGCCGGCTCAGCGCCGTCCTTCACGACGACGCGCCGCTCTTCGCCGGCATCCCGCGCGAGTTCGCCGCGGTCCGCTACCACTCGCTCTGCGTTGGGCAGCCGCTGCCTGACGAGCTGCGCGCAACAGCTTGGACGAGCGACGGCATCTTGATGGCGCTCGAGCACCGCCAGCACCCCCTCTGGGGCGTCCAATTCCACCCTGAGTCGGTGTGTGCGGAGCATGGGCGGCGGCTGATCGAGAACTTCCGTGATTTGAGTGCGTTGCGGGGGAGGCGACGGGGGCACCCCCGTTCGGACAATCGCCGGTCTGATGAGACCGGCGATTTGAGTATCCGCCCGCTCGGGGGTGCCCCCGTCGCCTCTTCACGGAAGCTCGTGGTGCGACGGCTGGACCAGCCGGTCGAGCCCGAGCAGGCGTTTGCGAGCTTGTATGGGGAGAGCGAGAACGCGTTTTGGCTGGACAGCAGCCGGACGGGCGAGAGTGGGCGGTTTTCGTTCATGGGGGACGACGGCGGGCCACTGGGACGGGCGGTGTCCTACGACGTCACCGCCGGGGAGGTGCGAATCGAGCGAGGGGGCGAGGTCGAGCTCACGCGCGAGTCGATCTTCGACTACCTCGCGCGTGAGCTCGACGCCCCGCCGCCGCTCGGGCCTCAGCTTCCGTTCGAGTTCCAGTGCGGCTTCGCCGGCTGGTTCGGCTATGAGCTGAAGGCCGAGTGTGGGGGGGACGCGGCGCACGAGTCGTCGCTGCCGGATGCGGCGTTCGTCTTCGCCGATCGGATGATCGCGTTCGACCACGCCGAGCGCCGCACCTACCTGCTCGCGCTAACCGAGCGTGGCGGCGAGCCGGAGGCGCAGCGCTGGCTTGAAGCGACCGAGGCCCGCCTCACCGCCCTGCCCGACGGGCCGACGGGCCGATTTCCCACGTATATGGAGGGAAATCGGCCCGTCGGCGGGGAGTTCGCGGCGGAGCCTCGATTGGTGCGGGCTCGGGAGCGCTACCTGGGGGAGATCGAGGAGTGCGGGCGGCTGCTTGCCGAAGGCGAGACATACGAGGTCTGCCTGACCAACGCCATGCAGGCCGAGCTCGGCGATGGCGACGCTACGGTGGGTGCGCCCGACCCGCTTGAGCTCTATCGGGCCCTGCGCCGGGTCAACCCGGCGCCGTACGCGTCGTTCATCCGCTTCGGCGGCGACGCGGTGCTCAGCTCCTCGCCCGAGCGCTTCTTGCGCATCGGCCGCGACGGCTGGGCCGAGGCGAAGCCGATCAAGGGGACGAGCCGGCGTGGCGAGACGCCCGCCGAGGACGCGCGGCTCGCCGAGCGCCTGCGGACGGACGAGAAGAGCCGGGCCGAGAATCTGATGATCGCCGACCTGCTGCGCAACGACCTCGGCTCGGTCTGCGAGGTCGGCACCGTCCACGTGCCCTCGCTGATGGAGGTGGAGACCTACGAGACCGTGCACCAGCTCGTCACGACGGTGCGCGGGCGCCTGCGCGAGGGTCACGGCCCGCTCGACTGCGTGCGCGCCTGCTTCCCGCCCGGCTCGATGACGGGGGCCCCGAAGCTGCGCACGATGCAGATCCTCGACCGGCTGGAGGGCGGGGCGCGCGGTCCCTACGCGGGGGCGATCGGCTGGCTCGGCCTCGCCGGCGGCTGCGACCTCAGCGTCGCGATCCGCACGATCGTCCTCGACGGCTCCTCGGCCCGGATCGGCGCCGGCGGCGCGATCGTCGCCCTCTCAGACCCCGAGGAGGAGTACGAGGAGGTGCTGCTCAAGGCCGCCGCCGCCGCGGCGGCGCTCGGCTACAGCCGCACGAGGCTCGGCGACTCGATCTCCCGCGTGACGCCGCGGAAGTCGATCGTCAGCGGCGCCGCGTCGACGACCGCGCCGTAGTCGACGCCCGGATGCGCCGTGACGACCGCCGCGATGTCGGTTTCGGCGAGGCCCGGCTCGAGCTCGACCGAGCTCAACCCGAGCTCGCCCAGCTCCGGCACGAAGGGATCGTGGTAGGAGACATCGGCGCCGAGCTCGCGCAGCAGGGCGAGGATCTCCAGCGCCGGCGACTCGCGGATGTCGCCGACGCCGGGCTTGTAGCTGACGCCGAGCATCAGGATCTTCGCGCCCTTGACCGACCTTTCGGCCTCGTTGAGGGCGCGCGCGATGCGGTCGACGCAGTAGCCCGGCTGGGCCCGGTTGACCTTGCCGGCCAGCTCGATGAACTCCGGGTAGAAGTCGTGCTCGCGCGCCTTGAAGGCGAGATAGAAGGGGTCGACCGGCAGGCAGTGGCCGCCCATCCCCGGCCCCGGGTCGAAGCGCATGAAGCCGAACGGCTTGGTCGCGGCCGCTTCGACCACCTCCCAGACGTCGATCCCGAGCCGGTCGCAGAGCTGGGCGAGCTCGTTGACCAGGGCGATGTTGACCGAGCGGAAGATGTTCTCCAGCAGCTTCGCCAGCTCGGCCGGCTCCGGGCCGGAGAGCACGACGACCTCGTCGCAGACCAGCGAGTAGAGCTCGCGGGCGCGCTCGGTGCAGGCGGGCGTGATGCCGCCGACCAGCTTCGGCGTCGTACGCACCGTGTAGTCGGTCCGCCCCGGGTCGATCCGCTCGGGGGAGAAGGCGAGGTGGAAGTCGCGCCCCGCCTTCATCCCGGACTCCTCGAGGATCGGCAGCACGCGCTCGCGCGTCGTCCCCGGGTAGGTGGTCGACTCGAGCACGATCAGCTGGCCCGGCTGCAGGATCGCCGAGAGCGCCGTCGCCGAGTCGATCAGGTAGGTCAGGTCCGGTTCGCGCGAGCCGGTCAGCGGCGTCGGCACGCAGATCACCACCGCTTCGCAGGAGGCTAGGTCGTCCTTGGCGAGCGTGGCGCGCAGCCGCTCCGCCAGCGGCGCCAGGCTCGCCGCGGGGATGTCCTCGATGTAGCTGCGGCCGGCGTTCAGCGCCTCGACCTTGCGCGCGTCGGTCTCGAGCCCGACCACCTCGTGCCCGGCCTCGGCGAAGGCGACGGCGAGCGGCAACCCGACGTACCCGAGTCCGACGATCCCGATCTTCATCGGCGGGGAGTGTAGAGCCACCTGCTGATCGCCCTGGGATACTTCGCGGCCGCGATCTACTCGAAGGGAGATAGATGGACTGGCTGGGCAAACTCGGAACGCTCCTCGCGCTGGCGCTCACATCGTTCGGCGTGCTCGGGTGCGGCGGGGTCGTGATCGATCACGCCAAGGAGGAGGCCCTGATCGAAGAAAACCTGCAGAAGTCGGTGGGGCAGCAGGTCTCCTCGGTCGAATGCCCCTCGGGAGTAGGCGTCGAAAAGGGCAAGACGTTCGAATGCACGGTCAAGCTCAAGGGGGGCAAGCAGGAGACCGTGACGGTCAAGATCCTCAACTCCGACGCGGACACCGAAATCACCGACATAGGGCCGCCCCGGTAGCCGGCCTCGCGGGCGTCCTCGCGACTGTCTATTCTGCGCTCGATCTGATGGCTGACGGGAAGAGACGACACGCTCGTCGCTTCGCAGTCCGCTGGGTGGGGGCGCTCGCGGTCTTGCTGGCCCTCGGTGGCGCCTCCCTGGGTGCAGGAGACGCGTCTGCCCGGGCGCGGAGCTGTGGTCGCTTCGGGCTGGCGCCAGGTGCAGCAACGATGCACCAGCTCCGCAGCTCGGTGCTCTGCCTGGTTAATCTGGCGCGCCGCCGGCACGGCATCGGCCCGCTCCGCTACAACCCCGAGCTGCGACGGGCTGCGGCCGGCCTCTCCCAGGCGATGGTCGCCACCGGCAGCTTCTCCCACTACGGCCCCGACGGCAGCACGATGACGACGCGGATCTCCCACGCCGGCTACCTGGCTGACGCCGCCTCCTTTCGCGTGGCGGAGAACATCGGCGCCGGCCGCGGTCGCGCCCACGGCTCGGCGCTGGCCATCGTCCGGGAGTGGATGCACAGCGCCGCGCATCGCGCGAATATCCTCGATTCCTCGCTGCACGACTTCGGCGTTGGCGTGGCGCGTGGCGATCCGCTCCGCGGCGGGCGCAATTCGGCGACCTACACGCTGGACTTCGGCGCACGCAGCCGATGACTCGGCTCCACCGCCCGGCTCGTGCGCGGTAAGTAGAGTGCCCCGGATGAGCCAAACCATCGCGGCCGACGCGCCGACCACCAACAAGAAGCTCCTCGACTGGGTCGGGGAGATGGCAGACCTCACTCAGCCCGACGCCGTCCACTGGTGCGACGGCAGCGCCGCGGAGTACGACCGCCTCGCGCAGGCGCTGATCGACGCCGGCACCTTCGAGCGCCTCTCCGACGCCAAGCGGCCGAACTCCTACCTCGCCCTCTCCGACCCCGGCGACGTCGCCCGGGTCGAGGACCGCACCTTCATCTGCTCCGAGCGCGAGCAGGACGCCGGGCCGACCAACAACTGGCGTGCCCCGGCCGAGATGCGCGAGACGCTGCGCGGGCTCTTCGAGGGCTGCATGAAGGGCCGCACGATGTACGTGGTGCCCTTCTCGATGGGGCCGCTCGGCTCGCCGATCGCCCACGTCGGCGTGCAGCTGACCGACTCGGCCTACGTCGCGGCGAGCATGCGGATCATGACCCGGATGGGCAAGGGCGCGCTCGACGTGCTCGGCACAGAGGGTGAGTTCGTCCCCTGCCTGCACTCGGTCGGCGCGCCGCTGGCCGAGGGCGAGGAGGACGTGCCGTGGCCCTGCGACGCCGACAACAAGTGGATCGTCCACTTCCCCGAGAGCCGCGAAATCTGGTCCTACGGCTCCGGCTACGGCGGCAACGCGCTGCTCGGCAAGAAGTGCTTCGCGCTGCGGATCGCCTCGGCGATGGCGCGCGACGAGGGCTGGCTGGCCGAGCACATGCTGATCCTCAAGCTGACCTCGCCCGAGGGCGAGGTGAAGTACGTCGCCGGCGCCTTCCCGTCGGCCTGCGGCAAGACCAACCTGGCGATGCTGATCCCGACGCTGCCCGGCTGGAAGGTCGAGACGATCGGCGACGACATCGCCTGGATGAAGTTCGGCGCCGACGGCCGCCTCTACGCGATCAACCCGGAGGCCGGCTTCTTCGGCGTCGCGCCGGGGACGGGCGAGAAGACCAACCCGAACGCGATGAAGACCGTCGCCCGCGACTCGATCTTCACCAACACGGCGAAGACCGACGACGGCGACGTCTGGTGGGAGGGGATGACGAAGGAGCCGCCCGCCCACCTGATCGACTGGCACGGGGAGGACTGGACGCCGGATTCCGACAAGCCCTCGGCGCATCCCAACGCGCGCTTCACGACGCCGGCCTCTGCCTGTCCGTCGATCGCCGAGGAGTGGGAGGACCCGGCCGGGGTGCCGATCGACGCCTTCCTCTTCGGCGGCCGCCGCTCGACCGTCGTGCCGCTGGTGCGCGAAGCGTTCGACTGGGAGCACGGCGTCTTCCTCGGCTCGATCATGTCCTCGGAGAAGACCGCCGCCGCGGCCGGGACGGTCGGCGAGCTGCGCCACGACCCGATGGCGATGCTGCCCTTCTGCGGCTACCACATGGGCGACTACTTCGCCCACTGGCTGAAGACCGGCGCCCGCGAGGGGGCGAAGCTGCCGCGGATCTACTACGTCAACTGGTTCCGCAAGGACGAGGGGGGCAACTTCATCTGGCCCGGCTTCGGCGAGAACAGCCGCGTGCTCGAGTGGGTCTTCCGCCGCTGCGCCGGCACGGCCGAGGCGGAGGAGACGCCGATCGGCCTCGTGCCGACGGTCGAGGACCTCAACACCGAGGGGCTCGAGATCTCGAGCGAGGAAGTGGCCGAGCTGCTCGCCGTCGACCCGCACGAGTGGAAGGTCGAGCTGCCGGCGATCCACCAGCACTTCGCCCGCTTCGGCGAGCACCTGCCGGACGAGCTGCATGCGCAGCTCGCCGACCTCGAGCGGCGCCTGGGCTGAGCCGGGCGCCGCGACCGGGGCCTACAGCCCGTAGGCCTCGGCCAGCTCGGGGTCCTTCTGCGGCCAGCATTTCGGCCAGCTCGACCATCACCTTGCACTGCTTCCAGGTCGCGTCGTCCTGCATCTTGCCGTCGATCATGTGGACGCCGCGGCCGTCGGGGATCGCCTCCAGCACCTTCTTGGCGAACTTGACCTCGTCGGGCGGCGGGCTGAAGACCTTCTTGGCGATCCCGATCTGCACCGGGTGCAGCGACCAGGCGCCGACGCAGCCGAGCAGGAAGGCGGCGCGGAACTGGGTCTCGCAGCCGGCCGTGTCCTTGATGTCGCCGAAGGGGCCGTAGAAGGGCAGGATCCCGGTCGAGGCGCAGGCGTCGACCATGCGGGCGATCGAGTAGTGCCAGGGGTCCTGCTGTGCGGTGACGCGCTCTCCCTCCTCGGGGTTCTCGGGGTCGGCGGGGTCCTCCATCGAGCGGTAGCCGGGGTGGCCGCCGCCGACCCGGGTGGTCTTCATCCGCCGCGAGGCGGCGAGGTCCGCCGGCCCGAAGCTCATCCCCTGCATGCGCGGGCTGGCGGCGGCGATCTCCTCCAGGTTGACGACGCCCTGCGCGGTCTCGAGGATCGCGTGGATCAGGATCGGCCGGTCGAGCCCGGCCTTCGCCTCGAGCTGGGCGAGCAGGCGGTCGACGTAGTGGATGTCCCAGGCGCCCTCGACCTTGGGCACCATCACGACCTCGAGCTTGTCGCCGATCTCGCCGATCAGCGTCGTCAGGTCGTCGAGCACCCAGGGGCTCTCCAGCGAGTTGACCCGCGTCCACAGGGCGGTCTGCCCGAAGTCCGACTCCTTCGCCGCCTTGATCAGGCCGGCCCGCGCCGCCTCCTTGCGGTCGACCGGGATCGCGTCCTCGAGGTTGCCGAGCAGGATGTCGGTCTTCTGCGCGATGTCCGCGGCCTTGGCGACCATCTTCTCGTTCGAGAAGTCGAGGAAGTGGATCATCCGCGAGGGCTTGACCGGGATCTCGGTCAGCGGCTGCGGCGCGCCGATCGCCAGCGGGTGGAAGAAGTCTCTGGGGTTTCTCAAGCTGCTCCTCGGGTCGGGGACGGTCGGGTCGAAATCTAATCCACCGGCGCCGTAGAGGTTTGGCCCGGATAGCGGCGCAAACCTCTACCGCGCCGGGGTTGGGCGCAGGGATTTCGGGCCCGCCGCCGTAATGGAGCGTATGAGCGACGACGTGCGCGAGGGCGCCGAGGACTGGACGCTGCCGCGGCGCGCCCGGCCGCCGCTGCTGGGCGAGCTGGTCGAGCGGATCGACGAGGCGCTGGCGACGGCGCGCGCCTCGGAGGCCGCGGTGATGACCGTCGGCGCGGCGGCGCTCGACGCCGCCGAGCAGGCGAAGCGGGCGGCGGAGCTGGCCGAGCGGGCGAGCGCCGCAGTCGCGGCGCGTTCCGAGGCTTCGCCGGGCCGCGCGCCGGCGTTCCAGGCCTCGCCGCTCGACGCGACCGTCGCGGTGCGGCCGGACGGCATGGACGACTTCACCGCCCGCGCTGACCAGCTGGCCGAGCGCCTGAGCCGCCTGCAGCGCATGCCGCTCTCGGCCTGATGAGTCCGCGCGGGCCGGGCGCACTGATCGTCGATGCCGGGGAGCGCTCCGCGGTCGCTGCCTGCCGGTGTCTGGCGGCCGCCGGCTATCGCGTCGGCGCGGCGAGCAGCGCGCGGCCCGCTCCGGCCGAGTGGTCGCGCCATTCCGAGAGACGCTTTGCCCTGCCCGATCCGCGTCTCGATCCGGCGGCGTTCGCCGCCGAGGTCGGCGAGGTCGCGAAGGCGAATCGCTACGGAGTCGTGCTGCCGTGCAGCGAGGGATCGCTGTGGGCACTGGCGCGACATCGGGAGGCCGCCGGCCTCGACGCGGCCGGGATCCCGGCCGCGTCGCTCGCGGCCCGTTGCACGAGCAAGGAGGTGCTGCTCGACCTCGCCGGACGGGCCGGACTCGGCGCGCCCGAGACGGTGGTCTGCTCGACCCTCGGTCAGGCCCGCGAGGCCGCGGCGGGATTCGGCTACCCGGTCGTGGTGAAGCCCCATCACACCGTGATCGTGATCGGCGGGGACACTCTGCACCTGGCCGCCACCGTCGTCGGCGATCCGGCGGCGCTCGAGGCACGCCTGGCGACCACGGGCTGGCCGTGCCTCGTGCAGCGACGCGAATCCGGCCCGCTCGTCTCCTTTGCCGGCGTCTTGGCCGGCGGCGAGCTGCTCGGTTTCGCAGCCAGCCGGTACCTGCGCACTTGGCCGGCGGACGCGGGGCCGGTCTGCTGCTCGCGCACCTTTGCTCCCCCCGATGCGTTGGTCCGGTCGGTCACCGAGCTGATCTCGTCGCTGGGTTGGGAGGGCATTTTTGAGCTCGAGCTGGTCGAGCGCGGCAGCGACCACGCAGTGCTCGATCTCAACCCACGCCTCTACGGATCGCTTGCGCTTGCGGTGGCCGCCGGCGCGCCGCTGCCGTTGATCTGGAGCGAGTGGCTGTTGCACGGTCGCCGCATCCGCGCCCAGGCCAGGCCGGCCGTCTGGTACCGGTGGTCCGACGCCGATCTGCGTTATGCGGCGATGTGCCTACGGCGTCGCAGGCTGGCCACCATGGCGCGGGTACTGAGACCCCACCGTCACGTCGCCCATCCCTACCTGAGCCTACGCGACCCGGTCCCGATGCTCGTGCGGGCGCTCGCCATCGCACGCGGCACGCGTGCGGCGGAGCCCACCTCGTCGCCGGCCTGAGGCGCCCCGACGATATCCTTCGGCTCCCCAAGACCCCGACCGGATCAGGAGCCATGGCCGTAGAGACCGCCGCGTACGCCGAGCAGACCGATATTCAGCGCGACATCACCGAGATGGTGCGCCAGTTCGCCGACGAGCAGATCATCCCCAACGCCGAGAAGTTCGACCACGAGGACTCCTTCCCGGAGCCGATCGTCGAGCAGATGAAGGAGCTCGGCCTCTTCGGTGTGACGATTCCCGAGGAGTACGGGGGCATGGGGCTCGACCTGACGACCTACGCGATGATCGTCGAGGAGCTCTCGCGCGGCTGGATCTCGATCTCCGGCGTCGTCAACACCCACTTCATCGGCTCCTACCTCTTGATGAAGTTCGGCACCGAGGAGCAGAAGCAGTACTTCCTGCCGAAGATGGCGACGGGCGAGATCCGCGCCGCCTTCTCGCTCTCGGAGCCCGAGGTCGGCTCCGACGTGCAGGGCATCAAGGCGACCGCGAAGAAGGGCGAGGACGGCGCCTGGGAGCTCAACGGGCAGAAGATGTGGGTGACCAACGGGCTCGGCTCGGGTGTCGTCTTCGTGCTGATGAAGTCCGACCCGAAGGCCGACCCGCCCTACAAGGGGATGACCTGCTTCATCACCGAGAAGGAGCCCTGGAAGGAAGTCAACGAGGGCGACTTCGCCGGCCTCGACGTGCCGCCGAAGATCAAGAAGATGGGTTACAAGGGCGTCGAGTCGACCGAGCTCGTCTACGACGGCTACAAGTGCCCGCCCGAGCGCGTGCTCGGGGGCGAGGAGGCGGGAGTCGGCCAGGGCTTCGTGCAGATGATGGACGCGCTCGAGGTCGGCCGGGTCAACGTCGCCGCGCGCGGCGTCGGGATCGGCCAGCGGGCGCTCGAGCTCGCGCTCCGCTACAGCCAGGAACGCAAGACCTTCGGCAAGCCGATCGCCGCCCACCAGGCGATCCAGTTCAAGCTCGCCGACATGGCGACGCAGCTGGAGGCGGCAAGGCTCGTCACGCGCAAAGCGGCGCGGATGAAGGACGCCGGCGAGCGCTCCGACCTCGAGGCGGGGATGGCGAAGCTGCTCGCCTCCGAGACGGGCAAGTTCTGCGTCGAAGAAAGCTTCCGCATCCACGGCGGCTACGGCTACTCGAAGGAGTACGAGATCGAGCGCCTCTACCGCGACGCGCCGCTGCTGCTGATCGGCGAGGGGACCTCGGAGATCCAGCGCATGGTGATCGGCAAGAAGCTGCTGCAGCGCCACAAGATCTGAGATAGCCCCAACTGATGCTGCGTATAGGCGGTAATCAACGCGTAATTGTGATAAAAGGTAGGTGCTTTTACCTGATTTAACGCTTGATTACCGCAATGCGAAGCTTCGACGAGCAGAGACGAGCCTTGGACGGCATGCCAGCCCCGCTGGGGGTGCTGCTCGGCCGGATCGACGTCGGCAAGGGGAGGGAGGGGCTTTTCCAAGACCAGCTCCCGGCGCTGCTGAACTCCCTTGCCGGCCAGACGCGGATCGAGTCGATCAGGGCCTCGAACGCGATCGAGGGAATCGAGGTGTCCCGCCAGCGCGCCGAGCGGTTGGCCTCCCCGCGACCGCCCCGGTCACGCAACCGCAGCGAGGAGGAATTCGCCGGTTACCGGGACGCGATCGATGAGCTGATGACCGCCGAGCGACTCGATCTGCCGACGCCCGTGCTGATGCTTCGCTTCCATCGCCAGATCTATGCCCACACGAGGGTGGTGGGCGGCCAACTCAAGGGCGAGGACAACGTCATCGGCGAACGCGGCCCGCATGGGGTCAGCCGGGTCATCTTTCGGCCACCGTCGTGGCGGCAGACGGAGGGCCTGGTTCAGGGGACGTTCGGGGGCTACCGGCAGGCCGCCGACTCGCAGGTGGCGCATCCGTTGGTTCTGCTGGCGGCTTTCATCCTCGACCTTCTGGCAATTCACCCCTTCGAGGACGGGAACGGTCGGGTGTCGCGTCTGCTGACCACACATGAGCTGCTTCGCCTCGGCTATGGCGTCGCCCGCTACGTCAGCGTCGAGCAGCGTATCTACGAGACCAGAGACGGCTATTACGAGACGCTCGAGGCGTCTCAGCGAGGATGGCACGACGGGAGGCACACGATCTGGCCCTGGGTCACGTATCTGGCCACCGTGCTTGCGGGCGCCTACCGCGACTTCGAAGAGCGGGTGGCTGCCGAGCGAGGCACGACGTCGATGAGCAAGGCCGATCGCGTTCGCCACTGGGTGCTGACCTCCGCTCCGCCGAAGTTCAGCCTGGCCGATGTCCGCCGGGCGGTTCCGGGGGTGAGCGACCCGAGCATACGGATGGCGCTGAGGTCGCTCAGGGACGAAGGACGGCTGAGGTCCGAAGGCGCCGGCCGCGGCTCGCTCTGGCATCAGGTGGGCCTCGGGTAGCATCGCGAGCCATGGCGTCGACCTCGGACTTGATCCGCACCGCCGTTGAGCGGTTTCAGGCCGACGTCCCTGCGCTGCAGAAACTGAAGCTGGTCTTCGGGCTGGAGCTGAGGGGCCGCGGCGACATCCAGCTCTACCGGGTCGAGCTGCCGGGGCCGCAGATCAAGAAGGACCTGGCGCAGGACGAGCGCGTGCTGGTCCAGATCGACCGCGCGCAGTTCAACGAGCTGGCCGAGAAGGGGACGCTGAAGAGCTACCGCCGCGCCTGGGAGACCGGCCACATCAAGGCGAGCGGCGACTCCAACGTGCTCAAGCTCGTCGCCCAGGTGGTCGAGCGCCAGGAGCAGCGCGCGCGGTTGAAGAAAGCGCACTGATCACCGGCCGCCCGCGCCGGATAGCATCCCGCGCCGTCCCAGAACCCCAAGGAGAGCCACGCACCGATGAGCGAGCAGACCTACGAGCTGACCACCGACCAGGCCGAGCGCGAGGCGTCCGGCGCGCACAGCTACGGACGCTACCTCGAGGAGTTCGAGGTCGGCGCCGTCTACAAGCACTGGCCGGCGAAGACCGTGACCGAGGCCGACGACCACCTGTTCTGCCTGATCACGATGAACCACCACCCGCTGCACATCAACGACGTCTACGCGGGCAACTCGCAACAGGGCCGCAACGTCGTCGTAGGACCGCTCGTCTACTCGCTCGCGCTCGGCATGTCGGTCTCCGACGTCTCCGGCAAGGCGATCGCCAACCTCGCCACCGAAGAGCTGAGCCACCCGGCGCCGGTCTTCCACGGCGACACGCTTTTCTGCGAGACCGAGGTGCTCGACGTCAAGCCTTCGAAGTCCAAGCCCGACCGCGGCGTCGTCAAGGTCCACACGCGGGTGCTCAACCAGGACGGCGTGCTCGTCGCCGAGTTCAAGCGGCTGGTGCTCGTGCCGCGGCGCGACCCCGGGACGTAGGCGCCCCGATGGGCCTCCGGTTGGCTGCGTTGATGTACCACGACGTGGTCGGCTTGGATGGTCCGGCCGGCGGACTCGACGCCGCCGGCGCCGACGTTTATACGGTGACCATGGCCGAGTTCCAGCGGCAGCTCGACGGCATTGCCGGCGCGGTGGCGACTCCCCCGCTGCGCATCGCGGGCGCCATCGGGGAGCTGGGCGGCGAAGGGGCATGGGCGCTCACCTTCGACGACGGCGGCGCCGGCGCGGGCGAGGTCGGGGACCTGCTGGCGGCGCGGGGCTGGAGTGCGCACTTCTTCGTCATCACCGACATGATCGGCCGGCCGGGATTCCTCGATTGGGAGGGGGTTCGCGCTCTGGCGGCGCAGGGGCACGTGATCGGCTCGCACTCCTGCTCCCACCCCGCCCGGATGACGGATCTGCCGCCTGCGCGACTGCGCGAGGAGTGGTCGCGCAGCGTCAGCGTCCTCTCCGACGCGCTCGGCGAGCCGGTGCGGACCGCGAGCGTGCCGGGCGGCTTCTACTCCGACGCAGTCGGCCGCGCGGCCGCGCGGTCGGGCATACGAACCCTCTTCATCTCCGCGCCACGACGATCGATCGGCCGGGTGGAGGGGTGCGCCCTGGCCGGTCGCTTCGCGGTGCGAGGCTCCACCAGGACCACCGGCGTCGTGGCCGCGGCCACCGGGGCTCCACTGCCCTGGCTGGCGCAGCGAGCCGGCTGGGAGTTGCGCGGCGTCGCCAAGCGGCTCGGCGGGCGGCGCTACGAGGTCCTCAGGGAAAAGTTGCTGGCGCGCCGATGACGAACGCGGCCGACCGGGTCGGAGAGGTCGTGGAACGCACCCGCCCGCGGGCGCTGGTGCTGGCGCTACCCGGACTGATCGCGATCGGCGCCGGTGTGGCGCTGACCGCGTTCGACGGCGGGTACACGCTGACCGCGTGGTACCCGGTGGGACTGCTGCTCCTGGCCCTGCTCGTGATCGTGACCGCGATGGAGGCGCCGCGCCGATTGCGCCTGGGGTCGCCGATCGCGTTGATGCTGCTGGCGTACGCGGCGTTCGTCGTCTTCAACTACCTCTCGATTATCTGGGCGGCGGTGCCGGGGGACGCCTGGGCGGGGGCGAATCGGGCGCTCGTGTTCGGCCTGGCTCTGGCGCTGACGGCGACGCGGCCGTGGTCGCGCGACGCCGGGCTTGCGGCGCTCGCCCTTACCGGCTTCGGCCTGCTCGCGGTGGCGGTCGGAACACTCGCGGCGGGCGCTCTGGGCGACCCTCTCGGCCAGTTCGTCGAAGGTCGCCTCTCCGAGCCGACGGGGTACGCGAACGCGACCGCCGCGCTCTGCCTGATGGGGGCCTTCCCACTCCTTTACCTGGCGGCCGCGAGGGCGCTCGCGTGGCCGGCCCGGGGCCTCGCGCTGGGCGGGGCGACGGTCCTGGTCCAGGTCGCCCTCCTGACCCAGAGTCGGGGCGCGATCCTCGGCCTCGCATGCGCCGGCATCGTGTACCTGCTCCTGGTCCCGCAGCGATGGGCGTCGCTGCTCTGTGCCGGAGTCGTGGCAGCGCTCACGGCGCTCTCCTTCGGGACGCTCACGGATCTGATCCACGTGACCACCGCGGCTGGCTTCGAAGCCCAGCTGGCCGAGGCGCGCGCGGCGATCGCGCTCAATGCGGCGATCGCGACTGCGCTTGGCCCGGCCGGGGCGCTAATGGGCGCGCGCCTCCCGCGGTCAGGGGCGGGCCTGCGCCGGGCCGGCGACTGGGCCCTCGGGGCGCTTGCGGTCGGGCTGGCGGTCCTCGCCCTCGTGGTGATCGGCAGTCCCGGTAATTGGGTGAGCGAACGGTGGGACGATTTCCGCAGCTCCGGCTACTCGAAGGTCGATCAGGGCGCCAACCGCTTCGGCGGTTCGCTCGGCTCCCACAGGTACGACTACTACAGGGTCGCTCTCGACGAGTTCGAGCGGCACCCGGTCGGAGGCATCGGCTCCGAGAATTTCCTCGTCCCGTATCTGCAGCATCGACGCAGCACCGAGGCCCCGCACTTCCCCCACAGCCTCGCCTTTCGGCTCCTGGTCCAGCTCGGCGTCGTCGGAACCCTGGCATTCGCGACCTTCTTCGTCCTATTTCTGGTCGGCCTCGTGCGCGCCCTGCGCCGCGCCCGTGGGGTGGACGCGGGCATCTGCGCCGCAGCGGTCGCCGCGTTCTCGGCCTGGTTCGCGCATGGCATGGTCGACTGGCTCTGGGCGTTCACCGGACTTGGCGTGGTCGCCTTCGCACTGCTCGGCGTCGCGATCCGCTGCGGTGAGCAACCGTCGGCCGATCGCAGGGAGGTGACGGCGCCCGCCGTGGCGGGGCGCGGAACGGGTCGGCGGCTGACGATCGCGGCCGGCCTCGCTCTCGCCGCGATGGCGGCCGTGTCACTCGTCTTGCCCTGGCTGGCCGCGCGTTACGAATCCGCCGCCTACGACAGCTTCGCGGCCGGCGATGTCGATCTGGCCCTGGAGCAGTTCGACCACGCCGCCTCCGTGGACTTCCTCAGCGCCGAACCGCTCCTGGCCAAGGGTGTGGTGGCTCGACGCGGCGGGAAACCGGAGGTGGCCCTGAGCTCGTTCGAGGAGGCCATCGCACGGGAGCCCGACGACTGGCTCGCCCATCTCGAGCTGGGCATGTCGCTTGCCGTGAGCGGACACCGGCGCGCCGCGGAGCGGCAGGTCGAGGTCGCCCGCCGGCTCAACCCGGGCCAGGCGGCTATCAGACCGGTGCTGCGCGGCGTCAGGGCCGAACGGACGATCGACCCCGCTGCCGTCGAGCGTGAGCTGAACAAGCAGTTGATCGACAACTTCCGCCCGCTCTGACGGGTACGCACACTTCGTCGGACATTCGTCCGGTTCTTGGATCGGCCGCATCGATGGCTCTCTCGCGTCGAAACGTCTCTATACTCGGCTTGCGCGAGGCCAATGAAGCGTCTCTCGTATTCTTTTGGACGCCCTTCCCAATTCGTCCCCGTTCGGAGGTATGATCCACGTATGAAGATCAAGCGCATCTTCATTTCTCTAAGTGTCATTACGGTGCTCTTCGCGTTGCCGGCTACGGCGATCGCCTCCAGTTCGGCGCAGAGCGGCTACGAGGAGTCCGCACCCCTCGGCTCGGTCGGCGAAGCCGGAAACAACGGCACGACCGGGCAGGCGACGAGCCCGGTCCCGGGGGCCGTGCAGGAGTCAAGCAGCAGCTCCGTGCTCCCGTTCACGGGTCTGCAACTGGCGATCGTCTTCCTGCTCGGCGTCGCTTTGCTGGCCGCCGGTGTTCTCGTCCGGCGGGCGAGCCGTTCAGCCGGCCCCTAGGCGCTCGAGAAAACGACCCGGCGATTTTGCCCGCCTCCCGCGGGCTCAGCCGTCTGCGACTTCCTTGGCGAGCGGTTGCTGAGCCATCGACGGGGCGCCGTCCTCAACGAAGCGAGCCGTGCTGGCGTCGATCACGTGGTACCGGTTGCCGATTGCGGCGGCGACCGTCTCGGCGAGGATGCTCAGATCGAACATCGTGGATCTGTACTTGAGGTAGTAGAGGTCGTGGCAGAGCTTCCAGGCCGAGCCGACGTCTGAGCCCGCGTAACCGCATCGGACCTGAGCCCAGCCGGTGATCCCGGGCTTGATCAGGTGGCGCCGTGAGTAGAAGGGAAGCATTCCTTCGAGGCGCTCGACGAACTCCGGCTGCTCGGGGCGCGGGCCGACCATGCTCATCTCGCCCCGGATCACGTTGACTATCTGTGGCAGCTCGTCGAGGTGCAGCTTGCGCAGGATCGCGCCGATGCGGGTGATCCGGGGATCACCCGGGGATGCCCACTGGCTGTCGAGCCCGGCATCCACCTTCATGGTGCGAAGCTTGTACACCTCCAGCGGCTCCCCGCCCTCCCCGATCCTCGTTTGCTTGAACAGCGCCGGACCGCCGTCACGACGGATCAGCAGGGCGCAGACCGCCAGCAAGGGGAGGAAGATGAGCCCGAGCGTTACTGCGCCGACCAAGTCCAGCGCCCGCTTGGCGCTGGGAGTGATCGGGCTGTAGCGCGGGTGCATTATGTACTGGAACCAGGCAGCGTTGATCTCGGCCACAGGGACGTGACCGAAGATGTCTTCGTGGAGCCCGGTCAGCTCCATCAACCGGACCGGTAGGTGAAGGCAGGTGTTGGCCACTTCTTCGAAGACGCGGAATCGGGGCACCGTGCTGGTCATCACGAGAAGGCCGATTTCGTGCTTGGCGACGATCGAGTCGAGTTCGTCCAGCGTGCCGAGCAGAGGGACCTCAGCCGATTCGGTGCCGTCGTCGGCGTCATAGACGACTCGCCCGACGACGAGGTACTCGGCGATCCGGGCGAGCCGCAGCTCGCGAGACAGCTCGAGGGCGGATTGGAACGAGCCGATCACCGCTACTCGGGTTGCCGTAGGGGCGGGGCTGACCCAGTTGCCGAGCAGCGAGGTCAGGAAGCCGAGGAGCGTGGACAGGACGAGCACGATGGCGAACTCGGCTGGGCTCATCTGCGCGAGCCCCCACAGGCTCGAGAGGATCGCCAGCAGTCCCAGGGCGGCTGCGGGCGGAATCGCCTCGAACACCAGCTGTGGAACCCTGACGAGGTGCAGCCAGGGTGGATTCGGGTGCAGGATCGCGCCGGTGGCGAGGAAGGCGAGAAACGAGATGACCAGAGCCTTCGTGGAGTTCGACACCATGCCGACCAGAGCCGCAGATGCGAGTGGCAGGAACAGTCGGTCGAGCCCGGTCCGCATCGACCGCACCCGCCGAGCGCGGTCGGAGCCGGGGGGGTCGTATGACAGCCTGTCCCGGCGGGGACCGGATCGCTGGATTAGCTCGGTCGTGGGGTCTGTCGGTTCGGCCGATCGCATGAGCGACGAGTTTCGCGTGGATACTCGGGCTTTCTATCGTCAGGCTGTTATCAGAGCTTTAAAGCGTCACGTCGGGATGTCATCAGCTAATCGTACGGGTGGGCGGGCCGGTCGGGGATCGCTCTGTCAACGCCATCGATCCGCTCCAGAAACGGCCCGTGCGAGGCCGAGAAGAAAGCCGGCCCCCCAAGCGTGATGCATGGTCGCGATGGCCAGCGGCGCCGCGAGGACTGGAGGGCGGCGCCGTCGCACCGCCCCGACCGTCCCGATCGCCGTGAGGGCGGCAAGATAGACGGCGACCGGTGCGAGCGGCCGGAGGCTGCGCGCGCGCAGCGCGGTGAGCCCGCACCCCGAGTGCAGGAGCAGAAGCAGCGGCGGGGCGAGCTGGCGGGGCGAGGGCCACTGAGCGTGGGTGACAGTCGTCGATGCGCGGCCGAGCCCATAGAGAAAATACTGGCGGGCCAGCGCGCCGGGGGAGCTTCGCGGGAAGTACGCGACGCGCAGGGCGTCGTCGAGCCAGATGCCGCCGCCTGCTTTCCGAAGCCGCAGGGAGAGCTCGGCGTCCTCGTTGTGGCTGGTGTTCTCGTCGTACCCCCCAACGGCTTCCACGGCGGCCCGCGAGAAGCATCCGTGCATTGCCGAATCGACCCAGCCCGAGTGCTTCCCGAGGCGATACTCGGAGGACCCGACTCCGACGGGGGTGCTCTGAGCGAAGGCGACCGCCTCCTGGAACGGGCTCTCGGCGACGGCTGCCGCGTGGAAGCCGACCATCGCGGCGCCGGTGCGCCGTAGGGTAGCGACTGCCCGGCTGAGGAACCCGGGGGGGTAGAGGGCGTGGGCATCGCAACGCAGGATGCAGGTCGCGCGCGGGTCCGCGTGTCGCAGAGCGAGATTGAACGCGGCGGCCTGCACTCGCCGCGCGTTTCGGAGCAGGCGGATGCCGGGAAGCTCGGTCGCCAGTCGTTCCGCGATGGCAGCGGTCTCGTCGGAGGAGCCTCCGTCGACGATCAGCAGCTCGAAGCGGTCGCGGGGGTATGGATCATCGAACAAGCTGCGAACGCAGCGCTCGAGGTGGAGCTGCTCGTTCAGGGTCGGGATCACGACCGTGACGAAGTCGGCGCCTCGGGGGCCCGCCACGGTATCAGCGGGCAATGTGTCTGGCGATTCGTCGGGCGGTGAAATCCGCCCCGAAGACGAAACGCATCAGGGGTCCGAAGCTGGGCGCCGCGGGGAAGCCGGCGAAGTAGAGCCCCGGGACGCCGCTCTCGAATGAGCGATTGAGGGTCGGTCCGCCGCCGGTCGTGTCGAGCCCGGACCGCAGCGCCGCGTCGAGGAACGGGATCCGGTTGACGTCGAGCCGGTATCCGGTGCCCGCGACCACCTGGCCGACCTCGAGCTCCTCGCTTCCCGCCTCGGACTCCAGCCGCAGCCGGACGACTCCGTCCACGGCCCGGGCCTCGGCGAGACGTCGGCCCAAGGTCACATCGACGCAGCCGTCTATTCGCGGTCGCAGCCACCAGGCGCCCGCCGGGCCGAGCACGGAGAAGGCCTTGTCGAGCCGCCATGACCGGGGAGCCGCATGGAAGGCGAGCGCGTGGTTGGCGTAGGCCCACTGCGCCCGTCCCTCTCCCAGGCCGGACTCCGGGTACCGCCACTTCTCGAGGCGGGGGCGGTCCCGGCCGCCGGGTTTGGAAAGCCAGGCGAGCCGGGAGGCGCGGGCGATCAGGCGGACCGACGCACCGTGCTCGTGGGTCAGGGCGGCCGCCTCCAACGCGGACTGACCGGCTCCGATCACCGCGACACCCGACTCCGGGAAGTGGGAGGGATCGACGTGATCGTAGGTGTGGACGACTGCCTCGTCTGGCAGTGCCGCCAGCTCCTGGGGAATGTACGCGTGTCCCTGGAGGCCGCTGGCGATCACCACCCGGCCGGCGCGGAGCGCATCGCCGTCGCTCAACTCGAGCTCGAATCCGCTGCCGGCCGGGCGCAGCGCCCCCACCCGCCTAGTGTCCAGGTCCGGCACGAGCCGCTCCTGGAACCAGAGCCCGTAACGGGTGAAGGTGTCTGAGCTGATCGGCACGCCCGTCCGGCCGTACTCGATCCCGGACTCTGTGCAGAACTGCTCGAGGGTGTGCCGTCCGGCCGGCTCGGAGAGGTTGGTGGCGAATCCCTCTGACTTGAGATACATGCCGCGCGGCATGTGATTGCGCCACGTGTCCATCGGGGTCCCAAAGATCTGGCGGTTGACACCCCGGCCGCCCAGCTGCGCGGCGATCGAGAGGCCGTACGGCCCGGCGCCGATCACGGCGACGTCGGTGTCGAGAGACTCTGCCATCGAACCTATAGTCTCTCAATCGCGAGCGAGTCGGACTTTGCCGTCGGTCCCGGCGTCCTCTCCGCACCAGAGCAGAGGAGCATCCATGCCCGAGGACATTGAGAGCCACCCGGATATCGGCGTCCTCGAGCAGGAGTGGGACCGCCTCGCGATCGAGACGAAGGCGCCGCCGTTCCTGCGACCGGGTTGGATCTCGGCCTGGTGGGACGCCTTCGGGTCGGGGACGCTCGAAGTTCTCGCCCTTCGCTCGCAGGGTCGCCTCGCCGGGGTGCTCCCAGTCGCGTCGCGGGGTGGTGTCATCCGCTCGCCGACCAACTGGCACACGCCCGCCTTCGGGGCGGTGGCCGAGGACCCGGAGGCCGTGCGGCAGCTCTACGCGGCGGCGCTGGCGAAGCGACCGCGGCGTCTCGATGTCTCCTTCCTCGACGCCAATGCGGCCGACTGCGAGGGCGTCGAGCGCGCCGCCGGCCGCTACCGGGTGCTCCGGCGGCCGGTGATGAGCTCGCCCTACGTGCTCGTCGACCGCGATTGGGAGTCCTACTGGGCTTCGCTCTCCAAGAACCTGAGGGGGACGGTTCGGCGCTGCCGCCGTCGTCTCGCCGAGCGGGGCGACCTGACCGTCACCGTGTGCGGCGATTCGACGAATCTCGACGAGATGCTCGAGGAGGGTTTCGAGCTGGAGGCGAGCGGGTGGAAGGGCGAGGCGGGGACGGCGATCGCCTCGCGACCGGAGACGCGCCTCTTCTACCGGCGCGTCTCGGCCTGGGCGGCCCGCACTGGCATCCTCAGCCTCGGTTTTCTGCGTGTCGACGGCAAGGCCGTTGCGTTCAGCCTGGCCCTCGAGTCCGACGGGCGCCACTATCTGCTCAAGCCCGGCCACGACGCCGATTGGGATTCCTTCGGCCCGGGCACTGTGCTGACCGCAGAGATGATCGAGCGATGCTTCACGCGAGGCCTGCAGGCCTACGAGTTCCTCGGCGATGCCGACGAGTACAAGCTCCGCTGGACCGACGCCTGCCATGAGCGGATCAGGGTGCAGGCGTTCGCGCCCGGGATCGGGGGGCTCGTCGACCGGGGGATCCAGGTCCAGGGCCGCCGGGCGGCTCGCCGGCTGCTGCGTAGGTCGAGACGTTCAGGCGGGGCGGATTGAGCGCGGCCCCTCGAGGCGGATGACGACCATCCAGGCGTGCTTGCGGGCCGGCGGGAGGCGGAAGAGCGCACGGTCGAGGGCCTGTAGGGCCGCCAGGGCCGGCTCGAACGCCCGCGTCCTGCGGAAAGGCACCGCGAGCAGCGTCGAGAGATTGAAGTAGGAGATTGCCGTCCTCCCGAACCAGGTCCCGGCCAGTTCCAGGTCCTTGACCATCAGCGGATGCTCGTCCTCGGTGCGGAGCTGCGGCGTTCGCCTGCGGTAGGCGTTGATCGCGGGGTTGTGGCCCAGCGGCTCCACGAAGACTGCCCGCCCGTCCGGTTTGAGCAGTCGCGCGATCTCGGCGTACGCCGCCTCGAGGTCGAGGTGGTGGAGGATCGCCGTGCCGCAGATCAGGTCGAACCCGTGATCCGCGAAGCTCGTCTGCTCCGCGTTCATCACCTCGAACTCGCAGCGCGCGGCCACTCCCTCCGCCTCGGCTCTTGCCCTCGCCTGTTCGATCGCGACATCCGATATGTCGATCCCGGTGACCGCCGCGCCTCGTTCGCCGAGGAGGAAGGCGTTGCTGCCCGGGCCGCAGCCGTACTCGAGCGCCCGGCGGCCGGTCACTCCGCCCTCGAGCAGCAGCTCCGCGCAGCGCTCCATCGGCTCTCGCTCCACCTCGTAGAACTTCGCCGCCGCGTCGCGTGAGTGCTCGGAAAAGGTGCTGTTGTGGAAATCCCGCTCCCGCTCGAGTCGCGACGGCACGGCACCGATCCTACCCGAGGCTTCCGCGGACCCGGGTGGTCAGGGCGTCTTCATACACGGGCAGGAGGCGCTCGATCCAGCGATCGGCGGTGAACCTGGCCTCGAAGACTTCGCGACCGCGCGCGCCCATCCGCTGCCGTAAGCCGGGGTTCTCCAAGAGGCGGCGCAGCGCGCCGCCGACCGAATCCACCGTCGGCGGGGGCTCGAGCAGGTACCCGGTCTCCCCGTCTGTGACGATCTCGGGAATCCCGCCGACGGCGGTGGCCACCACGGGGGTGCGGGAGGCAAGCGCATCGAGCAGTGCGGTCGGGAAGGCGTCGATCCGCGACGGGTGCACCAGGATCTCGGCTCCGTCGAGGACCTCCAGAACGTCGTCCCGGAAGCCCGCCATCAGCACCGCGTCGCCGGCGACGGCCAGCTGGCGCTCGACCTCCGTCCGGTCGGGCCCGTCCCCGAGCACGAGCAGCTTCAGGCTCGGGTACTCGTCTCGCAGCTCGGCGATCGCCCGCGCGGCGATGTCGTGCCCCTTGCCGCGGCGCAGCACGGCGACCATCGCGACCACGAGATCGTCGTCGGCGATGCCCAGCTCGCGGCGCAGCCTCTTGCCGCTCTGCGCCGGCTTGTCCGCCCTGATCCCGTTGTTGACGGTCGTCACGTGATCCGGACGGTCCCAGCCCGTCGCCAGGTAGGCGTTCCGCGCCGCCTCGGACACGGTGATCACCCTCGCCGTACAGTGGCGTCGAGCGAGGAACATGAGGCGCTCCTTGGCCCGCTCCCGCAGTGAGCCTCCCCACTCCATCACGTGGATGGTCGACACGCTCGGGACGGAGAGGGAGCGCGCGGCGAGCCCGCCCAGGAAGTCGGAGTAGCCGAGGTGCGTGTGCAGGAGGTCCGGCTGGACCGAGGAGAGGTGCTCGCGTACACGCCGTCTGTCGCGGCGTCCGAGCAGGCTCTCGATCGGGACGCGGACCGGCTCGACCCCGGCCTCGCGGAGTCGATCGGCCGTATGGCTTTGCTCGTTCAGGTAGGCGACACTGGTCTCGATGCCGGCGGCCTCGGCGCCGCTGACGTAGTCGGCGAGGAGCGCCTCGGCGCCTCCCCAGGTGAGCGAGTCTATGAGGACGTGGACGTGCAGGTCAGCTACCCGCGGCCGCTGTCCGCGCCGCCATCTCGGCGACTATACGGCCGGTGACGACGTCCCAGGTGAAGTGCTCGTGCAGCCGCCTGAACCCCTCTTCGCCCATTGCCCGCGCCCGGTCCGGGTCGGCCGCGAGCGAGCGCAGCGCCTCGGCGAGAGCTGCTGCGTCGCCGTAGGGGACGAGCAGACCGCTGCGGCCGGCGTCGATGATCTCGGGCATCGCGCACACCTCGCTTCCCACGCAGGGAAGTCCGTAGGCCATCGCCTCTAGCAGGGCGTTGCCGAACGGCTCGAAGCGAGAGGTCATCACAAGGGCCGTCGCTTCGCGGTGGAGCGAGTCCATCAGGCGGTCGCCATCCTCCGCACGCCGGTCGATGACGCCGTGCCAGCGCACCCCCGGCAGGGGGTCCCTGGGCTCGGGGCCGACGACCCACAGTTCGGCGTCGGGGTGGGTCTGCCGCAGCATGGAGAAGGCCTCCAAGAGGAACGGACCGCCCTTGCGCTCGAAGTCGTAGCCGACGAAAAGGATGCGCATCGGCGAGGGTCGGCGCTCGGGGATGCCGCCGGGCAGCGACTTTACGTTTGCTCCCGACAGCGTGTTGACGACCTTCTCGGGCGCTTGGTCGAAGTCCTCGATGAACGATTGGCGCAGCCACTCGCTTCGCGTGAAGATGACGTCGAGCCGATCGAACAGGCGTCGCTCGGCGTCGAATTCCCGCCGGATGTGCCGCGCTGAGGGATCCTCGATGAAGGAGCCCTGGCGCGAGAACAGCGCCAGGTTGGCGTCGTGAAAGGAAGCACGCAGCAGGGGGCCGCTGGCGTCGTCTGCGATCGTGTACCAGGCGCCTATCTGAAGCGTCGCATAGGGCTTTCCGGCGGCGAGGCGGGATACCCGGTGGCTGGCCACGCTGCTGCGCGCGGCCCGGCGCAGGGGGCTGTACTCGTAGCGCTCCACCCAGCGCCTGCGCCGCGGCGCGAAGGAGGTCAGCTTCGCCGCCGTCTCGAGCGCGCTCGGCAGTGCCGCGCTGATCGCCCCCAGCAGCGCCTCACGCCGCTTGAGAGCGGTGAAAAGATGGTAGCTCGTGCCCGATTGGGTGAGCCTGTCCCAGGGGTCGCTTGGTGCGATGCCGACGATTCGTGGGTTCTCCTCCGGCAAGCAGCCGATTCTAACCGGCGCCTCGACGGGAGCCGTCGTCCCGGCGGCGCCCGCTCAGCGCTCGAGCCGCGCGGCGGCGGGCGCGGTGGCGTCGTCCTCCAGGGCAGGGGGCGGCCCGCCGCCGGGGAACATCTTCTCGCGCAGGTAGCGAAGGCTCTCAGGGGAGATCACGGACATCGCGCCCAGGTAGGCCGTGGCGCCGACGAGCCCGCCGGCGATCATCGCCGGCCAGTACGGATCGATCAGGCGCTCGACGGCGAGCAGAGGCGGGATCATCACAGCCCCTGCGGCGAGGCTCGGCCACACGCTGCGCCAGATGCCGATCGCCGGCACTCGGAGGAAGCGGCTGGCGAGCGCCAGGCCCGCGATCTCGTTGAGGAACGCGGCCCCGGCCTGGACGAGCGCGACGGCATCGATGCCGCGGGTCACGACCACGGCGATCAACCCCACCACCAGGACGAAGCGGACGATCGCGAGGATCAGCAGGACGCCGGCCCTGCCAGTCGCCTTGAACACCGTGCCCGCCGGTATGCCGATGGTGACCATGAACGCATACACCGACAGCAGCTGCATCGGCACGATCGAGTCTCTCCACTGCTCTCCGAAGAGGCCGAGGACCATCGGATGCGCGAGGATGACCAGCCCGATCGTCAGTGGAAGCGAGAACATCATGTTGTAGCGCTGCGAGATCAGCAGCGCACGGTTGAGGGAGTCCCGGTCGACGGCGGAGTAGGCCGGGAATAGGACGCGCCCCATCACCACCGAGAGGTTGAGGATGATCAGTTCCGGCAGACGGAACCCAAGCGTGTAGAGCCCCAGCGAGGCAGCCCCCAACACGCGGCCGATGAAAACGTAGTCCACGTTGGCGATCGCGGTGGCCATCAAGCTGACCGCGCTGATCTTGCCGCCGAAGCCGAGCATCTCCCGCAGGTGGGAGAGCTTCGGCTGGAACCTGGGTCGCCAGGCGACGAGCTTCCAGACCGTGATGTCGAGCGCCACGGTCCCGACCAGGTATCCGATCACCAGGCTCCAAGCGCCGAAGCCGGCGAGCGCCAGTCCGACCCCGACGGAGCCCCGCACCACGACGTCGGCGAACTCGGCGATGGTCCGGGTGCGGAAATCGAGCGTCTTCTGGGCGATCGCATAGGGGGTTGCGCCGACGGCGCGCAGGAAGAAGTTGACTCCCAGCGCGGCGGCGATCGGCTGCAGGTCGGGGGTATGGAAGAACGAGGCCACCGCCGGGCTCAGGGCGATGACAAAGACGCTCAGCAGCAATCCGATCGCCACCGTGCCGGCGAAGGCGGTCTCCGCTCGCTCGTAGAGCTCGTCCTCAGGCTGGATGATCAGGGCCGAGCCGAGCCCGAGGTCGGCGAGGCCGTCGAGCAGGGCCATGAACGTGACAGCCAACGCGACCAGACCGAAGTCCTCCGGCGTGAGGATCCGGGCGAGGATCGCCGTGGAGGCGAGGATCAACAGCCTCCCCCCGACGTAGGAGCCGTACGCCCACGTCATGCCCCGCAGCGTCCGGGTGCCGAGGCCGTGCCGCTCAGGCGTGGACACTGCGGAGCCTCTGCGCAGCGTTCCAGGCGGTTCGCCCACGGAGGAAGACTTCGCTCTTCAGCCGCAGGCGGGCGGGGCCGTCCTGCTGATGGATACCGAGCCTCGGCAGGCGCATCGGGTTCGGGTGGCCGTCGGTCGGCGCCGGGATGCGGTCGGCAAGGGCGGCGCCTATTTCGTACCCGACCGAGCTTGCCATGCGGGCCACGCGGGCGTCCGCCTCCCCGAACGGGTAGGCCACGGCGCGGCATGGAGCGCCGCTCCCGGCGGCGCACTCCTCCCGCGAGCGAAAGAGCTCATGACGCAGCGAATCGTCGTCCAGGGCGACCAGGTGGGGGTGCGTACGCGTGTGGGAGCCGATTTCCCAACCGGCCTCCGCCAGCCGCCTGACCTCGCTCCAGCCTGCGCCCGCCAGCTCCCGCTCCCACCTGGTCCCCCGCCACCTTTCGACCTCGGGCCAGTTTCGCATGGCGCCGTCGTCCATGTTCGCGGTCGGCACGAAGACGGTCGCCGGCACGTCGAGCTCGGCAAGTACCGGAAGCGCCAGCTCGGGCACCGATTTGAACGCGTCGTCGAAGGTGACCGCGAGCCGGCGGCCCCTGCGGCGGCGCGCCGCATCGGCGAGCGTGAGCGGCTCGAAGCCGCGGCGTAGGAAGGCCCTCACCTGCTCGTGCAGACGCTCAGGTGTCACCGAAAGAGCCGAGTCCCATGTCTCGCTCACAGCGTGGTAGCAGAGGGCCAGAAGCAGGCGATCATCATAGACTGGAGAAAGGTTGTCATCGGTGAGCGCGACGAGGTTGGCGAATGGAACGGTTGACGTGATCGCCGACGAAGGTGCGCTGACCGGCGTGGCTGCGCCCTGGCGACGGCTCGCCGAGTCGCGTGGCAACGCCTTCGTCACCCCCGAGTGGTTCTTCGCCGTGCAGCGGGCGCGTGGCGAGCCGTCCGAGCCGGCGGTCGCGGTCGTTAGGGACGATGAAGGGGAGGTTCGCGGAGTGCTGCCGTTGCTGGCCAGGCGCAAGGGGCGCGGGGCGACCGCCGGCTTTGCCGGCGCCGAGCAGGCGGACCTCGTCCACCCTGCGGCCAGGGAGGAGGACGAGGCCCCGGTCGCCAGGCTCGCGGCTCCGGCGCTCGGCAGGCACCTGGGCTCGAGGTGCCGCCTCGCTCTCGGCCGGGTCGACGCCGGGTCGGTGTGGTGGCGGGGGCTGGTGGAGAACTGGCCGTCCAGGTTGTCCTCGGTGCTCGGGCCGCCCGAGCCGCTTCCCTTCGCCCGCATCGAGGGCCTCACGTGGGAGAGCTATCTGGCCACCCGCAGCGGGCAGTTTCGCAACCAGGTTCGCCGCAAGACCCGTTCCCTGGAACGCGACCACGCGGTCACCCTGCGGCGGGCGTCCACGACTGAGGAGGTGCGGGCGGACGTTGAGATCCTCCTTCGCCTCCACGACTCGCGCTGGCGCCGGCGCCGGGACGACACGGCCCTGGCCAAGCCGGGCGCCCGCGAGCTGCTATATGAGTTCGCTGCGCTGGCTCACGACAGGGGATGGCTTCGCCTCTACTCCCTCGAGGTGGACGGACACGTCGTCGCCGCCTGGTACGGCTGGCACCTAGGAGACCGCTTCTCCTATTACCAGGCCGGCTTCGATCCGGGTTGGTCGAGGCACAGCGTCGGCTTCCTGATGCTGGCGCGCACCGTCGAGGCCGCGATCGCCGAGGGGGCGTCCTTCTACGACCTCCTGCTCGGTGGCGAGGCCTTCAAGTCGCGCTTCGCCACCGGTGAGCGCCAGGGCCGTGCCGTTCTGCTGGCGCCGCCGCTCTCGACCGCGCGCGCCGCCGCCGTGGCCAGGGCGCGCGGGCGCGCGCTGCTCCGCGCTCTGCCCGAGGGCGCCCGGGACCGCGTCAGGGATGTGCGGCGCGCGGTGGCGGGCGGCGGGTGACGCCGGACGGGACGCGACTCGCGGTTTACACCGACTACCTATACGGGCGTCGGGGCGACGAGGTGCGCGCCGATCGGGCTTTCGCCCTGTTCATCGGCCGTTTGGCGCGCGAGTTCGACCGCGTGGTGGCGGTCGGCCGGTTGGACCGGACGGGCGAGGCCGCCAAGTACCCCATAGGCGAGGGCGTCGAGTTCGTCGAGCTTCCGTTCTACGCCGCGCTGACCAGCGCCTCGAAGGTTCTCTCCGTGCTGGCTCGCTCACTGCGCGCCTACTGGCGCGTGCTCGACGAGGTCGATGTGGCCTTCCTGCTGGGCCCGCATCCGGTCTCGATCGTGTTCGCCCTGGCCGCCTTGGCCAGGCGGAAACGAGTCGTGCTCGGCGTCCGCCAGGACATGGTGCCTTATGTGAAGTCCAGACGCCCCGGCAGGCGCGGTCTGATCGTGGCCGCCGTGCTGCTCGAGGGCGCGTTTCGGCTGCTCGGCAGAGTCTGCCTCGTGGTCGCGGTGGGCCCGGCGATCACCCGCAACTACCGCCACTCCAAGCAGGTCCTGGACGTGGCGATCTCGCTCGTTCCTGCGGCAGAGGTGGTCGAGCCGGGCGACGCGATGGGGCGTGACTTCGGTGGCACGCTGACCCTGCTCAGCGTCGGCAGGCTCGACGCGGAGAAGAATCCGTTGCTCATGGCCGATGTGCTTGCGGGGCTCACCGCGCGGGAAGATCGCTGGCGGCTGGTCGTCTGCGGCGAGGGACCGCTGCGCGACGGCCTTGCCGAGCGGCTCGAGCAGCTCGGTGTGGCCGATCGCGCCGAGTTGCGCGGCTATGTTCCAAACGACCAGGGCCTCGCTGACCTCTACCGGTCCAGCCACGCTTTCCTGCACGTCTCCTGGACGGAGGGCCTGCCGCAGGTCCTGCTGGAAGCGCTGGCCGCGGGGCTGCCGGTGGTCGCGACCGACGTGGGGGGAGTCGGTGAGGCGCTCGGCCCCGCCGTTCTCCACGTGCCCCCGGGCGACCCGGCCGCCGCGGTCGCGGCCCTGGGCCGGATCGCCGCCGATCCGGCGCTGCGGGAGTCGCTCATCGGCGCCGGTCACTCCTATATGACGCAGCACACCGCGGAGGCCGAGACCCGGCGGGTGGCTGCCTTTCTCAAGGGTCAGCCACTCGACTGAGTCGCCCCGTCGCAGTCGAGCGCGGCCGAGACGGCAGCGTCGAAGCGCTCCGCAACCGTCTCCCAGCTGGAGCCGCTCAGGACCCGCTCTCGCCCGGCTTCGCCCATCCTGCGCGAGCTCTCCGGGTCGGCGAGGAGCCGTTCGAGCGCTGCGGCGAGCAGGACGGGATCCCCGGGCGGGACGAGCAGTCCGGTCTCGCCATCGACGACGATCGAGCCGAGGTCGCCGACGTCACTGGCGACCACCGGCCGGGCCATCGTCATCGCGAGGTGCACCACGCCGCTCTGGGAGGCGTGAAGGTAGGGGACCGTGACAACCCCCGCCCGGCCGAAGATCTCAGGCACCTCATCCATCGGGACGTAGCGTTCGATCAGCTCGACCCGACCGCCGCTCCGGCTCGCCCACGCGTTGAGTTGCGTGAGGTCGAGCTCGTCCGGAAACGGGGTTCCCGCGATGGTGAGAGTGGCCTCCGGCCGCCGGGAGGCGATCAGGTCGAAGGCCTCGGTGAGCACCGGGATCCCCTTGATCGTGCGCCAGTTGCCGAAGAAGAGGATGCTTTCGCGCTCGCATGGGGGAGGGGCCTGTCCGGCGAACAGGCGCTCGTCCCCGTGCGGGATCGTCGCGGCGCGGGCTCGCGGCCATGCCGCTTCGAACTCTGCGCGGGAGCTCTCGCCGTGCAGCAGCGTCAGCCGCAGGCGCGGGAATAGTCGCAGGAGGATCATCCTCTGCATCCACGAAAACCCCTCGAGTGTCCCGTCGGCGGTTCCGTTCAGCGGCTTGGCGTTGTGGCAGATGAAGACCACCGGGGGGAAGCGCGGCAGCATCGTCAGGGTCAGGACCGTAAGGGCGGCGACCGTGAAATAGATGTCGGAGTTGATGACGATGACGTCGTGGCGAGCGGACCGCGCCGCTCGCACGACCCCCAACCAGCAGCGGAGCAGCCGCAGGGCGACCCGAGCGCGTCGGAGCAGACGGCCGGCGCCCCCACGCGACCGTATTTCCGACGCGCGGACGGTCGGGGTGAGGATCGGCCGCATCTCGGCGCTGCCGTGGCGATCGACGAGCTCGTTTTCGCGGGGGGTTATCAGCTCAACGCTGTGACCTCGATCGGCGAGGGCGTCGGCCAGCTGGACGGCGTAGTGCAGCAGACCTCCGAAGGGCGCCGTCTCGATGAAGGCGATGCGCATGGGCGAGCACTCTTTCAGATCGGACTGTCGGCGCTGCCGTGAGGCCGCTCAGCGGCAGCGCCGTTTGAGGGTCAGCCCGCCGCGACCTTCAGGCGCCCGGCCCAGTCCACGGCCTTCGAGAGGTCGAAGGTGTAGACGTCCTTGCCCGTGGAGCCGTCATGCCAGGGAGAGAGCCCGGCTTCACGGGCGATCCCGACCCAGGGATCGGTCAGGCCGAAGCTGGTGTAGCTGGAGCCGGATTCGATCTTCAGGAAGCCGCCTCCGGTGTCGCCCACGTAGAGCCCGTAGCGCGCCATCGCCCGCAGGATCGTCCTCTGCCAGGCGGGCTCGGCCAGGGCGTCGATCTGGGCTTCGCTCATGTCGAGGAAGAAGTGCTGGCCCATCGCCGGCGCGTTGGCATCCGACAGGCCCATGCTCGCGCAGCTGCGACCGCTGTTGGAGGCGGCCGGCCACACCGCGCGGCCGTTGGTGCACTTGACCACCATGAACAGGGCGTGGTCGATGCGCCCGGCGGCGAGCTCCTGGGGACGGATGATCCCGGCGGCGAGGCCGAAGTTGGCGGCGGTGGCAGGCGAGCCGAGGCCTTCGCCGTCGATCCTCGTCCGGCCGCCCCAGCTCACCGTCAGCGTGCCGCCGCCCTCCGGCTTCTGGCGGACCTGCCAGAAGTCGTACTCCCAGCCCGAGGACTGGTCGATCACGGCCATGTGGCCGTCGCTCCCCCCGGCGGGGGAGGCGGCGCCGGGGACGTGGATCTGCATGCCCTCGACCGGGCAGCGCCCCCACGATTCCGCGCAGTGCACGGTGTAGGTGGGGTCGCCGGGCTGTCCGTAGTAGACCGGGTGGTCGTAGTCTTCGCGGCTGTCGGCGTTCCCGACGGCGAAGCGCGGCGTCGACGAACCCCCCGAGGACCAGGTGGCCAGCCAGCTCTGCACGATCTGCGCCGAGTCGGGGGCGAGCGCCGTGCCCGCGGCCAGGGCGGTGTTGAACGGGCTGGAGGCCGAGTAGGGCCGCCAGCAGGCGCCCGGGGGATTGCTGACGCTGAAGCCGCCGAAGGCGCCTGAAGCGCATGCGCCTTCCGGGGTCGGTCCGGGTTCGGGGGTTGGTTCAGGTTCCGGAGCCGGTTCAGGTTCGGGCTGCGGAGCCGGTTCGGGTTCCGGGGCGGGTTCGGATTCGGGCTGCGGAGCCGGTTCAGGTTCGGGCTGCGGTTCGGGCTGCGGGGCAGGTTCCGGCTGCGGTTCGGGTTCGGGAGCCGGAGTCGGTTCGGGCGCGGGCGCCGGTTCGGGTTCAGGCTGGGGGCTGGACGGGCACTTGTGGCCGCGACAGGGCTTGCCCGGTCGGATCGCCCGCCTATATCCGATGTTGATTGCCCAGCCCCCATGCCGCAGTCGCCTGGCCTGGGACGCCCCGCGCCGTGCGTCGCGACGACCGACCGCACGGCCCGGGCGATTCGCCGCCGCCGAAGCGAAGCGGTCGATTCGCAGGCTCAGCGTATCCGGAGCCTTTGGCGCTCGCTGGGTTATGGACCGGAACGCCGTGGTCGCTGCGCTCCCGGCGCCGGTGAAGAGCAGCACGCCCACCGTCGTCAGCAGCGCGAGCACCAGGATCGAGCGCGCGACGAGCGACCTGGGGGAGTTGGCGGGCATCATCAGTGCCGCTCTCATCGACTGCGCCAGGGCAGCCGGTATTCGCCCGCCGGGAAGCGGACGATCGTTTGAACGGTCGCCCGCTCAGCCCGCCGCGACCTTCAGGCGCCCGGCCCAGTCCACGGCCTTCGAGAGGTCGAAGGTGTAGACGTCCTTGCCCGTGGAGCCGTCATGCCAGGGAGAGAGCCCGGCTTCACGGGCGATCCCGACCCAGGGATCGGTCAGGCCGAAGCTGGTGTAGCTGGAGCCGGATTCGATCTTCAGGAAGCCGCCTCCGGTGTCGCCCACGTAGAGCCCGTAGCGCGCCATCGCCCGCAGGATCGTCCTCTGCCAGGCGGGCTCGGCCAGGGCGTCGATCTGGGCTTCGCTCATGTCGAGGAAGAAGTGCTGGCCCATCGCCGGCGCGTTGGCATCCGACAGGCCCATGCTCGCGCAGCTGCGACCGCTGTTGGAGGCGGCCGGCCACACCGCGCGGCCGTTGGTGCACTTGACCACCATGAACAGGGCGTGGTCGATGCGCCCGGCGGCGAGCTCCTGGGGACGGATGATCCCGGCGGCGAGGCCGAAGTTGGCGGCGGTGGCAGGCGAGCCGAGGCCTTCGCCGTCGATCCTCGTCCGGCCGCCCCAGCTCACCGTCAGCGTGCCGCCGCCCTCCGGCTTCTGGCGGACCTGCCAGAAGTCGTACTCCCAGCCCGAGGACTGGTCGATCACGGCCATGTGGCCGTCGCTCCCCCCGGCGGGGGAGGCGGCGCCGGGGACGTGGATCTGCATGCCCTCGACCGGGCAGCGCCCCCACGATTCCGCGCAGTGCACGGTGTAGGTGGGGTCGCCGGGCTGTCCGTAGTAGACCGGGTGGTCGTAGTCTTCGCGGCTGTCGGCGTTCCCGACGGCGAAGCGCGGCGTCGACGAACCCCCCGAGGACCAGGTGGCCAGCCAGCTCTGCACGATCTGCGCCGAGTCGGGGGCGAGCGCCGTGCCCGCGGCCAGGGCGGTGTTGAACGGGCTGGAGGCCGAGTAGGGCCGCCAGCAGGCGCCCGGGGGATTGCTGACGCTGAAGCCGCCGAAGGCGCCTGAAGCGCATGCGCCTTCCGGGGTCGGTCCGGGTTCGGGGGTTGGTTCAGGTTCCGGAGCCGGTTCAGGTTCGGGCTGCGGAGCCGGTTCGGGTTCCGGGGCGGGTTCGGGTTCGGGTTCCGGGGCGGGTTCGGGTTCGGGTTCCGGGGCGGGTTCGGGTTCGGGCTGCGGAGCCGGTTCAGGTTCGGGCTGCGGAGCCGGTTCAGGTTCGGGCTGCGGGGCAGGTTCCGGCTGCGGCGTCGGTTCGGGAGTCGCCTCGGCGGTCGGTCCGGGCTGCGGAGCGGGTTCCAGGGCCGGCGCGGTGCGGGGCGCGGGCGTTGGGCCCGGTTCGAAAGACGACGGCTCATTCGTCGGCTCGACAGTCGGCGCCGCCGGCGGCGCAGGTGCGACGGCGGGCTCACCGTAGGGAGTCGGGGCCCGTTCGGCTTGATCACCCGCCTGCGGTTCGGGCCCCGCTCCGGGCTCGTGGCGGCACCTCTGCCCCGCCTGCCGACAGACACGGTGCCGCCAGCGGCTGATCGATGCTTTCCGCCGGGGGCTCGAGCGAGATGGGCCTGGCGCGACGACTCTCTGGCCGACCGTCCGGCGAACGTGGGCATGCGCGGCAAGCGGTCGATTCGCGTGCGTCCGGTCGCGCCCGCCCTTGCGTTCGACGGGCACCATGTCGTGGTCGCTCAGGCCGGGTCGCGTGCCCGCGCGCGCGGCCTCGACGCGCATCTCGAATCCGGCTCTCGAGGATGGCTGGTCGCATGCTGAGGCAGCGCGGCTGCCTGGGACGGCGCACCCGCTGGACCCACCGGAAGTCGTCGCGACCCAGAGCAGCGCGGCGATCGCCGCCGCGCACAGCGGGAGCACGACCCAGGCTAGAGCCTCCAGATAGCGCATTCGCATCTTCTCGAGCCTACGTTTACCCACGGCATCCCACCCTCAAGCATCCCCGGCGCAGCTCGCCGCTCGATTTCGCGACGGTTGTTAAATGACGAACCGCACGATAACGAGTTTTCGGGCGAACAAGCGTCCAGGTCGCTTTTCGGCTTCGCTCCCTCGGCCGGCGGACCTTATGCGCCGCCCGCTCAGCCCGCCGCGACCTTCAGGCGCCCGGCCCAGTCCACGGCCTTCGAGAGGTCGAAGGTGTAGACGTCCTTGCCCGTGGAGCCGTCATGCCAGGGAGAGAGCCCGGCTTCACGGGCGATCCCGACCCAGGGATCGGTCAGGCCGAAGCTGGTGTAGCTGGAGCCGGATTCGATCTTCAGGAAGCCGCCTCCGGTGTCGCCCACGTAGAGCCCGTAGCGCGCCATCGCCCGCAGGATCGTCCTCTGCCAGGCGGGCTCGGCCAGGGCGTCGATCTGGGCTTCGCTCATGTCGAGGAAGAAGTGCTGGCCCATCGCCGGCGCGTTGGCATCCGACAGGCCCATGCTCGCGCAGCTGCGACCGCTGTTGGAGGCGGCCGGCCACACCGCGCGGCCGTTGGTGCACTTGACCACCATGAACAGGGCGTGGTCGATGCGCCCGGCGGCGAGCTCCTGGGGACGGATGATCCCGGCGGCGAGGCCGAAGTTGGCGGCGGTGGCAGGCGAGCCGAGGCCTTCGCCGTCGATCCTCGTCCGGCCGCCCCAGCTCACCGTCAGCGTGCCGCCGCCCTCCGGCTTCTGGCGGACCTGCCAGAAGTCGTACTCCCAGCCCGAGGACTGGTCGATCACGGCCATGTGGCCGTCGCTCCCCCCGGCGGGGGAGGCGGCGCCGGGGACGTGGATCTGCATGCCCTCGACCGGGCAGCGCCCCCACGATTCCGCGCAGTGCACGGTGTAGGTGGGGTCGCCGGGCTGTCCGTAGTAGACCGGGTGGTCGTAGTCTTCGCGGCTGTCGGCGTTCCCGACGGCGAAGCGCGGCGTCGACGAACCCCCCGAGGACCAGGTGGCCAGCCAGCTCTGCACGATCTGCGCCGAGTCGGGGGCGAGCGCCGTGCCCGCGGCCAGGGCGGTGTTGAACGGGCTGGAGGCCGAGTAGGGCCGCCAGCAGGCGCCGTCCGGGCAATCCGCCGAGCTCGTGCGGAACCGGACTCGTGAGGGACGCGCGGCTCGCCGTCCGGTCCCCGCGCGAACGGCGTCGTCGAGGCCGGGTGGCCGAACGCTCCCCTTCGCCGAGTGAGTCGGTTGGGGCGCCTGTGCGAAGGCTTGCGAAGGAGACGGGGAGCAGATCAGCAGAAACGCGACGATCGGGATGGCCCAGACCGTCGTCGATCGGCGCGGGTGGAGGTGGGGCGCGTATCTCATGACCCGTCTGCGGATCGACGCCGGCCGGCGATCCTCCACCGCGGTATCCGGGTCCTTGGACGGATGTACTAGCAGCAGGACGTCAGCAGGTCGCTCTCCGGCGGCCCGTAGACTTCCGACCCCCGCTTCCTCCCTTTCCGCCAATGCCTGCTCACAGAACCTCGCTGCCGTTGCGGCCACTGCCCCCGGTCTTCTCGTCGCAAGCGCCGATCGCCGTGGCCGGAGCCCTCGCGGCATTGCTGGTCGGCGTTCTTCTCGCGAAAGACGTCACGCTGGGTGCCGCGGCTCTACTGGGCTTGCTCTACGCCCCGCTGGTGCTCATCAACCTGCCGCTCGGCGTGGCCCTGTGGGTCCCGCTCGTATTCGTTGAGCGGCTTCCCGCGGTCAACGTCGGCCCGACCGCCGTGACCATCATGGTCGGGATCGCCTGGCTGGCCACGCTGCCCGCTCGGCGCAGGATCGTCGCCGCGGTCCTTCGCCGGCACATCGGTCTCGTCTTCATGGTTCTTCTTCTGTTGGTCTGGGTCACGTTCTCGCTGATCTGGTCCGTGCATCCCGCGGCGACCATCGCCAGCTCCGGTTTCTGGTGGATTGCGGCTGGAATCCTCCTGGTCGTCGCGACGTCGCTGACCAAGCGACAGCACTTGACGATGGTCTGCACGGCCTTCGTCGCCGGGGCGTTGATCTCGGTGGTGGTCGGGTACATCCCCGGGGTCAATGTCCCGAGCGACGTCGCCGGGAGCGGCGAAGCCGGTCGTCTGGCCGGTTCCTACGGAGACCCGAACTTTCTCGCGGCCGGGCTCGTTCCGGCGATTGCCTTGGCGGTGGGGCTCGGTGCGACGACGCGCGTACCTCGCCGACGGGCGGCACTCATCGCCTGCGCGGCCGTCCTGGCCATGGGGCTGCTCGCATCGGGGTCCAGGGGCGGCCTGCTCGCGGCGCTGACGGTCGCGGTCGGCACCCTGTTCGTCGCCCGGCGCCGCCGGGGCACGATCTTCGCCGTGTTCGCGACCGTGCTCGTCCTCGGTGTGGTGTGGGCGGCCGCCACCTCGTCGTCGAACCTCGATCGCATTCGCCACATCGGAACGGGGAACGGCCGCGTGGATCTCTGGACGATCGCGCTCCGGATGGGTAGCGCGCACCCGGTCAACGGGGTCGGCCTCGCCGGATTCCCGGATGCCTCAGCCGACTATCTGCGTCGCCCCGGACGCCTGCAGAGTGGCCGGGTGGGGGCGCAGCTCGTGCTCGATAAGCCCCACGAGGCACACAATTCCTACCTGCAGCTGTTCGCCGAGACCGGCATCGTGGGGTTGGCCCTCTTCATCGGGGCGGTCATGCTGGCCCTGCGGGCGAGTTGGATGGCCGCGCGCATGTTCGAGCGTTCAGGCGACGCCCGATATGCGACGCTCGCCTGGTCCGTGCTCTTGGCCCAGACTGCGGCGCTGATCGCGGCCGCCTTCATCACCAACCCGACCGACAAGCGAACTTGGATCCTGCTCGGAATCGGACCGGCCCTGTTGACGGTCGCGACAAGGACCGTCGATCAAGGAGAGGTATTTCGGTGGCACTCGAAGCGGTGACGGACCGAGATGAGCGGTTTCGGGAGGGGGACGACGCGGATGTCTCCCCGGTTGTTGCGCTCAACGCATTTCTTGCGGCGATCGCGCGGCATCGCCTGGTCTTCGCCGCTGTCGTCGCCTCCTGCCTGCTCGGCGGGGTCATGTGGTTGGCGCATCGGACCCCGACCTACCGCTCCACCGCGGCAATCCTCGTCTCCCCGATACCGGAAGGGGACGAATCGCTTTTCGGGCTGCCGTTGATCCGCGCCTCGGCGCTGGACGCGCAGCGACCCGCGGAGACCGCGACGTCGCTGCTCCAGTCCCCGGCTGCCGCCGGGCTCGCCGCCGCCCGGCTGCATGGCGGGAGCCCGGGGTCGGTGTCCAGCAGCGTCGAAGTGAGCGTGATCGCCGGCTCGAGCCTGGTCCAGGTCGCCGCGGAAGCCGATTCACCCGAGGAAGCCGCCGCGATCGCAAACGCCTACGCCGGCGCCGCGCTTCGGGTCAAGGATCGTCGCCTCGCTCCTGAGGTCGAGGCCGAGATCCAGAGCGCTGAAGGCCAGCTCTCGCGGGTGGCCGATCCGAACGGGCGAGAAGCCAATGCGCTGGAAGAACGCTTGGCCGATCTGCGGTCGATCAGCAGAACTGGCGATCCGACGCTGTCGCTGGGCAGGTCGGCTTCTCCCGGCGCCCCCCAGGACCTGCCCGCCCTGCAGGTGGTGCTGATCGCACTCGTGGCGGGCCTCCTGCTTGCCAGTCTCACCGTGGTGATGATCGAGCTCCTGACCGCCAGGCCGGTCAGAATCGAGGCTGAGCTCGAGCGTCTCTATCCGCTCCCGGTTCTGGCCCGTGCTCCTCGGGTGCCGCGGTCGATGCTTGCGACCGCCACGGATGGCGTTCGGGAGGTGCCGGAGGGGTACAGGGCGTTGCGAGACCAACTCGAACTGCGCGCCGCGGACGGCCGGGCTCGGGGGCCTGGCGCCGGCTCCGCCGTGCTCATGGTCAGCCCGGGACGGGATGACCGCAGTGCAGGTGGCGCGCTCACACTCGCCCGCGCCTTCGCGGCGGTCCATGCGACGGTGGCGCTCGTCGAGCTCGACGTTCGCAACCCGCGACTTGCCGCTGCGCTCGGAGTGGATCCCGCCGCCGATCTTTCCGCCCTGCTCGACGGTGGGCCGGTCGAGTCGGCCGCGACTCCCTTCGACTCGGGGGACAGCTGGCTGTTCCCGGCGCCGCCGGCTACGGACTTCGAGACGCGCGAGGCAATCTTTTCCCGGACCGGAGAGATTCTTGGCGAGGTCGGGCGGATGCGCGACTGGACGGTGGTGGACGTGCCCTCCGGCGCCGAGGCCCCCGCGGATGTCATCGCCGCCCTGGACGCGACCGACAGGGTGGTCGTGGTCGTTCAGCTCGGGTCGACGCGGCCCGAGCAGCTTTCCGCCCTGCGGGACCTGTTCGAGCAGAGGGGCAGGACGCCGGACGGCTACCTGGTCGTCAGCGACGACCGGGCGCGTGGGCGCTGATCTGACTCGGTGGCGTAGTAGCCGTAGTCGTCGCGCTCGGTACGAGGTACGCCGACCAGCGCCAGGCCGATCGGGCGGACCCCGCTGCTGGCGAGCAACTCTGCGAGCTCGCGGATCTTGCTGACACGGCTCTGCTTGAGCCGCGCCACCAGGAGGACCGCGTCGGCGTGCCGGGCGAGCGGCAGGGCGTCCACGACATCGGCCAGCGGGGGCGAATCGATGACCACGTAATCGGCGAGGGAGTCCGCCTCCTCGAGCAGCCGCTTCGCTGCGGGCAGCGAGAACAGATCGGCGTAGCCCGCCCCGGTCTTGTCGGCGACGAGCACCTGAAGGTTGTCCCGGTAGGCGCCTATCGGCTCGAGTGCGTCCGCGAGGGCAACGCGGCCGAGCAGCACGCTGACTACCCCCGGTCTGTCGCCTATGCCCAGGGCCCTGCCGATTGCCGGGCGTCGCAGGTCGGCATCGATCAGGATCACGCGGTGTCCCGCCAGGGCGAGCGATGCGGCGAGGTTGATCGCGGTGGTGCTCTTTCCCTCCGACGGCCCGGAGCTGCTGACCAGGATCGACCGGGGCCCCCTCTCGTCGGGGCTCGTCGCCGCCACGGTGGCCCGCAGCGTTCGGTAGGTCTCGCGGGCGACGGGCGAGAGTCGCTCTGGCGTGAGTGGCCCCGCTCCTGGGCGCTCTCGCCGGATCCGGGCGAGGACGGGCAGGTTGAAGAGGGCGCGAAGCTGCTCCTCCCGCCGCAGGCGTGGGTCGAGGACCCGGGCGGCGTAGGTGAGGCCGATGCCGATCAGCAGCCCTGCGATCAGCGCGCCGAAAAGCACCAGCACGGGGCGCGGCGAGCTGGGGGAGCTCGGCGGCGACGCGGGTGAGTCGAGCTGTATCGTCGCGTTGCCGCTGGCCCGGAACGCGTTCAGCGTCGCGATCGTGTTGGAGATGTTGGCCGCCGCTTCGGAATTTTCGGCTTCCGCCAGACTGGCGCGCAATTCCGTGGTCACGGCTTCGATGTTCGAGGCGATCGCTGCCCGTCGCTGAGCGACCGCGGCTTCGGCGAACGCGTTCGCCCGCGCCGCTGCCGACTCCGCGGTCGGACCGCTCGCAGTGACGGTGACGATGTTGCTTTCGGGAATCGGTTCGACGTTCGTCGTCGCGATCAGCTCGTCCCTGGTGACACCTTCGTCGACGGTCTGCGCCGCCCGTTCCGCGACCGCGGGAGAATCGATCAGTTGGGTTGCGGTCTCCACATCGAGGGTGGGATCGGCCGACTGGGTTATGACCCCCACGGTGGACAGAACCGCTTCCTGGGTCGGGACCGGCGTCACGAGGATGTCGGTCCGGGCCTCATAGACGGTGCTTGCCGTCAGCAGGTACACGCCCGCAACGACGAGGGCGATGACGATGACCGCGATGACGAGCCGGATGCCGTCCCTGAGGGTCTGCAGGAAGTGGCGAAGCCCGCTCTGGGTGAGCGGTGGCTGCAGCCAGTCCGCCGAGGAGGTGTCGTATCTGGGTGCCGGTGGGGAGGCGATGGCTACCTTTATACCGTCTGCATAACGCGGGACCGGGCCGCGACTGACCGACGGTCGCTCGCCGTCCCTGCTCAGTGCGCTTCGTCCGACGCGTGCGCCGGCGGCCTTGACTCCTCGGCCAGCGAGGTGATCTCGAGCGGGCCGTGGGCGGCCTCTTCGAGCACCTCGGTCGCCTCCTCGGCCGAGCGGGCGTAGAGCTCGACCAGCATGTGGACGACGATCCGCTCCTCCTCGTGCTTGTGGAAGCGCACGTGGGCGAAGAACTCGCGCACGCCGGCCTCGCCGAGCGCGCCGTAGGCGAGCAGCTCGGCGGCTTCGGGGCCGGCGCAGCTCTCGACCCGGTCCTGGTCGACGGTGACCGTGCAGGAGGCGACCCAGGGGGTGCCGGCGACCATCCGCTCCCAGCGGTCCTCGATCGGCACCACCCGGTCGTCCTGGAAGGTCAAGTGGGGCTGGTCGTGCATGCAGTCGAGGCACTGGACGGCCGCTTCCTGCACCTCGTCGATGCCCTCGGCGGGAATCCCGGTGTCCGGGTCGACCCGGCGGATCGCATCGTAGTGCAGCTGGATCTCGAGGTTGCGGGACCAGCAGCGATAGCAGCGCAGCCACGACGCCCGGTCCCCGTTCAGCTCAGTCATGTCCCCATTGTGCCAGTCGTCTCGTCGGTACTCCACAGCCCGGCGAGCGGAACGGCCCAGACCCGCTCGTCCAGCTCAAGCGTGTTCGACCCGGCGTAGAGCACGATGCCGGCTCGGAAGCGGTCTCCCAGCTTGTCGCGCAGGAGACGGAGACCGAGGCTGTCGGAGGTGCCGATCGAAGCCGCGGCCTTGACCTCCACGCCGGCCACATCGCCTGCCGCAGACTCGATCACGACATCGACCTCGCGCTGTTGCGCATCCCTGTAGAAGAAGAGCTCGGTGCGCGCGGTCGCCCAGGTCTGCTGCTTGACCATCTCCATCGTCACGAAGGTCTCCAGCAGCACCCCCGCAAGCTCTCCCTGGTCGATGGCGGCGTAGCGAGCGGCGTCGACGCCGAGCAGTCCCGACATCAATCCCGTGTCCGTGAGGAAGAGCTTCGGCGTTTTGACGTGACGCGAGCCGAGGTTGCGTGACCAGGGGCGAAGCCGCTTCACCAGGAAAAGCTCTTCGAGCATCGCCGTGTGAGCCTTGACGGTCTTGCCGTCGACTTCGAGCTCCCCGGCAAGGCGGTTGAACGCCGTCAGGCTTCCGGAGCGCGCCGCGAGCAAGCCGAGCAGCCGGATAAGGAGCTCGGGAGCGACTCGCAGGGTCCCAACGGCGGCGAGATCGCGGCTGAGGACGCCCTGCGCATAGGAGCCGAAGTAGCGTCCGCGCTGTCGGTCGGTGCGCTGGAAGGCATCGGGAAATCCTCCCCGGACGATTCGCGAGGCGTGGGCAGCTCGTCCTTTTGGCTCGCCGCTCAGCTTCGGTGGGTCCCCGGCGAGGAGGCGGTCGATGAGGGCGTCCCGCTTCCCCTCGATCTCTCCTTGAGAGAGTGGCCAGAGGTTGACGTACTCGACCCGCCCTGGGAGCGCATCCGCGACGGCGCGGGAGGTGAGGACGTTCGCCGATCCCGTGATCAGAAACTGGCCCCGGGCGTCCGAGGCGTCGAGCGCCTGCTTGATTGCGAGGAGCAAGTCGGGAGCCCGCTGAACCTCGTCTATCACGGCCGGCTTCGAGATGTCCGCGACAAAGCCGTCCGGGTCGGCAAGGGCCGTCTTGCGCGTCTGCTCCTCGTCCAGGCTGTAGTAGTGGGGTACGAGTCCGGTGCGCTGAAGCTCACCCGCAAGGGTGCTCTTTCCGGCCTGGCGGGGGCCGAGCACCGCGGCAGCTCGGCTGCTCGCGAGGACGTCACGCACCTCGGGCTCGATGTTTCGCGGGATGAGCGCCATACCTGGAGGCTACCAGCTTATCCGGCTAGCTCGGAGTTCATGAACCGGACAATATGGAGTACAGCAACCGGACAACTCGGAGTTTAGAGACACGGCGTCGTCGAGTTGGGTCCCGAGGGCGAGATGCAACTGCGAGCCGGCCGGCGCCGCCCTCAGTGCGCCTCGTCCGACGCGTGCGCCGGGGGTCGCGACTCCTCGGCCAGGGAGGTGATCTCGAGCTGGCCCTGGGCGGCCTCTTCGAGAACTTCCGTCGCCTCCTCGGCGGAGCGGGCATAGAGCTCGACCAGCATGTGGACGACGATCCGCTCGTCCTCGTGCTTGTGGAAGCGCACGTGGGCGAAGAACTCGCGCACGCCGGCCTCGCCGAGCGCGCCGTAGGCGAGCAGCTCGGCCGCTTCGGGGCCGGCGCAGCTCTCGACCCGGTCCTGGTCGACGGTGACCGTGCAGGAGGCGACCCAGGGGGTGCCGGCGACCATCCGCTCCCAGCGGTCCTCGATCGGCACCACCCGGTCGTCCTGGAAGGTCAGGTGAGGCTGGTCGTGCATGCAGTCGAGGCACTGCACGGCCGCTTCCTGGATCTCGTCGATCCCCTCCGCCGGGATGCCGGTGTCGGGGTCGACGCGGCGGAGCGCGTCGTAGTGCAGCTGGATCTCGAGGTTGCGGGACCAGCAGCGATAGCAGCGTAGCCAGGACGCCCGGTCCCCGTTCAGCTCAGTCATGCCCCCATTGTGCCGCGCCGCCCGAATCGGCGCTACGTGAGCGCCGCTTTGAGCTCTCGCTCGTCCGCGACCGCGGGGTGCTCAGGGAGCGTGACCCGGACCTCACCCTCGCGTTCGAGACGCCAGCGGGCGTTCAGCAGCTCGATGGAAGTGACGGCGCCGGCTTCGTCGTACTCGACCACATGCCCCTCGGGCGTCTCGTATGCCCGGGCCGGAGGTCTCCCACTGGGCGGTCCGACGCTCAGGAAGAGCGTGTCGCCACGAACGTCGTAGTCGTGATGCTCGAAGTGGATGCCGGCGATCGTGATCGTCATCGGGGCTCCATGGGGCTGTGATTCTGGATGGTCACCGTCACGACCCATGCGGGGTCTTCACCGAAGTCTACGACGACGCGCATCCACCGCTTCAGGTCGAGATGTTGCCGGTAGAAGCGCTCACGGGCGGGCCGGGGGTCGGCTTCGCGCCTGTCCGGCTCGGAGATCGTCGCCATGATCGTATCGAGGTGGTCGAGTAGCCAGGGCCGTCGCAGCGCGAGATGCAGCTGCGAACCCGCGTCGAAGACGACGACACGGCCGTCGGGATCCCTGGTGCAACGTCGCATGCCCGTTTCCAAGGACGGGCCCCGGCCTGTTTCTCCCCCCGCATTGGCAGATCGCCCGTCTGGAAAGCGGAATTTCCGCAGAAGTTGGGGCTGGCCTCTTGACGCACGCCAGCCGGCCCAGCGTAATCAAGTATGCAATCGCCCGGGTCGCCAGTATGCAATCGCCACAGACGCGATCAGGATCCGCTGCTCGCCCACCGCGCTCAGCTCGGCGTTCATCAGCACCCGCGCGACACGGCCGTTGCCGTCGGTGAACGGGTGCACCTCGCCGCGCGCGCTGCGGGGGTGGCGAGCTCGACGTTTCGGGTGCCGAGGATCGCGCCGATCAGGTCATCGAGGGCCGCCATCTCTCGTAGCGCCTCGAGCACATCCGCGATCTCGTGCGCCTGATCGCGCAACTCGCCGAGCGCGTCGCGCCCGCGGATCGTGGCGACCCGCGTGAGCTGTTCCTCGATTTCGGCGGTGGAGAGGGTGCGCGAGACGCCGTCCCGCGCTCGCGACTGGCGCATGTTGTCGAGGAACGCTCGGGGACGGCTCGAGAAGTGCAGCCCGTCCATATGGGGCATGTCACCCGGCACGGGTCCCGGCCCGAGCCGCGGCAGGAGAGTGAGGCCCGGCAGGCGGACGGGTCGCCGTCCTGCGTACGCGGGTCCAGCGTCGAGGAAGAGCGAGCCGTCGGCTGATGGTTGCGCCTCGATCCCGCTGCGATCGACGATGACCGCATCAGGGAAGTAATGGGCGGCGACGCGGGACCAGTTGCGCCGCACGACCTGCTCGAGCGGCTCGTCGAGGTTGCGGGTGTAGAGGCGGCCGGCTACTTTGCGGGCGCGCCCGTCGGCCACCGCGCGCTGCACGGCGGCGGACGTCTCCGTCCTCGTCGGGAAGATCTCGGGCTGCTCTCCGAGCGAAAAAGTGCGCTTAGCCGCCTCCATCAGGAGGTCTAGTGTAGAAAAAGCGCGCTTAACTCGCTGATTTGGGAGAAAAAGCGCGCTTAAGCCGGGTGTTTGCGGGGCTCAAGCCGCCGCGCCGGCTGTCGACCGCTGCTCGACCAGGGCGACGATCTCGCCGATGATCTTGTTGAGGTCGAAGTCCTTCGGCGTGTAGACGCCGTCGACGCCGGCCTCGCGCAGGCGCTCGGCGTCGACGGGGGGGATGATGCCGCCGGCCACCACCGGGGCGTCGACGCCCTCGGTGCGCAGGCGGCGCACGACCTCGGGCACCAGCTCCAGATGGGAGCCGGAGAGGATCGAGAGGCCGACCACGTCGACGTCCTCCTGCAGGGCGGACTCCGCTATCTCCTCGGGGGTCAGGCGGATTCCCTGGTAGATCACCTCCATGCCGGCGTCGCGGGCGCGCAGGGCGATCTGCTCGGAGCCGTTGGAGTGGCCGTCGAGGCCGGGCTTGCCAACGAGGATCTTGATCCGGTGGCCGATTCGGGCCGAGACCTCCTCGACGCGGCGGCGGATCGCCGCCAGCTCCTCGGGGTGGCCGGGGGGCGCGGCGCCGTCGACGCCGGTCGGCGCCCGGTAGGCGCCGAAGGCCTCGCGCAGCACGCCGGCCCACTCGCCGGTCGTCGCCCCGGCCTCGGCCGCGGCGATCGTCGCCGGCATGACGTTTGCGCTCTCGTCGCCGGCGACCCGGCCGAGCTCCTCCAGCGCCGCCTTCACGGCGCCCTCGTCGCGCTCGACCCTCCACTGCTCGAGCGCCTCGATGCGTTCGCGCTCGACCTCGGGGTCGGGGGTGAGGATGCCGCCGTCGGCGCCCGCCGTCAGCGGCGAGTCCTCGCTCTCCCTGAAGCTGTTCTGCCCGATCACCTTCTGCTCGCCGCTCTCGATCCGCGCGACGCGCTCGCGGTGGGACTCGACCAGGCGGGCCTTCATGTAGGGGACGGCGGCGACCGCACCGCCCTGCTCCTCGACCACCGCCATCTCGGCGCGGGCGCCCTCGGCCAGCTCCTCGACCAGGCCGTCCATGACGACCGAGCCGGCGAAGATGTCGGGGTACTCGAGCAGGTCGGTCTCGTTCGCCAGCACCTGCTGGATGCGCAGGCTCCACTGCTGGTCCCAGGGGCGCGGCAGGCCCATAGCCTCGTTCCAGGCCGGAAGCTGGATCGCCCGGGCGCGCGCGTCGCGCGACAGCGTCACGGCCAGCGCCTCGAGCACGATCCGCTGGATGTTGTTCTCCGGCTGCGCCTCGGTCAGGCCGAGCGAGTTGACCTGGACGCCGTAGCGGAAGCGCAGCATCTTCTCGTCGGTCACCCCGTAGCGCTCGCGGCCGATCTCGTTCCACAGCCGGCCCATCGCGCGCAGCTTGGCGATCTCCTCGACCAGGCGGATGCCGGCGTTGACGAAGAAGGAGATGCGGCCGAAGACCTTGGGGAAGTCCTGCTCGGCGACCTGGCCGCGCGCCTTCACTTCGTCGAGCACGGCGATCCCGGTGCAGAGCGCGTAGGCGATCTCCTGCACCGGCGTCGCCCCGGCCTCCTGCAGGTGGTAGCTGCAGATGTTGGTCGGGTTCCACTTCGGGACCTCGTTGACGGTGAAGGCGACCATGTCGGCGATCAGCCGCATCGAGGGCTCGGGCGGGAAGGCGTAGGTGCCGCGCGAGAGGTACTCCTTGATGATGTCGTTCTGCGTCGTCCCGGTCAGCTTGGCGCGCTCCACCCCGTTCTCCTCGGCGACGGTGACGTAGAGGCCGAGCAGCCAGGCGGCGGTCGCGTTGATCGTCATCGAGGTGTTCATCTCGTCCAGCGGGATCCCGTCGAAGAGCTGGTGCATGTCGCCTTTGTGGGCGATCGAGACGCCAACCTTGCCGACCTCGCCGCGGGCGAGCACGTGGTCGGGGTCATAGCCCGTCTGCGTCGGCAGGTCGAAGGCGACCGAGAGGCCGGTCTGGCCCTTTTCCAGGTTCTTGCGATAGAGCTCGTTGGAGCGGCGCGCGTCGGAGTGCCCCGCGTAGGTGCGCATCACCCAGGGGCGGTCGCGCTCGGGCAGTCGGTGCTCGGCCATCGCCTCGAATTCTATTTGGCTGGGCGGGAAAGACGGCGTTCATCGGTCACGCTGCGCATCTTTCGCCCGATTTCGTGTTTAGGCTGCGGAATGATGAAGGGACGAATCGCAGTCGTCTGCGCCTGCCTGCTCGGTGCCCTGGCCCTCGCGGGGACAGCGAGCGCAGGCGTGATCGGCCTCTACCGCAACAACATGGAGTCGATCGGCCTGCAGGCGCAGATCGCCAACTTCGCCGGCGAGCGCTGCCAGCGCGGCGGCTCCGGCCACGCCTTCCGCATCTTCGTCGGCAAAGCGACAAAGGAGTGCGCCTACCGCACGCCGGTGATCGGCCGCGACCTCGAAGTGGCTGCGATCGGCCGCGTGCTGCAGGGCACGCCGAAACCGGTCCAGCACAAGGCTTTCCTGGCGCTCAACCTGCGCGCCGGGGGCGCCGGTGCGCGCTACCAGCTGGCGGTCTTCCCGCTCCAGCACAAGGCCCAGCTGCGCCGCTACACGAGCACGACCCAGGTCAAGTACGAGCGCGTCGCGCGCTCGATCCGCACGCAGGGGATCAACCGGCCGAACGAACTGCGCCTGCGCGCCTTCAACGTCCTCGGCGGCCCCGAAAAGGGCAGCTGCCGCATCCAGGCATGGGTCGGCAGGCAGCTCGTCGCCGACTTCACCGACCCCGCGTCGGGTGAACTCCAGGGCCGCACCGCCGGCTTCTCGCTCGGCGCGACCGGCAACGCCAAGGGCGCGCTCGGCAGCTTCGATGACGTGGTAGTCCGCGTTCCCAGCCCGTACTGAGCCCTCAGGGGCGGGCGGAAGCGCCGCTGGGCCGGGGCGCCGGCCGGGCGTCGCCGTGGTGGGCGGGTTGGGCGTTGCGCGGGCTCGCTTCCCGCGACTGCGGTACCTGGGGCGCGTCCAGCGTCCCTTCGCTGCCGAGGAAGACGAAGGCCGAGACGGCACAGAGGCCGATGACGATGCCGAGCACGATGCCGATCGCGAGGTCCGCGCGCCGGTGGGGCCTACCGGCGGCTCGACCTGCCTTGCGCTCGCCCTGTGCGGGCGGCGAGGGGCTCGCGGTCATCGATTCCCCCGCAGGTGCTCGCCGACCATGCGGGCGAAGACGATGAAGCGCTGCGCGGCGCTGTAGAGGGGATTGCAGGAGCTCAGCACCAGCCGCTCGTAGCCGACGGGGCGCACGACTCCGACATCGGTGGGATCGACGATCGCCGTCTTCTGGACGCGATAGACGAAGCGCGCGTAGGGCATCTCCAGCACGATCCGGTCGCCGCGTTCCATCGAATCGATGTGGCGGAAAGGCGCAAGGTAGGTCGTCCGGTGGCCGGCGATGCCGACCGTCCGTCCCTCGCCCGGGAACGGGGTTTCCGGGTAATGGCCGGGCCCCTTCTCGAGGCTGGCGGCGTCGGTGCCCTGGACCACCACGATGTCCAGACCGGCCATCGCCGGCGCGAGAATCCGTCCGATCGCCTGGCCGGCGTCCGATCGGGCCGCGAAGCGGCGAGCGAGGATCGAGATCTGCCGCTTCTCCTTTCTCACCCGGGCGACAGCACGGACGTCTGCGGGCGCCGGGTAGGCGGCTTCCAGGTCCTTGAGCTGGCTCGCGGCTTCGCTCTGCCTGATCGAGCCGTAGATCGAGGAGATCGGCTCCCTGTAGGCGAGCGTGACTCCCACGTCGGCGATCACGACGAGGCCGCCGGTGATCAGGGCGATCGACAGGATGTGGGCGAGGCGACGCACCGGACCAAGTCTGACACCGCCCCGCGCCGGTCGCAGGTCATACGTGCGTCCGCTGCAACATGTCCGTTAAAGGACGTCGCCGAGGTGACGAGAGAGGGGGCGTGGCACGTGGACTGGTCAAGCTCGTCTTTGTCGCCTGTGTGGCCGGGGCTCTCGCCTCCTCCGCCTCGGCGATGAGCCTCGGTCGGCTGATCGCGCCGCCGCATGTCTGCCCCGCACAGCGCGGCTCTCAGGCGACCGTGTCCGTGCAGGAGCGGGCGATGCGCTGCATGACCAACTTCGCCCGCCGGCGCGCCGGCGAGGCGCCGCTGGGCGACGCCCGGGTGCTGGACAGGTCGGCCCGCGACAAGTCGGACGACGTGGTGCGCTGCGACAGCTTCAGCCACTTCGCCTGCGGGCGGCCACCGACCTTCTGGATGCGGCGGGTCGGCTACATCCCGGCGCGCTGCTGGAGTGCCGGCGAGAACCTCGCCTGGGGCAGCGGCGGCGCCGGCGGCGTGCGGGCGATCTTTCGCACCTGGATCCATTCGTCCGCTCACCGGGCGAACATCCTCGGCCACTACCGCCAGTTCGGCGTCGGCCTGGCCACGGGCCGGCTCGAGGGCCATGCGCGCGCACACGTCTGGACCCAGCACTTCGGCTCTCGCTGTGGCGCGCCGGCGCCGCCCACGCCGGCGCCGGTCGCGAAGCTGGCGGACGCGATCGCCGCGCGCTGAGCCGCCGGTTGGCGTCGCCCGCGTTGCCGGCCCGCATTGACGGAGTCGCGGGTCGGCTCAGTGGCCGGGGCCGGACTCGCAACCGTGCGAGCGGCCGACCGCCGGGCCGCCGTCGCAGAAGTCGTGGCCGGCCTCGCCGTAGAGCTGGTCGGCGCCCGGCCCCCCGTAGAGCCGGTCGTTGCCGGGACCTCCATGGCAGCCATCTTGGCCGGGCCCCATGTAGCAGACGTCGTCGCCGGGAGCCCCCTGGCGGGGATCGTCGGGTTTGGGAGCGAAATCGCCCCAGCAGCCGTCGCTGCCGGCTCCGTGCCGGCAGTAGTCGTCGCCCCCGTCGCCGACGCAGTCGCTGTTCTTCTGGCCGGTGATGCAGATGTCGTCGCCGCCTCCGCCGTAGCAGCGGTTGCGTTTGCTGGCTTCGGGATAGCAGACGTCGACCTCTGCATTGCCGATCAGTTTGTCCGAGCCCGCGCCGAGACGGGCGGTGAGCGGAACCGGCAGCGGGTCGACGACCTCGACCTTGTCGTCCGAGGGGCCCATGACGACTTCGATCCTGCCGGCGCCGGCAAGCGGGCAGACGAGGTCACGCCCCCTGCCGTAGGAGCAGCCCGTCTGGGGGCTCCGGGCGAGATAGCCGCTGACCAGCACGTCGCCGGCGCTCACGGAGATCCGCAGGTGCGAGCTCGACGCCGGGCCGCGGATCACGATCTCCCCTTCCGAGGTGGCGCTGTCCGGGATGGCGAACGCCGTGAGCGCCAGGAAAGCGCCGCCGACGGCCACCGCCCGCACCAGCACGCCCATGCTCCTCCCGCGGATCATGGCCGTCTACCCTACTCCCGTCGCATACCGGAACGGGGCTCGGATGGGGACCGGGACCCTCACCCGCCCCCCAGCGCCTTGCTGATGTTGTGCAGGGCGGGGTAGAGGAGGACGATCATGATCGAGGGGAAGATCAGGAAGACGAGGGGATGGGCATTCGTGTGATCAGTCGTCCATCGAGGGATTCAGTCCGGGGACCGTCCCGAGAAGAACCCAATAATCTTCGTCCTGTCCGAGCGGCATCAAGCGCTCGAGCCCCACCTTTTCGCACGCTGCGAGGCTGGGTCCATGGTCCTTGTGCACATGGGCGGTGATGAGTCCGCGTCTGTCGTCGAGTTCGCGCATCGCTTCGAACGTAAGCGCGAAGGCTTCCCCGCAGACCCCCTGGCGCTGGTGCTCGAGGCGCACTGCCATGACCTGCAAATGCCACCCCACTTGCTGCGTCGGTTGCGCCACCGGAACGATCTCGATGTCTCGGCGGGTGAACGCTGAAACGGCGACCAAGAGGCCGTCATCGTTGCGCATGGCCAGCACGTGTTCACTGTGCCCCAGCGCCGAGGCTCGAACGTAGTTCTCCGCCTCGACCTCCCAAGCAGGCGCATCGCTGTCGCAGCAGCAGAATTCGGCAAACTCCGCGTCATCCGCGCGGTTTGCGGGGGATCTGCTCAGCATCCGACCTGCGCCGGCCTAACCGTCGCCTCGCCGGATGATTTCCTGCGCTCTCCGTGCTGCCGCGCCCTCGAGCTTCAAGGGCTTGGCCTCGTATGGGTCGGTCTGGATTCCGCTATCGAGGAGGGCCTCTCGCATCCTGGGGCCTTCGCCCTCAGGGCCGACGCCGGCAACCGCTTGCCGGCGGGTCCGTGGATCGACGAACAAGTCGCCTTGCCGCCCTCCCCGCTTGATGCGGTGCAGGTAGCCCTTCTTCTCGACGTTGACGAGACGATTCGTCGCAGCGGTCGGCTCCAGATGCATCGCTTCTGCGATCCGCGTGACCGTTGCCATTCCCCCGAGCGAGTTGAGCTCCGCCAGGGTCTCCGTGTCGGCTTTCGTCAAGTCGCCCGCAGGCGCCGCGTCTTCAACCGCAGACGGGTCGATCGAGTCCGCCAAGTAGATCGGGAGCGAATGGGCGTTCGCCAGGAGCTCCACGATCTCGCGAACGGCCGGATCGGACGTGACTACGACCAGCTTCATGTCTCCGTAGAGCCCACCTCGCACCTGTTGCCCGAGTCGCACGATCAGCTCGCGGAGCGACGCTGGCGTGAAGAGCTTTCCGCGCAGTTCGAGCACGGCGACATGGGGAGACACAGCGCCCGTCTCGGGCACCAGGCCTTCCAGCAGATGCATCGCTTGGGCGGGCTCGGAGAGGTCTCCCGTCGGGGTTGAGTAGACGCGTCGTGGGAGGTCCTTGATCTGCATCGGTCTTTAAATGAGCCTTCGCTCGGAATACAAGCGCATCGGTGTCTCATCTATTTCACTTTAGACAGTGAACAAAATGATACACTGTCGGGAAAGCCCTGCTAGGAGGTTCCGATATGCCCTCATCCCCCAATGAGATCGACCTGACCATCATCGTCAACGGCGAGCCGACGGTCGTCGAGGCCAATCTAAACGCCCCCCTTAAGACGGTCATAGAGCGCGCGCTGCAGCAGACCAGCTCTACCGGACAGCCCCCCGATGCATGGGAGCTCCGTGATGCCGCCGGGAAGGAGTTGGATCTCGATCGCAAGATCGGGGGCTTCGATTTCGGACCCGGCACGCAGCTATTCCTCAACCTCAAAGCGGGCGTCGGCGGCTGAGCGATGCCGGTCAGCTACATCGAGCCGGCTGTTCAGCACGTCGAGCCTGCTGTTTCCCGCGCCAAGTTCGAGCAGGAGGTCGCGGACTTCCGATCGCTGGGTCAGGAGTATCGGCGCAACGGCTGGCTGCTGCTCGAGGCGTTGTTCCCGAAGGTTCTTGTCGCGATGGCGGCGCCGCAGTGCAGTCCGCCCGCCATCGTCTGCGGCGTCCTCTTCGACTACACGAACTACGATGCCGAGCCTCCTTCTGTGCGGCTGGTCGACCCGTTTACCGGCGAGCCCTACAGGGCGAAGGAGCTGCCGACGAGACTCCCCCGAGCGGTTGGCGGGCAGTCCTTGCAGCTCCCGGGGATGCCTGGGCAGCTACAGGTGCAGGGTGCTCAGCCGTTCATGCAGGCCTACGGCCCGGACGAGATCCCCTTTCTTTGCCTTGCGGGCGTCCGCGAGTACCACCTCCATCCTGCGCACAGCGGCGATGCCTGGGAGCTTCATCGGACCGCCGGAGCCGGGCGGCTGGTGCGACTGCTGGAGGTGATTCACACCTACGGCGTGCAGCCGGTCAAGGGGTACGGCGTCAACCTCGAGCCCCACGTCAGCCTTGACTTCGGCGAGCCCCCGCAGTGAGCTTGGAGCGGGTCGAAAGGCTCCTTCTGCCAGCCGAAGCGCTCGACCGAACTGAGGAGTCGCTGCGCGCGGCGGGCCGAGAAGGCTACGAGCTGTTCGTTCTTTGGAGCGGAGCCGTCGAGGGAGAGGTCTTCCGGGTCAAGACCCCCCACGTCCCTCGCCAGTCCTCCTACAGGACGCGCGACGGTCTCCTGGTTCGCATCGAAGCGGATGCGCTGCACGAGCTCAACGTATGGCTCTTCGAGCATGGCGAGGCGCTGGGAGCTCAGGTCCACGCTCATCCGACTGACGCCTTCCATTCCGAGACCGACGACACCTATCCGATCGCGACGGCGCTCGGAAGCTTTTCGATTGTCGCCGCAGACTTTGCTCAGCGGGGGCTGCTGTGCGACGACACCGCCGTGTACCGTCTATCTCCGCAGGGCTGGCTCGAAAGCGCAGCGGCGCGCGACCTGATCGAGGTGACCTGATTGGCGCTCCCCGATTACTTCCGGCGCTCCGCCGTAGCCGCGGCCCAGGTCCTATCGGGTTTCGACGAGGAAGCGATCCGCGATCGTCTGGAACGTGTCACGGTCGCGATCGAGTTCGGCAATGAGGCGGCGGCAAGTTCGGAGGGGCGCCACTGCATCGACATGGCGGTTCGCCTGCTGAGTCGCCTCTATCCGCGCTTGGCGATCCGAGGGCCTGATCCAGAGCCATGGGTCAACCTTGCGAGGGCGATCAATCCCCGGATCGAGCTCCGCGGCGGAATGGGCGATCTTGCCCTCGGTATCGGACCAGGCGGCGGGCAAGGGTCCAAGTCGACCGTATTCGTTGGCTGTGACGGATGGGATGCGAGCGTTTCCGGAAACGCCCCCCAGCCGGTCGGTCAATCGAGCAATCCACTCGGCTCCGGCGCGGCTGCGTGTCTGGGCGCCGCGTGGATCTTCCGTTCCGTTTTCGTCGACGATCAGACAGCGGGGCCAGATGAGGAGTTGACGCTCTCGACGCTGGAATTTGAGCGTCGACCCAGTGGAGAGCAGCCTGGTCTCGCCGAGGTCGAGATCCCAGCCTCGACCGTGCTCGTCGGCCTTGGTGCGATCGGCAATGGCGCCCTGTGGGCGCTGGCACGGGCTCCTGTGGGGGGCGAGCTGCACCTGGTGGACCCCGAGCGGATCGAGCTGAGCAACATGCAGCGCTATGTGCTGAGCGCGCTCGCCGATGAGGGCAAAGCCAAGATTGCGCTCGCGCAAGCGGCGCTGAATGGGAAGCTTCGCGGATGGCCACACGAGGTCGATTGGAACAACTTCATCGTCGGCGAAGGCCATCGGTGGGAGCGCGTTCTGGTTGCCCTCGACAGTGCGGCAGACCGGCGCGCCGTGCAGGACGGACTGCCGCGGTGGATCGTCAATGGCTGGACGCAGGCGGGGGACCTCGGGGTTTCCGTTCACCCCTGGAAGGACGGCGCCTGCCTTGCCTGCCTTTACCTGGCGCAAGGTCAGGTCCCGAGCGAGGACGAGCAGGTGGCCGCAGCACTGGGCGTTCCACAACACCAGCAGCAGGTGCGCCGTCTCCTGGTGGGAAGCGAGCCCACCCCGCCGGAGTTGCTCGAAGAGGCGGCCTCCGCGCTTGAAATCGAACCGGAGGTGCTGCTCGCCTACAAGGGGCGACCACTGCGCGAGATCTATGTCGAGGGACTCTGCGGCGGCGGGGTCGTGCCGTTGGATCGGATCGGGGAGCCCGCCCGCGACGTCCATGTCCCGCTCGCCCATCAGTCCGCTCTGGCGGGAATTCTGCTGGCCGCTCGTCTCTTAGCCGATCTGCTCGGACGCGATGTATCGACGGCCGAGGCGACTCGCCTGGATGTGATGCGACCGATCGCCGAGCACATCACTCAGCCGATCGCCAAGGATGCGCGCGGCATTTGCATCTGCCAAGACCCGGTGTATCAAACCGCCTTCGAGGCGAAGTGGGGTCTCTGACGAACCTCAGGCCGCCTCAGCCGCCCCCGAACGCCTTGCTGATGTTGCGCAGGGCGGGGTAGAGGAGGATGATCGTGGTCGAGGCAGGGCGGCGGCAGTCGCCACCTTCCCGGCGCAGCACTTATTACAGAGATGTCTTTAGGTTGCGCTAACCTAACAACTTTCTGTAATGACCAGATCATCTAGGAAGAACCCGTACAGACCGGGCGTCGGCGTTCGCCCGCTCTATCTTGCTGGGCGCGACCCGTCGCTCCATCGCTTCTCGGCGATGCTGCGGGCAGCGCCCGAGTTGCAGGCGAGCATGCGTGTCACCGGCTTACGGGGTGTCGGCAAGACCGTGCTCCTGGGAGCTTTCGCCGAACGGGCGGCGGAAGCCAACTGGGAGCCTGTCGAGTTCGAGTTCCAGCCCACGCATAACACCGACGAGACCCTGCAGGACGCTCTCGCCGGGCTCCTGCAGCGAACCCGTGAACGAGTGTCCCGCTTCGAGCGCCTTCGCGCGGCCGCCGGCCAGGCAATTCGATCGAGGAGCCTTTCAGTCACATGGGAAGACGTCTCGCTGTCCATCGCGCCGGGTTCTGAACGCGAGGCCGATCTTGCACAGCAGCTCTTCGGCACCGTCGAGCTGGCGGTGACCAAGGGACGCGAGGGTGTCGTGTTGCTGCTCGACGAGGCGCAGCTGATCCGCGACGAGCGCGGTCGCCACGGGGAGCACCCGCTTTCCCTTCTGATCGCGCCGCTGGTCGCCCTTCAGCGCCAGGAGCTTCCGCTCGCGCTGGTCATCTGCGGATTGCCGACGCTTGCCGGCAACCTTCAGAACGCCCGCTCATACAGCGAGCGCCTCTTCCGCGGCGAGGTGGTGGATTCGCTTTCGCGCGATGAGGCACTGGCCGCCTTCATCCGTCCACTCGAAGGAACCGGTCGCAGCGCGGATGCAGTGGTCGCGAAGGCTGTGGTCGACGAAGTGGAGGGCTATCCCTACTTCATCCAGCTATGGGGCTCCGAGCTCTGGGACACCGCCGACCTCGCCGGCGTCGACCAATTGACGATGAGCCTGCTCAACGAGGCCCGGCCGGAAATCCACAGCCGCCTCGATCGCGACTTCTACGAGCCCCGCATCTCGACGCTCACTCCCGCCGAGCAGGACCTGCTGTTCGCGTCCGCCGCTTGCCCATATCCGCCCCTGCGAGCGTCCGATCTCGGCGAGCTATCCGACAAGAGCCCCGGCAACGTCAACGTCCTCCTGGGAAGGCTCATCGAGGCGGGCGCCCTGTACCGGATCCGCAAAGGCGAATACGCCTACACGGCGCCCATGTTTCGGGACTTCCTTCTGCGCCGCGCAACAGGCTGAGGCCGCCCTCAGCCGCCCCCCAGCGCCTTGCTGATGTTGTGGAGGGCGGGGTAGAGGAGGATGATCATGATCGAGGGGAAGATCAGGAAGACGAGGGGGAAGAGGAGCTTGACCGGGGCCCTCGAGCGCGGCGTGGGCGGCGAGCGCCGGGGAGGCGTCGAGCGCGGCGACCGCGGCGTCGTACAGCTCATGCCAGGAGCCGAAGGCGGCGACCGCGACGGAGCTGTCCGCGCAACTCGCTCGCGCGGCGCTCAACGCCTGACTCGCTCGAGCGTCTCGCGGACCGCCGCCTGGGTGAGAACCGGCATCTCGCGATCGGCGACGGCGACCGCCCGCCCACCCCGGCGGACGAGTCGCATCGGCGTCGCCGGCACCTCGAGCTCGAGCCGGCCGCCCTCGCGCACGGAGATTTCGAGTTCCTCGCCGCCGCGCAATCCGAGCACCTCGCGCAGCGACTTTGGGACGACTAGACGACCTGCCTTGTCGATGGTTACTTTCATGGCATTAAGCTACCATCGCAATGCCATTCGTGAGCAGGGGCATCACTGAAGGCGCCTTCGGCACCGACGATGGAGCGGTCCGGGACGATGCATATCGTCACGCACATGCGCAAAGGACCTAGATTGTGGCTGGCCACGGCAGCCTCGGAAAGGACTCCGTTCCTTGCTGTTCTTTGTTGACGAGTCGTGGCAGGTCATAGGTGGCCACGAGGTTGGTGCACTGGGCGGCGTCGGAATCCCGGAGCCGAAGTACAACGCGTTTTGCCGCGAAGTGTTTGCGATCAAGCGGGACGAGCTTGGCGCCGAGGAGCTGAGCGACTGCGAGTTGAAAGGGAACTCGTGCTTCGCCAAATCTGCGTTCAGGCGGCGTCACGGAGAAAAAGGCCATTCCAGCCTCCTCAATGCCACGGACAAGACATTCCAGGCCCTTCGGAAACACAAGGGCCGAGTATTCGTGATCTGGACGACTGACCCCGCGCTCTCCTTGCTCAGAAATCCCAATTCGAGCGAACTTTCAAAGCCCTACAAACAGCTGCTTTTTGACATGCGTGCACTGATGAGGAATGAGGCCCGTGGTCGTAGGGGTGGCTTGACTTTCGACCAGAGACACCACAGCGACGACGCAGCGGCGGCGTGTGCGATCAGCAACTACCTGTTCAGGGCAAGGGGGGATTGGGCGAGTCGCTTTACGCAGATCCCGAACTTCACGGCGAGTGCCATAAGCCCGGGCCTTCAGGTGGCTGACCTCGTCGTCTACCTGGGTCCCCATATAGCGGACGAAACGCAGCGCCCGGAGCTGGCGCCTTACATCGAGGAGATCAAGGCGCTGCGGTACGAATTTCGACGCGGGCGGCGTGTCGTAAAGACGATTCGTCGCGTGGGCTAGGCAAAGAAAAAGGGACCGGCGAGCCTTGAGGACTCTATGACGCCGTTAAGAGCGGCGCACCGATCCCTACGAGCAGCAATCTAGCACCACAGACGAAGATCGGCGTTAACCCGTCGCCTCAGCCGCCCCCCAGCGCCTTGTTGATGTTGTGCAGGGCGGGGTAGAGGAGGATGATCATGATCGAGGGGAAGATCAGGAAGACGAGGGGGAAGAGGAGCTTGACCGGGGCCTTGTGGGCGCGTTCTTCGGCGGCGCCGCGTGCTTCGACCGCTGACCCGGGACGCGCTCGGATTCAGAGGATCAGCCGGTGGGCTACGTCGAGGCGGGCGTAGGTTTCCGCCGCCCGGACGTCGAGGCTGACCAACTCGGCTCCAGCCGCCTTCGCGGTGAGGCCAACCAGGCCGTCGTAGACGGCGCCGCCGCGAATGCCGGCGCGCTGCATCAGCTCGGGCAGGCGGCGCTGCTCGGCGGCCGGGAGCGCGAGGCGGCGCTCGAAGTTGGCGGCGAGATACTCGGTCACGGTGATCGCGGGGGCGCGAAAGGGGTCCGGCAGTCGCGTCAGCACCGAGTAGGCCTCGAGCGCGGCGTGGGCGGCGAGCGCCGGGGAGGCGTCGACCGCGGCGACCGCGGCGTCGTACAGCTCATGCCAGGAGCCGAAGGCGGCGACCGCCACGGAGCTGTCCACGCAACTCGCTCGCGCGGCGCTCAACGCCTGACTCGCTCGAGCGTCTCGCGGACCGCCGCCTGGGTGAGAACCGGCATCTCGCGATCGGCGACGGCGACCGCCCGCCCACCCCGGCGGACGAGTCGCATCGGCGTCGCCGGCACCTCGAGCTCGAGCCGGCCGCCCTCGCGCACGGAGATTTCGAGTTCCTCGCCGCCGCGCAATCCGAGCACCTCGCGCAGCGACTTTGGGACGACTAGACGACCTGCCTTGTCGATGGTTACTTTCATGGGGTCAAATTACCATCGATCTGCCATTGACGCCGAATCCGCAGCCCGGACCTCCTTGCCGCCCTCGTCGGGCTCGTTCGCCCGCGACGGCCCCGCACCTGGCGGGGACGTCACGGACAAGGTGATCTCAGCCCTGTTTGGCGCAGAGCACGACGACGCTGAAGTTATCGGTCGCTTCGGGTTTGATCCGCGCCTTTCGCGTAGGTGAGATGCTTGCGGATCTTCTTCACGGATTCTCCTTGGGTGAGGCGTAGGGCGCCGGCTGCCATGGGGTGCCGGTTTGGCGGCGAGCTTGACATCGCCGACCGACTTGGTCAAGCGATTTCGTGCGCGGCTGACGAGATCGGCTCCCCCCAGCGCCTTGCTGAGATTGTGCAGGGCGGGTAGGGGGGAGGAGGCGAGACGTTGAGAAAGCTACTCGCGGGGCTGCTGATCGGCCAGTTCGGTTCAGCTCGCCGCTGTGCTGAATCTCCTCGGCGGTGGCAAGCGGATCGTGGCCGAACTCGCTGGATGCGTCGAACGCTCCGGCCATCGCGCACCTGCCTCCCGCGGCTACGCAGGAAGGTTGCTGTTCGCGTTGATTCGCGCTTCCGCTTGAGACTTCGACGCATCGGCGAGGCGCATGGCAGCGTTGGTCGATCGCTCGATCTCCTCGGCGGTTAGGTCGAACGTGGGCCGGGCAGCCCTTTGCAGCCGACGGCGACGACCGGCAGCGAGGATCGTCAAGGCATCACGAAGCATGCTCCCAATGTACCCCTTGTTGAGGTCGATATCTCTGGGGCGCCGTCCAGGACAGGGATCGGCCACAGGCGCATCTCGGCCGTAACCGCCGCAATCCCGCTCCTCATGCGAGTGCCCCTCGTCCTTTCAGGCCGAAGGTCGTGAGTTCGATCCTCGTCGGGCATTGACCTCGGCCGCTGTGGAGCCAGATCTGGCTCCACAGCCCGGTTTGCCGCCGCTCCGTCCGGTTCCGGCCGGTAGGTCGGCGGAGGTCAGTGAAGGTCGGCGATGGGCCGATTTCGACCCCTTTCGTTCCCTTGACGTTCCCTTGGGCGGCACCGGACTCGTCCCGCGGTACGCCTCGCGGGCGCCGCTATCTCTCGTCCTCGATCCGCTCGGCGCGAGCGAGAAGCTCCGATGGGCGGGTGTCCAAGCCGTCGGCGATCCGCCAGACGGTCTTCAGAGTCGGGATCTTGATCGCCCGCTCCAACTGCCCGAAGTACGCGCGGTCGAGACCGCATGCCAGTGCCGCAGCTTCCTGGCTCAGATCGCGCTCTTCACGGAGCTGCCGTAGCGCGGGGCCGAAGGCCTGCGGACGCGAGTCTGCCATCGCGCCCGCAGCCTGTCGCCTTGAGTCCTATGAAGCCACGGGCTAAAGTTCCCGGTAATTCGTTGACTTAGGAAGCTTCGCGGTGCATGGGCGCCGCGGAGCTGATAAGAATCCCGCGCCAAATCGGAACGAACCGTGCCACGTATAGGAACGCGGCACCAGGGACGCTCCACGAGGAGAGGCAGGGCGGCAGATGGGGCTACAGGGGCTTGGGCGGAACGCAGATCGACGCCGGAATCGACTCACCGGTCGTCGGAGCTGGCATCGCCCGCGATCGACCAACAGGCCGTCGAGCCTCACGTTCCCGAACCAAGAAGCGGCGTCACGGTCAACGAGCACCTTCGCACCCGGCAGAAGCCACCTCATCGGGAAGCCGTCGAGCCGCGCGCTCACCCTGCTCGCCGCCCTTGCACTTGCCGCCGCAACCCTTGCCCTGCTCGCCGCCCCCGCCGCCGCCAACACAGCGGTGACCGAAAACATTACAGAAGACACAACCTGGACCGAAAGCGGCAGCCCCTACGATCTCGATGCGACGGTCAGCGTAAAAGCAGGCGCTACCCTGACGATCGAACCCGGGGTGACGGTGGATTTCAATGCAGGGTCGTCCGCGATGCTCCATGTGTATGGAGCGATCCACGCTAACGGTACCACCGGCAGTCCGATCACGATAACTTCGAGCCAAGGGCTATCGGGAGCGGGCGAACCAGGCCAATATCGAGGTATCGGTATTTGGTCTGAAGGTCCACTCTCCACGATCTCCCATACCGAATTCACGTACGGTGGCACCGGCTCCGGCGGCTATCAGAACTACGGCGTGCTCGAAGTCGGCAATGGAGCTCCAGCGGTCATCGATCACGACACCTTTGAACACAACAAGTACTCTGGACTCGAGGTGTGGGCTGGGAGCACAGCAACCATTTCCTACTCGACGTTTTCCAACAATGGGGATGGCGTTTCGATTCTTGGCTCATCGACCGCGGCTAGCATTGACCACAGCACGATTAGCAACAATGTTTCTAGCGGCGCCTTCTTCAATCGTACCCCCAGCACCAGCGCTGGCTCCAGGTTCGTCTATGACACGATCGTCAAAAATGGCGCTTTTGGCATTCGCATTCAGCAGGAATGCAGTGACCCTGCGTCGGCCTTTGCACATGGCGAGTACAACAATATCTACGCCAACGACGGTACTGCGGAAGCCGAACGCCAGCTATATACGTTGCATAAGTGCGAAGCGCTACCAGTAGACTGGCGTAATAATTACTGGGGGCCGGATGTCTACTTTTACCACAACAATCCCGCATGTGCTGGTACGGAACAGTCATTCCTGGGTCATCTTGCCTACACTTGGAGCAAACCGACGTACGAATGGCAGATCCCGAAGGGGCCGCTCAACAGCAATTACGTACCGCATGCGAGCACTAAGCCCTACTACGGCTGCGGCTGGGACACCTTCGACATTGGCCCCAACGACTTCCTGACCTCCCCGGTCGAAGGCGCGCCTGAACCGCCCAACTCCGTCTTCTTCGGCGGTGAAAGCCCGCTCTTCGCGCCAAGCCTGTGGTCGCCAAAGTGCGCGGACCCAGTCAACTGCGTCACCGGCAACTTTTCGGAGACCCGCACCGACCTGAGCGTCCCAGGCCTCAACGGCGGCCTCGACTTCAGCCGCACCTACAACTCCCTCGCCGCCCTCGAGGGCACCGAAAGCGCGCTCGGACGCGGTTGGACCTACGAATACGGCGAGAGCCTCGAACTCGACCCCAGCGAAACGGCGGCGACGATCACCAACGCCGACGGCAGCCGCGTCACCTTCACTGAAGAAGAAGGCGAATGGACCGCGCCCGCCTGGGTGCAGGCGACGCTCGTGCAGAACGAAGGCGGCTCCTTCACCTACACGTTGCCCAGCCAGCGCGCTTTCGACTTCTCGAGCGAAGGACGGCTCGAATCGATCGCCGATCGCAACGGCAACGAAACGACGCTCTCCTACAACGAAGCGGGCCAGCTGACGACGGTCACCGACCCCTCCGAACGCGAACTGACCTTCGCCTACGACGAAGCCGGCCTGATCGAATCGGTCACCGACCCCGAAGGCCACGAAGCGAGCTTCTCCTACGACGAAGAAGGCGACCTCGTCTCGGTCACCGACCCCGGCGAAGCCAGCGAAGGCTACGAATACGACTCCGGCCACCTGCTCACCGCGATGACCGACCCGCGCGGGGGCGAAACGACCAACGTCTACGACGAACAGGGCCGCGTCACCGCACAGGTCGACCCGATGGAACGGGAAACGACCTGGACCTACAACGAAGGCAACACCGAAGTCACGCTGCCCAACGAAGCGGTGACCAAGATCGCCTTCGAAGACAACCTGCCGACGGAAATCAGCCACGCCTACGGCAGCGAAGACGAAGCCACGACCAAATACGAATACGACGAAGACCTCTACCCGGTCGCCCGCACCGACCCCGACGGCCACAAGACCGAATTCGGCTATGACGCCGAAGGCAACCGCACGAGCGAAACCGACGCGGCGGGCGACGAAACCACCCGCACCTACAATTCCAAGCGCCAGGTCGTCTCGATCACCACCCCGCGCGGCGAGAAAACGACGATCGAACGCGACGCCGACGGCAACCCGATATCGATCTCGCGGCCCGCCCCCGGCGAAGCGACCCAGACGACCAGCGTCGAATACGACAGCCGAGGGCTGCCCGAAAGCGTCACCGATCCCCTCGAACGAACCTGGGGCTTCGAATACGACAGCCACGGCGACCGGACGGCCGTCACCGGTCCGCTCGGCGACAAGCAGACGATGGCCTACGACGAAGACTCGCGCCTCGTCTCGGTCGTCTCCCCGCGCGGCAACGTCGAAGGCGCCGAAGCATCCCAATACGAAACCGCGATCGAACGCGACGCCCAGGGGCGGCCGACCAAGGTCACCGATCCGCTCGGCCACGCGACCGAATACGCCTGGGACGCCGCCGGCAACCTGCTCTCGAAGACCGACGCCAAGGGCCAGACGACCAAATACACCTACAACGCTGCAAACGAGCTGACCGAAGTCGAAAGGCCCAGCGGTGCCGTGCTGAAAACGGCCTACGACTCGCTCGGCAAGGTCGTCTCCCAGACCGACCCGAACGAACATGTGACCGAATACGTCCGCAACCTGCTCGGTCGCCCGGTCGAAGCGATCGACCCGCTGGAACGCGAATCCGGCGCCGAATACGACGCCGCCGGCAACCTGACCGCCTTCACCGACGCCGAAGGCCGCACGACGAGCTACGAATACGACGCGGCCAACCGGCTGACCAAGGCGAGCTACTCAGACGAAACCACGGCCGACGTCGAAGCGGCCTATGACGCCGACTCGAACCTGACCAGCATGGTCGACGGCACGGGCGAATCCACCTACGCCTACGACCAGCTCGGCCGCCTGACCGAAACCGAAGACGGCCACGGTGACACGGTCGGCTACGAATTCGACCTCGGCGAACAGCTGAAGAAGATCACCTACCCGAACGGCAAAGCCGTCACCCGCGGCTTCGACGAAGCCGGGCGCCTGGCGAGCGTCACCGACTGGCTCGAAAACACGACGAGCTTCGCCTACAACCCCAATTCCGCCCTGACGCAGACGACCTTCCCCGAAGGCACCGGCAACGTCGACGAATACGCCTACGACCGCACTGGCTCGATGAGCGAAGCGAGCTTCGGCAAGGGCGCCGAAACGCTCGCCTCGCTCGCCTACGCGCGCGACAAACTCGGCCAGCTCGAAAGCCTCGCCGGCGCCGGGCTGCCGGGAGCCTCGGAAGAAGCCTTCGGCTATGACGAAAACGACCGCCTCACCGAAGCCGGCGAAGCGAGCTTCGAATACGACCTCGCCGGCAACCTGACGAAAGCTCCCGGCACCAACAACACCTACGACGCCGCCAGCCAGCTCGAAGCGGGCACCGGCCTCAGCTACGCCTACGACAAACTCGGCGAGCGCACCGAGGCGACCCCGGAAGCCGGGCAGGCGACCAGCTACGGCTACGACCAGGCGGGGGACCTGACCTCGGTCGAGCGCGCGGCCGAAGGCGAATCCCCGGCGATCGAAGTCGGCTACGCCTACGACGGCGCCGGCCTTATCGCCTCGCGGACGAGCGGCGAAACCACGCATCACTTCGCCTGGGACGAGAACGCCGGCCTACCGCTGCTGCTCAGCGACGGCCAGGCAAGCTACGTCTACGGGCCGCAGGGTCTGCCGGTCGAGTCGATCGAAGGCGAAACGCCGACCTACTACCACCACGACCAGCTCGGCTCGACGCGGCTGCTGACCAACTCGAGCGGCGAAACGACGGGCGTTTTTACCTACGGCCCCTACGGGACGCCGGAAGGGAGCACGGGTACCGCGACGACCCCGCTCGGCTTCGCCGGCCAGTACACCGATCCCGAGACGGGCCTGCAGTTCCTGCGGGCGCGCTTCTACGACCCGGCGACCGGGCAGTTCATGAGCCGCGACCCGCTCGAGGCGCTGACGCGATCGCCATATGGCTATGGCAACGAGAACCCGCTTCGCTTCGTCGATCCCAGCGGCATGGATTGCAGCGGACTGCTGCCGAACCCCGTAGATTGCGCTACGGAAGTGGTGGAAGACGTCGCGGAAGCCGGCAGCACACTGGCCGGCGCCGCAGGTGACGCCGTCGAAGCCGGCGGGGATGCGGTGCGTGCAGCGCCGCATTTTGTCGATGAACACCGCGCCGAATTGGTCCCGGTGGCCGCGGCGGCCGTATGCGTGGCGCAGGTCGAGCTATGCCCGATCGCAGCCGGATTCAGTGTCGGCTTCATGACTGGCGAAAACGTCGCCCACGAGCTCTCCGAACCCGCGTGCTTCGACTTTACGAGCTCGGAGGTGCAGGGCTTGCTCGTAACGGGTGCATCGCTGCTCCCGGGCGGCGTATTCGAGACCTCGGCGTCGCGGATCTCGGCCGACGTCGGGCTGACCCCCGTCGCCGAACGCATCCTCCGCGGGATGCTCGACGGTCCCGGCACGGCGCTCGAGGTGGTCCACGCGAGACGCGAGTAGCCGGAGGCATCACTACGGTTCGGGTGGGCCAATGGAGCGATTCACGAGCGCCGGAACAGCGGATACGGGCGGATTGCCTGCCGAACGGAGGGGCCTGCTGAGGGCGAACTCCTGGAGTCTGCCGATGCTCTGGGTCCTTTGCGGAACGACGGCGTTCATCGGGATTGTCGGACTCATCAACTGGATCGCGACCGGCGAACCGAGCGAATTGAGGAATGGAATCTTCATCCTGGTCTGGGCGTCTTTTTTCCTTCGCATTGCCACCGTCGGCGTGATGGTCGAGAGCAACGGGCTCAAGGCGCGGACCTTTCTGCGGACTTACCACTGGCGATGGGACGAGATCGAGGGATTCGAGCTTCTCGACACCGTCTACAGCCCGAGCCTCCAGGTGCGGCTCCGCGACGGAAGGGTGAAGGGGGTCGTCGGACTGGCCGCCCGTGGCCCGCGCGAAAGAGAACGGGCGACGAAGATCTTCGCCGAACTCAATCGGCGCTTGGAGATCGAGCACGCACGATCGGGTAAAAGCGCCTAGTCCGGTCTCTCAGCCGCCCCCCAGCGCCTTGCTGATGTTGTGGAGGGCGGGGTAGAGGAGGATGATCATGATCGAGGGGAAGATCAGGAAGACGAGGGGGAAGAGGAGCTTGACCGGGGCCTTGTGGGCGCGTTCTTCGGCGTCGGCGCGGCGGCGGGCGCGGGCTTCGACGGCGAGCGAGCGCATGATGTCGCCGATCGAGACGCCGAGGCGCTCGCCCTGGAGGACGGCGCGGACGAAGCCGCGCATCGCCGCGGTGTCGACGCGCTCGGCGAGGTTCTCCAGCGCCTCCTCGCTCGACAGCCCCATCGACTGCTCGCGCAGCGCCAGCGAGATCTCCTCGCCCAGCGGGCCCTGGAGCTCGTCGGCGGCCATGCGCAGGGCGGCGCCGAGGCCGAGGCCGGCCTCGACCGTGACGACCAGCGAGTCGATCAGCTCGGGCAGCTCGTGGTCGACCGCCGCGAGGCGCCCCTTGGCGCGGCGTTCGAGCACGACGAGCGGCAGCCGCCAACCGACCAGCGCTGCGAGCAGCGCCCCCAGGATGACCAGCGCCCCGCCGACTCCCGACGTCGCGCCGAGCCAGAGCCAGGCGAGCGGCAGGACGACGGCGCCGAGCAGCCGGTAGCCGAGGAAGGCCTCGGCGCCGACGCCGTAGGCGCCCGCCGAGAGCAGCAGGACGCGCAGCTCCGGCCCGCTGTCGCCGAGGCGCGGCATCGCGGCGGCGCCGAGCCGCCGGGCGAGGCGGTCGAGCGCCGGGGCGAAGCCGGCGGGCTCCTCCTCGCCCTCGTCCCCAGCCGGGTAGCCGTAGGCGTCGATCGCGGCGAGCCGCTCGGCCGTCCGCAGGCGCGGCAGGGCGACCGCGTGGGCGAGCAGGCCGAAAGCGGCGGCGACCAGCGCCACTCCGAGGATCAGCAGCGGCATCGTTCCTCCCTCGCTTGAGATCTCATACCTTCACCTCGACGATCCGCTTGATAACCAGCGAGCCGGCGACGACCATGCAGGCGGCGACGGTGAGCAGGATCTCCCCGCCCGCCGTGTGGAAGAGCGGCGACAGGTAGCCGGGGTTGATCACCGAGAGGGCGATCAAGAGGAAGATCGGCAGCGCCGTGACGATCGCCCGCGAGAGCCGCCCCTGGGCGGTGAGGCTGGCCATCATGCGGCGCAGCTCGGACCGCTCGCGGATCGTCTCGACCGCGCGGTCGAGCACCTCGGCGGTGTTGCCGCCGGTCTCGCGCTGGACGATCGCGACCAGCGCGAGCTGCTCCATGTCGCGGCTGTCCATGCGCCGCGCCGACTCGCGGATCGAGTCCTCCAGCGGCACCCCGACCCGCTCGGCCGCGACGATGCCGCGGAACTCGTCCCGCGCCGGCCCGGTCGCCTCCTCGGCGACGACGGCGAGCGCGCTGACCATGCTGTGGCCGCTGCGGATCGCCGAGGCGACCACCTGGAGGTTGTCGGCGAGGTCGTCGGCGAAGCGCCGGCGCACCCGCCCGGCGCGGCGTTCGATCGCGGCGTGGACGGCGGCCGGGACGAAGAGGGCGAGCAGCGCGAGCAGGGCGAAGGGCGCGACGGCGGCGATCACGATCATCGCCAGCAGCGTCACGGCGACGGTGGCGACGACGATCTCCACCGCCGGGGTCTCGATCGCGGCGACGTCGAGCCGTTCCTCGAGGCGGCGCCAGCGCTCGCCGCCGCCGAGGGCGCGCTCGAACGGCGCCAGCGGCCCGCCCGGGCCGGTGGCGCTGCCACCGCCCGCCCCGGCCTCGGCCGGCGCGCCGCGCGGCCCGACGCCGAGCCTGGCGAGGCGCTCGACCGCCGACTCGCGGCGCGGCCGGATCGCAATGAAGAGGCCGGCGGCGAGCAGCAGCGCGACGAGCGCCCCGGCGCCGGCCATCGCGGCGGTCGAGCCCCAGAAGCCGGCGGGGGCGGGGGCGGGGCCGGAGGGAGCGGGGACCGGTTGGCCGCCGGGCGTCACGTAGCGGGCGTGCGCCGCCCCCGGCACCCCGTCGACCCGCACTTCGACGCTCACCGGTTCGGCGATCCCCGCCGGCGAGCGGTAGCGGAGCAAATGCTCGGAGGCGCGCTCGGCGCCGAAGCGGGCGAAGATCGGCGCCAGCAGGCGCGGCTCGGTCGCGGTCGTGTACTCGCCGCCTTCCGCCAGCCCGCGCAGCGTCGCAGGGTCGAAGCTGCCGCCTTCGAGCCCGACGACGTAGATCCGCACGCCCGCTTCGGCGGCGCGGCCGACCAGCGCCCGCTCGGCGATCCGGCTGCCGGTGTCGGCACCGTCGGAGAGGACGACGACCGAGCCCGCCTCGACCGCTTCGTTCTCGAGCAGCGAGACGGCGGCGCCGACCGCGTCGTAGAGGTGGGTTCCGGGGCCGAGCTTCGGCGGCGCGGCGAGCGCCGCTTCGATCTCCCCCTCGTCGCTGCTCAGCGGCAGCAGCAGGCGCCGGCCGCCGTTGAAGGCGATCGCGCCCAGCTCCTGGCGCGGCGCCCGGTGGGCGGCGAAGGCGCGCGCCGCGGTCATCGCTTCGCGGATCGCCGCGCCCTTCATGCTGAGGCTGGAGTCGATCACGAGGACGCTGGCGAACTCGCCGGTCGTTGAGCCGCCGGCGGAGCTGACTTCCAGGTCCCGCACCGGCCGGCCGTTCTCGCGCACCTCGACCTCGCCGGGGCTCAGCGCGACCGGCGGCTCGGCCTGCAGGACCCAGGCGCGTTGTGGGAACTCGGGGCTGCCGGCCGGGGAGACCGAGAGCTGCGCCGCGGCGCCCGCCGCCGCCGGCGCGCCCAGCACTGCCAGCGCCGGCAGCGCCGAGAGGAGGAAGGCCGCGAGCCGCCTCACCGCGCCGCCGCCCTGCGCCGCCCGCCGTCGCGCCCGAATCCCGGGGCCGTCGCCCCCGAGAAGAGCTCGACCGGCAGCTCGATCCCGTGCTTGCGGAACTTCTCGAGGAAGGTCGGGTGGATGCCGGTCGGGACGAGGCTGCCGACGACCTCGCGGTCGGCGCCGACCTTCTCGACCTCGAACTTGAAGACCTCCTGGAGGGTGATCACGTCGGACTCCATGCGCTGCACCTCGGCGACCGAGGTGACGCGCCGCACGCCGTCCTCGTGGCGCTCCATGTGGACGATCAGCTCGAGCGCCGCCGAGACCTGCTGGCGGATCGCCCGCACCGGCAGGTCGTAGCCGGCCATCAGCACCATCGTCTCGACCCGCGAGAGCGCGTCGCGCGGCGAGTTCGCGTGGACCGTCGAGAGCGAGCCGTCGTGGCCCGTGTTCATCGCCTGCAGCATGTCGAGCGCCTCGGCGCCGCGCACCTCGCCGACGATGATCCGGTCGGGGCGCATGCGCAGCGAGTTGCGGACCAGCTCGCGCACGGGGATCTCACCGCTGCCCTCGACGTTCTTCGGCCGCGACTCGAGCCGCAGCACGTGGCGCTGGTCGAGCTGAAGCTCGGCGGCGTCCTCGATCGTGACGATCCGCTCGGAGTCGGGGATCGCGGTCGAGAGCGCGTTGAGCAGGGTCGTCTTGCCGGCGCCGGTGCCGCCGGAGACGAGCACGTTGAGCTCGGCCCGCACGCAGAGCTCGAGGAACGCGACGGTGTCCTCGCTGAGGCTGCCGATCCGCACCATGTCGGCGAGCTCGAGCCGGCGGCGCGAGAACTTGCGGATCGTCACCAGCGGCCCGGACAGGGAGAGCGGCGGGATCACCGCGTTGACGCGGCTGCCGTCGGGCAGGCGGGCATCGACCATCGGCGAGGACTCGTCGATGCGGCGGCCGATCTGGGCGACGATCTTGTTGATGATCCGCCGCACGTGCGAGTCGTCGATGAAGCGGACCTCGGTTTCGTGCAGGCGGCCGTCGCGCTCGACCCAGACGTCGTGGGGGCCGTTGACCATGATCTCGGTGGTCGTGTCGTCGGCGAGCAGCCGCTCGAGCGGACCGTGGCCGACGACGTCGTCGACGATCTCCTCGACCAGCCGCTCGCGGTCGGCGCGGGCGATCCCCCGCTCCTGCTCGAGCTGCCGCCGCGCCTCGGGCTCGACCAGGCGGCGCAGCTCCTCGCTGTCGGCGCCGACGGCGAACAGCTGCGGGCCGAGGTCGGCGATCAGCGCCTGGTGGAGGCGGTTCTTCAGCTCGGCGAAGGGGTCGGCGGCGACCGGCGCGGGCCGGTGCGCGCCGGGGCGGCTGGCGAGTCGTTCGTCGAGGCGCATCAGGCCCTCCTCAGCAGCCGCGAGAGCGGTCGGGGGGCGGGGAAGCGGTTGCCGTTCGAGCGCGCCTCGCCGGGCAGGTAGATGCTGGTCAGCTGGCGCAGCGCCGCGGCGACCGGCGAGCGCTCGTGGCCGATCGTGATCGGCACCCCCTCGTTGAGCGAGCGGGGCACGTCGCGGTCGCTGGGGATGAACACGTCGGCGCCGCGGCCGACGACCGCCTCGACGTCGGCGGCGCTCAGCCCGACGTCGCTGTCGGCCCGGTTGAGGACCATGGTGATGCGGGTCGGGTCGTATTCCATCAGCTCCAGCGTCTCCAGTCCGAGCTTGGTGTTCTTCAGCGAGAGCGCGTCGAGGTTGCCGACCATGCAGACGTGGGTGGAGGCGTCGACCGCGGCGATCGCCTCGGGGGTGAAGTCGGGCGGCGTGTCGACGATCACGACGTCGCTCTCGGCCCGCAGCAGCTCGAAGACCTGGCGCAGCAGCTCGCTGGAGACCGCCGCCGCCTGGTCGGGCCGGGCCGGCGCCAGCAGGACGCGCGCGCCGGAGGAGTGGCCGACGAGGAAGGCGTCGAGCTTCTCGGCGTCGAGCGCCCCGCCGGAGGTCGCGAGGTCGTAGACGGTCGGCTCGGGCCGCAGCCCGAGGGCGAGGGCGAGGTCGCCGAACTGGAGGTCGAGGTCGACGCCGACCGCGCGCCTGCCGGCGCGGGCCAGGTCGACGAGCAGGTTGGAGGCGGTGACGGTCTTGCCGGCGCCGCCCTTGGGGCCGAGCATGCAGACCATCGGCGCCGCCGGCCGCGTTCCCGCCTCGAGCCCGCGGTGGCGGGCCAGCGCCTTCTCCAGCGCGAACAGCACCCGCTCGGGCGTCTCCGGCAGCCGGATCACGTCGTCGGCGCCCGCCTCGAAGGCGGCCTGGACGAAGATGTCCGGGGCGCCGGCGGCGAGCGCGACGACCGGCCGCTCGGGCCGCTCGGCGCGCGAGACGCGGATCAGCTCGGCGACGCCGTCGGCCTCGCCGCGGCAGACGACCACGGTCAGGTCGGCCTGCTGCTCGCGGATCGCCAGCTCGCCCGCCGCCAGCCCCTCGACGTAGGAGGCGGCCGCCACCCGGCCGCCGGGCGGGAAGGCGGCGCCGGCCAGCTCGCGGTCGGTGCCTTCCTCGACGACGACCAGCGCCTCGATCATGCCGGTCATCCTCATTCGCCGCCCTTCGCCCCGCCGGCCAGGCGGCTCGAGTCCCTGGCCAGGGTCGGCGGCCGGATCGCCAGCCAGACGTTGCCCTGGTCGGAGGCGTAGGCGACCCGGGTCGCCTCGACGTCGCTGAGCCGCAGGACGACCTCCTCGCTCTGGCTCGACCCGATCCCGCCTTCGGACTTGGGGACCGCGAGCACCAGGGCGTCGCGGGCGAGGACGGTGACCAGCGAGCCGGAGCGGCCGCCCAGCGGTTCGGCGTCGAAGCTGCCCAGCACCTCGACCCGCGAGCCCGCCTTGACCTGGCCGATGTTGCCGTGCGCGGTGTCGACCGGCACCGAGAGGGCGCGCTGCGTGCCCTCCAGCTTGCCCGTCACCGGGTCGGCGCCGGCGGCGAAGTCGGCGGCGGTGAACTGCTGGTTCGCGTCGATGTCCGTCGTCGTGTGCTTGCCGCGCAGCGCGTCGACGCCGGCGAAGGCGCCGCTCGCGGCTTCGTCGCCGCGCACCTCGATTTCCTTGTAGAGGCCGTTTTCGGCGATGACTTCGCCGGAGGTGCCGCTGTCGAGCTGGCGGCCGGCGACCAGCACCAGCACCGAGGCCGATTCGTCGCGCACGCTGCTGCGGTAGTTGGCCATGAAGACGAGCAGCACGGCGAGCGCCGAGAGGCCGGCGACGACGGCGACGACGACGGCGCCGCGGCGCGTCCCGAGCAGGCTCGAGAGGCTCGAGCGGGGCGGGCCGCCGGGGCTTTCCGGCCCCTGCGGTCCCCGGGTGGGGGGCGGTTGCGTTGCGGTGGGCATCTCTAGATTCCTCCTGTTTCGGTTATTCGGTCAGCACCGCGACGCAGGGCGTCAGCGCGCTGGGGTCGCAGGGTTCTTCGCTCGCGCTGCCGTCGTTGAGCGACTGCACGTACTTGATGAAGTGACCGACGATCGTTCCTTCGGCGGCTTCGTCGTCGGACTCTTCGCCGCCGCTGCCGTCGCAGGATGTCACTCGACATGTGGCCTCCTCCTTGGCCGGCCCAGCCGGTCACGTAGAAGGTGGCGAAGTTGGTCACCGGCACGGTTCCGCTGCCGCTGCCGCTGAACGAGCCAAAGGGGGTGACGAAGACCGGGACGACGCGCGGGTCGTTGCCGTAGTCGAGTTCGGGAAATTTCGACCATTCGTTGGGGTGGGTGCAGCTCGAGGGGCTTTTGCTGCCGAGCACCCGCATATTCATCCCCTGGTAGACCTGGTTGACCTTGCCGCCGGGTTGGATTGCGACGCAGTCCCACGGTTCTTCGCCCGCCCACAGTTCGGTCTTGGATGCGGGACAGGCGGTCCCCTGGTTGATCGCGTACTCCGGCGAGCAGCCCTGCGCGATTTCTTCCCGCAGGGTGTTGGGGCCGGCGAAATGCGGGTCGCAGTTGAGCGCCTGGTTCTGGCTCGGGTTGTTGGCCGCTTCGTGGAAGACGCGTAGGGCGACCGGCGGCTCGTTGGCGCTTTTCGCGTTTTCGGCCAGATTCTGTTCGACACCTATCGTCGCCACCAGTTCATGCGTGCAGCCTTCGCAGGCTTCGAGTGAGTAGGCGGCGTTACCGGCCGGTTCGCGCAGGGTCGCAATCTCGATCGGGCCGCTGCTCTGGTCGGCGCTGTAGCTGCGCTGCACTTCGCCGAAGCCGCCCTTGCACTTGTTGCCGCCGCCTTCCTTGCACTTGTTGCCCCCCTCTTCGCCTTCGGTCTCTGCCCATTCGAGCGTCACCGGGATGGGGCCGGCTTCTGCGGGGATGGGGATCGTGGCCGTCCACCTGCTTTCGCTGGTGCCTTCCGCGCAGCCGGACTCGGTCATCGCGTAGGCGCCGCCGGGGGTCGAGGCGGTCAGCTTGGGGCCGACGGTCGCGATTTCCGCGCAGGGGCCGAAGTCGACGGTGGCTTCCAGGGTGACGTTACAACCGCCGACGGTGAAGGACGGATAGATGCAGGCGGCTTCTTCGCCCGTTTCGCTGTATTCGACGCCACGCACACGGGGCGGCCCGGGCTGCGCGCCCGATCCTTCGCTCGAGTAGCCGTGCACGAAGACGAGGCCATGGTTCGATTCGAGTTCGTAGCATTCGACCAGCGGTTGGCCGCATTCGCTCGAGCCGGCGCCGCCGAGGTTGACCCGCATGCCGATCCGTTCCCTGTTCACGTTCAGGCTCAGCGGTTCGGAGGCGTTGTCCCAGATCGCCAGTTCGCCGGCGCTGCCGTCGCGGGTCAGTTTCTGAGTCGCCAGCGTTTCGCCGGTCGCTTCGTCGACGAAGATGACGCTGGCGCTACGCGGGTTGCTGTCCGGCACGGCGACAGGCAGAGCGCCGCTGACGAAGCCCTTGGTGAAGACCTGCACGCGGGCGTGGGCCCTGATCAGCGGCACCGCTTCGAGCATGCCGGCCAGCCGGAAGAAGATCGGCAGGTCGGTCTCGTCGACGGTCACGTCGATGATCCCCGTTTCGCAGGGCGTGCCGCCGGGAGGGTTAGGGCTGCTCGGCGAGTTGAGGCCGAATTCGATCTTTTCCAGTTCGGTGCCGCCGACCTGGTGGTTGTAGCCGCCGTTCTCGGCGCCGGCGTATTCCTTCGCGCGCGCTTCGATCGCGGCGTCGCTGCAGGGGTAGCGGTAGTCGCCGGCGGCGGCGAGGGCGCCGGCGTCGGCCTGGGTCTGAAGGTGCCGGTGGTGGATGAACCAGTTGCCGACGTCGATCGCGAAGGAGGCGAAGAGGATGAGCACGGGCAGCGCGATCGCGACCATGACCATCGCGGCACCGTCCTGCTCACTCGCCCGAGCGAGGGCGCTCAGGGGGTGCATTCCGGAGCCTCCTTGGTTCGCCTGCTCGATCCGCATCGTCGCCGAGCCGGTCAGCGTGGTGGTGGTGATGCCGCCGATCGCTTCGCTGATGAACGGCGTCCAGTCGTAGTCGTAGCTGACGGTCGCTTCGACCGGTTCGCCGACCTTGCCTTCGCCGAGGTTGACGATGCAGACTTCGGCCCCTTCCTGCAGCTGTGAAGTGTCGGCCTCGGCGAGGATCGATTCAGCGAGAGATCCCCCTCCGCTTTCGGGATTGCCATTCACCGCGGCCCAGCGCGCGGCGACGTTGGCGAGGTGGTTCTCGTCGATCCAGTAGTTGAAGGCGCGGCCGAATTCGACCATGCCGAAGAGCAGAAGGAGTAGTACGGGGAGGACGAGCGCGAACTCGACCAAGACAGCGCCCTGCTGAGTACGCCGACTGGCAGATGTACCGCTCGTTGTGCATGTGATCTTGTATCATGGACCCTTGGTGCTTGCATCGATCTCCGATAGTCGTCTCGGTTGTCTGGATGGCTGAGGTGGACCCTTCGCCCGTGTCAGCTGCGATGGGCGAAGGGCCTCCTTCGGCTTCTCTAGAGTTGCGTACGACTAGGTCGCCCGCAACTTCGTCCGAGCTGGCCGTTGAGCCCCGGTCAGCTGCCCGAGCGCTACGATGACCACGACCGAAACCAGCGCAAGGATCAGCGCATACTCGACGAGACCCTGTCCCGCCTCCTCGTCACGGAGCGTACGCAGGGACTCCATCGCCCGAACGGCCATCATCTGAATTGCAATCACGTCCATTCACCCCCTTTGCCTTCGTGTGTTGTTCAGTTGGGTGAATGCCACGGCCTCGTTCCGCGACCGTGGCGTGGAACGCGTCCTCCCCACGACGTGCGCACTTCGGCTCGGGCATTTCTTATCGTTCGGCGATGCTAGGTAGGGCGAGCCGATGCTGGACCGGCCGAAGGTCTAGTTCGACCTAGACCTTCGGCCGGTGTGCGATCGCTTGCGGTCGTTCAGTCTGCGCGGCGATGACCGAGACCGCGCGCAAGCAACGCAGGCAGCGGCAGGCGCGGCGCCTGCAGGTGCGGCGGCGGCGCGGAGGCGCCCTGCTGACCCTGGCGGCGCTCGTCCTCCTGCTCGCCTCGCTGGCAGGGACGCTGGCGCCCGCGCAGGCGACCTCCGACTCGGGCGCGGAAGGCGTCGCCCCGGCCGCCGAAGGCGGGCCGACTGCGGGCGGAGAAGCGCCGTCGGACGACGAAGGGGCCGGGGAAGAACCGGAAGCCTGCCCGGAAGGCGAAGTGGAAGTGGAAGCCACGGCGGGCGCCGAGATCGCATGCGAACCGGAAGCCGATGAATCCGAAGAAGGCGAAGGCGAAGCGGGTGAAACCGGAGGGGAAGAAGCCGAAGCCGAAGAAGCCGTGGAATCGCCGGCGGGGGATGAAGCCGTCGAGGACGCCGGCAGCGGGGAGGAACTTGAAGAGCCGGAAGCCGGGGGGCCCGCCGCCGGCGGCGAAGGCGGCCAGGGAGGCGGGGTCGTCGCCAACGCGCCGCTCCGCGCGGGCGCGGCGGGGCAGAGAGCCGGCTCCGGGCAACCGCGGCGCGGCGGATCCGGCCGGAGCCACCCCTCCGGCCGCCGCCACGGGGGAGGGGGCCGCTCCGGCGGCACCGGCGCCGGCGCCGGCGCCCAGAGCACGGGCGGCACCTCCCCCGCGCCGCGGGGCTGGAGCTGGTCGGGCGCCTGGGCTATCCCGTGGCAGATCGTCGCCTGCGAGTCGGGCGGCAACTACGGCGCGCTCAACGCGAGCAGCGGCGCCGGCGGCGCCTACCAGATCCTGCCCTCGACCTGGCGCGAGTACGGCGGCGCCGGCGCGCCGCAGGGCGCGCCGCCCGCCGAACAGGACCGGGTCGCGGCGCAGATCTGGGCCGACTCCGGCCCGGCCGCCTGGGTTTGCGCCCAGAACGGCGCCTGGCTCGGCGCGACGCTCGGCCCCGGCCAGAGCGGCTCGCTCGGGCCGCTGCCCGACCCGCTGCCGCCGGCCCGCCGGCTGGACCCGCGCTTCGTCGCCCTGCTGACCCGCACCGCCCGCGCCCACCATGTCGGCTGGGCGCCGCTGCTGGCCGCCGTGCGGCTGCGCGGCGGGCGCGGGCACGTGCCGGCGGGCGCCGCCGAGCTGCGGAGCGTCGCGGCGAGCCTCGCGGCCGACCGTGGCGCGGGCCTGGCGGCGCGGGCGCGGTTGCTGTTCGCGCGCCCCGCAGCCCAGCGGCTGCTCGCCCTGACCTACTACGAGCGCGCGGTCGGCCGGCGCGGCCTGGTCGAGGGCCTCGAGGCCGTCAAGGGGCGGCTGGAGCGGCGGGTGCTCGCCTCGCGGCGGCTGCTGATCTATCCCGGCGGCCGCGAAGACGTCGCCGCGGGCAGGGTGGACGTGCGGGTGCTGACCCTGCTGCTCTATCTCGCCCAGCGCTACCGCTCGGTCACCGTCTCCTGCCTGCTCAGCGGCCACAGCTACCTGACCAGCTCTGGCAACCCCTCGCTGCACGCCTTCGGCCGCGCGGTCGACATCGCGGCGCTGAACGGCACGCCGATCCTCGGCCACCAGCAGCCCGGCGGGCTGACCGAGCGGGCGCTGCGCCGCATCCTGCTGCTGCCGGGCGAGCTCCAGCCCTCGGAGTTGATCTCGCTGTTCGACCTCGGCGGCCCCTCGTTCGCCCTTCCCGACCACGCGGACCACATCCATGTCGGCTTCTGAGCGCACAGGGGGGAACGTCGCGGCGCCGCCGCTGAGCGTCCTCAGCGGCGACCGCGGCGCCCTGGTCTGCGAGCGCTGCGAGGTCGCCGACCGGCCGCTGAGCAGGCTGCGCGGCCTGCTCGGGCGCCGCCGGCTGGAGCCCGGGGCGGGCCTGCTGCTCGAACCTTGCAACTCCGTCCACACGCTCTTCATGCGCTTTCCGATCGACGCCGTCTTCCTCGACGCCGAGCGGCGGGTGCTGCGGGTGCGACGCGGCATGGGTCCCTGGCGCGCGGCGGGAGCGCGGGGCGCGCGCGCCGTGCTCGAGCTGGCCGCCGGCGAGGCCGAGCGGGCCGGCGTCTCTCCGGGGGAGCGCCTCTACCTGACCCCGGTCCCGGCCGCCCTGGCGGAGGCGCGATGACCGCGTCCATCCCGAGGCTCTCGACCCCCTACCTGGCCGCGGCGGTCGGGGTCGGCATCGCCTGCTCGGGGGCGGCGCTCGTCCACTTCGGGCTCGGCGCGCGCGGCCTGATCGCGGCGATCTTCGCCGCCGGGCTGACCGCGATCGCCTTCGAGGACCTCGAGCACCGCACGATCCCCAACCGGCTGGTCGTGCCGCTGATCGTCGTCGTGCTCGGCCTCCAGCTCGCCTTCTTCCCCGACCGCGCCCTGGAATGGCTGCTGGCGGCGGTCGGGGCGGCGCTGCTGCTGGCGCTGCCCGCCTTCGTGCGGCCCGGCTCGGTCGGCATGGGCGACGTCAAGCTCGCCTTCCTGATCGGCGCCGGCCTCGGCCAGGCGGTGATCACCGCGCTCTTCCTCGGCTCGCTGGCCTCCGTGCCGGTCGCCCTCTGGATTCTCGCCAGGCGCGGCATGGAGGGGCGCAAGGAGACGATCCCGCTGGGGCCCTTCCTCGCGGCGGGCGGCATCCTCGCCCTGTTCGTCGGCGGCTCGCTTTAGTTAGGAGATCCGCAGTAGCGTGATAGAAACCCCGGCGGGCCGCCTGTCGGTGGGGCTCACGCCGAATGGATCGCGAGGACGGATTCCGAGAGGTGATCGACGCCGCTCCCGTGGCCGGCGAGCCCGAGGAGCTGGTCGAGTTCGCGACCGCGATCGAGCGCAGCGTCGCGCTCGCCGGTTGCGCCGAGGCCGAGGCGAGGCGCCTGGCGACGATGGTCCTCGTGGCGCGGCTGCTGCGCGAAGCCGCCGCCGCGAGCGGCCCGCTGCGCTCGAGCGGGAGGATGATCGCCCGCGGCACGCGGCTCGGCGGGCTCTCGGAGGCGGCTCTGCGGCTCTCCGCCGGCGAGCTGGCGCTGCGCGACGCCCGCACCGGCGCCCAGTCGCCGGAGGAGGCGATCCGCACGAGCCTGCGGCTGGCGGCGTCGGTCGCCGGGCTGCGTCGCGCCTCCCTCTGGCTGCCCGGGCCGAGCGGCCGCCTGGAGGCCGCCGCCGAGGTGGGCGGCACGCCTTCGCCGGGAGCGGCGCGGGTGGCGCGGAGCGCCTTCGCCGAGCAGCGCTCGACGCCGGCCAGCGCGTCCCGCCAGCTGGTCGGGGTGCCGGTCGGGAGGGAGTCCGTGGTCGGGGCGCTGGCGGGGCGCACCTCCCGCGGCCGTGCCGGGATCGCGCTGCGGGTGCTGGAAAGCGCCGCGCCGCGGGTCGCCCTGGCGCTGGCGCTGAAGGAGCTGATCGAGGAGGCCGATGCGCGGCAGGGTCGCGGACGCCGAGGCATCCGAACGGGCGCTCGCCCGCTTCGGCTACGACGTCCACGACGGCCCCGCGCAGGGGATCGCCGGGCTGCTCGGCGACATCCGCGCCTTCAAGGGGCAGATCGGCGCGGCCTTCGCCGACGATCCTCGCGCGGAGCTGCTGCTCGGACGGCTCGAGGACTTCGAAGCCCGCTCGGTCGCGGTGGCCGACGAGATCCGGCGGGTGGCCCGCGCGGCGCGGTCGCCGGCGCCGGACGAGCCGGTGGAGGACGTGCTGCGCGGGGAGCTTGCGGCGCTGCGTGAGGTCGCCGGCGTCGTCGAGTGCGAGCTGGAGGTCCGCGGCCCGGTCGACGCGGCGACGCCGTCGCAGCGGATCGCTCTGCTGCGCTGCGTCCAGGAGGCGCTGCGCAACGTGCGCGAGCACGCGGAGGCGCGGCAGGTGTCGGTCCGGGTTGTGGCGAGCGCCGATCGCACCGAGGCGGAGGTCCGCGACGACGGGCGCGGCTTCGACGTCGAGCAGGTGCTGGCCGAAGCGCCGCGCGGCGGGCGCATGGGCCTCGCCGGGATCGCCGAGCGGGCGCGGCTGCTCGGCGGTGAGTGCGAGATGCGCAGCGCCCCGGGCGGGCCGACCTCGATCAGACTCTCGCTGCCACGCTGGGAGCCGGGCGAGGGGTAGGAGTTACGCAGGCGCGGCGTCGCCTGCCGTCACTGCGTGCGCCGCGCCGGCGACGAGACCGCCGTTTCCGCTCAGGGGGGGGGCGTCTTCGACCAGGCCGTGCTGGTGCGCCCAGCGCGCCGCCTCGGTGCGGTTCGCAGTCCCGGTCTTGCGGAAGATATTGGTGAGGTGGAACTTGACCGTGTGCTCGGTAACCCAGAGCTGTTCGCTGATCGCCCTGTTGGAGAGGCCGGCGGCCACCACCCTGAGCACGTTCAGCTCGCGCTCGGTGAGCCCCTCGGACAGCTGGCCGTTGCAGGAGAGGCCGTCGACCGGCGCGTGGAACACGGTCCTCTGCACGGCCGCCCGCAGGGTGGGCCCGATGTCGGACGGGTCCACCGCCTTGGAGATGAAGGCGTCGGCGCCGCGACGGAACGCAGTCTTCACGGAGCCCTCGTCGTTGAAGGCGGAGATCACGACCACATGGGTTTCCGGTTGGCGCTTCTTGATCCGCTCGACGCAGGTCAGGCCGTCCAGTGAGCCCGGCATGTGCATGTCGATCAGCGCCGCGTCGGGCTTGTAGCGGCCGGCGAGGGCCAGCGCCTCGCGGCCGGAGCGCGCCTCGGCGACGACCTTGATCGTCGGGCAGCCGCGCAGCGCCTCCTTGACGGCGCCGAGCTCGAGGCTGTGGTCGTCGGCGAGGAGAACCCGGATCGCCATGGTTACGAAATTCCCTGCACGGTACGAGGTTTGTGCGTAGGGATAATCGAGTAGTTGAACTGGCTCACGAGACCGCGGCAGGCTAGCAGCGCAGGAGCGGAACTTCCTCGTACATTCGCCGGGAAGGCACATCTAGTACGGAAATCCTGGACAATCGCTAGCGACTTCTGGGTAGTAAACGAGCCGGTCCGTGAAAGTGGGTGCGGCGGTTCAGGCTTGTCGCTGCATCTGCAGAATTCCCTGCATAATGCGGGACGGTGCCGACGACGATCGAGAAGCCGCGGCAGGCGGGGCCGGACTCGGGGCTGGGCGGGGAGTGGCGGGTGATCGTGCGCAACGACAACCACAACACCTTCGAACACGTCGCCGAGACGCTGGCCCGGGTGATCCCCGGCGTCACCGTCGCCCGCGGCCATGAGATCGCCCAGACGATCCACAACAGCGGCCAGGCGATCGTCTGGTCGGGCCCGCGCGAGCCCGCCGAGCACTACTGGGAGCAGCTCAGCGCCGCCGGCCTGACGCTCGCCCCGCTCGAGCGGGGCTGACGCCGGCCGTTACTCCGCCGCGACCAGCGTGTGCCAGGCGGGCAGGATCGGCAGGTCGTGCAGGTCGATGATCGCCGCGCGGGCGGTCTCGATCTCGGGCGAGAACCAGTAGCGCTCGAAGTCGCTGCGGTTCTCCCAGAGCGAGCTCTGGACGAAGTGCAGCGGGTCGTCGATCGAGCGGGTCAGCGACCAGCTCCTGGCGCCGAAGCCGGGCATCCGCGCCGCCGCCGGCTCCCAGACGTCGAGCCAGCGGTCGGCCTTGAAGGGGGCGATGTGCCAGTCCAGCATGCAGACCTCGACCATTTCTACGCTCCTACCTCGGCCCGGATCGCGCCGGGTCCGTCCTCGTTCTTGCCCTCGTCCTCGGACTCCGCGCCGACCAGGATCGAGATCTTGCCCAGGTGCTTGTTTTCGTGCAGCAGCTGGTGCGCCTCGGCGACGCCGTCGAAGGGCATCGTCTGCCAGATCACCGGGCGGACCTTGCCCTCCGCCATCAGCTGGTTGGCGCGCATGCACTCATACGCGTTGGCGAAGTGCGAGCCGATGATCTGCTTCTGGCGCATCCACAGGTAGCGCACGTCGAAGTCGAGCTGGAAGCCCGAGGTGGCGCCGCAGATGACGACTTTGCCGAACGGCTTGACGACGAAGACCGAGGTCGGGAAGGTCGCCTGGCCGACGTGCTCGAAGACGATGTCGGGGGCGTCGCCGAGGATCTCCTTGACCCGCTTGGCGAAGCCGCGCGAGGCCTTGAAGCGCTGCTTGTCGGCGGCCTTGTCGGCGAGGTTCTCCGGCGTCCGCATCATCTCGCCGAACTCGCGCCGGTTGATGTAGTCGACCGCGCCGAGCTGCTTGACCAGCTCGCCCTTCTCGTCGGAGGAGACGACGCCGACCGCGTTCGCGCCGGCCGCCTTGCAGAGCTGGGTGGCGAAGACGCCGAGCCCGCCCGCGGCGCCCCAGATGAGGACGTTGTGGCCGGGCTGCAGCTTGCACTGGTCGATCAGCATCCGGTAGGCGGTGAAGTAGGTGAGGCCGTAGGAGGAGGAGTCGACCCAGGAGAGGTTCTGCGGCCGGGGGAGGAGCTGCTGGGCCTGCACCTTGGTGAACTGGGCGAAGGAGCCCCAGGTCGTCTCATAGCCCCAGATCTGCTGGCTCGGCGCGGCAAGCGGGTCGAGCCCGTGCACCTCGACGTCCTCGTAGGAGGCCTGGTTGCAGTGGACGACGACCTCGTCGCCGGGCTGCCAGCGGGTGACCCCCTCGCCTACCTTCCAGACGATCCCCGAGGCGTCGGAGCCGCCGATGTGGTGGCCGTACTCGGGGTGGTCGCCGTAGGGGAAGACCGAGACCGGCTTGCCCAGCGCCGCCCAGACGTTGTTGAAGTTGACCCCGGCGGCCATCACCCGCACGATCACCTCGAAGGGACCGGGCTCGGGCACCTCGATCTGCTCGAGCCGGAAGGCGTCGGTCGGCTCGCCCTCGCGCTCCTCGCGGATCACCCACGCCGCCATCGTCTCCGGCAGCGTCCCGGGCTCCACGTCCAACTTCGCGACTGCGCTCGTGTCGACTGCCAAACCGTCCTCCAAGAGATCGTTTACGGGCGGAGCCGAATCCTAATTGGCGCGGTCCGGCTCGGGCAGCCCGACCGCCGGTCCCTCGGGGTCGCCGCCCTCCTCGAGCTCGCGCAGCTCCTCGGCGACGACGTGGCGGACGGTGTGCTCGATCTCCTTCGGCGCCTTCTGCTCCTCGCCCGACGCGGCGCCGAGCTCCTGGAAGCGCCGCATCTGCGGCAGCACGCGGCTCTCGAGCGAAGCGACCGCTTTGTTGTAGGCCCTGACCGCCGACTCCATCTGGCCGCCGGCTCTGGCGAAGTGGTCGAGGAAGACGCCCATACGGCTGTGCAGGTCCTTGGCGTTCTGAGCGATCTCCTGCGCCTCGGCGGCGAGCCGCTCCTGGCGCCAGCCGAGCTCGATCGTGCGCAGCAGGCCGACCAGCGTAGTCGGCGTGGCGATCAGGATCTTCTCTTCCAGGGCGTAGTCGTAGAGCGCGGGCTCGGCCTCGAAGGCCGCGTGCAGGGCCGCCTCGGAGGGCATGAAGCAGACGACGAAGTCGGGCGTTTCGCCGCTCTCGAACTGGTCCTGGTAGCGCTTCGAGGAGAGTTTCGAGATGTGGTCGCGGACCTGGCGCGCGTGGCGCAGCAGCTCTCCCTTGCGGCTCGATTCGTCCTCGGCTTCGAGCACCTCGAGGTAGGCGTCGAGCGGCACCTTGGAGTCGATCACGACGCGCCGCCCCGCCGGCAGCATCACCACGGCGTCGGGGCGCAGCAGCCCCTCGTCGCCGTGCAGCGTCTTCTGCACGACGAAGTCGACGTGCTCGGTCATCCCGGCGATCTCGACGCAGCGCTTCAACTGCACCTCGCCCCATTCGCCGCGCGTCTTCGGCTGCCGCAGCGCCTTGACCAGGGTGCCGGTCTGCGTCCCGAGGTCGCCGAGGCCGATCTTCATCTCGTCGAGCAGCGTCTTCATCGCCCCGTCGGCGGCGCGGCGGTCGCGGCCCAGGGTCGAGACCTCGCGCTCGATCCGCTTCAGGTTCTCGCCGATCGGCTCGGTCAGCCGGCGGAACTCGGCTTCGCGCTTCTGCAGCGCCGCCTCGGAGGCCTGTGCGTCGACCTTGCGCGACTCCTCGTTCATCCGCTGCAGGTCGGCGACCGCCTTCGAGGTCGCTTCCTGGATCGCCGGCCCCAGGTCGGGCGCCTCCGCCGCCTCCTCACGCGGACGCGTAAGCAGCGCGTAGAGCAGCCCGGCGGCGAGCAGGACGACGGCTATGGCCAGGACGACGGTCACCGGACCGATCTTGACGGCCGGGTCAGACGCTCAGAGCCGGCCTAGGGGCCGCAATTACGGGAGAAGCACGTCGTTCTGGGACGACGTGCGGACCGGGCCGACGATGAGCTTTGCCGGCTTGGCGCTGGGGATGTCGGCGGCGCTGAGGCGGTAGACGCCGGTCGGCAGGATCGCCTGCATGTCGACGTTGTTGTTCGCGTAGAGCGGCTTCGAGGTGAGGTCCTTGCCGCCGCCCCGCAACTGCAGGTGGGAGTCGACGGTGGTCAGGTTGGCGGCGACGAAGACGACGTTGAGCGGCCTGCGTGAGCGGACCGGCGGCTGGCCGGCGTGGACGTTCTGCGGGATCTGCTGCGTCGGTTCGGGCCCGACCGCGATCTGCGGCGGCTGTACCGTCACCGCGCCGTCGCTGACCGTGACGCTCACCCGGGTGGGCGGTTGGGGCCGCGGGTCGTTGACGTGCGTTTCGGCCCCGCAGCCGGCGGCGAGCAGCGCGCCCGCCGCCAGGACGCCCGCAAAGGCCGCCTTCGGGCGCCTTGCTCGGCCGATAGCCCAGAAACGCGCCCCGCTGCGCGGACTCACTCGTCTGCTCCCCATCGCGACGGAATCTAGACGATCGAGTCAGAATTCGCGCACCCACGGATGACGCGCCTGGCACGGCGCTGGATCGGCACCCACGGCCTTGCGCGTAGCGCTGCTACGCGCCGCGGCCGCGTGCACCGCCCAGCTTGGCCAGTCACGCCCCCGCAGGCACGCCAATTCGGACTCGACCGTCTAGCCGAACGGCAGGTCGACGACGCGAGCCGTAACGCCATCTTCACCTACGGCGAGCTCGCTGCCGGGCTCGGCCTCGCGGCGAACGATCGCCAGCGCGATCGGCCCGCGGGCGGGGGAGAGGGCGGCGCTGCCGATCCGGCCGACCTCCTTCTCGCCCAGCCGCAGGCTCGCGCCCGGCGCCGCCGGGGCGCTCAGCTCGAGCCCGCGCAGGTGGCGGTTCGGGCGGCCCTTGTAGTGCAGCCGGGCGACCGGCTCCTGACCGATGTAGCAGCCCTTGCTGAAGCTGACCGCGCGCTCGACGATCCCGGCCTCGGCGGGCATCGTCTCGGCGCTCATCTCGGCGCCGAAGCGCGGCGTCCCGGCCTCGATCCGCAGCACCTCCGCCGCCTCGGGGCCGACCTCGGCCGCGCCGGCCGCGAGCAGCGCCTCGCGCAGCCTCGACGCATCGGCCGTCTTGGCGATCAGGTCGATCCCGGCGTCGGTCCCGACGGCGAGGCACTCGACGCCCTCGACGCGGTCGTCGCTTCGCCGGCGAACTCGGGCAGCGCCGCGGTGCCGGCGAGCTCGACGCTGCGCGGCCCGATCAGCGAGAGGATCGTCCGCTCCTCGCTCACGTCGGCGACCGCGACGTCGCGGCCGATCTTGTACATCTCGAGGTGGCGCCGCGCCGCCGCCAGAGCGCCCGCCTCGGTGTCGATCCAGAAGTCCTCATCCGCCGTGCGCAGCACCCGCATGTCGGCCTGCATATGGCCCTTGCGGTCGAGCAGCGCCGCGTACTGCCCCTCGCCGGGCGCCAGCGCCTCGACGTCGTTGGTCAGCTGCCCCTGCAGGTACTCGGCCGCCTCCGGGCCGCTGACGATCAGCTTGCCCCGCTCGCAGCGGTCCAGCAGCCCGCACTCCTCGCGCAGCTGCCGGTACTGGGCGTCGAGCTCGACCACTATGGGCGCGTCCGCCATCGCTCTCATTCTAGGCTCCCCCCGATGCCGCCCCCCGACCCGCGATGAAGCTGCCCGACGACCTGCCGCTGGTCGAGAAGGCGCCGACGGTCGAGGACGTCCTGCCGGGCGAGGCCGCCGTCGCGGTCGCGGCGCGCCGCTCGCTCGACGGACACGCGCGCGGCCTGCGCCGCGTCTGGCCCTTCCTCGGCCCGGCATTCATCGCCGCCGTCGCCTACATCGACCCGGGCAACTTCGCCACCAACATCGCCGGCGGGGCGAAGTTCGGCTACCTGCTGCTCTGGGTCGTGCTGGCGGCCAACCTCGTCGCGATGCTGGTCCAGACCCAGTCGGCGAAGCTCGGCATCGCCACCGGCCGCAACCTCGCCGAGCTCTGCCGCGAGAGCTTCTCGCGCCGCGTCTCGGTCGGCCTCTGGCTGCAGGCCGAGCTGGTCGCGATGGCGACCGACATCGCCGAGGTGGTCGGCGCCGCGCTCGGCCTCAATCTGCTGTTCGGCATCCCGCTCTTCCCCGCGGGGCTGATCGCCGGCGCCGGCGCCTTCGCGATCCTCGGCCTGCAGCAGATGGGCTTCCGCCGCCTGGAGGCGGGGATCACGGCGCTGGTCGGGGTCGTCGTCGCCTCCTTCGTGATCGAGCTCTTCCACGCCAAGCCCGACGCCGGGGAAGTCGCCAAGCACCTCGTCCTGCCCGGCTTCTCGGGGACCGAGAGCATCCTGCTCGCCACCGGGATCATCGGCGCGACGGTGATGCCGCACGTCGTCTACCTGCACTCCGCCCTGACCCAGCGGCGGATCGTCGGTCGCGACGACGGCGAGAAGAAGCGCATCCTCGGCTTCGAGAAGGTCGACGTGGTGATCGCCCTCTCGCTCGCCGGCCTGGTCAACCTCTCGATGATGATCGTCGCCGCGGCGCTCTTCCACGAAGGCGGCCTGACCGGGATCGACTCGATCGAAGGAGCGTTCGACGGCCTCGAATCGCTCGTCTCCCCAAGCGCCGCGACGATCTTCGGCGTCGCCCTGCTCGCCTCCGGCTTCGCCTCCTCCTCGGTCGGCACGATGGCCGGGCAGGTGGTGATGCAGGGCTTCATCCGCCGTTCGATCCCGCTCTTCCTGCGCCGCGCGATAACCCTCGCCCCGGCCCTGCTGGTGCTGGCGATCGGCTTCAACCCGACCGACGCGCTCGTCGCCAGCCAGGTCGTCCTCTCCTTCGGCATCCCCTTCGCCCTGGTGCCGCTGCTGATCCTGGCGCGGCGGCGGGACATCATGGGCGCGCTGGCGAACCCCGGCTGGCTGACGGCGGTCGCCGGCGTGCTCGCCGGCCTGATCATCGCCCTCAACGTCTTCCTGATCGTGGACCTGTTCCTCTAGGCGAGGAGCGCAGCAACGAGATCCGGCAGCTCGCGGGCCATGCGAGAGCGGGGGACCACAGTGTCGATTCCAGCAGCTTCCGCTGCCTGTCTGGTCTCGACGTTGACGTGGGAGTAGAAGCCGAGGACCGGGATGCCGAGGCCCGCGAGAGCTTTCGGGTTCTCGGTGTCCAGGTCGGCGACGAGCAGGTCGGCCTCGTCGAGGGGAGCTTCAGCCACAGAGGGCGCAAGGGTCACCTCGTGGCCAACCGCCGAAAGCATCGCTTCGACTTTGCTGCCGAGCAGCAGGTCGGGGGCGACGGCGACGACCCGGGCCACTAGATCGCGCGGCGCTGGCGGAACTCCTCGCGCACGCTCTCCGGACGGCCCCACATCTGTACGACCTCGGAGCGTCCCTCGCGCACCTCGCGCACCTGCATCGCGCCGGTCACGCCTTCGGCGTCGAGCTTCTCCAGCACGCCGGCGACGCTCTGCGCCGCGGCGGCGTGGCCGAAGCTGTGGGCGACGAGCAGGCGCCAGTCCCAGTCGGCTTCCGAGTAGGGCTGGGCGTTGACCTGGCTGAGCGCCACCGCCGTGTCGACGTAGCGGCTCTCGTCGTCGATCCGCAGGTCGACCTCGAGATCCGTCCAGTCGGGCGGCAGCGAGTCGAGCACCTGCTTGAAGTCGCTTGCCAAGCTCACGAGCCAAGCGTATCTCGGAAGGCCGCGTCCACATCCAGCGGCCGCTTCAGGAGGCCGTGTTCGAGGTCCCAGGCTGCCCATTCGCGCAGCACCGCCGGGTCGAACGGGGCGGGCTTCAGGTCGGGCAGCAAGGCGCGAAGCTGCGCCGCCTGGTCGCCTCGGTCGAGGCCGGGGACTTCGGCGAGCAGGTTCTCGAGGCCGCGCCGCGGGTGCGCGGTGACGAACTCGTAGCCTTCGCTCGTCGCCGCGAGCATCGAGTCGACGAGGCCCGGTTCGCGTTCGATCGTCCGCTGCGAGGCGGTCAGGACCAGCTCGGGGTAGGGCGGCGCGCCGTAGCGGTCGACCTTGAAGATCCGCACCGGGACGCCCCGGCGCCGCAGCGCCACGCCCTCGGCGTTCCAGAAGCCGGTCGCCGCGTCGACCTTGCCGGCGGCCAGCGAGGCGACCGCGTCGAAGCCGATCGTCACCCGGCGCACGCGGCGCGGGGTCGCCGCCGTCGGCGCTGACCTCCGAGTCGACCACCGCTTCGTCGGAGGGCAGGCCGGTGACGCCGACGCTGCGGCCTTCGAGGTCGCGCGGGCGCCGCACCGGGCCGTCGGCGCGGGCGATCAGCGAGGCCAGCGGGCGCTGCACGATCGGCATCGCGCCGACCACGTCGAGGCCGCGCTCGCGGGCGATCCCGAGGTCGTGGATGTCGAGGATCGCGAAGTCGGCGCGGCCGGAAGCGAGCAGCTTCGGCGCGTCGGTCGATGCGCCCGGCTGGCGGATCGTCAGGTCGATCCCCGCTTCGCGGTAGTAGCCCTGGCGCCGCGCCGCGTAGATCCCGGAGTGCACGGCGTTGGGCACGAAATCGAGCACCAGCGTCGCGCCTTGCGGCGCGCCCGGTTCAGCGCCGTCCCCGCCGCAACCGGCCGCGCCGGCGAGCAGCAGGGCGGCCGCCAGCAGCGCGACAGCCCGTCTCATTCGAAAGGGAAAACTATTCAATCGCCGTTCCGGATAGACTGCCGCCCCGGAAATCCGTACTAGGGAACGGGAATCAGAGGAGGCATAACCAGTGCAGCAACGAGGACTTGCGGCATATCTCGCCGAGCTGATCGGCACTTTCCTGCTTGTGTTCTTCATCGCGAGCGTCGTCATCTTGTTTGTGGCGACGGGAAATCAGGCCCAGTTCGGCTCGGACTTCGCAGTCGTGGGCCTCGTCCATGCGTTCTTGCTGTTCGGCCTGATCGTGATGTTCGGGGTCGCGAGCGGCGGCCATTTCAACCCGGCGGTGACGCTGGCGGCGGCGGCGATCAAACGGATCTCACCGGTCGACGCGCTGATCTACATGCTCGCCCAGCTCTCGGGCGGCGTGCTCGGCGCGCTGCTCGCCAAGGGGCTGCTGCTCGACGAGGGGCGCGCGACCCACTACGGCGCCGTGCAGGTCAGCGGCCTGCTCGGCGGCAACTTCCAGGGCTCGATCGTCGAGGCGGTCGGCACCTTCTGCCTGGTGCTGGTGATCCTCGCCGCGGTCTACTCGAAGAAGAGCGTCAAGGACTGGGCGCCGCTGGCGATCGGCACGACGCTGGGCTTCATCGTCATGGTCGGCGGTCCGCTGACGGCGGCTCCTTCAACCCGGCCCGCTGGTTCGGCCCGGCATTGGTCGGCAACGAGTGGGGCGGCGTCTGGCCCTACCTGGTCGGCCCGATCGTCGGCTCGCTGGTCGCGGCCGTCGTCTTCAAGTTCGTGCTCGAGCCGGGCGGCCCGGCGCCGACCGAACCGCCCGAGCGGGTCAAGGCGCCCGGCGCGCCGAAGCCCGGCGCCGGCTCGGCCGCCTGAGCCGCGCCGCGATCCTCTGAATCTCTCGCCGCCGGGCCCGCGTGGCCCGGCGGCGGCATGCCCGCAGTAGTAGCTTGAGCCCCGTGCGCCGGGTCACCTTCTCGCGGAACTACACCCTCTCGCTGTCCCGCACCTGCCAGTGCTACTGCAAGTACTGCGCCTTCGCGACCCGGCAGGCTCACATCCACCCGCCCGAGGCGGTCGAACGCAAGCTCGACGAGGCCGAGCGCCGCAACGCCAAGGAGCTCCTGGTCCTCACCGGCGAGCGCCCGGAGGTCAACCCCGAGGTGGCCGCCAAGCTCTCCGAATGGGGCCACGACGACTTCACCTCCTACGTCGTCTGGAGTTGCGAGCGCGCCCTCGAGCGCGGCATCCTGCCGCACACGAACATCGGCGTGCTGAGCTCCGAAGACCTGGCCCGCCTGAGAGAGGTGACCGCTTCCCAGGGGCTGATGCTGGAGTCGAGCTCGGAGCGCCTGATGGAGACCGTTCACGCCGGCTCCCCGACCAAGCACCCAGCCCAGCGCCTGGCGACGATCGAGGCTGCCGGCGAGCTTTGAAGATCCCGTTCACCAGCGGCATCCTCGTGGGTATCGGGGAGACGCAGGAGGAGCAGGTCGAATCCTTGGAAGCTCTCGCCGACCTCCATCGCGAGTACGGCCACCTGCAGGAGGTCATCCTCCAGAACTTCGTCCCGCACCAGCGCTACTACGGCCAGGAGGTGGCGGACATCGCGGATGCCGCTTCGCGCTAGCGGTGGGGGGGCGCCGGGGAGCCCTCCGCCCCGGCGCCCCTTCCGGATTGGGCGTCGCCGGTGTCCGTCGACGACATCAAGCGGTTGATTCGCGAGTGCAGGCGGCTGATGCCGGATGTGGGCATGCAGGTGCCGCCGAACCTGTCGGAGTTCTGGCCCGAGCTTGTCGAGGCCGGGGCGACCGATCTTGGGGGGCTGTCGGCGAACGGCGACCACATCTCCCCGGAGGACCCGTTCCCGAGCCCGCACCAGGTGCGCAAGGAGCTTGCGCCGCGGGGTTATGCGCTTACCGAGCGCCTCTGCGTCTATCCGCAGTACATGGACCCGGAGTGGATGGAGCAGGGGGTCCTCGATGTGGTCAAGCTCAAGTACTGGAGCTTCATCCCGCGGAAGGGGTCGGGGCGGCGAAGCGAGGAGCGATCGACGGGGAGCTGGCGCCGCGGGCGATCGAGAAGGGGCGCGACGGGGTCGAGCTGACGGAGGACGAGCTCACCGCCCTGTTCGCCGAGACTCGGCCGGAGGTCGTGGAGGAGATGCGGGTTGCGGCGGATGAGCTGCGGGCGGAGCTCGCGGGCGAGACCGCGACCTTCGTCGTCAACCGCAACATCAACTTCACCAACGTCTGCGTCGTCGGCTGCGCCTTCTGCGGCTTCGGCCAGGGGCGGCGCTCGCCCGACGCCTACGAGGTCAGCGAGGCGGACTTCGCGGCGCGGATCGGCGAAGCGGTCGAGTTCGGCGCGACCGAGCTCTGCATGCAGGGCGGCATCCACCCGGACCTGACCCTGGAGGAGTACGGCAGGTGGCTGCGGCTGGCGAAGGACGTGGCGCCGCAGCTGCACCTGCACGCCTACTCGCCGATGGAGGTCCACTACATGTGCGAGCGCTCGGGCAAGCCGCCCGGGGAGGTCTTCGACTACCTGCTCGAGTGCGGGCTCGGCTCGACGCCCGGCACCGCGGCCGAGGTGCTCGACGACGGGGTGCGGCAGCGGATCTCGCCGAACAAGCTGCCGGCGCATCGCTGGGTGGAGATCGTCGAAGCCTCGCACCGCGCCGGGCTGCGCTCGACCTCGACCGTGATGTTCGGCCACATCGAGGAGCCGCGCGAGCTGGCGCGGCACATGCGCGTCGTGCGGGCGCTGCAGGAGCGCACCGGCGGGATCACCGAGTTCGTGCCGCTCAGCTTCATCCCCTTCAACACGATGCTCGGCCGCACGCACGGGATCGAGGAGATCTCGGCGAGCGAGAACCTCAAGCACACGGCGGCCTTCCGGCTCGCCCTCGGCCGCACGATCCCCAACCTGCAGGCGAGCTGGGTGAAGATGGGCCTCGAGGCGGCGACCGAGGCGCTGCGCTGGGGCGTCAACGACCTCGGCGGCACGCTGATGGAGGAGAACATCTCGCGCATGGCGGGCTCGCAGCACGGCGTGCGGCTCGAGCCCGAGCAGCTGATCGGGGCGGCGCGGGCGGCGGGCAGGACGCCGGCCCAGCGGACGACGCTCTACGAGATCGTCGAGACGTATCCGCCGGGCGAGCCGGCGCTCGCGGGCTAGGGCCATGCGGGCGATGGTCCTCGAGCGCCAGGGCGAGCCGCTGCGGCTCGCCGAGCTGCCCGACCCCGAGCCGGGCCCCGGCCAGGTGCTGCTCTCCGTCGCCGCCTGCGGCGTCTGCCGCACCGACCTGCACATCGTCGACGGCGAGCTGAGCGAGCCGAAGCTGCCGCTGGTGCTCGGCCACCAGATCGTCGGCACGGTCGCCGGCGCGGGCGAGGGTGCGGAGCGCTTCGCGCCCGGGCAGCGGGTCGGCGTGCCGTGGCTCGGCTGGACCTGCGGCGTCTGCCGCTACTGCACGAGCGGTCGCGAGAACCTCTGCGACCGCGCCCGCTTCACCGGCTACGACATCGACGGCGGCTACGCCGAGCTGGCGGTCGCCGACGAGCGCTTCTGCTTCCCGATCCCCGCGGGCATACCCGACGAGCAGGCGGCGCCGCTGCTCTGCGCCGGGCTGATCGGCTACCGGGCGCTGCGCCTCGCCGGCGACGCCGAGCGGCTCGGCTTCTACGGCTTCGGCGCCTCCGCCCACATCCTCTGCCAGCTCGCCGTGCACGAAGGGCGGCGCGTCTTCGTCTTCACCCGCGAGGGCGACGCGGAGGGGCAGGCGTTCGCCCGCGAGCCTCGGCGCCGAGTGGGCGGGCGCCTCGGGCGAGGAGCCGCCGGAGCAGCTCGACGGCGCGATCGTCTTCGCCCCGGTCGGGCCGCTGATGACCGAGGCGCTGCGGGTCAGCGCCAAGGGCGCGCGGATCGTCAGCGCCGGCATCCACATGAGCGACATCCCGTCCTTCCCCTACGAGCAGCTGTGGGGCGAGCGCTCGCTCTCCTCGGTCGCCAACCTGACGCGCCGCGACGGCGAGGAGTTCCTCGCCCTCGTCCCGCAGGTCCCGATCGAGACCCGGATCGAGGTCCACCCGCTGGAGGACGCCAACCAGGCGATCGACTCGATCCGCGACGGCAGCCTCGAGGGCGCGGCAGTGCTCCGCGTCGCCAGCGGTCCATCCCGGTAGGGCCTCAACGGAACAGGTCCTCGCTTCGCGGGCGACGGAGGACTGCCGCTCCCGGACCATCGTCTGAGCTGACATGGCGGGCGAGGCCGCGGACGATCGCGGCGGGGACGCGGCTGGCCTTGTCGCGGACCAGGTCGGCGGCGGCGGCCGCCTCGTCGGCGATTGCGATCAGGGTGCCCTCGAGCTCGCGGCCGTGCGCGTCGGCGCGGCCGCGCCAGTCGTCCAGCGGGGCGAGGCCGGCGCAGCCGATCGCCACCTCGGCCTGGCCGAGGCGCCAGGCGCGGCCGAAGCTGTCGGCGACGATCACCGCGGGGGAGACGCCGGCCGCGTCGCGGAGCTCCGCGCGGATGCGCCGCGCCGAGCCGTCGGGGTCCTCGGGGAGCAGGCAGACCGTGCCTTCCTCCGGCAGGTTGGAGCTGTCGATGCCGGCGTTGGCGCAGACGAAGCCGTGGTCGGTCTCGACGATCAGCACGCCCCGCTCCGCCCGCAGCACCTCGCGGCTCTCCTCGAGGATCAGCTCGACCAGCGCCGGCTCCTTGCCCAGCACCGCCGCCAGCCGTCGCGCCTCGCCGCCGGGAATCGCGCTCGACAGCTGCCGCACCCGCCCCTCGGCCTTGGAGACGATCTTCTGCGAGACGACGACGACATCTCCGTCGCGCAGCTCGGCGCGCGCGGCGATCTCGGTGCCGACGGACATCCCCTCCTCGATCTCGGGCAGCCCCTCTACGCCTGCTACGTGCAGCTCAGCCATCGCCGGGTTCCCTTTTCACGCATAGAGCCAATGAGGAACCACGCGATGTCATATGCCAAGGGCCCGAGCGGTTCGGCGCGCCCGGCCGGGCCGCTCGGTCAGCTCGCGGGTCAGCGCGACGACGTCGGCAGGAGTGTCGAGGTCGAGCGCCAGCGAGGCCAGCTCGTCGACCGCGAAGGGGACGCCGGCTTCGCGCGCGGCGGCGACGTGGCGGGCGCAGCTTCCCTCGCCGAAGGCCGGCCGGATCGCGCCGGGCGGGCGGAGCACGAGCGCATTGGTTCCGGTCCCGTGGCGGTCGGGGACGATCGCCACGTAGCTCGCCGGCAGCCCGGTCAGCAGGCGGTCGAGCTCGCGCGGGTCGAGCAGCGGGCAGTCGCCGGGTAGCAGGACGACGCACTCAGCGCCGTCGGCTTCGGCGCGGGCGATGCCCGCCAGCGCGGCGGTCACGTGGCCCTCGTCGGCCGGGTCGGGGACGACCTCGCAGCCGGCGGCCCCCGCGACCTCCTGCGCTCGCGGCTCGCCGCTGACGAGGATCGTGCGCTCGATCGCGCGCGCACCGCCGATCGCCGCCAGCGAGTCCTCGAGCATCGCCGCGACAAGCCCCTGGCGGCGCTCCTCGTCGAGCCCGATCGCCAGCCGCCGCTTCGCCGCGGCGAAGCGCTTCACCGGCAGGACGGCGGTCGCCTTCACGCGCCGGCGAGCTCGGCGGCGTAATCGAGCACGATGCGGGCCAGACGGGCGCGCCCTGCGGCGCCGTCCATCAGCGTCGGCGCGGCCAGCGTCGGGATCTCCTGCGGCGGCGGGTCGGGGTCGGCCTCGTCGACGACCATCGCGTCGATCAGCCCGGCGTAGAGCGAGGCGACCCCGGCGGCGGTCGAGGGCCGGCCGACGGCGGCCATGAAGCGCTCGGTCGGGCCCTTGACCACCTCGCCGGCGACGTAGGGGCTGACCGCGAGCACCGGCGCGCCGGAGGCGGCAATCGCCTCGCGCATGCCGGGCACGGCGAGGATCGGGCCGATGCTGATCACCGGGTTGGAGGGGCCGATCACGATCGCCTCGGCGTCGGCCAGCGCCGCCAGCACCTCGGGGCTCGGCTCGGCCTCGGCGATCCCCTCGAGCTCGACCCCGTGCACGTCGGCGGCGCCGCCGTCGAGGATCAGGTACTCCTGCAGGTCGCGCCGCCCGGCCGCCGTCGTCACCTTGGTCCGCACCGGGGCGTCGCTCATCGGCAGCACCCGCGCCTCGACCCCGAGCCCGCGGGCGATCTGGGCCTGCGCGGCGGTCGGCGTCCCGCCCTCGGCGAGGAACTGCCGTCGGTAGAGGCAGGCGGCGAGGTCGCGGTCCGAGAGGCTGAACCAGTCCGGCGCGCCGAGCCGGGCGAGGCGCTCGAACACGGTGAAGCTGTCGTCGCGCAGCCCCCAGCCGCGCTCGGGGTCGATTTCGCCGCTCAGCCAGTAGGTGACGAGGTCGGGGTCGGGAGAGACGTGGACGCCGAGCACCTCGACGTCGTCGGCGGTGTTGGCGATCACCGCCAGCTCGGCGCCGATCTCCTCCTGCATCCCGGCGGCCAGTTTGGCGCCGCCGGTGCCGCCGGCGAGCAGGACCACCCTCATCGCGGCATCACGCCCAGTGATCCGCCTCGGGCAGGCCCGTCAGCTTGATCCCGGCGTGGGTCTTGTAGCGGACGTTGACCGAGATCAGCAGCGGCGTCAGCTGCTCGACGATCCGCGCCGTCTCCAGCGGGCCGGCGTTGACCGGCCGCAGGCCCGGGATCAGCTCGATCAGCCGCGCGACGCGGGCCTTGTCGGCCTTGCGGTCGCCGCAGACGAGCACGTCCTCGTCGAGCGTCGCGTCGGGGTCGCCGAGGGTCGGGGCGCCGACGCTGTGCAGCGCCGCGACCACGGTCACGCCCTCGGGCACCATCTCCTGCGCCTGCTGCGCCGCCGAGCCCTGCCAGACGCCGAGCGTGCGGGTCGCCTTGCCGCTTACCGCGGCGGCGAGCGGCACCGTGCAGTCGACCAGGATCTGGCCCGGCCGCAGCGCCTCGCGCAGGTTGTTGAGGTTCTCCGACTGGGCGCGGAAGGGGACGGTGAGGAAGACGATCTCGCCGCGCTGCGCGGCGTCCTCGTTGAGCGCGCCCTCGACCGCGGCGCCGGGCACGGCTTCGCGCAGCTTCGCCGCCGCCCCCTCGGCCCGCTCGGCCGAGCGCGACCCGATGACCACGGGACGGCCCGCCTGCGCCCAGCGCAGCGCCAGGCCGGCGCCGAGGGCGCCGGTGCCGCCGACGATCGGTATCGGTTCGCTCATGGAGCGGGCCAGTCTATGCTGAGCCCCTGAGCGCGGAGCGACCGAACGTCATAGTCTGATTCTCCGTGAGGGAGCGAAGCGCGAAATTGACGTCATGAGGCTGGAGGGACGCAAGGTGCTGGTCACCGGCGGCGCGAGCGGGATCGGCGCCGCGATAGCCGCGCGGCTGGCCGCCGACGGCGCTGAGGTCTGGATCGGCGACGTCGACTCCGAGGGCGCGGCGCGCGTCGCCGGCGAGGTCAACGGCCACGCGCTGACCCTCGACGTCACCGACCTGGAGTCGGCCCGGGCCGCGGTCGAGCAGATCGGCGTCCTCGACGTGCTGATCAACAACGCCGGCACCGACGAGTTCGGCTTCTTCACCTACACGACGCCCGAGCAGTGGCAGCGCGTGATCGGAGTCAACCTCGTCGGCGTGCTCAACTGCACCCACGCGGCGCTGCCCGCCATGCAGCAGGCCGGCTACGGCCGCATCGTCAGCATCTCCTCGGAGGCGGGACGGGTGGGATCGAAGGGCTCCGCCGTCTACTCGGCCGCGAAGGGCGGGGTGATCGCCTTCATGAAGGTGATCGCCCGCGAGAACGCCCGCTACGGCGTCACCGCCAACTCGATCGCCCCCGGGCCGATCGAGACGCCGCTCTTGATGGGCGCCGAGGAGTTCGGCGAGATCGGCGCCAAACTGATCGAGAACATGAAAGAGGGCACGCAGATGAAGCGCCTCGGCCGGCCCGACGAGGTCGCCGCCGCGGTCGCCTTTCTCGCCTCCGACGACGCCTCCTACGTGACCGGCGAGACGCTCGGCGTCAGCGGCGGCCTCGGCATGGTCTGAGCGTCGATTTCGACTTTTTCCACACCCTGGGGTGGAAAAAGTCGGATACGCCTAATCTCCTCGCTATGGCGGCGCTGCCGAAGAGTGTCCGGATCCGCGAGGTGGGGCCTCGCGACGGGTTCCAGAACGAGCCGGAGACGATCCCGACGGCTGAGAAGGTGCGGCTGATCGACCTGCTCTCGGCGAGCGGGCTGGGGCGGATCGAGGTGACCTCGTTCGTGCGGGCGGACGTGATCCCGCAGCTCTCCGACGCCGAGGAGGTGCTGCGGGCGGTTCAGCGGCACGAGGGCGTCTCCTTCTCGGTGCTGATCCCCAACGAGCGCGGCTTGGAGCGTGCGCTGGAGCTGCGCGAGCGCTTCGACGAGGTCAACGTCTTCGTCTCCGCGTCGGAGACGCACAACCGCAAGAACGTCAACCGCTCGATCGAGGACTCGCTGGTCGGGTTGGAGCGCACGCTGGCGACGGCGGGCGAGGCCGGGCTGCGCCGCGAGGGCGTGATCTCGACCTCCTTCGGCTGCCCGTACGAGGGCGAGGTGGCGCAGGAGCGGGTCTTCGCGATCGCCGAGCGGCTCGCCGCCGCCGGCTGCGAGGAGATCGGCTTCGGCGACACGACCGGGATGGCCAATCCGCGCCAGGTGGGGGAGTTCTTCGCCGCGGCGCGCGAGCGCCTCGCCGGGGTCGAGCTGACCGCGCACTTCCACAACACGCGCGGGCAGGGCCTGGCGAATGTGCTGGCGGCGCTCGAGCAGGGTGTCGAGTCCTTCGAGTCGAGCTTCGGCGAGCTCGGCGGCTGCCCGGTGCCGCCGGGAGCGACCGGCAATGTGGCGACCGAGGACCTGGTCTCGATGCTGGAGGAGATGGGGATTGCGACCGGGATCGACCTGCCGCGCCTGTTGGAGGCCTCGCGCGCCGCGCAGGAGGCGCTCGGCCGTCCCCTCGGCGCCCACGTCCTCACCGCGGGACCCGTGGACTGGCTCGGCGGCCAGCCCGGCGAATAGGCTCCCCGCCGTGAGCGACTTCGAGCAGGCATTGGAGGCGGCGCTGGCCGGCGGCCCCGAGCGCCACCACGAGAAGACCGCCGAGCAGGGCAAGCTGCCGGTGCGCGAGCGGGTCGCCCGGCTGGTCGACGAGGGCTCCTTCGCCGAGGAGGCGCTGCTCGCCAACTGGAACGAGGAGGGGCTCGGCGCCGACGGCGTCGTCACCGGGCTCGCCACGATCGACGGCCGCCGCGTCGCCCTGATGGCCAACGACCCGACCGTCAAGGCGGGCTCCTGGGGACCGAAGACGGTCGAGAAGATCCTCCGCATCCAGGAGCGGGCGCTCTCCCTGCAGATCCCGCTCGTCTACCTGGTCGACTCGGCGGGCGCGCGGATCACCGACCAGGTTCAGATGTTCCCCGGCCGCCGCGGCGCCGGGCGGATCTTCCACAACGAGGTGCGGCTCTCCGGCCAGGTGCCGCAGGTCTGCCTGCTGTTCGGCCCGAGCGCCGCCGGCGGCGCCTACATCCCCGCCTTCTGCGACGTCGTGATCATGCGCGAGGGCAACGCCTCGATGTACCTGGGGTCGCCGCGGATGGCCGAGATGGTGATCGGCGAGAAGGTGACGCTGGAGGAGATGGGCGGGGCGAAGATGCACACCGGCGTCTCGGGCTGCGGCCATTTCCTGGTCAAGTCCGACGAGGAGGCGATCGACCTCGCCAAGCGCTACCTCTCCTTCATGCCCGGCAGCTGGCGCGAGGCGCCGCCCGCCGCCGAGCCCGCCGCGCCCGCCTCCGACGCGGCGATCGCCGAGCTCGTCCCGGCCGACGAGAACCGGCCCTTCGACATGCGCGAGCTGCTCGACACGCTGCTCGACGCCGGGGGCCTGCTTGAGGTTCACAAGCGCTGGGCGAAAGAGCTGATCGTCGGCTACGCGCGGCTCGACGGGCGGGTCGTCGGCGTCGTCGCCAACCAGCCGAAGCAGAAGGGCGGCGTGCTGTTCGTCGACTCGGCCGACAAGGCGGCGCGCTTCATCCAGACCTGCAACGCCTTCAACGTGCCGCTGCTCTTCCTCGCCGACGTCCCCGGCTTCATGATCGGCACCGCGGTCGAGCGCCAGGGGATCATCCGCCACGGCGCGAAGATGATCAGCGCCGTCTCCGAAGCGACCGTGCCGAAGCTCAGCGTGATCGTCCGCAAGGCCTACGGCGCCGGCCTCTACGCGATGGCGGGTCCGGCCTTCGAGCCCGACTGCTGCATCGCCCTGCCCAGCGCCTCGATCGCCGTGATGGGGCCGGAGGCGGCGATCAACGCGGTCTTCTTCAACCAGATCCAGAAGATCTCCGACGAGGCCGAGCGGGCCGCGTTCGTCGCCCGCAAACGCGAGGAGTACGCGGCCGACATCGACATCCTCCACCTCGCCTCCGAGCTGGTCGTCGACGCCGTCGTCGAGCCCGAGGAGCTGCGCGCCGAGCTGATCCGCCGCTTCGCGATGGCGGCGAGCAAGGACCGCCGCTTCGCCGAGCGGCGCAACCCCGTGACGTCCGCCTAGGACGATGGCGAGGCCCGCGGCGATCGTCGTCGACGGGCTGCGGGTGAGGCGCGGCGGGCGGCCCGTCCTGCACGGGCTCTCATTCGCTGTCGCGGGCGGCTCGGTGACCGGGCTGCTCGGTCCGAGCGGCTGCGGCAAGACGACCCTGATGCGGGCGATCGTCGGCGTGCAGGTCGTCGAGGCCGGCCGGGTCGAGGTGCTGGGCGCGCCCGCCGGCTCGCCGCCGCTGCGCGCCCGGGTCGGCTACGTGACCCAGGCGCCCTCGGTCTACGGCGACCTCAGCGTGCGCGAGAACCTGCGCTACTTCGCCCGCGTGCTCGGCGCGCCGCAGGAGCGGATCGAGCGCGTGCTCGACACGGTCGCGCTCGGCGCTCAGGCGGACCAGGTCGTCGCCAGCCTCTCGGGCGGGCAGATGGCGCGGGTCTCGCTGGCGACGGCGCTGCTCGGCGAGCCCGAGCTGCTGGTGCTCGACGAGCCGACCGTCGGCCTCGACCCGGTGCTGCGCCGTGACCTCTGGGCGACCTTCCGTCGGCTCGCCGCCGGGGGCGCGACGCTGCTCGTCTCCAGCCACGTGATGGAGGAGGCCGAGCACTGCGACGAGCTGCTGCTGATGCGCGACGGCGAGCTGCTCGCCGCCGAATCGCCGGGCGAGCTGCGGGCGCGCACCGGCCGCCAGCAGCTCGACGAGGCGTTCCTGGCGCTGATCGACGAGCGGGAGCCGGCGGCGTGAGCGCCCGCGTCACCTGGGCGACGGCGCTGCGCGTGCTGACCCAGCTGCGCCGCGACCCGCGCACGATCGCGTTGCTGCTGGTCGTGCCGCCGTTCCTGCTCACCCTGCTGAAGGGCGCGTTCTACAGCGACCCGGCGTCCTTCCAGCACGTCGGCGGGCCGTTGGTCGGGCTGTTCCCGTTCAGCACGATGTTCGTCGTCACCTCGATCACGATGCTGCGTGAGCGCACGACGGGGACGCTCGAGCGGCTGATGTCGCTGCCGCTGGCAAAGCTCGACCTGCTGTTCGGCTACGGGATCGCCTTCGCCGTCGTCGCCGTCGTGCAGGCATGCGTGACCAGCGCCATCGCCTTCGGCCTGCTCGGCCTCGACGTCGCCGGCTCGACCGC
>CAWIFA010000035.1:0-12311 GCA_963835315.1 uncultured Solirubrobacterales bacterium | reverse complement strand
CCACGGCCGCGAGCTGCTCGACTACGTGCTGGCGGTACCCCCGCGACTGACGAATCCCTAGAAACGCCCAGGACAGAAGCCGCAGTGCATTCCGAGCTCCACGGCGCACCGAGGTTTCGGCCGCCGATCGGCTTTCCTCGTGGCCGGCATGGACGAGCTCCCTTGCCGCCGCAGCGACTGCTGTGTCTTCGTCGACAAGACGGCGGGCAGCGCGCAGAACCCGACCATGCATCGGCGATCCCGGAACGAGTTCCTTGGCAATCTCCGCCCCCAGCTTGTCCAGCATGAGCACCGCGTCGCTGAAGTCCCGGTCAACCGGCTCACCTGACGGTCGGGGTGCGCCCGAACGCAGCCTCCTTCAATCCGATCAATGCGGCCGGCGTCGCGACCCAGAAGCGGCCGCGATCGGGAGTCTCGTTGAAGGCGACCAGGCGCCGCCTCTCGGCGAGCTCGCTCACCAGGTTATTGGTAGGCAGGCCATTCGCGACACCTTTCGGAAAGGGGTGGAACGGCCGGAGCAGCTGTATTTTCAGGTCGTCTTTGACCCAGGTAAAGGCGTGCTCGTGCGCTGATGTCGCTGCGCTGGAGTCCGCTTTTTTCCAGATGGGCAACCACTCGCTTGACGGCCTCCGTCTCCACGCCCGCGTCGACATCGCGCGTTGGCGTCAGTGCAACGTCCTGCCCGTCCAGGGCAACCTGCACCGCGAGTGCTCCGATGACGACGACCTCATCGCGGATCGGCTCGAGAATTGCCGCCGTTTCCAGCAGCAGGCGGGTTGGCGTAACGACCTTCACCAGTCCATCTCAGCCCGGATGGCCTCGGCGGCCTCGAGGGCTCGCTCGCCGGCGCGGCGGCAGTCTAGGTAGAGCTGAACTGGGTCTGCGACCTGGACGCCACCATGACTCGTAGCGAGCGAGAGCACGGAACGATCTGGATCAAGCGGGCCGTGATCCGCCCCGGCCCCGGTCGGGCTGGCATCGCCATCAGCTCCTCGCCCCATAGTCCGGCGTCATCGCGGCAAACCCAGATGTCGATTTCGGCAGGCTCGACGGCTCGGCGCACGAAAGCCGCCCCGGCCAACCCGCCGACGGCGTAGGGAAGGCCAAGGCGATCGGCCGCGACTTGGATCCGGTCAATCGCTCCCGACACGTCGCGCGCACCCACGTCCCAAGTCATCCGTCGAGTCCGGCGGGCGGCAGTGGCCCGCTCGAACGCGTCAAGCATGGACCCTGCATCGCGCAGCCTCAACCGTCGGCGCCGGGCGTCGTCAAGGTCAGGTTCGATCGCCGCGAGTCCATCCTCGGAAAGCACACGAGCGGTGCGCGAAACCATTGCCTCGCTCAACTCGACGGTCTGGCAAGCTCTCCAGCGAAGGCCGCTCACTGGCGTGGAGCAGCAACCAGCGAGGAACTCGACTGGATCGAATCGCGAAGGGCGAGGAGGGGGCAGGCGGTGGGACTACCTGCCGGCGTCGGGGCGGTCGCTCGACATGAACCGGTGGATCGTGGATGAAAAGCTCGCCATCCGCTGCGGCGTATGAGAACCCCTGGCCGCGCAGCAACTCGCGCGCTTGCGGCGAAGATCGCTCAAACGCGACCAGGAGACGTTCGGCGCCACCGGCAACCAGTCGTTCCGCCTGCTCAGCGGTCAGGACATCGATTCGCTCCACATCGAAGGTCGCCACCCGCGCTCCATCCATGGCCAGCACCGCTCGGCGTCGGCCGAGGTCGAACTTGAGGCGATCACGGTCATCGTTTAGTTGCATTTTCATCGTCATTGATTTTTATCGCAAGTAAGCTAAATTTGCAACTATCAGGGGTGCCCCCATCGCCACATGCGCGGGTAGTCCCCCGCAGGCGCTCCGCGGACAATCGCGGATGTTCGCCTCGCCTCGGAATGGAAGTTGCACAGCATGACCTCAGGCGACGCAAGCTCACCGGACACGCCGCTGGCCGACCTGATCGACCTCGGCGGCCGCACGGCGATCGTCACCGGTGGCGCGATGGGCATCGGGCTCGGCATCTGCCGCCGCCTGCACGAGGCGGGCGCGAACGTCGTAGTCGCCGACCTCGACGAGTCGGCGGCCGAGCAGACCGCGAAGGACATGCGGACGCGGCGGGCGGACAGCGCCAAGGCGCTGCGCTGCGATGTCAGCGACGCGGGCGACGTTGAGCGGATGGTCGCCGCGGCAGTCGAGACGTTCGGCGGCCTCGACATCCTCATCAACAACGCCGGGATCTTCCCGATGGCGCCGCTCAGCGAGCTGGACCCGGAGCTCTTCCGGCGCGTGATCGACGTCAACCTGACCGGCCTCTATCTCTGCACGAAGGCCGCCTCCGAGCGGATGATCGAGCAGGACCGCGGCGGCCGGATCGTCAACGTCACCTCGATCGACGCCCTCCATCCCTCGATGGTCGGCCTCGCCCACTACGACGCCTCCAAGCACGGAGCCTGGGGCTTCACCAAAAACGTCGCCCTCAAGCTCGCCCCCCACGACATCGCCGTCAACGCAATCGCCCCAGGAGGAATCGAGACCCCAGGAGTCGGCGACATAAAGGGCGCCCAGCTCGAAGCCTTTGAGGCGATGATCCCGATGGCCCGCATGGGCGACCCCGACGACATAGGCCGCACCGCCCTCTTCCTCTCCTCAGACCTGGCCAGCTACATCACCGGCGAGCAGATCGTCGTGGACGGCGGCAGGCTGCTGGCCTGACGCCCGATCGCCTCGCTCCTTGCCGGACGATCCAACGGTCCTCGCCCGCTAAAGCGGCACCGAGACGTGCCGATATGGCCTTGGCATGGGCGCGGATCGCGATCTCGATCTCGGCACGGCGGGCGCCAGCGCGCGGCGCGAGCATGAGCGCCGGCGGGCGAAGCGAGAAGGCCAGGTAAGGGACCGCCATCCCCGGATCGGCAACCTGCTGCTGAAGCTCCAAGATGCCCCCGAGCACGAGAAGGCCTGGGCGACCGGCGCCATCGGCGAGGAAGCCCTCGCCGCGTCCCTTGCGAAGCGCTGCCCCGACGTGTTGGCCCTGCACGACCGCCGCATGCCGCGCAGCCGCGCGAACATCGACCACCTGGCGATCGCACCATCGGGCGTCTACGTAATCGACGCCAAGCGCTACAAGGGCAAGATCGAAGTCCGAAAGCCCTTCTTCGGGGAAGAAAAGTTGACGATCGCCGGGCGGGACAAGACGAAGCTGGTCGAGGGCCTGAAGCGCCAGGGCGACGCCGTGCAAATAGCCCTCGACTCGATTGGACAGCTGGCGCCGGTGCATACCTGCTTCTGCTTCATCAACCCCAGCGGCCAGTCAGGCGGAAGCGGGATCCCGCTCATCCGGACGTTGAGCATCGACGGCTGTCGGCTCTACTACCCGCGCAGGCTGGCGAAACGGTTGAACCAGCAGGGCGAGCTGGATAGCAACCAGATCCAGCTCCTAAGCCATTCGCTCGCGCGGCTGTTTCCGCCCGCCTGACGAAGCGACCCCTGCGACAGGTTCGTATCCGGCTGGATACAGTGTGCGCAAGGCCGAGCGCGACTACTCGCCGACGACGATGTACCGGGACTACGCGATCAGCCGCGAGCTCTTCCACTGGGAGTCGCAATCGCGCCAGGCGCCCCACCAGCCCACTCGTCCGCCGCTACATCGAGCACGCCCAGCAGGGCACCAACGTCCTCCTCTTCGTCCGCGAGCAGCGCCGCGACGCCCTCGGCACCGCGCCCTTCCACTTCCTCGGCCCAGCCTCCTACGTCAGCCACGAGGGCGAGCGCCCCGTTGCCTTCACCTGGCGCCTACAGACGCCGATGCCGGAGGAGCTGTTCGAGGTGGCGCGGAGCGTGGCGGCGGCCTGAGGCGTCATTTCGGGGATTATCCCTTTGACGCAAGGTTTGTGCTAGACTATCGGCCATGCCCATTCAGTCTCCCTTCGCTTTCTTGCGGGCTTTCCGGGCCTCTTTCCGTAGCTCTTTCCGAGCCTCAGCAGGGAACAAGCGGCGTAGCGCCTGCTCGGTGGTCAGCTCTTGGGCTTTCTTCTTCCGCCTAGGCACGGAGGTCTCCCCGTGAACATGAACCTTGTCGAGCTTGTGGACCGCTTCGCCGACGAGGACGCCTGCCGGACCTACTTGGAGGAACTGCGCTGGCCGAACGGCGTCGCATGCCCTCGCTGCGGCTGCGAGTCGGTGTCGCGGATCGAGAAGCGGAATCAGTACGACTGCAACTCATGCCGCTACCAGTTCTCTGTGACAGCAGGGACGATCTTCCACGACTCCCACCTGCCACTGCGCAAGTGGTTCATCGCCGCCTATCTGATCTGCGAGTCCAAGAAGGGGATCAGCGCCAAGCAGCTTCAGCGCACGCTGGGCGTGTCCTACAAGACGGCGTGGTACCTGTGCCACCGCATCCGCGATGCGATGGGCGACGACCCGCAGGCGCTTCTTAACGGCATCGTCGAGGTCGATGAGACCTACATCGGCGGCAAGCGGCGCGACGTCGGATCGGGCTACAAGGGCAACAAGGCATGCGTCGTCGGCGCTGTGCAGCGCGACGGCGAGGTCCGCTTGAAGGTGATCCCGCGCCGGGATCGCCCCGCCATCGAGAAGTTCATCGCCACCTACGCGAACGCCGACGCGATGATCTTCACCGACGAGTACCGCGCTTACGAGCATCTGCCGCCCGAGCGCCACCGGCACGTCAATCACTCCGCCGATGAATGGGCGAGGGGCGATGTCCACACGAACACCGTCGAGGGCGTCTGGAGCCTGTTCAAGCGGTCGGTGGTCGGCAGCTACCACAAGGTCTCGATCAAGCATCTGCCCGCCTACCTGGACGAGATGGAGTTCCGCTTCAACGGCCGCGACAACCCGTTCCTGTTCCGCGATACGCTGCTGCGGATGATTGAGGGAGACGCGCTGCCCTACGCGGAGCTTGTCGAGGCGTAGGTGGGCGGCGCAGCGAAGGCGGGGATAGCGGTGAGTGCCGCGGTGGCGGTGCTCGCGCTGTGCCTGCTCGGATGGATCGGCGGCGAGCTGCATTACCGCAACTGCCTGCAAGGCGCCGAACTGCGATACCCGGTCGCATTCCAGGTCGGACCTGGAGGCAAGGGGAACGTCTACCTCGAAGCGCTGGAAAAGCCCCGCGCCCACTTCGCCTTCTACAAGAAGGCCGAGCGCGACCGCGCTATCTCTAGCTGCTCGCGCTGGCCGTAGCGACCTCACGGCTCTTCCTCTTCCCCTTCTTCGCCTTCGCTGGTCTCGACAAACTCGATGTTGTCCATGACGCGCTTGAAGTCACGACGAAAGCTCTTGACCGATTCGGTGTGCGCCTCACTGATTGCAAGAGACGCTAGATAGAGAAGGGCAGCAACCCCGAGCAGTACGACTGCCGGGAAGAACCGCGTCCCCGTCACCCATGCACCTACGACACCTCCAGCAAGCAGCTCGGCGGCAACCCGGAAATGATGCTGATAGCCGTGGCTCTCCGTCTTTTCTAGGTCGACAAGCCGATCATCAAACGTCTGCATCTGGTGCATCCTCAAACTGCCCATGACCGCGTCCGCTTTGGGGTCGAGAACTGCCTTGAACTGCTTGCGGGCGGGCTTCTTGTATGACGACCCTGCTTGCATCATTGCTCGGGGGCGGGGAATTCCAAGCTCTGCTGCTGAGGGTGGATTCGCTCCTGCTGGTCGGCCCGGCCAGGGACGACATGCATGGTGTTTCCGCAGTAGCCGCAGGTGATGTAGAAGCCCAGAAAACCGGCTGGCCTAGGGCCAGGGGCGACTTCCGAGACGATCCACTCGACGTTTTCGCATACAGGGCATGGGAAATGGCTACCCCATCGCTCCGTGAGCCAGTTCTGGGCGGCGATGAATTGCGCCTCAGCCAGCGCGCGGTCCGGCACGGATTCAAAGTCGCCAGCATCGTCCCCGTACTCGGCTTCCAGTCGCTCCTGGATCGCCGCGATGTAGCCAATGAAATTCCCCAGGAAGTCTGAGGGCGGCGGCAACGGCTCTCCTGCCATGTGCCGAACCCTATGTGCTGCGGGTACCTTGTGTCAAGGGGATAATCCCCGTCTTTTCCTGCCCGACTTCCGTTTTGAACCGTCAACCACGAGGACAGCATGCTTGCATGCACAAGTGCCCCCGCATCTGTGCCCCAGGAGCGGCGCTCCGCGCTCGTCGTCCCGAACTTCAGTGTAGATAGGCTGGGACCGGATGGCGGTACCGGACTATCAAAGCCTCATGAAACCACTTTTGGCCCAGCACCAGGGCCGCGGCGAGCTTCGCCGGCCTGAATTGAGGGAGGCTGTCGCAGTTCAACTTGCCTTGACCCCGGCCGATCGTGAAGAGCGCCTGCCAAGTGGCACTCAGGCAACGTTCGACAACCGCATCAACTGGGCGGTTGTCTACCTCAACCGGGCTGGTCTCCTGCGGATGCCTGGTCGGGGGCGCAGCGTAATAACGAAGCGAGGAGAACAAGTCCTTGCTGAGGATCCAACCAGAATCGACGTCTCGTTCCTGGAACAGTTCCCTGAGTTTCGGGATTTCCAGGGCCTCAAAGAAACCCAGCCCCGAGTGAACGAGAAATCAGGAGGCTCGGGAAGCTTGACCCCCGCAAGCGATCAAACGGCCGAAGAGCGCTTGGAGGGCGCTTACGACGAGCTCACTGAAGCGCTTGCCGAAGAGCTTCTGAAGCGGCTGATCGATGGTGATGACCAGTTCTTTGAGAAAGTCGTACTCGATGTCCTAGTCGGCATGGGGTACGGCGGCTCCAAACGCGATGCCGCCCAACGTGTCGGCCGCAGTGGCGACGGTGGAATTGATGGAGTGATCAGAGAGGATCGGCTCGGCCTAGACGCGATCTACGTCCAAGCTAAGAAATGGAGTCCCGATCGCCACGTTGGTCCCCGTGACGTTCGAGAGTTCATAGGTGCGCTTCAGGACGCCGAGGCGCTCAAGGGCGTCTTCTTGACCACATCCCAATTCTCCCAAGAAGCGCTTGCGCTTGCCGAGCGGCGGCGCATCGTCCTGATTGACGGACGCGCCCTTGCCGAATTGATGATCGAGGCCGGCGTGGGTGTCAGCCGAATACGCAGTCTGACCCTGAGCCGGATCGACGAGGACTATTTCGCCGAAGACGGCGACCTCGGGTAGTCGGTGCTCCGACACCATGGCGCCTGGGCATATTCCGTAGCCCCTGCGTTGGGTTACCTGCCTCCCACCACTATCGCTTTTCGTCCGATGCGGGCGCCCACGGGCAGATCAGCGGGCGCTCGCAAATCGCGCAAAGCGGTAGTCCGGAGCGTCTAATGTTGAGACATGTCGAGGGTTGAGCGGGATCCTGAACGCGGCCGAGCCGTTGCGGCCGAATTGAAGAAGCTCGGCGTGAAAGGAGTCCTCATCCAGGCAGCTGAGCAGGGTTACATCACGCAACTCGCGTGCCAGATGCCCGAATGTTTCTGCCCCGAGGAGCTTGGAGGCGCGTGCCACTTCGAGCCGCTCACCGACGATTTGAGCGACTGGACGAGCGATTGGATGCCCACCCACGAGCACTTCCCGCGCTCCAAGAGAGAGGGCGGGCACCGAGTCGTCAACAACGCCGTCTTGGCGCACCGCCTCTGCAACCGCGTCGGCTACTCCATAGAGGTTGACCGTCCGCACGCGAAAGATCTCGCGAGGATCGAGAAAGCCCGCGAGGAAGCCATCCGCCGCAAGAGCGAAAGACCGTAGGTCACCTGGGCTTGCTGGCCAGCATGTATCCCTCGGTGCTGCTTCCGCGTGGTTGCGAGCGCGTCAGCCGACGCCGTGGACACTCGCGAAGGACGAGAAGCGAAAGCGTTGCGCTGAATTTGCGGCGCTCCCGTAACGCGCGAGGAGCAACACGGCCTTTCGACCTATCTCGGTTTTCTCTTTTATGGCGATTCTTGGACCGCATCGTGGGGGAACGTGGGCCTTCATCTGGTCGCCGGAACTTGAGCGTCGCCTCCAGACCTCCAATGGCTGATGAATGGTGGCTGGCCCGATCTCATTCTCCGCTGGTCAGGATCACAGCATTGCGTCTTCCCCTTAGCCTTCGAGAGGTGGCTAAGGTTGACACCAGCGCCTGGACCCGCGGCGGCCTCGAGGCCGCCGGCTTCGTCGGCTGGGTCACCTTCGAGGCTCTGATCGAGTTCGGCGAGGTGCCGCAAACGGGAGGCGTCTACGTCGTCGTCCAGACCGCCGGCACCCAGCCCAACTTCCTCGCCATCAACCCAGGCGGGCGGTTCAAGGGCCGCGACCCGACCATCGACCTCCCCGAACTCGAGGCGAACTGGGTCGACGGCGCGGAGGTCGTTTACATCGGCAAGGCGGACAAACTGCGCCGGCGCCTGCGCCAGTTCGCTCAGTTCGGCGCCGGCAAGCCGATCGGGCACTGGGGTGGCCGTCTGATCTGGCAGCTGCCCCGGTCTTCAGAGCTCCTCGTCGCCTCGCGTGAAACTCCGGACGAGATTCCGAAGGAGGTCGAGACGAGGATGCTGGCCGAGTTCCGCGCCTTCTACGGGCAGCCTCCGTTCGCAAACAATCCGCACCTTCTTGGCCGGTGACCTGCTGATGTGAAGAAGTCGCGAATCTGGGTCCGCTCTCGCAGCTGCGACGGCGATTGCGTCTGCAAGATCTGGCCAAGCGACCGGTCCTGCCTTCTAGCCAGTGGGCTGGTAAAGACCTCATCGCCGCCTGCCGATGGACGACGCGATGGAGGACAACGGACTCGACCTCGGCACCGCGGGGGCCAGTGGGCGGCGCGAGCACGAACGGCGGCGCGCGAAACGGGAAGACCGGACGCGGGAGCGCCACCCCCGCATCGGTGGCCTCCTGCTGAAGCTCCAAGACGCTCCCGAGCACGAGAAGGCCTGGGCGACCGGCGCCGCGGGTGAGGAGGTTCTTGCGCAGCTTCTGCACAAGCGCTGTCCCGACGTGCCGGTCCTCCACGACCGGCGCATGCCGCGCAGCCGCGCCAACATCGACCACCTGGCGATCGCGTCCTCGGGTGTCCACGTCATCGACGCGAAGCGCTACAAGGGCAAGATCGAGGTTCGCAAGCCCCTCTTCGGCGAAGAAAGACTGCTGATCGCCGGGCGCGACAAGGCCAAGTTGGTGGAGGGACTGAAGCGACAGGTCGACGCTGTGCGCACCGCCCTCGACTCTGCTGGCTCACAGGTTCCCGTCCACGGCTGCTTCTGCTTCGTCAACCCGAAGGGCCAGTCCGGCGGAAGTGCGATTCCGCTTCTGCGGACGCTGAGCATCGACGGCATCCCGCTCTACTACCCCCGCAGGCTGGTGAAGCGGCTGAACCGTGCCGGCGACCTCGGCGCCGACGAGACGTTTGCGCTGGCGAAGACGCTCGCCGGCATGTTTCCAGCGGCCTGAGCCGCTATCGCGGAGCGGAGGCCTCGAGCAGGTCAGCCGCGAGGGCCGCGACTGACGCAGATACCACGTCGGGGCTTCCATCGCCGGAATCCCCCATGGCGCCGATCTCCACTCGATCGTTGTCGATGATGCTTGCCTCCAGTCCCGGTGTCCGCCGCATTGAGCCGCGTCCGTGCGGCGGCACGCGGGCACCTCGGCGCCCTCGTGCGGCGGGCCCTGCCATTGCCTCCGCGATCATCAGGTCAACGGGAATCCCGTCCGGGTTGACGCCTCCAGGGCGTCGAGCAGCGCGGCCCGGGTGCGGACCGGAAGCTCAGCGTCGCCAGGTCGATTCATTGCGCTCCATCCAGTCGAGAAGAGCCTGCGCCTCAACAGGGGCCCTGCCGGGACCATTCAACAGGTCGACGGCGACCTGGCTCGGTGCCGCAATTCGGATGCCCTCGCGCTCCTGCGCTCTGGCATACACGACCGCGTCGGACGGACGGACGAGCAGCACGTTGGCACCCGATTCGACCGGCCGCAGGTCCAGCCGCTCGGCGAATCGCTGCGGGTCGTCCGCGTAGAACATCGCCATCCGGGCCTGCGCGTACTCCTCGTAGTGCGCGGCGGCCGCAGAGCCGCTGAGGGTGTAGCCGGACTCGTCCAGCCCGCTCAGGCGCTTCCACAGGGAGGGCAGGCCTCGGGGGGCGAGGAACGTGTCCGCCGCCTCGGCGAGATTCAACTCGTAGTCCCGCGCCCAGCGTTCCAGCACTCCCCGCCAATCCGCCCGCGTTATCGGTCCCCGTGGTTGGCGCTCGACGAGATCCTGACGTTCCAGGAAGTCGATCACCCGGTAGCCGGCGCCCGTCGACACCTCGCTGCGCTCGATCAAAGTGGGCACCGTCATCGGGGGCGCGAAGTCGACCAGCGCGCGCACAACCCGGGCAGCGATCGGACCCCGGAAGCTGTCACGAGGGCGGCCCGGCCCCCGCCAGGGATCGCGCGAAGCTCCCGTGTCACGGATGAAGAGGGCAGGGTCCTCGAGGGACAGGTGGAGGTTGCCGGTGGCGTCGGCGTAATTGAGGCCTTCCCCCACGATCCGTTCTCGGGCGCTGGAGCTCAGATACTGGGCGGCGAGCATCGCCGCGTCCGGGGGCGGCTCGAGCACGGCGGCCAGCTCGCGCATTCGCCGGGCGAGCTCGGGCACATCGCGGGATTCGACGTTGCGCTTCACCTCGACCAGCAGGACCGAGGCATTGCCGTCCGGTGCGGTGACCTCAATCGTCCCGCCGTCGCTCTTGCCGCGGGCTGCAACCTCCTCCCGCAAACGCACCCGCCAGCCCCCGGGCAGGCAGTCGCGCACCTCGTTCACGATCCAGTCAACGAGATCCCGTGATGTAGCTGGTGGTTTCTTCAGTGCGGTGCCCATAACTTGTGTTCCGTAATTATCGTAGTTCCGTCGCCGGATGAATATAGCAATTTACGGAATGCGTACCTGGTGTCGTGGGTCGGGAAGAGGGTGCTTCCTTCACGAGGCGTGGCCGCGCAGCCCGTCGCGCAGGAAGGTCGCCTGGTAGATCACCTCGGCGCCGGCGCGCATCGCCTCCTCGGTGCGGGCGGCGGCCTCGAGCAGGGCGGCGTGCGAGCCGTCGCCCTGGGCGATCCCGACGACCTCCCTGCCGCCGGCCTTCAGCGAGGCGAGGTAGCGATCCTCGTACTCGTCGCCCTTGCGGGCCAGCGGCTCGGCGTCGGCGCCGCGCTCGGGCTCGACCTCCAGCTCACCCCGTGCCCGCGCCAGGTCCAGCGTGGTCAGATGCGCGCAGGCCAGGTAGTTGTTGAGATCGCTCGCGGAAAGGATCAGCTTATCGAATCCCGGCGAGCCTACTGCACGCTGTTTTTCGCGCATATACCCGGTATTTCGCGTATATGCGCGCTAGACTGCTCATCGGTATGGATGTTTCCCACCCGTTCACGGCTTTGATGCCCACGCTCGACAGCGCGGTTCTCACCGTCCTCGCCCGGACGAAGCGACCCCAGACTGGGCGCGAGGTCGCCTTGGCCGCCGGCCGTTCACCGAGTGGCGTCCGCCCCGTTCTCGACCGGCTCGCCGAGCAGGGGCTCGTGGACAGCGAGAGCATGGGCAGGGCCTTCGTCTACACGCTGAACCGGGAACACCTGGCCGCGCCTGCGGTCGAAGCGCTCGCAGGCCTCCGCTCGGCCCTCGTCGATCGATTGCGGCAAGAGATCGCCGCTTGGACGATCGCCCCCTCGCACGCGTCCCTATTCGGCTCGGCGGCCCGCGGCGACGGGGACGCGGCCAGCGACGTGGACCTATTCGTCGTGCGCCCCGAGAAAATCGGGGCGGAGGACGCGACCTGGCGAGAGCAATTGGACGGGCTGGCCGAAGGGGTGAGGCGCTGGACCGGGAACCACGCCGGCATCGCGGAGCTCTCCACAGATCAGCTCGCCACGCTGAGGAAACGGCGCCCCCCGGTCCTGAAGGGCCTTGATGCCGACGCGATCACCCTGTCCGGGCCGGACGTCGGGGCCCTCCTGCGGGGAGAAGGCGATGGCTCGCCCTAACAGCAGGACACACAGCCCTGCTCGGCACGAGCTGCGCAAAGCCCTCCGTCAGGCCAGAGCCCTGCTCACCTTTGCCGACGAAGTCTTGAGTCGGGAATAGATGGCCGCTTCGACGAGATAGCGTTCTGGCATGGCTGCGGGCAACTTGCTGGGGGCTGGAAATCAGAGGCGACCGATTGCGGTGTATGGGGCGACCGGGTTCACCGGCGGGCTGATCGCTCGGCGACTAAAGGCTGCTGGGGCTGACTTCCTGATCGCGGGGCGGAGTCGGGGGAAGCTGGATCGGCTCTCGGAAGAGCTCGGGGGCGTCCCGGTGCGGGCCGCGGCGGCGGACGATGCCGCCGGG
>CAWIFA010000034.1:0-16592 GCA_963835315.1 uncultured Solirubrobacterales bacterium | reverse complement strand
TCAGACGAGTGGAAGGTTCGGCGAGCGACTCAGCGTGTGCGGCTGGCGAGCGCCGGGCCAAGCGATGCAAGGACGCAGGGAGCCCGAATAGCAGCGCTATTCGGGCGACTGAGGACGAAGCAGCGCGCAGCGTCCGCCGCCGCCAGACGCGCGCGATGAGGCGTTCGGCGGACCTTTCACTCGTCCTCGTGCCAGGGGGTCAGAATTCGAGGGCCGTCGGCTGTGACGGCGATCGTGAACTCGAAGTGGGCTGCCAGGGAGCCGTCTTCGGAGTAGACGGCCCAGCCGTCTTCGCCCATCTTGACCAGCGGGCCGCCGGCGTTGACCATCGGCTCGATCGCCAGCACCGTGCCCTCCTCGAGCTCGGGGCCCTTGCCCGGCTCGCCGAAGTTCGGCACCTGCGGGTCCTCGTGCATGTCGCGGCCGATCCCGTGGCCGACCAGGGTGCGGATGATCGAGAGGCCCTCGATCTCGACCGCCTTCTGGATCGCCGCCGAGACGTCGCCGAGGTGGTTGCCGGGCCGCATCTGCTCGGCGCCGGCGAAGAGGGCGGCCTTGGTCACGTCGAGTAGGTTGCGCGCCTCGGGCGAGATCGAGCCGATCGGCACGGTGATCGCCGCGTCGGCGACCCAGCCGTCCTTGATCACGCCGACGTCGATCGAGAGCACGTCGCCGCGCTTCAGCTCATACGGGCTGGGGATGCCGTGCACGACCATCGAGTTGGGCGAGGCGCAGATCGAGCCCGGGAAGCCGCGGTAGCCTTTGAAGGCCGGCTCGGCGCCCTGCGAGCGGATGAACTTCTCCGCCGCCGCGTCGAGCTCCTTCGTCGTCACCCCCGGGCGCGACTTCGCGGCCAGCATCCGCAGGCAGCGGACGAGGATCCGGCCCGAGGCCGCCATCTTGTCGACCTGCTCTGGAGTCTTGCGGATGATCATCCGGTACACGCTAGCCGCCCAACCGAAACGGCCTAGACGGTCTCGTCGGCTTCTAGTTTGAGCGTCGAAAGGGTGCGGCGCAGCTCGTCCGCCACGGCGTCCGGCGCGCCGGCGCCGTCGATCCGCCGCAGGACGCTCTGGTGGTCGTAGAACTCGATCAGCGGCTCGGTCTTCTCGTGGTAGGTGGAGAGCCGGTGGGCGATCACCTCGGGCTTGTCGTCGTCGCGGACGATCAGCTCGCTGCCGTCGACGTCGCAGACTCCGTCCTGCTCGGGCGGGTTGAACTCGAGGTGGAAGACGTGGCCGTTCTCGACGCAGGTCCGGCGCCCGCCGAGCCGGCGCATCACCTCCTCGTCGCTCGCGTCGATCAGCAGCACGGCTGTCAGGCCGCGGCCGAGCTCCTCCAGCTTCGCCGCCAGCGCCTCGGCCTGCGGGACGGTGCGCGGGAAGCCGTCGAGGATGAAGCCGTCGGCCGCCTCGGCGGAGTCGATCCGCTCGGCGATCGCGCCGACGATCACCTCGTCGGGCACCAGGTCGCCGCGGTCCATGTAGTCCTTCGCCGCCTTGCCCAGCTCCGTCTGCTCGCGCACCGCCGCGCGCAGGATGTCGCCGGTCGCCCAGTAGGGAAGGTCCAGGTCTTCCTGCAGACGCTCGCCCTGAGTGCCCTTGCCCGAGCCGGGCGGGCCGAGAAGTACGAGGTTGAGCTCTATTTCAGGAACCCCTCGTAGTTCCTCATCATCAACTGCGCCTCGAGCTGCTTGACGGTGTCGAGCGCAACTCCGATCACGATCAGGATCGAGGTGCCGCCGAAGAAGAAGTTGGCCGACGTCTGGCTGATCAGGATCGTCGGCAGAGCCGCCACCGCACCGAGGTAGAGGGCGCCGGGGAAGGTGAGGCGAGAGAGGATGCGATCGAGGTATTCCGCCGTCGGCCTACCCGGGCGCACGCCGGGGATGAAGCCGCCGTATTTCTTCAGGTTGTCGGCCTGGTCCACCGGGTTGAAGGTGACCGCCGTGTAGAAGTAGGTGAAGATGATGATGAAGAACACCTCGCCGACCACGTAGGCCCACCCGCTGGGGCTGAAGAAGGCGGCGAAGTCGAGCGCGGCGGGGGTGTTGAGAAGCTGTCCGATCGTCGGCGGGAAGGCCATGATCGAGGCGGCGAAGATGACCGGGATGACGCCCGCCATGTTGACCCGCAGCGGTAGGTAGGTCGAGCCGCCGGAGGTCATTTTGCGGCCGACCATCCGTTTCGCGTACTGGACCGGGATGCGCCGCTGGCCCTCCTGGACGAAGACGATCGCGACGATCACCGCCAGCGCGATGAAGGGCATCATCACGACGAAGACCTGGTCGGGGTTGGTCCACCATGCCTGGATCCCACCGGGCAGCCCGGAGACGATCGAGGCGAAGATCATCAGCGAGATGCCGTTGCCGACGCCGCGCTGGGTGATCAGCTCGCCCAGCCACATCAGCAGCGTGCAGCCCGCCGTCAGGCAGATCACGATCAGGAGGATCTTCGCTCCGCCGAGCGAGCCGAGGAAGTTGTTGCCGTTTTCGCTGCCGAAGGAGCGGAAGAGGAAGACGTAGCCGAACGACTGGCCGAAGGCCAGGCCGACGGTGAGGTAGCGCGTGTACTGGGTGATCTTCTGCTGCCCGACCTCGCCTTCTTTCTGCAGTTTCTCCAGCGAGGGCACGACCACCGTCAGCAGCTGCAGGATGATCGAGGCGGTGATGTAGGGCATGATCCCCAGCGCGAACAGCGAGAGCCGCGAGAGCCCGCCGCCGGAGAAGAGGTTGAGGAAGCCGAGGATGTTGCTGCCGGCGAAGTTTTCCGAGAGTTCCTTGACCGCGTTGACGTCGACCCCGGGCGCCGGGATGTAGGCGCCGAGCCGGTACAGCAAGAGCATCGCCGCCGTGAAGGCGAGCTTCTTGCGAATCTCCGCAACGGCGAAAGCGTTCGCAATAGTCCTGAGCATTACGGCTCCAGAGTGTGACAGGAACCGCCGGCCGCCTCGATCTTCTCTTTGGCGGCCGCGCTGAAGGCGTGCGCGTGGACGTCGAGCTTCTTCGAGATCTCGCCGCGGGCGAGGATCTTGACCGGGTCCGAGCGCTTCGCCAGACCCTTCTCCTTCAGCGCCGTGGGGTTGACCTCGGCGCCGGCGTCGAAGCGCTCCTCCAGGTCGGAGACGTTGACCGGCTGGGTCGCGGTGCGGAAGTTCTCGAACGGCATCGACTGCTTTTTGTGCGGCCCGCGGAGCTTTCGCATCCGCATGTGGATCGGGTTCTGCCCGCCCTCATAGGCGGCGTTCTTCTTCGACCCCGAGCGCGAGCCGTACCCCTTCTGCCCCCGCCCCGAGGTCTTCCCGAGGCCGGACCCCTCGCCGCGCCCCAGCCGCTTGCGCGGCCGCCGCGACCCGGGCTTCGGCTTCAGGTTGTGCAGCCCGATCTCCTCGACGCGCGATTTCTCAGCCACCGTCGACCTCCACCAGGTGAGACACAACCGTCAGCTGCCCCTGCAACTGCGGCGAATCCTTCTTCTCCGAGCTGGACCCGATCTTCCCGAGACCGAGCGCGTACAGGGTGGCTTTCTGGCTGGGATTGGAGCCATTCGCCGATCGAACCTGCTTGATCTTGACGCTCACGACTGCCTCTCAGCGGGAGCCTCGGCGACGACAGGGGCCGCAGGCTGAGACTTCTCGACCCCGAGAACCTGCGCGACGGTGAGCCCGCGCAGCTCGGCAACCTCCTCGGGCCGCCGCAACCGCACCAGGCCGTCCATCGTCGCCTTGACCAGGTTGATCGGGTTCTGCGTCCCGATGCTCTTGGTCAGCACGTCGCGCACGCCGCCGAGCTCGAGCACCGCCCGCACCCCGCCGCCGGCGATCACGCCGGTACCGGGGCTGGCCGGCCGCAGGACGACGTGCCCGGCGCCGTAGCGGCCGACGATCTTGTGGGTCAGGGTCTGGCCGTATTTGGGCACGCGAATCAGGCTCTTGCGGGCGTTCTCGACCGCCTTCTGGATCGCCAGCGGAACCTCGCGCGCCTTGCCGTAGCCGATCCCGACGACGCCCTCTTCGTCGCCGACGGCGACCAGCGCGGTGAAGGAGAAGCGGCGGCCGCCCTTGACCACCTTGGCGACGCGGTTGATCTCGATCACCCGCTCCTGGAGATCCAGTCCCCGCGGGGAGACCGTCTCCACATTCGTCATGTCCATGCCTTTCATGCCTGGCTCCCGTTCATACCCATTAGAAAACCAGACCTCCCTCTCTCGCGCCTTCCGCCAACGCCTTGACGCGGCCGTGGAACTTGTAGCCGCCGCGGTCGAAGACGACGCTCTCGATGCCCGCTTTCTTCGCCCGCTCGGCGAGCAGCTCGCCCGCCCGCTTGGCCTGCGCTTCGGCGGAGAGCTTGCGCAGCTCCGGCTCGGTCCAGTTGACCGCGGCGAGCGTGTGGCCGGAGGCGTCGTCGACCAGCTGGGCGAAGACGCCGCGGTTGGAGCGGTAGACGGAGAGGCGCGGGCGCTCGGCGCTGCCGACGATGCGGGCGCGCACGCGGCGGCGGCGGCGCAGGCGCTGCTGGCGCTTGGTCATCAAGGTCATGCCCGCTTACCCACCTTGCGCGCGACGTGCTCGTCGCGGTAGCGGATGCCCTTGCCCTTGTAGGGCTCGGGCGGACGGCGCTTGCGGATGTCGGCCGCGACCTGGCCGACCAGCTGCTTGTCGATCCCCCGCACGATCACCTCGGTCGGCTGCGGGACCTCGAACTCGATCCCCTCCGGCGGCTCGATCGCTACCGGGTGCGAGTAGCCGAGCGCCATCTCGAGGTTCTTGCCTTTCAGCTGCGCGCGGTAGCCGACGCCCTGGATCTCCAGCCGCTTCTCGAAGCCGTCGACGACGCCCTCGACCATGTTCGCGATCAGGCTGCGGGTCAGCCCGTGCAGGGCGCGGTGCTCGCCGCGGTCGGTCGGCCGGCTGACGGTGACCGTGCCGTTCTCCTGCGCGACCTTCATGTCGGCGTCCAGCGCCTGCTGCAGCTCGCCCTTCGGGCCCTTGACGGCGACCCGCCCGGGGGCGACCTCGACCGTCACGGACTCGGGCACTGCGATCGGCTTTCGTCCAATCCGGCTCACGCTCTCACCATACGTAGGCGACGACCTCGCCGCCGACGCCCTTCTGCTTCGCCTCGTGGCCGGTCATCACGCCGACCGAGGTGCTGATGATCGCGGTGCCGGTGCCGCCGTCGACCCGCGGCACCTGGGTGTGGTCGACGTAGCGCCGCCGCCCCGGCCGCGAGATCCGCTCCAGGCCGGCGATCACCGGCCGGCGGTCCTCCGTGTACTTGAGCCGGATCTCGAGCGCCTCGCCGACCTTCGCCGGCTTGCGGGCGAAGTCGACGATGTAGCCCTGCTCCTTGAGGATGCGGGTCATCTCCTCCTTCAGCCGCGAGGCGGGGATCTGCACGTCGTCGTGGCCGGAGCCGAGCGCGTTGCGGATCCGGGTCAGGTAATCGGATATCGGGTCGTTCAGCATGTTCTGGGTCCTGTCTCGGCTACCAGCTCGACTTGGTCATTCCGGGGATGTACCCCTCGTGGGCGGCCTCGCGCAGGCAGATCCGGCAGAGGCCGAACTTGCGGTAGTAGCCCCGCGGGCGCCCGCAGCGCCGGCAGCGGTGGTACTCGCGCGATTTGAACTTGGCCTTGCGGCCCTGCTTCACCTTCATCGAAGTCTTAGCCATCTCAGCTCTCCTCCTTGGAGTTCTCGGAGTCCTTTGCCTCGGCGTCTGCGGCGGGGGCCTCCTCGCCCTCCGCATCGCCCTCGCCCTCGTCGCTCTCGGGCTCCGGCGTCGCGTATGCCTCCGGGTTCTCCTCTTTCAGCTGTTCCAGTGCGGCCTGCTCGGCCTCCGCCCGCCGGCGGGCCTCCTCCTTGCGCTGCTCCTCCTCGGCTTCCGCCTGCGCCTTGGCTTCGGCTTCCCCGGCGGCGCCGGGACGGCCCTCTTTGGCGAACGGCATGCCCAGCCCGAGCAGCAGCTCGAAGGCCTCGGCATCGGTCTCGGCGGAGGTCGCGATCGTCACGTCGAGGCCGCGCACCTCGTCGATCGAGTCGTAGTCGATCTCGGGGAAGATCAGCTGCTCCTTGACGCCCATCGAGTAGTTGCCGCGGCCGTCGAAGGAGCGCGGATTGAGGCCTCGGAAGTCGCGGATCCGCGGCACGGCGATCGAGGTCAGGCGGTCGAGGAACTCCCACATGCGCGCCCGGCGCAGGGTGACCGAGAGGCCGACGGGCATGCCCTCGCGCACCTTGAAGGAGGCGATCGACTTGCGCGCCCGGCGCACGTTCGGCTGCTGGCCGGCGATCGTCGCCAGCTGCTCCTGCGCGGCTTCGAACATCTTCGAGTTCTGCTTCGCCTCGCCGAGCCCCATGTTGAGCACGATCTTCTGCAGGCGCGGCACCTGCATCGCGCTCGTGTAGCCGAATTTCTCCGTCAGCGCCGGCACGACGTCCTGCTCGTAGCGCTCGCGCAGGCGCGGCGGCGGCGCAGCCTGGGACTGTGGGGTCGTCGCCGCCTCCATCAGATCGACACCCCGCTCCGCTTCGCGTAGCGCTCGCGCTTGCCGCCTTTGTCGCGGCGCAAGCCGACGCGCGTTGGCTTGTTGTCTTTGGGATCGAGCAGCATCACGTTGGAGACGTGGATCGGCCCCTCCTTGTCGACGATGCCGCCCATCTGCTGGCTCGCTTTCTGCACGTCCTGAACAGGCCGCGGTTTTTCGTGCCGCTTGACCATGTTGACGCCCTCGACGTAGACGAAGCTGCGCTTCGGTTCGGTGCGGATCACGCGGCCGGTCTTGCCCGAGTCCTTGCCGCCGATCACCATCACGTTGTCGTCTTTTCTAATTCTCATGGTGAACCCTCAAAAGGCTCCGAAAACCAAGCAGGTCGGGGGACGCAGGGAGCGAGGGGAGGGGAGCGCACTTTTTTGTGCGTGACCCGACCCGAGTCGACCGAGGACCCCGAGATGCGCCGGTTTGCAGGAGCCTCGTCACAGAACCTCCGGTGCTAAAGAGACGATTTTCATGAAGTTGCGCTCCCTAAGCTCGCGGGCGACCGGCCCGAAGATGCGGGTGCCGCGCGGGTTGTTGGAAGCCGGATCGATCAGCACGGCGGCGTTTTCGTCGAAGGAGATGTAGGTGCCGTCGGAGCGGCCGAGCTGCTTCTTTGTTCGCACGACGACCGCCTGCACGACCTCGCCCTTGCGCACGCCGCCCTGCGGGCTGGCCTGTTTGACCGTCGCCGTGATCACGTCGCCGACGCCGGCGTAGCGGCGGTGCGAGCCGCCTTTGACGCGGATGCAGAGGATCTCCCGGGCGCCCGAGTTGTCCGCAACCTTGAGTCTCGACTCCTGCTGGATCATCGCTACTTCGCCTTCTCCAATACCTCGACCAGGCGCCAGCGCTTGGTCTTCGACATCGGCCGCGTCTCGACGACCCGCACGGTGTCGCCCTCGCCCGCCTCGTTGCGCTCGTCGTGCGCATGCAGCGTGCGCGAGCGGCGGATCACCTTCTCGTAGGTCGGGTGGCGGCGCACGATGTCGACCCGCACGGTGATCGATTTCTGCCCCTTGTCGGAGACGACGATCCCCTGCCGCACCTTGGCCGCGTTCGGGTCCTTCTCGGCAACCGGCGTCCCGGTTCCCGCAGTGCGCTCCTTCTTCGCCTCGGCCCGTTCCTTGCGCCGTTCCGCAGCCTTCCGCTTCCTGACCGCCGCACGCTCAGCAACCCGCTCCTCGACGGAGCGCTGCGGCTTCGCCTCATGCGGAACCCGCGAGCGCTGCAACCTGCGCCGCTCCTTCCAAGGAAGATCATCCTCCGGACTGGACTCAGCTTCGGCAGCAGGCTCCTCCGCAGCCGCATCGTCGTCGGAGGAATCCTCCTCTGACGCGGGAGGCGCGGAGGAGGCATCCGGCGAGGCAGCGGCGTCCGTTCCTCGCCCCTCAGACTCCTCAGCCGCAGCCGCAGACTCCTCAGGCGAGGAACCCAGCTCCTCGCCGGATGCCTCCTCCGCGACAGGACCCGCGTCCTGAGAGGTCTCGTCCTGAGCCGTCTCGTCCACTGCCTCTTTTTTCGTCTCGTCCTCAGCCATCATTTCCTCAGCTCTCGCTCGACGTCGATCCCGCGCTCTTTCGCCACCGTCAGCAGCCGCGCGATGTCCCGCTTGGCCTGCCCGAGCCGCGACGTGTTCTCCAGCTCGCCGGTCGCGTGCCGGAATCGCAGGTTGAACGACTCCTGCTTGGCGTCGATCAATTTCGCCACCAGCTCGTCGTCTTTCAGGTTGTGCGCCTCGGCGGACTTCATCAGGACTCGGCCCCCTCGCGCCTGACGAATTTGGTCCTCACGGGAAGCTTGTGGCCGGCCAGGCGCAGCGCCTCGCGCGCCAGCTCCTCGGGCACGCCGGCGAGCTCGAACATCACCTTGCCGGGCTTGACCACGGCGACCCAGCCCTCCGGGTTGCCCTTGCCCGAGCCCATCCGCGTCTCGGCGGGCTTCTTCGTGTAGGGCTTGTCGGGGAAGATGTTGATCCAGACCTTGCCGCCGCGTTTGATCTTGCGGGTCATCGCCACGCGGGCGGCCTCGATCTGGCGGTTGGTGATCCAGCCGCGGTCGATCGCCTTCAGCCCGTACTCGCCGAAGGCGACGTGGCTGCCGCCCTTGGTGTAGCCGCGCATCCGGCCGCGCATCTGTTTGCGGTGCTTGACCCGCTTCGGCATCAGCATCGCTAGCGACCCCCTCGGTCCCTGCCGCCGCCGGAGCGGTCGCCGGGCCGGTTGCCGCGGTCGCGGCCTCCGCCGCCGCCGCCCTGCGGCTCGCCGTCGGCGGACACCTGGTCGGAGCGGAAGCCCTCGGGCATCACCTCGCCCTTGTTGATCCAGCATTTGACGCCGATCCGCCCGGCGGTCGTGCGCGCCTCGTAGAAGCCGTAGTCGATGTTGGCGCGCAGCGTGTGCAGCGGCACGCGGCCGTCGGAGTAGCTTTCGGTCCGCGCCATCTCCGAGCCGCCGAGCCGGCCGGACACCTGCAGCTTCACTCCCTTGGCGCCGGAGCGCATCGCCGAGGTCAGGGCGCGTTTCATCGCCCGCCGGAAGGCGACCCGGTTCTGCAGCTGCTCGGCGATCGACTGGGCAACCAGTTTGGCGTCGAGCTCGGGGCGCTTCACCTCGCGGATGTTGACTTTCACCGGGCTGCCGGTGAGCTTGTGCAGCTCCTTGCGCAGAGCGTCGACTTCGCTGCCCGATTTGCCGATCACGATGCCGGGACGGGCCGTGTGGATGTCGACCGAGACCTCGCCACGGCGCTCGATCGTGATGTCGGAGAGGCCGGCGTGGGCCAGTTTGCCTTCGATGTGGCTGCGGATCTGCAGGTCCTCCTCGAGCACGTCGGCGAAGCCCTTCTCGTCGAACCAGTTCGATTTCCAGTCCTGGATGTAGCCGACGCGGAAGCCGCCGGGGTGGATCTTCTGTCCCATCAGATCTCCTCTTCGGGGCTGAGCGCCACGGCGATGTGGCTGGTTCGCTTGTTGATCGGGGTCGCCCGCCCGAGCGCCCGCGGCCGGAAGCGGCGCAGCGTCGGCCCTTCGTCGACGGTGATCTCGGCGACGCGCATCTCGTCGGCGACGAGGTCGTGGTTGTTCTCCGCGTTGGCGGCGGCCGAGTCGATCAGCTTGCCGATGTCGCGCGCCGCGCCGCGCGGCGAGAACTGCAGCAGCGCCCGCGCCTTCTCGATCTGCAGGCCGCGCACCTGGTCGGCGATCAGGCGGGCCTTGCGCGGCGCGATCCGCACGTAGCGCGAGCTGGCCCGGACGACGAGCGGGGCGGGCTTGGCCCCGCGTCCGGCCCCAGAAGAGTCAGACCGTGGCTGACCGGCCGCGGGGCTTATCACCCGGCGGCTGCTCCGCTTCGCGTCCGCTGCCGCCGGCAGCCCCCTTGGCCTTGGCGGTCCTCTTTCTTCGACGTTTTTTTCGGCGCGGCTTTGCGTTTTTTCGCAGCGGCTTTTTTCGTCGGCTTTCTTCGCCGCCGGTTTCTTCGCTTTTGGCGTGCTTTTCTGGTCTTTTTTCTCGTCGGCCATCAGTCGCTCACCTATTCGCCCTTGCCGGTGCCGGAGTGGGCGCGGAAGGTCCGCGTCGGCGCGAACTCGCCGAGCTTGTGCCCGACCATCGACTCCGAGATGAAGACGGGCACGTGCTTCTTGCCGTCGTGGACGGCGATCGTGTGGCCGACCATCTCGGGAAAGATCGTCGAGGTCCGCGACCAGGTTTTGACCATCTGCTTCTGGCCGGAGTCGTTCATCGCCGAGATCCGCTTCATCAGCGCCGCTTCGACCCACGGCCCCTTTTTGGTCGAGCGTCCCACGGCCTACCTCTTCTTCTTCCCGCGGCGCCTGCCGCGCACGATGTAGCGGTCGGACTGCTTGCCCTTCTTGCGCGTCCGGTAGCCGAGCGTCGGCTTGCCCCACGGCGTCACCGGGTGGCCGCCGGGCGTGTGGTGGGCCTCGCCGCCGCCGTGCGGGTGGTCGACCGGGTTCATCGCCACGCCGCGCGTCTGCGGCCGCTTGCCCTTGTGCCGGTTGCGCCCGGCCTTGCCGATCTTGACGTTCTGGTGCTCGGCGTTGGAGAGCTGGCCGACCGTGGCGCGGCACTCGGCGCGCACCATGCGCATCTCCGAGGACGGCAGGCGCAGGGTGACCATCTCACCCTCCTTGGCGACGAGCTGGATCGCCGTCCCCGCGGCGCGGCCCATCTTGCCGCCCTGGCCCGCGGTCAGCTCGACGTTGTGGACGATCGTGCCGGTCGGCATCTCGCCCAGCGCCATCGAGTGGCCCGGTTTGACGTCGGCGCCCTCGCCCGACTGCACCGTGTCGCCCTGCTTCAGGCTCGCCGGGGCGAGGATGTAGCTCTTCTCGCCGTCGGCGTAGTGGATCAGCGCGATGTAGCAGCTGCGGTTGGGGTCGTACTCGATGCCGGCGACCTTCGCCGGCACGCCGTCCTTGCGCCGCTTGAAGTCGACCTTGCGGTAGCGCCGCTTGGCGCCGCCGCCGCGGTGGCGCGCGGTGACGCGGCCGTTGGCGTTGCGACCGCCGCTCTTGCGCAGGCCTTCGGTCAGCTTGCGCTCCGGCTCGTCGGTGGTCAGCTGCTCGCGCAGCGGGTAGGTGGCGAAGCGGCGCCCGGGGCTCGTCGGTTTGGTTTTGCGGTTCGGCATCGGTGGTCTCTCCCTACGCGGTCTCGGCGCCTTCGAACAGCTCGATCCGTTCGCCCGGCATCAGCTGGACGATCGCCTTCTTCCAGGCGCGCGTGCGCCCTTTCGAGAGGCCGCGCCGCTTCGGCTTCGCCCGCACCTTGGAGGTGCGCACCTCGGCGACGGCGACGCTGAAGACCTCTTCGACCGCCCGCGCGATCTGCGTCTTGTGGGCGCGGTCGTCGACCCGGAACGTGTACTTGCCTTCGGCGATCAGCGCGTAGCTCTTCTCCGAGACGACCGGGCGGATGAGGATGTTGCGGGCGTCCATCAGGCGAGCCTCCCCTTCAGCGCCTCGAGCGCCTTCTCGGAGATCACGATCGAGGCGGCGCCGATCACGTCGGCGACGCCGGCCGCGCCGACCTCGACGACGGTCACCCGGGCGATGTTGCGGAAGCTCTTCAGCGCGCCCGTCTCCTCGCCCTCGATCACGACCAGGGTCGGCCGCTTGGCGCCCCATTTCTCAAGCGCCGCGGCAGCGGCCTTGGTCGAGGGCGTCTCGAAGGCGACGGCGTCGAGCACCGCGACGCTGCCGCGCTCGGCGTGGACCGAGAGGGCGGCGCGCATCGCCTTGCGGCGCGCCTTGCGGTTGACCTTGACGGTGTAGTGGCGCGGCTTGGGGCCGAAGGCGACGCCGCCGCCGAAGCGGTTGGGCACGCCGAGCGTGCCGGCGCGGGCGCGGCCGGTTCCCTTCTGACGCCAGGCCTTGGCGGTGGTGAAGGCGACCTCGCCGCGGGTCAGCGTCGAGGCGGTGCCGCGGCGCCGCGAGGCCATGTCGGCGCGCGCCGTCTCGTGCACCAGCGAGTGGTGGAACGGCTCGGCGAAGAGCTCTTTCGGCAGCTCGGCTTTGCCCGACTTGCCCAGCACGACGGCTTTCGCGTCAGCCATCGGTCCTCACCTCGATCAGCGAGTTGCGCGAGCCGGGGACCGAGCCCTTGAGCAGCAGCAGGTTGCGCTCGGCGTCGACCTCGGCGACTTCGAGGCCGCGCTGGGTGGTGCGCTTGTTGCCCATCTGGCCGGGCATCCGCTGGCCTTTGAAGACGCGGCCGGGGAAGGCGCTGGCGCCGATCGAGCCCGGCGCGCGGACGTTGTGCGAGCCGTGCGTGACCGGGCCGCGCGAGAAGTTGTGGCGCTTGATCCCGCCCTGGAAGCCCTTGCCGATCGAGGTGCCGGAGACCTTCACCCGCTGGCCGGGCTCGAAGGAGGCGACCGTGACGTCGTCGCCGACCTTGGGGCCCTCGCCCTGCTCGGCGCCGAGGTCCTCGTCGCGGAACTCGGCCAGGTGGCGCAGCGGCGGCGCGCCGGCCTTCTTCAGGTGGCCGAGCTCGGGCTTGCTCAGCTTGCCCTCCTTGACCTCTTCGAAGGCGAGCTGGACGGCGGCGTAGCCGTCGCGCTCGGCGTCGCGGACCGCGGTCACCTTGCAGGGGCCGGCCTCGATCACCGTCACCGGCACGACCTCGCCGTCCTCGCGGAAGACCTGCGTCATGCCGAGCTTCTTGCCGAGGATCGCCGCCATCCGGTTCCTAGAGGCGGATCTCGATGTCGACGCCGGCCGGCAGCGAGTCGAGCCGCTGCAGCGAGTCGACGGTTTTCGGCGACGGCTGGAGGATGTCGATCAGCCGCTTGTGGGTGCGGATCTCGAAGTGCTCGCGCGAGTCCTTGTCCTTGAACGGCGACTTGATCACGCAGTAGACGTTTTTCTCCGTCGGCAGGGGCACCGGGCCGGAGACGCTGGCGCCGGTGCGCTCCGCGGTCTCGACGATCTCGCGGGCAGCCCGATCTATGGCGTCGTGGTCGTACGCCTTCAGTCGGATTCGGATTTTCTGTGCCGCGATCGTCGCCACGGTTGTTCCTCTTCGTTTTTCTCCCTACGCGGTTCTTACCGCGTCGAAAGGGCGCCGCCCCCTGGTGGTGGGGCGCCGCCCCTGGTCGTATGTCTTTTCAGTTTTCCGCCGCGGAGCGGCGAGGGGCGGGCTTGGGCCCGCCCCCTTGCTGGGCTACTCGACGATCTCCGAGACGACCCCCGACCCGACGGTCCGGCCGCCCTCGCGAATCGCGAAGCGCAGGCCCTGGTCCATCGCGATCGGCTGGATCAGCTCGATCGTCATCTCGACGTTGTCGCCCGGCATCACCATCTCGGTCCCCTCGGGGAGGTTGGCGATCCCGGTCACGTCGGTCGTGCGGAAGTAGAACTGAGGCCGGTAGCCGGAGAAGAACGGCGTGTGACGGCCGCCCTCCTCCTTCTTCAGGCAGTAGACCTCGGCTTTGAACTTGGTGTGCGGGGTGATCGACCCGGGCTTGCAGAGCACCTGGCCGCGCTCGATCTCCTCGCGCTTGGTGCCGCGCAGCAGGGCGCCGATGTTGTCGCCGGCCTGGCCCTGGTCGAGCAGCTTGCGGAACATCTCGACCCCGGTGACGGTGGTCGTCGTGGTGTCGGTGATCCCGACGATCTCGACCTCGTCGCCGGTGTTGACGATCCCCTGCTCGACGCGACCGGTGGCGACGGTGCCGCGGCCGGTGATCGAGAAGATGTCCTCGATCGGCATCAGGAAGGGCTTGTCGAGCTCGCGCACCGGCTCCGGGATGTAGGAGTCGAGCGCGTCGGCCAGTTCGAAGATCGCCTTCTGGGCCTCTTCGTCGCCCTCCAGCGCCTTCAGCGCCGAGCCCTTGACGATCGGCGTGTCCTCGCCCGGGAAGTCGTACTCGTCGAGCAGTTCCTTGACCTCCTCCTCGACCAGCTCGATCAGTTCCTCGTCGTCGACCTGGTCGACCTTGTTGAGGAAGACGACCACGTGCGGGACGTTGACCTGGCGGGCGAGCAGGATGTGCTCGCGGGTCTGCGGCATCACGCCGTCAGCCGCCGAGACGACGAGGATCGCGCCGTCCATCTGGGCGGCGCCGGTGATCATGTTCTTGACGTAGTCGGCGTGGCCCGGGCAGTCGACGTGGGCGTAGTGACGGTTCTCCGTCTCGTACTCGACGTGGGAGGTCGCGATCGTGATCCCGCGCTCCTTCTCCTCCGGGGCGTTGTCGATCTCCGCGAAGCTCTTCGCCTCGGTCTCGCCTTTGCCGGAGAGCGTGGTGGTGATCGCGGCCGTCAGCGTCGTCTTGCCGTGGTCGATGTGACCGATGGTGCCGACGTTCACGTGCGGCTTGTCGCGCTCGAACTTCTCCTTTGACATCTGCTCTCCGCTCTACCTTTCTAAGTTGGGTATCTGTCTCTGCTGTGTCTGCGGGCGAACCTGGGAAATATAGCCAGATTCAGGAACTGGCTCCGACCGGCTCGCCCGACCGGTGTTCGACGATCTCCTCGGCGATGCTCGAGGGGACCTCCTCGTAGCGCTCGAACTGCATCGTGTAGGTGGCTCGGCCCTGGGTCGAGGAGCGCAGATCGGTCGCGTAGCCGAACATCTCGCCGAGCGGCACGAAGGCCTGCACGGCGAGCGCGTTGCCCCGCTGCTCCTGGCCCTGGACCTTACCGCGGCGGCGCGAGAGGTCGCCGATCACGTCGCCGAGGAACTCCTCGGGGGTGACCACCTCGACCGCCATCACCGGCTCCAGCAGGACCGGGTTGGCTTTGCGGGCGGCGTCCTGGATCGCCATCGAGCCGGCGATTTTGAACGCCATCTCCGAGGAGTCGACGTCGTGCGAGGAGCCGTCGATCAGTTCGGCCTTCACGTCGACCATCGGGTAGCCGGCCTTGATCCCGTTCTCGAGCGCCTCGCGCATGCCTTCCTCGGCCGGGCCGATGAACTCGCCCGGGATCACGCCGCCCTTGATCTTGTTCTCGAAGACGAAGCCCTCGCCCGGCGCCGGCTCGACGTTGATCACGACGTGGCCGAACTGGCCACGGCCGCCGGTCTGGCGGACGAAGCGCGCGACGACCTTGGGCACGGCCTTGCGGATCGTCTCGCGGTAGGCGACCTGCGGCTTGCCGACGTTGGCGTCGACTTTGAACTCGCGCAGCATGCGGTCGACGATCACCTCGAGGTGCAGCTCGCCCATCCCGTGGATCAGCGTCTGCCCGGTTTCCTCGTCGGATTCGATCTTGAAGGTCGGGTCCTCCTCGCCGAGCCGCTGCAGCGCCGTCCCCATCTTCTCCTGGTCGGATTTGGTCTTCGGCTCGATCGCCACCGCGATCACCGTCTCGGGGAACTCGATGCTCTCGAGCGCGATCGGCGCGTCGGGCGCGGCCAGCGTGTCGCCGGTGCCGGTTTCTTTCAGGCCGACGCCGGCGCAGATGTCGCCCGCGTAGCACTCGTCGATCTCCTCGCGGCTGTTCGCGTGCATCATCAGCAGGCGGCCGATCCGCTCGGTCCGGCCGGTTTTCACGTTGAGCACCCGGCCGCCTTTCTCGAGCTTGCCCGAGTAGACGCGGAAGTAGGTCAGCTTGCCGACGTAGGGGTCGGTCATCACCTTGAAGGCGAGCGCGGCGAAGGGGCCGTCGTCGTCGGCCGGGCGCGTCGCCTCGGTCGGCTCGCTCTCGCCTTTGCCGGCCGGGACGAGGCCCTCGACCGCGGGGACCTCGAGCGGCGAGGGCAGCAGCTCGACGATCGCGTCGAGCAGCGGCTGCACGCCCTTGTTCTTGAACGAGGAGCCGCAGAGCACCGGCGTGATCTCGGTCGAGAGGCAGGCCGCGTGCAGCGACGCGATCAGCTTCTCGTCGGCGATCTCCTGCTCGGCGAGGAACGCCTCCATCAGCTCTTCGTCGTAGTCGGCGCAGGCTTCGATCAGCTGGTTGCGGTATTCCTCGGCCTGCGCCTTGAGGTCCTCGGGGATCTCGACCTCGTCGTAGGCGGCGCCGAGCTCGTCGGTCCAGACCAGGCCCTTCATCTTCACCAGGTCGACGACGCCCTTGAAGTCGTCCTCGGCGCCGATCGGCAGCTGGATCGGCAGCGGGTTGGCGCCGAGCCGGTCCTTCATCGTCTCCACCGAGTGGAAGAAGTCGGCGCCGGTGCGGTCCATCTTGTTGATGTAGGCGAAGCGCGGCACGCCGTACTTGTCGGCCTGGCGCCAGACGGTCTCCGACTGCGGCTCGACGCCGGCGACGGCGTCGAAGACGGCGACGGCGCCGTCGAGCACGCGCAGGCTGCGCTCGACCTCGACCGTGAAGTCGACGTGGCCGGGGGTGTCGATGATGTTGATCCGGTGGTCCTGCCACTCGCAGGCGGTCGCGGCGGAGGTGATCGTGATGCCGCGTTCCTGCTCCTGCTCCATCCAGTCCATCACCGCGGCGCCCTCGTGGACCTCGCCCATTTTGTGCGTGCGGCCGGTGTAGTAGAGGATGCGCTCGGTCGTCGTCGTCTTACCGGCGTCGATGTGCGCCATGATGCCGATGTTGCGCGTTTTCTCTAGTGGAAAGGTCCGTGGCATG
>CAWIFA010000033.1:0-22037 GCA_963835315.1 uncultured Solirubrobacterales bacterium | reverse complement strand
CCACTGCGACGAGCGGACGCTCCGCCGCTACGCGAATCAGGGCCTCCTGCGAGGTGAGCGACTTGGGCGAGGAGAATTGCGGCTGCCCTATGGGGAGCAGAGTTACCTGCGCGAGCACTGGTGGCTTCTGAGCGGCCTCCGGCGCGCGCTGCGCACGGAGCACAACGTCCGCCTGGCGGTTCTGTTCGGCTCCACCGCCACCGGCGACGATCTGCCGGAGTCCGATGTCGACCTGTTGATCGACCATTCCACCGCAGATCTGCAGCAGGTCGCCGAGCTTCGGCGGCGCCTCCAGCGGCGCATCGGGCGACCTGTCCACCTTGTCCTGCTCGAGGACGCTCGACAGTCCCCTGTGTTGCTGGCCGACATCCTGGATGAGGGAAGAGTCGTCGTCGACCGGATCGGTGCTTGGAAACGGCTCAGCCGTCAGCGGAAAGCGCTGCTCCGCGCCGCGACTGCCGAAGAAGGGGCAATTCACGCTGGGGCTCGCGCGGCGGTCGCCGAGGCACGGGCAAGGCTCGGAGCCTGATGGCCACCGGCTCGGGCGACGCGGCCAGACCGTCACGGCGAACGAAAGGCCAGAAACGCCTGGACCATATCCTCGAGCGCATTCCGAGCGCCCGCGAGCAGCTCTTGGTGGCGATCGAGGATCTCGCTCCATCCCTGACGTTCGAGGCGATCAAGGAAGCGGCGCAGTCCAGCGACCCACGCGAGCGGAACAAGGTCGCGGTGATCGAGCGAGAGCTCGACGTCCTGATCGCCTACCTCGACGAGCTGGCCTCGCGCGGGCTCGCCGAAGCCCAACGTAACGACCCCGACCTACGTGGCGATGGTCAGGCGTGGGATCGTCTAGCCGATCTACATGTGATCTCGGGTGCCTCCGCCGCGCGACTGCAGAACGTCAAGGAGATGCGCAACGAGCTGGCCCATGCCTATCCACCGGTCTCCTGGCGCGCCCTGCACCAGGCGGTCGAGATCCTGCTCGAGGACCTCGACAGCTACAAGGTCAAACTCGCCGACTGGCTCGTGGATCAGGGCGTCCTGCAGAAATAATTACGTCGCCGACGTGACGGCCCCGACGAAATCCACAAGATGGTCCTCGCCCGCCGCGAGCTCAACCGCTGGTCGAAGCGCGCCGAAGCCGAGGCCGCGGGCGAACAGCCCGAGCCCAAGCACGCGCCGCGCCCGATCTGAAATCCCGATTCGCAGAGCGAGAAATCCCAGATTGTCAGACAGATTATCGGATATGATAATCCGATGATCGCGATAGACGATAGGGGTCCGCAGTTCGTCGCCCTGCTGGAGTCTGCCGCCCACCTGCAGCGGCTCGTCCCGGGCGCGGTGCTGGTCGGCGGGAGCGCGGCGATCCTCTACGCGGATCACCGCGAATCGCGCGACCACGATCACGTCGTCGCCGACCTGGCGGATCGCTTCGAGATGGTGCTGGAAGCGGTCGAGGAAGACGAGGGATGGGCGACCAACCGGGTGACCCCGGGGAAGGTGATCCTCGGCAATCTCGACGGGATCGAAGCCGGGGTTCGCCAGATGATCCGCAAGACCCCCCTGGAGATCACCGAGATCGCCCTTCCGTCGGGAGAGGCGCTGACCGTCCCGACGATCGAGGAGACGCTGCGCATCAAGGCCTTCCTGATCGTGCGCCGCAACCAGACTCGCGACTTCCTAGACCTCGCTGCGCTGTCGGACCACATCGGAATCGAGCACGCCGCCGAGGTGCTGTCGAGCATCGACGACTACTACGCCGACCAGAACGACACGGACGAGGGCATCGCCTCGCAACTCGTGCGCCAGCTCTCGGAGCCCTCCCCCGCCGATCGCTCGGTCATCGACCAGCTTCCGTCGTACCGCCGCCTGCGCAAGCGCTGGAGCGACTGGGATGCGGTGACCGAGGTCTCGGCGCCGTCGCAACGGGGATGGCCGAGCAATGACGGCGCTGGCTTTCCGCAATGTCAGCGCCTCGCCGGACGACCCGGTCGGCCAGTGGCCACAGGAGGCGATCCAGGCCGCGCTCGAGCGCGGCAGCCTCTCGCATTGGCGGCTGCTTGCCAGGGCGATCCGCGACGAGCCGTGGGGACCGGTCGCCCGGCGGGTGGAGGAGGTGCTCACCTACAGCCGTCCTTATGGCGTGGCGAAGGCGATGGAACGAATCGTCTCCCGCGCTCGCGAAGCGGCCGAGGCGAGCGAGCGGCAGGCCGTCGCCGCCGAGGTCACCCGACTGATCGACGAATCCGACCTCACCCGCGCCGAGTTCGCTTCCCGGATCGGCACCTCCACCTCCCGTCTCTCCACCTACGCGACGGGCAAGGTCATCCCCTCCGCGGGCCTGCTCCTGCGCATGCGTCGTGTTTCGTCGCGCGCACACGGTGACTTCCCCCCTGGTGCGCCCCGGAGTAGGCAAGCCGATATCGCACCCGATCCCCACAATGTCGAGCTGGCCGAAGGCATGCCCGGGCGACCCACGATCGACGAGTGAAGTGGACTTGCTCTGGCAAGCCGGTGCCCGTCTTGCTTCAAGGGGTGGCGGGAGCGACCGTCTCAACAGACCGCCGCTCCCGATCACCCGCCCTAGTGGATCACTAGCGCGAAGGGCTCATTCGCGCCAACGTTGCTCGCATCATATGAAGCGAGTGCAATCTGACATTCGCCTGCGTTAGTTTCGACATAAATAGTGCTCCCGACACCGGCGCCGAAACCGATCGTCGCAACCGCGGTCACAGGGGGCGGGTTAAGACCTTTTACACAGTAGAAGCCCGTGCCCGTTTTAGAGACGTTCGCCTGAGTTACACCGTCACTCTTCGCAACATTCACCGTACCGTTGCTCGCCACGGTGACGCTTCGCACAACAGTCGAACTAGCAAACGCGCTTGCAGACTTCCCACCGAGAGCTTCGGCGTTCGCTGCAGTCGTTGCATTGGTTGCCGTATCAGCGCTATCCGCATGACCGGCGGTGTCAGCATGACTTGAGTTATCCGCATGGCTGGCGTTGTCCGCATGCCCGGCGTTGTCGGCGTGGCTCGCGTTGGCGGCCGTTCCCGCGCTGCTGGCGTAGTTGACCGAGAGCTTCGGCGCTCGTTTCGTGATGCGCTTGTTCGCCACCTTGTTGGAGATCTTGGCGATCCTGTGGTTCAAGCCGCCGCCTCTAGCCAGCGCGAACGTTCCTCCGCCGACCGCGACGATCAGGGCGAGCACAGCGATCGCGAGCGCCGGCGAGGGCAGGCTCCGAATCCGCTTCAACATATCTTCCTCCTAATGGATCTGGGCAGGAGGAGCAGCGCGTGTGGACGAGCCTCCCGGCCCGAGTTGGCAGGGGTGATGGCGGAACGATCCCAGGTCCGTCCTTCCCCGTCAAGAGCGCTGGACCGGTCTCTGCCCGCCTATAGCGCGGCTTCAGCCTCGCTACCTCTCGGCTCTCTTACAAATCACTCAGTTGACTGAGCAAAATCGCTCAACGTGATGAGTGATTGTCATAGAGCGCCTGCCTCCGCCTCCTCGGCCGCGTCCGCCAGGCGCTCGACGAGGCGGGCGAAGTAGTCGACGCCGGCGTCGGCCTTGCCGTAGCCGCCGGCTTTGTAGCGGGCGTAGACGCCCTCGAGGATGATCGCCAGCTTCCAGTAGCCGAGGGCGACGAAGAAGTCGAGCTGGGAGAGGTCGCGGTTGGAGCGCTCGGCGTAGCGGGCACGCAGCTCTTCGCGGGTCGGGAAGCCGGGCGCCAGGTTGGCGGGCTGGCCCAGGGCAATCGGGCCCTCCCCGTCCTCCTCGCCGCGTTCGGGCCAGTAGACCATCAGCAGGCCGACGTCGGCGAGCGGGTCGCCGAGCGTGCAGAGCTCCCAGTCGACGACCGCGGCGACCTCGCCGCCCGCGGTGAGGATCATGTTGTCGAGCCGGTAGTCGCCGTGGACGATCGTCGCCGGCCCCTGCGCGGGGATGCGGGCGGCGAGACGCTCGTGGACGGCGTCGATCGCCGCCAGCTCGCGCGTCTTCGACTTCTCCCACTGGCCCTGCCAGCGGCGCAGCTGGCGGGCGACGTAGTCCTCCTTGCGGCCGAGGTCGCCGAGCCCGATCGCGTCGGGGTCGACGGCGTGGATGTCGACCAGCGTGTCGGCGACGCGCTCGCCGATCGCCCGGCGGTCGGCCTCCTCCGGGAACGCCTCGACCTCGGCCAGGCCGCGGAGGATCGGCCCCTCGACGAACTCCATGACGTAGAAGGGGGCGCCGTTGACGCTCTCGTCCTCGCACAAGCCGACCACCGGCGCGACCGGCACCGCGGTCGGCCCCAGCGCCGAGACGACCTTGTGCTCGCGCCCCATGTCGTGGGCCGAGCCGAGCCGCTTGCCGAGCGGCGGCCGGCGCAGCGCCCAGCGCCGCCCGGCGGCGTCGCTCACCCGATAGGTGAGGTTCGAGTGCCCACCCGAGATGCGCTCGAATCCGAGCGGCAGCTCAGCCTCCGGGACGTGCTGCTCGAACCAGCCCTCGACCCCAGCCCGGTCGATCCCCTCGGGAGTGCCTATAGCCTCGTCGCCCATATTTACAAGTTAGATGCCGATAGCGACCAGCGTCGGCGCATGAAATCGCCATAGCGTGGAACCGTGAAGTCGACCTCCCCGTGGGCCGGGGCGTAAATCAGGCCCTTCTCAATCAACGAAGCCCGCTGGGGCGAGGTCTGCTTCTGGGTCCTGCCAAGCAGTCGTGCGACCTCGACGCTCCGCTGCGGGCCATCCCCCAGCTCTGCGATCGCGGCCATGTAGCGACGCTCGTTCGCCGTCGTGCGAGCCAGGCGCATGCCAAAGAATTCCTCGTCGAGCTCGTGCAGCTCGTCGAGCGCGAGAAGGAGGCCAGTGCCGGCCTCTTGTGCCGCCGTGCCGATCTCAGCAAGCAGCTCGACCGTGTCTTCCTCGAGCTCGCCGCTACTGGCTACACCAGGCGCCGGTTTGGCCTCAATGCCAAGGCGAATGCCGCCGTCAGAATCGACCGAAGCCGAAAACGACGCCACCATGCGCCGGAGCTTCGCTATCAATCTGCGGAGTGTCGTTTTTTGCTCAAACTCAGCGAATGCCGCATCCAATGCCAGTGCCAAGCTCGGTCTCAGTTCCACGCCGGACCGAAGCTCTAGCAGATCTAGCTTTTTTCTTAGAACTCGCAGATAAAGCTAGAATTCACGCTTACGCACCACAGGCTGGCCGACGGCACTGTCTGTAGCCTCGCGCTCATGGCGCGTAGACGACGATTCCGGCTCAGCCCCTCGCTTGCCAACCGGCTGACGATCGGGTTTGCGATCGCCTTTGCGATCCTCACCGGACTGGCTGTGATCGGGGTCGCCCGCTTCCTGCAGCAGCGCCAGGACTTCGAGAACGCGACCGCGCGCTCCTACCAGAGCGAGATCGAGGCGCGCAACCGGCTCGCTCGCGGCGCCCACCCTGCGGCGGCGCGGGCGACGATCGTCTCCCAGCAGGCCAAGCGGCAGACGCTGCGCAACGAAATCTCCAGTGAGACGCGCGATACGGCGCTGCTCGTCGGCGCCGGGCTGATCGCCGGGCTGACCGGGGCGGCGCTGCTCTTCACCGGCCTGATCTCCTCGATGCGCCGCCCGCTCGAGGACCTGGTGGATGCCTCGGGCCGGCTTGCCGGCGGCGACCTCGACGCGCGGGTCGAGATCGGCGGGCTCGCGGAGACGGCGACCCTGGGCACGGCCTTCAACGAGATGGCCGGAGAGCTGCAGCGAAGGGCCGGCGAACGCGACCAGCTCGACCGGATGAAAGACGAGTTCGTGCTCACCGCCTCACACGAGCTGCGCAGCCCGCTGACCTCCGTGCAGGGCTTCGCCGAGCTCTTGCTGCTGGAGCGCGAGAAGCTCGACCCCAAGCAGGCGGAGACGGTCGAGGTGATCCTCGACAACACGCGCCATCTGGTGCGCCTGCTGAACGATCTGCTCGACCTCGCGCGCAGCGACGCCGGCCGGCTGGCGATCAAGCCCGTGCCGACCGACGCCGCGGCGCTGGTCGAGGACGCGGTTCGCACGATGCGCGCCCAGTTCGACGCGCGCGCTCAGCGCCTCGAGCTGGAAATCGAGCCGGGCCTGCCGGCGATCGAGGCCGATCGCGACCGGATACGCCAAGTATTGGTCAACCTGCTTACCAACGCCAATGAGTATTGCCCGGAAGGAGCGGGTATCGGGGTGAAGGCCGGGAGAGACGGCGCCGATGTGGAGATCGAGGTGACGGATGACGGACCCGGCATACCCGAGGAGCAGCTGGCGCACATCTTCGAGCGCTTCAGCCGCGGCGACGCGGGCGAGACCCAGCGCGTCGGCGGCACCGGCCTCGGCCTGGCGATCTCGAAATCGCTGGTCGAGCTGCACAGCGGCACGATCGGCGCCGAGTCGGCCCCCGGCGCGGGCTCGACCTTCCGCGTCCGCCTGCCGGCGATCGCCTCCCCCGAGCGAGCCGAGGTGAGCTGATGGCCAGGGTCCTCGTCGCCGACGACTCCGAGACGATCCTGCTGCTGCTCCGCACGCGGCTGGAGATCGAGGGGCACGAGGTCGAGACCGCCGCCGACGGCCAGCAGGTGGTCGACGCGGTGCGCGGCGCCGCGGCGCCGCACGAGATCCTCCTGCTCGACGCGATGATGCCGCGCAAGTCGGGCATCGACGCGCTGCGCGAGCTGCGCGCCGCCGGCATCGACACCCCCACCCTCATCGTCAGCGCCCACACCGACGGCGGCAACGGCGCCGACCACGCCGACCTGGACATCGTCGCCTACATCACCAAGCCGATCGACTTCGACCGGCTGTTCGCCAAGATCGCCGAGCTGACGAGCTGAGGGCGCGCCTACTGCGCTAGCTCTTGGCTATCTCCAAGCGGATTTCCTTGCCCTTGAGCTTCGTGCCGTCGAGGAACTCGACAGTGCGCTCGGCCTTGTCGGAGTCGACCTGGACGAAGGAGAAGCGGTGCAGAACGCTGACGTCGTGGATCGCCTCGTCGGGCAGCACGGCGCCCTCGCGCAGCGCCCAGCGCAGGTCCTCCTCGTCGATGCCGCTGCGTTCGCCGCGGTTGACGAAGAGCTTCACCCCCTTGCCGTTGGCGGGCTTCGCCGCGGGCTCCTTGGGCTCCTCGGCCTCGCCGCCCCCTTCCGCCGCCTCGGCGGGCTCTTTCTCCTTCGGCTTGGCCCGCTCGCGGCGCCGCGGCCGCGGCGCGTGTTCGATCCGCTCCTCTGGGCTCTCCCACTCGCCGATCGAGGTTTTCACGTCGCGCTCGATCCGCCCGATCTCGTCGCGCTGGGCGGGGGTGACGAAGGTGATCGCGCGGCCGGTGCGGCCGACCCGGCCGGTGCGGCCGATGCGGTGCACGTAGACCTCCGAGGAGGCCGGCACGTCGTAGTTGATCACGTGGGTGACGTGCTCGATGTCGAGCCCGCGGGCGGCGATGTCGGTCGCCACCAGCAGCCGCACGCGGTGGTCCTTGAAGGCGATCATCACCCCGTCGCGCGAGCCCTGGCTCATGTCGCCGTGCAGCGCCTTCACGTCGAGGCCTTTGTCCTTCAGCGTCTTCTCGAGCTTCGAGGCGCCGATTTTGGTCCGGCAGAAGATGATCGCCTGCTCGGGTTCCTCCGTCTTCAGCAGCTCGACCAGGCGGCCCGCCTTCTCCTTCGCGTCGACCTCGACGAAGGCCTGCTCGATCGCGTCGACCGTCAGCTTCTTCGGCGTGATTTTGATCGTCTGCGGGTCATACATGTAGCTCTCGGCGAGGTGTTTGATCGGCGGCGGCATGGTCGCCGAGAAGAGCGCCGTCTGGCGGCCGCTCGGGCACATCCGCAGGATCTTCTCGACGTCCTCGATGAAGCCCAGGTCGAGCATCTCGTCGGCCTCGTCGAGGACGACGTAGCGGGCCGCGGTGAGGACCAGCGAGCGGCGCGACATCAGGTCCATCATCCGGCCGACCGTGGCGACGACGACGTGGGCGCCGGCGCGCAGCTGCGACTGCTGCGATTTGATCGGCGCGCCGCCGAACACGGCGACGATGTTGACGTCGAGGTGCTCGGCGTAGGAGCGCAGCGCCTGCGTCACCTGGATGCAGAGCTCGCGCGTCGGCGTCATCACGATCGCCTGCACCTCGTCGTCGGCCGGGTCGATGTACTGGAGCAGCGGCAGGCCGAAGGCGGCCGTCTTGCCGGTCCCCGTCTGCGCCTGGCCGATCACGTCGTGGCCGGCGAGCAGCTCCGGGATCGCTTTCTCCTGGATCGGGCTGGGCTGCTCGTAGCCGAGCTCCTCCAGCGCCTGCTGGATCTCCGGCGCCAGGCCCAGGTCGTTGAAGGCGCTCACTTCGACGGGGCGCGGGTCCAGTAGAAGCTTGCCGCTGGTGCGGCGGGCGATCAGGTCTTCGTGCGCGCGGGCGGCCTCCGAGAGCGGGTAGACCTCGCCGACGTTGACCTCGAGCGCGCCGCCGCCGACCAGCTCGAACAGCTCGCCGATCATCGGGCCGACCTCGGCCTGGCGCATCAGCAGGTGGACGAGCCAGAAGCCGATCACGGCCTTGGTCCCGCGCAGCAGGGCGGCGGTCGAGACGTCGCGCTGTTCGCGCGAGGCGATGCCGAAGACGACCATGCGGCCGAACGGCGCCAGCACGGCGAACTCCTCGTCGAAGGCCGCGCCGCCGCTCATGTGCAGGACGGCGTCGACCCGCTTCCCGTCGTTGGCCTCGCGGATCGCCTCGCCCAGGTTTTCGGCCCGCGAGTCGACCGTGGCGTCGGCGCCGAGCCGCTCGACCAGGGCGCGCTTCTCCTCGCTCGAGGCGAGGCCGATCACCCGCGCCCCGGCGCGCTTGCCGAGCTGCACGGCGAGCGAGCCGGTGCCGCCGGCCGCCGCCTCGACCAAGAGCGTCTCGCCCGGCTCGATCCGCGCGCAGCGGCGCACCAGCGCCATCGCGGTCAGCCCCTGCAGCAGCAGGGCGGCGGCGCGGTCGTCGTCGACCGCGTCGGGAACCGGGATCAGCATCGCGGCGGGGACGGCAACCTTCTCGGCGTAGGCGCCGGCCGCGAGGATCGCGGCGACCCGCTGCCCGTCCGGCGTGCGCCCGCTGATCTCCGCTCCCGGGATCAGCGGCAGCTGCTGCTCGGCGAGGTAGTCGTTGCGGGTGGCGTGAGTGTCGGCGAAGTTGATCCCGCTGCGCGCGACCTCGACCACGACCTCGCCGTGGGCGGGAACGGGGTCCGGCGCGTCGTCCCGGTAACGCAGAACCTCGGGGCCGCCGAACTCGTCGATCTGAATCGCGCGCATCGCCGCCACACTACTGACAACCGCCGCCCGGACGTGCCGGGGGGACGCTCAGGGTTCGGGCAGTCGGCGACCCAGCCAGGGAGTCAGAGTGCGGGCGAAGGTGGCGCTCATGTGGTACGTGTTGCGGTAGACCAGCACGCGACCGATCACGCTCGGGCAGCGGTGGCGCGGGCAGAGGATGTCGATCGGGTCGATCAGCTTCACGCCGGGCACGCGCCGGGCGCCGAAGAGGTCGTAGGCGTGCCAGCGCTTGCGCCGGCCGAGGAAGGTGCACTTGCTCAGCTGGTCGAGGTTCTGGGAGACGCACTCCGGCGGTTCGAACGGCGCCAGCGGCTGGTCGCGGATCACGACGACCCTGGCACCGTTGCGCTTCAGCCTGCGCAGCGTGCGGGCGAAACCGGCGATCAGAAACGGCTCGCTGCGGCGACGGTCGAGCCGCTGCCCGTTGCGGACGATCTGGTAGCGGCCGCCGGTCGAGTCGCTGACCACGACCATGTCGGGCCGCTCTTCGGTGACGATGCGGCGGATCGAGTTGCGGCGCCAGGCGTCGCAGGCGGGTTTGTACTGCACGTCGCCGACCACGCAGCCCGCGCGCACCAGGCCGACCAGCCGCCAGTGGCGCTGCCGCGCCAGCTTGAGCAGCGGCGCGAACCACTGCAGGGCGTGCGAGTCGCCGAACGCGACGACGGTCTTCGGCGAGTTCTCGGCGCCGTAGACGCACGGCGGCGATTCGGTTTCCTCGTGCAGAAGGACGCAGCCGTCGTCCCAGAGGGCGCCCTTGTCGGCGGCGGCGTCAGACGGGTTCGGCCGCAGCGCGTCGACCCGCTGCAGGTGCGGATTGCGCGGGCCGATCGCCATCGCCCCGCGCGCCAGCTCCGGCGAGGCGGTCGGCACCGGCGGGTTCGACTCCTGCAGGCCGATCGCCAGGAAGACGGCGGCGAGCGTGCAGGTCGCGCCCAGGGCGAGCGCCCGCCTCGGCCGCCGCCCGAGGCTGCGCGAGTGGCGGAAGCGCTCCTCGATCGTGTGGTGGGTGAGCGCCGCCGGCCCCCACGAGGCGAGCGTGACGAGCACGAGGTCGAGCCGCGAGAGCTGCCAGAGCGCGCCGGCGAAGACGAGCATCGGCCAGTGCCAGAGGTACCAGGCGTAGGAGATCTTGCCCAGGTACTGCATCGGCGCGCGGCTGAGCAGCGAGATCGGCCCGGAGACGGCGGCGGCGGTGCCGGCGACGATGATCGCCACCGTCGCCAGGGTCGGCAGCAGGGCGCGCCAGCCGGGATAGGGCGTGGCGCCCGTGAACAGCACCGCGGTGAGGACGAGCGTCGCCAGGCCGGCGCCGGCGAGCAGCGCCGAGACGCGCCGCGGCAGCGCCAGACCGGCCGGCAGCACGAGCGCCAGCACGCCGCCCATCGCCAGCTCCCACATCCTGGTGAAGGTCGAGAAATAGGCGGCGCGGGTGTGCTCGGGGGTGAAGCCGACGCTGTAGATGAGCGAGACGAGGCCGAGCGGAACGACGAGCAGCGCAATCGTCCGCCGGATGCTCCAGCCGCAGCGGCGCGCCAGCCCGGCGCCGACCCCCAGGGTCAGCGGCCAGAGCAGGTAGAACTGCTCCTCGACCGAGAGCGACCAGTAATGCTGCACGGGGCTGATCTGCGCGTTGTGGAAGGCGAAGTAGTCGACCGATTCGGCGATGAAGTGCCAGTTGACGACGTAGAGCGCGGCGCTCAGCACGTCGCCGGAGACCTTCTGGTTCTGCAGCGGCGAGTAGAGCAACGCCGAGCAGACGACGACGAAGCCGAGCACGGTCACCGCCAGGGGCAGCAGGCGCTTGGCGCGGCGCGCGTAGAAGCGCCCGATCGAGACGTCGCCGCGGCGGTCGAGCTCGGTCAGGATCAGGCCGCTGATCAGGAAGCCGGAGAGGACGTAGAAGACGTCGAGGCCGACGAAGCCGCCGGCGAAGCCCGGCACCTCGGCATGGCAGGCCAAGACCAGGACCAGCGCGAAGCCGCGCACGCCCTGGATGTCGAGGCGGAAGCCCTTTCGGGTCCGCGCTCCCGAGACGGGACGATTCCTGCCCACGTCTTTACGATGCCCGGACTGCATGCACTGAAACCACGTAACACGAGATGAGGGAGAAGTTGTGTCGCTGACCGTAGTCGGATCGATCGCCTTCGACGCCGTGAAGACCCCGTTCGGGGAGCGCGAGAGGATGCTGGGGGGTGCGGCTGTCCACTTCTCGCTCGCCGCCAGCTTCTTCACCGAGGTGCGCCCGGTGGGCCCGGTCGGCGACGACTTCGGCCCGGCCGAGTTCGAGGTGCTCGAACAGCGCGGCGTGCGTACCGGCGACATCGAGCACGTGTCCGGCGGGGAGTCGTTCTTCTGGCGCGGCCGCTACGAGTACGACCTCAACGTCGCCCACACCGAGGACACGCGGCTCGGCGTCTTCGGCGAGTTCGAGCCGAAGCTCTCCGCCGAGGCGAAGGCCGCCGACACGCTCTTCCTCGCCAACATCCAGCCCGACCTGCAGCGCCAGGTCGCCGGCCAGTGCGAGGCCGCCCGCTTCAGCGCCCTCGACTCGATGAACCTCTGGATCGAGACGGCGAAGGACTCGCTGCTGGCGGCGATCGGCGAGGTCGAGTGCCTGGTCCTCAACGACGCCGAGCTGCGCCAGCTGACCGGCGAGTCGAACCTCGCCCGGGCCGCGCGCGCCGCGATGGCGCACGGGCCGCGCGCCGTCGTCGCCAAGCAGGGCGAGTACGGCGCCGCCCTGTTCACCGAGGAGCGCTTCTTCGCCCTGCCCGGCTTCCCGCTCGAGGACGTGCGCGACCCGACCGGCGCCGGCGACAGCTTCGCCGGCGGCTTCCTCGGCTACCTCGACGGCCACGACGGCGACCTCGACGAAGCCTGCCTGCGGCGCGCGATGGGCTACGGCACCGTGCTCGCCTCCTTCAACGTCGAGGAGTTCGGCACCGAGCGGGTCGCCCGGCTGACCCGCGAGGAGGTCGACGAGCGCTTCGCGACGCTGCACGAGATGACCCAGTTCGAGCCGTTGCCGGTGCGTTAACGAGTCGAAGCCTGCAAGCTGCGAGAATTCCGCCGCGATGCCGACCGACTCGCTCACCGTCACCGACAACCGCACCGGCAAGACCTATGAGCTGCCGCTCGTGGACGGGACGGTGCGGGCGATCGACCTGCGCCAGATCAGGGTCGACGAGGACGAATTCGGCATGCTGTCCTACGACCCGGCGTTCACCAACACGGCGTCGTGCCGCTCGGCGATCACCTTCATCGACGGCGAAGCGGGGATCCTCGAACACCGCGGCTACTCGATCGAGCAGCTGAGCGAGCGCTCCAGCTTCCTCGAGGTCGCCTACCTGCTGATCTTCGGCGAGCTGCCGACCGGGCCGCAACTCGACCGCTGGGTCTACGACATCACCCACCACACCTTCGTCCACGAGGACCTCAAGCACTTCTTCGAGGGCTTCCGCTACGACGCGCACCCGATGGGGATGCTGCTGGCCGGGGTCGGCGCGCTCTCCACCTTCTACCCCGACGCCAAGCACACCGAAGACCCCGAAGAGCGCTATATGGCGGCGGTGCGGCTGATCGCCAAGGTGCCGACCCTGGCCGCCTTCTCCTACCGGCACAACATGGGCCTGCCCTACGTCTACCCGGACAACGACCTCAACTTCGCCGAGAACTTCCTCTCGATGATGTTCAAGAAGACCGAAGCCAAGCACGTGCCCAAGCCGGCGCTCTCGAAGGCGCTCGACGTGCTCTTCATCCTCCACGCCGACCATGAACAGAACTGCTCGACCAACGCGGTGCGCGGCGTCGGCTCCTCCGACGTCGACCCCTATTCCGCGGTCGCGGCGGGCGTCGCGGCGCTCTACGGGCCGCTGCACGGCGGCGCCAACGAGGCGGTGCTGCGGATGCTGCGGCGGATCGGCTCGGTCGACAACATCCCGGGCTTCCTCGAGCGGGTGAAGAACCGCGAAGAGAAACTGATGGGCTTCGGCCACCGGGTGTACAAAAACTACGATCCGCGGGCGCGGATCATCCAGCAGCACATGGAGGAGGTCTTCGAGGCGACCGAGTACAACCCGGTGATCGAGATCGCCCGCGAGCTGGAGAAGCAGGCGCTCGCCGACGAGTACTTCACCTCGCGCAAGCTCTACCCCAACGTCGACTACTACTCGGGGATCATCTACGAGGCGCTGGAGATCCCTACCGAGATGTTCACGCTGCTGTTCGCGATCCCGCGCACGGCCGGCTGGGTGGCGCAGTGGATGGAGATGAAGGATGACCCGGAGGAGAAGATCGCCCGGCCGCGCCAGGTCTACGTCGGCCACCGCGAGCGCGAGTACGTCGCGGTCGAGGGGCGCGAGGGGCCGGAGAAAATCGTCGGCCCACCGGCGCGGCGGCCGAAACGGCCAAGACGCGGGGCGTAGCGAGGGGAGGCGCCGGGGGTGGCTCCAAGGGCGCTGGATTTTTCGCCCGTTGACGTTGCGGCACTCGCTGACTGTCAGGCGAAAAATTAACGCCGCGCCCTTGGACCCACCCCCGACACCTCCTAACCGGCCGTAGGCTCACTTCGCATGACTTGGAAGCTGACGGTTCGGCATGGGTCCGACGTTTCTCATCAGAGCTTTGGGGAGCTGGACGAAGCGGTGGCGGCGATGCGGGAGCGGGCTTTGGCTATTCGGGCCGAGGGGCCGGTGAAGGGCGTTTCGGCGTTGCGGGACTTCGGGCCGGAGCAGCAGGTTCACGCGCGCTTGCAGCTGAGCGGCGGGAGGTGGCCGCGCAGGGTCGTCGCCGGGGTCGACGTGCGCGGCGACGGGACGTTCATGCCGTTCCGCGGCGGAGTGCGGCGCGAGGAGCTCGACCCGACCGCCTACGACACGCCGTTCGACGCGGTGCGCGAGTCGCTGGAATAACCTGCGTGGCGCCTTTTGCGTCACATAGGCGCAAAAGGAGCCACGCGACCAGATGAGTGAGACCGAGATCCCCAAGGGCAGCTACGCGGCCGGGCGGCGGGTGAAGCTGCCGGCCGGCGCCGAAGCCCCCTACGTCGTCTTCGTCAACGGCGTCCAGCAGAGCGAGGGCGCCGACTACGAGGTCCGCGCCGGCGAGCTCGTCTTCAGCCGCGAGATCGTCAAGGAGAAGGTCGGCACCGGCCGCTGGCTGGCGATGTACCTCGGCCTCTTCGGCACCTACCGCAAGAACGAGACGATCGACCTCCAGTTCGAGCGGGACGGCAAGACCGAGCTGCGCTCGGACCTGCCGGTCGTGCCCTGACACCAACTCCGGTGTTCTTTTGCTCTATGAGTGTGAGCAAATGACCTCCCAGCGGTGCGTCCTGGCCGCGGTCTCGGAGCGGTCGCCGTCGTCGCTTGGATCTGCCGGTAAAAGTTAGCGCCTAATACCCGGTCCGTTTTAGCCGTTTCTTGGCCTTTTGTAGAAGCGTCTTGAGCCCGCGACCGAGAAGGCGCCGGGCAAAGCTCTCCGTACGAAGCCGAGCCGCACTCGAGAGTGCTGGGTGAAGATCCGCGAGGCCAAACGTCAGCTGCTCGGCAAAGACGCCTCGTGATTGGACGAGCACAGTCGCAGCCGCATCCGAGCTCGTTGAGACAAACACGTCTAGGAACAGTTGAACGGAAGCATCAGCAGGAGAGGCTGAAGTCAGGTCAACACCCACGAAGCGTGGCCCTGGGGAAACCATTCTGCGAAATCCCTCGGGCGGGTCTCCACGATTCCCGCCTGAGCCCGGAGTGACCTTGAGGTCAACTCCATCGGGCACGCTCAGGCTTTCGACTTGCTCTGAGAAGATGGCGATGAGTTCTTCCCAGAACCTGTCTGCCAATTGGTCGAGTTGGCTATGGGTCAGCCCTTCCTGCGCAAGGTAGAGGTCTTTGAACTCGGCGAGTAGCTTCTCCGGTTGAGGCGCCTGGGCAGTTTGCAGGGTCTCAAAGACCAGCGCCACCGCATCCCGACCGACTCTGGAAATGAAGTCGACAAATGGCTCGAGGTCTCCGATATCCGCTTTGGCAAGGGCTGCGAAGTACTGCTCACGATGATGCGCGAGAACAAGCAACGGGACGGATGCCGCGCGATAGGTATAGGCAGACGCAACGGCTCGAGCCACCCGCCCATTGCCATCGGCGAAAGGGTGTATTGCAACTAGCCCATAATGGGCGTAGGAAGCCTGAACCAACGGGTGAGCAGCTTCGAACTCCGCGGATGCGAGCTCATCGATCAGCCGCTGCATCTCCGATTGAGTGTGGTCGACTGGAGCGTAAGCGTGAATTCCACCGTCTTCAGTCCGAACATGGTTGGGGTGTTTCTTGTATTCACCCCTCGGAACCGACTGCTCTTGTGGTCCAGCAGGCGTGTGGACGACGTAGGTGTCCTGCGGGCCGGTGATCTCCTCGTGAAGCCGGCGGATCCACGCTTGAGTGACATCGGGGAAATGACGAGTAACGTGATCGAGCACCAGCTCGAACGCAGCGAGTTGGGCCTCGAAGAGCGCCCGAGCGTCGGTCCCCCGTTCCTCCACCTTCTGCTCCCAGGCGGCAGCCTGAGTAGCCACGGTTAGCGTCAACCCTCGGTCGGTCGAATAGAGACCCTCAATCGCCCCAGTATCGAAGGCAGCCGCGCGCATGGCGATCGCGCGAGCTTTAGTCAGGTCCTCTTGACTTGAGACCTCTGCCGCTGCACCGAGTGCTTCGCGTGCTCGATCCCATAGATCGACCCGGGGAGGCTCCTGTGGCCAGTCCCGGAACGCAGGGAAAGGTGCGTACTGAGCATCGACCGCGGTGACCTCGTCTGAAGTCAGCGGCCCATCGTGGCTCTTGTCGATCATCCGCTCATCGTAGGCAGTCGTGCTGACAGAGGCTGACAAAAGCACACGCCATGCTCGATGACGGAGCAGATCTGCACCTATGAACGAGAGCAGACAGTCAGCCGGCAGAGGCGTCGAGCACGAGCTGGGGGACGGTGACCAGCTCGTAGCCGCGGTCGCGCAGGGTCTGGACGATTCCCGGGAGGGCGGCCACGCTCTCGGAGCGGTCTCCGCCGCCGTCGTGCATGAGGACGATCGCGCCGGGGTGGACGGCTTCGAGCACGCGCTGTTCGATCGCTTCCGGGCCGGGCAGCTCGTAGTCGTCGGTCTCGACCGTCCAGAGAACCGCCAGCATGCCCTGGCGGCGCAGCAGCTTCAGCGTCGCTTCGTCGTAGAGGCCGAAGGGCGGGCGGAAGAGGTTCGCGGCGGGGGCGCCGCTGCGTCGCGGGTCGGCCGCCCGGCCGAGCACTTCGGCTTCTTAGTCGACCGGCGAGAGGTCGGATATCCACGGGTAGTGGACGGTGTGGTCGCCGATCGCGGAGCCCTCGCGCGCCTCACGGCGGATCGTCTCCGGGTGTTCTTCGATCGCCAAGCCTGAGCGCCGCTACTTGAAGATGTAGAGCAGGGCGAATGCGGTGATGACGTAGATCGCGCCGGCGATCAGGATGCTCTTGTCTTCGGCCACGATCGCCGCCGTGGAGCGGTCGTCGGCCCGGTCGTAGATCAGGTAGAGGTAGCGGAAGATGAAGTAGACGACCGGCGGGATCGTCCACATCATCTTGTTGCCGATGATCGGTGAGTTGACGGCGTAGATCGAGTAGCTGATCACCGTGCCGGTCGTCACCATCGCGACCATCTGGTCGAGGAAGGGCAGCGAGTAATGCTCGAGCACCGGCCGGCTGCTGGTTCCCTGGTGCAGCTCCGAGACGGCCTCCTGGCGCCGCTTCGTCACGCCGAGGAAGAGCGCGACCATGCCGGTGCAGAGCAGCAGCCATTCCGAGGCGTGGGCGTCGACCGCGACCGCGCCTGCGGCGACCCGCAGGATGAAGAGGCCCGCGAGCGTCATCACGTCGACGATCACGATCTGCTTCAGCCCGAGGCTATAGGCGATCTGGGCGATGCCGTAGCCGACGACCATCAGGCCGACTTCCCAGTTGACGGTGGCGAAGGCGAGCGCGATCGCGCCCGCGGCGAGCAGCGGCGCGATCGTCATCGCCGCGCGCTGCGAGAGCTCGCCCGCCGCGAGCGGCCGGAAGCGCTTCTTCGGGTGCTTGCGGTCGAGCTCGACGTCGAGCAGGTCGTTGACGTAGTAGCCGGCGCTGGAGATCGCGCAGAAGGCGACGAAGGTGAGCAGCGCCTCGACCACCTCGTGCGACTGGTTGAACTTGCCCGAGAACAGCAGGCCGGCGAAGACGAAGACGTTCTTGATCCACTCCTGCGGCCGCGCGGTCTTCAGCGCCGCCCGGGCGGGCGAGCGTCGCGGGACGACGGGCGCACCGGCAGCCGGCTGGGTGGGAATCGTCGGGTGCTCCGAGGTAATCGTGTCCATGGATGTCGCGGGAGGGTAGCGGTCGACCATGTAGGCATACCCGGATCGGGGCTCCCAGAGCCTAAACCTGCGCGGTCGAGCTTTGAACCGCATAACAGCGCAAAGCTCGACCGCGGTCCGGTCAGGGGTCAAGAAGGACGCCTGGGTTCAGCATGCCCGCCGGGTCGAGCTCGGCCTTCGCCGCCCGGAGCGCGGCCGCAAAAGGGGCCGGGCGCTGGCGGTCGTACCAGGGGCGGTGGTCGCGGCCGACGGCGTGGTGGTGGGTGATCGTGCCGCCGCCCTCGATCACGGCCTCCGCGGCGGCGGCCTTGATCTCGTCCCACTGCCCGACCTCGCCGCCGCGCACGGCCGGGGCCATGACCGTGAAGTAGGGCGCCGGACCATCGGGGTAGACGTGGGTGAAGCGACAGCTGACGCGGGGCGCGCCGGGCCCGTCGGCGGGCGCGTCGCAGACCTCGGCGACCTTGCGGCGCACCGCGTCCATCGCCGTCGCATGGAACTGCTCGAAGCGGTCCCAGGTGATCGCCGTCTCGAACGTCTCCGAGAGCACCCCGCAGGCGAGGAACGTGTCGCGCAGGTACGGCGCCAGGAGGAAGGCCGAGCGCCAAGCCCCCACCGAATCCCCATCCTCCCCGCCGACGGGCCTATTTCCCACCTTATTCGTGGGTTTTCGGCCCGTCGGCGGGGTGTTGGGGGTGCCGCCGTGGGCTCTTGCTATGGCTAGGGCCAGGTTCATCGGCTCGTCGACGGGGTGGTGGGGGGACTCGAAGCCGAGGACGAGCAGGCTCCGCTCGCCCGATCCGGCGCCGGTCATCCCGGCCTCCGTCGCGTCGAGCAGGCGGCAGTTGCTCGGGTACAGGCCGGACTGGGAGATCTCGCGCACGGCGGCAGCGGCGGCGAGGAAGTCGTCGAACTCGACCCCGCACGAGGACTTGAACTCGGGCCGCGGGCGGACCCGCACCCAGGCCTCGCCGATCACCCCGAGGATGCCCTCGGAGCCGATCAGCGCCCGGTCGGGCGACGGACCGGCGCCGGAGCCCGGCAGCCGCCGGCTCTCCCACAGCCCGCGCGGGGTGATCGCCCGCACCGACTCGACCAGGTCGTCGATGTGCGTGTAGAGGGTCGCGAAGTGCCCACCGGCGCGGGTCGCGATCCAGCCGCCCAGGGTCGCGTACTCGAACGACTGCGGGAAGTGGCGCAGGGTCAGCCCGTGCTCGCGCAGCTCCCCCTCCAGCCCCGGCCCGGTCGCCCCCGCCTGGATCCGCGCCGCCAGCGACTCGGCGTCGACCTCGAGCACCCGGTCCAGCCGCCGCAGGTCGAGCGTCACGAACGGCCGCTCCCCCAGCCGCCCCTCTACCCCGCCGACGACGCTCGTCCCGCCGCCGAACGGAATCACGGCAGCGCCCTCCGCCTCGCACCATGACAACACCGCCTCGATCTCCGACTCGTCTCGCGGCAGCGCCACCAGATCCGGCGGGTTCTCGAATTCGCCGCGGAAGCCGCGAACGACGTCCCGGTACGCCTTCCCCAGCGCCCGCGAAACCCGCTCGTACTTCTCATCCGTAAACAGATCGCCGAAGCCCTCCGGCTTCTTCAGCCGCGGCGCCCGCACCTCAACCGCCTCGAGCGGCACAGCCTCCTCAAGCTCCCCCCCAAACCCAAACCGCGCCCATATCCCGGCAGCAGCCTCCTCCAGCTCCTTCCGAGAAGGCGCCTGATCCTCGTATCCCCACCCCCAGTGCTTGAGCCGACGCTCGTTCATCGTCCGCCATCGTAGGGTCGCCGGGTCGATTGCAGCTTTTCCCACACGATGGTGGGGAAAAGGCAGCAACATCCGGGCTGGCGTTCCGTGAGGGAGGGGCAGGGGGTGTCCCTCCAGCGAAGCGACGTTAATTTTTCGCTTGAGCGTCGACGAGTAGTGCCGCGTCAGCGAGCGAAAAATCCAGCGAGACGGAGGGACACCCCCTGCCCCTCCCCCCTGCGACGCCTACCAGTGCACGCCTTTCATCAAATGCGCGAAGGCGACGGCCTCGGTCGTGGGCGCCCGATCCGGCGCCTCGTCGCCCTTCCCCTTGGCCGCCTGCGACTCCGGGAACAGCTTGTAAGCCGTGTTGAGGATTTTGTCGCTGACCGTCGGCGCGACCGCGTAGAGCACCTCGCCGAAGGTCCCCATCCGCGTCGCCACCTTCTTCGGCCGCCCGATCATCGCCCCGGCGATCATCTCCGCCGCCTCCTCGGGCGTGATCGCCGGGAACATGTCGTACATCCGCGTCGGCGCGATCATCGGCGTGCGCACCAGCGGCATGTAGATCGTCGTGATGTCGACGCCGTCGTCGACGACCTCGGAGGCGATCACCCGGCTGAAGGCGTCGAGCGCCGACTTCGAGGCGACGTAGGCGGAGAAGCGCGGCGGGTTGGTCTGCGCGCCGATCGAGCTGATGTTGATGATGTGGCCCGACTTGCGCGCCTGCATCGAGGGCAGCAGGGCGAGGATCAGCTTCAGCGCGCCGAAGTAGTTGATCTGCATCGTCCGCTCGTAGTCGTGGAAGCGCTCGTAGGAGAGCTTGACCGAGCGGCGGATCGAGCGGCCCGCGTTGTTGACCAGGATGTCGACCTGGCCGTGGTAGGCGAGCACCTCCTCGGCCATCCGCTCGACGTCCTCGACGTCGGACATGTCGCAGCGGTGGACGTGGGCGACGCCGCCGGCCCGCTCGATCTCCCCCTTGGTCTCCTCGAGCTTGTCGACCGAGCGCGCGACCAGCAGCACCGTCGCCCCCGCGTCGGCGACCTTGACCGCGGCCGCCTTGCCGATCCCCGAGGAGGCGCCGGTGATCAGCACGACCTTGCCGCGCACGGCGGCCGAGAGCGTGCGGTCCTTGAACAGGTCGGGGTCGAGGTTGCGCTCCCAGTAGTCCCAGACCCGGTCGGCGTAGCTCTCCAGCGGCGGCACCTCGATCCCCGAGCCGGCGAGCGCCTGCTGCGCCCGGGTCGAGTCGAAGTGGGTCGGGTAGTTGACGTAGTTGAGCACCCCGGCGGGAATGCCGGCGCGGTCGAGCGCCAGCTTCAGCGCCCGCCTGCCCGGCGGGAAGAAGCGCAGCCCCGTGCGGGCGAGGCTGGTCACCGGGTCGGTGATCCCCGAGTCGAGCTGCAGCGCCGCCTGCGGCGCGTCGGCGGCGCGGGCGAAGAGGTTGAGCACCTCGCCGGCGGTCTTCGGCTTCGGGTCGGTGAGGCTGAACGCCTGGCCGTCGAGGTCAGGTTTGTGGGCGATGTGGTCGATCGCCGCGGCGACGTAGTCGACCGGGACGATGTTGATCTCGCCCCCCTCGACCCCGACCGTCGGCAGCCAGGCGGGCAGCACGCGGCGCAGCTGCTGCAGCAGCTTGAACATGTAGTAGGGCCCGTCGACCTTGTCGATCTCGCCCGTCCGCGAGTCGCCGACGACGATCCCCGGCCGGTAGACGCGCCAGGGGCGGCGGCATTCCTCGCGCACGATCCGCTCCGACTCGTGCTTGGTGCGGAAGTACGGGTGCGTGTCGAGACATTCGGCCTGCTCGAACATGTCCTCGGTCCAGGTGCCCTTGTAGAGGCCGGCGGCGGCGATCGAGCTGACCTGGTGGAAGCAGCCGGCCTCGATCGTGCCCGCCAGTTCGACCGCGTGGCGCGTGCCCTCGACGTTGGCGACCTCCTGGGCCTCGGCGCCCGCCGCCATGTCGTAGATCGCCGCCAGGTGGAAGAAGTGGTCGACCTCGCCGCGCAGCGTCACCAGGTCCTCCTCGGAGACCCCGAGGCCGGGCTGGGAGAGGTCGCCGGCGATCGGCACGACCCGCGCCCCGTCGGCTCCCCAGGCGGTCCGCAGCTCCTCCAGGCGGCCGCGCGAGCCGGCCCGGACGAGCGCGTAGACGGTGCCCTCGCGCTGCAGCAGGCGGGCGACGAGGTTGCGGCCGATGAATCCGGTGGCTCCGGTGACGAAGTAGTTCATCGCTCTTTCATACACTCATTCGACAGATGGCGCAAACGGCCACCCTGCAGATCGCGATGCCCGAGATGGGCGAGTCGGTGACCGAGGGCATCGTTCTCGAGTGGCACGTCGCCGCGGGCGACTTCGTCAACGAGGGCGACACGGTCGTCGAGGTGTCGACCGACAAGGTCGACGCGGAGGTGCCGGCGCCGACCTCGGGCGTGATCACGAAGCTTGTTGCGCAGGTGGATGACGAGGTGCCGGTGGGGGCGACGCTGGCCGAGATGGAGCCTGGCGAGGGGTCTCCCCAACCCGAGGCCGAGGAGCCCGCTCCGAAAGCGACCGCGCCGGCGACGAACGGCGATGGCGTCAGGGCGACGCCGGTCGCCCGTCGCGTCGCCGAAGA
>CAWIFA010000032.1:0-44902 GCA_963835315.1 uncultured Solirubrobacterales bacterium | reverse complement strand
GGCTGCGAGACCGGGTGCCCCGCCGCGAGCGCCGCGCCGCCGCCGCGCCCGCCGAGAGCCCGGCCTGACGGCGGAGCTCAGCGACCCGACGCCGCCGACCTCACCGGCCCGGACGAGCGCGGTAGAGCTTCAGGTCGGATAGCGGCCCAAACCTCTACCGCGCTTATTCCGACCGGATGCATCGGTTTTTGTTAGGGTGCCCTAACTCTCGTCTCACCGACCATAGGAGCAGCTCAGATGCAGGGAATCGCCGTCCGAACCTCCTTCCTCGCCGCCGCACTCGGCGCGCTTGCGCTCGCCGCCGCCGGCTGCGGCAGCTCAAGCGAAGACACGCCCGCCGGAGCGAAGAAGATGTCCTTCGCCCTCACCGATGCGGGCTGTGCGCCGCATGACGCCAAGGCCCCCGCCGGGCCGGTGGTCTTCGAAGTTGAAAACACCGGCACGTCGAAGGTCAGCGAGTTCGAGGTCCTCGAAGGCGACACGATCCTCGGCGAGAAGGAGAACCTCGCCGAAGGCCTCTCGGGCAGCTTCTCGCTCGACCTGGAGGCGGGCCGGTACACCCTGTACTGCCCGGGCGGGTCAGACGAGCGCGGGACGTTGACCGTGACGGGCTAGGGCCCGGCCGCCGGAGAAGCACATAGGCTGGGCCGGTGACGGTTCAGACCGAGCTACAAGTGGAAAGCCGCGCCGATTCGCTGCTCGGGAAGCTGGGGTTCTCGTCCTGGCGCCCCGGGCAGCGCGAGGCGGTCGAGGCGGCGCTGGAGGGGCGCGACTCGCTGATCGTGATGCCGACCGGCGGCGGCAAGAGCCTCTGCTACCAGCTGCCCGGACTGGCCTCGGAGGACCTGACGATCGTCGTCAGCCCGCTGATCGCGCTGATGAACGACCAGTGGCGGCGGCTCAGCGCGGCCGGGCACCCGGTGGCGATGGTCACCTCGGCGATGAGCGAGGAGGCGGTGCGCCACGCGCTCGCCCAGGTGCGCGGCGGCGCGGCGCGAATCGTCTACTGCTCACCCGAGCGCTTCGCCTCGGGCGTCTTCCTCGAGACGATCGGGCAGCGCCGGATCGACCTACTGGCGGTCGACGAGGCGCACTGCGTCTCCGAGTGGGGGCACGACTTCCGGCCCGACTACCTGCGCCTGCCGGAGATCGCCGAGCGGCTCGGGCGGCCGACGGTGATGGCCTGTACGGCGACCGCGACCGAGGCCGTGGCGCGCGAGATCGCGGCTCGCTTCCAGATGCGCGAGCCGCTGCAGGTGCGCTCCGGCTTCGACCGGCCGAACCTCTCCTTCGACGTCGTGCGGCTCGAGGGCAAGGGCTCGAAGGCGCGGCGCACGGCGCTGCTCGAAGCCGGCCTCGCCGACCCGGCGAACCGCCCGGCGATCGTCTATTGCGGCACCCGCCGCGATACCGACGAGGTCGCCGCGACCCTGCGCGAAGCCGGTCTGCGGGCGCTCGCCTACCACGCCGGGATGGAGGCCGAGGATCGCGCCGGCGCCCAGGCCCGCTTCATGGCCGGCGATGTCGACGTGATCGTCGCCACCAACGCCTTCGGCATGGGAGTCGACAAGGCCGACGTGCGCTCGGTCTGGCACATGGCGATCCCGACCAGCCTCGAGGCCTACTACCAGGAGGCGGGCCGCGGCGGGCGCGACGGCCGGCCGGCCCGCGCCGTGCTGCTGGCGATGAAGGCCGACCTCGGCCGCCTGGTCCGCTTCAACCAGCAGCGCGCCGGCAACCCCGACCTGGCGATCGCCCACGAGCGCGGCTGGCGCGACTACCAGACGATCAAATCCTTTATCTACTCCGAGCGCTGCCGGCGGCGCAGCGTGCTCGACCACTTCGGCGACGGCCAGGCCGGCGCCCCGCTCGAGCGCTGCTGCGACGTCTGCGACCCGCAGGACTGGCTGCCCGACCCGGAGACGATCGCGATCCGCCGCCCGGCCAGGTCGAAGCAGCCCGCCGCGCCGCCGCCCGAGCTCACCGCGGCCGACGCCTCGCTCTTCGAGCAGCTGAAGGAGTGGCGCCTGCGCGCCGCCGACGACAAGCCCGCCTACACCGTCGCCCACAACTCGACCCTGCAGGCGATCGCCGCCACCCGCCCCGCCGGCGAGGACGCCCTGCTGGCGATCAAAGGCATCGGCCCCAGCTTCGTCGCCAAGTACGCCGCCGAAGTGCTGGCGATCGTCGCCGCGGCCGAGTAGGGCTCAGACGTCGTCGCGGCCGAAGTTGGCCAGGGCGACCTGTTCGGCGAGCTTCAGCAGGCCGAGGGTCGAGTGCGGCGAGGAGGCGGTGCTGCGCATGCGCACGTGCGAGCCGTGCGGGCCGCGGACCTCGACGATCGTGCAGATGTCGCCGACTTCGCAGTCGTCGCCGTAGTCGGCTTCGATCGCTTCCATCTGCGACGCGACGTGCTGCCCCACTTTGCTCTGGTCTAGCGGCATCTTTCCCATCCCTCCACCGTTGTCGGATCGATCGTCGCCGTCCAGTGTTCCACTAGTTGGCGACTTCCTCTCGCATGGCGAGAGAAACCCGCCAGACGAATTGCATGGCCGGGGGCGGCCGTTTGCCAGCATCCCCGGCTCGCTCGGATGAGGACCGGAGCCGACAAGCGCAGTCTGGCCGGCGCGCTCTGCGTGCTGGCGGCGCTCTGCCTGCTCGCCGCGGCCCCGGCCGGCGCCGGCGCCTCGCTCGTCCCGCGCGGCCACAACGTCTTCTTCGGCATCAGCGACACCGGCGACCCGGCCGACTTCGGCCAGTTCTCCGACGTGCTGCACAAGCACCCGGCGCTGATCGAGTCGTTCCGCACCTGGGGCTCGGAATTCCCCGACACGATCGAACGCTGGCAGACGGCGCGGGCGCGGCCGATCCTCCACGTCACGACCGCCGACAACCAGGACGGCCACGAGCTGATCAGCCCGCGCGGGATCGCCACGGGGGGCGGCGACGACTACCTGATCCGCCTCAACAGGCTGTTCGCGACGAAGCACATGCGCGCCTACTTCCGGCCGCTGGGCGAGCCCAACCGCTGCCTCAACGTCTACGCCGCCTACGACTGCGCGGGCAAGCCGCGCGACGCCGCCCACAGCACTCGCTGGTACCGACTCGCCTTCCGCCGCATCTACGTGATCGTCCACGGCGGCGGCAAGCGGCGCCAGATAAACGCCCGCCTGCGCAGGGCGGGGGTGCCGCCGCTGCGCAGCCGGCTCGGCGGGCTGCCGAAGGCGCCGGTCGAAGTGATCTGGAGCCCGCTGCCCGCCGGCTCGCCCACCAGGCCGCAGAACCGGCCGCGCCACTTCTACCCCGGCAGCCGCTGGGTCGACTGGGCGGGGACCGACTTCTACTCCGACAACCAGGACTGGAAGGCGCTCGACGGGCTCTACGAGAAGTTCGCGGGCAAGCCGTTTGCGATCACCGAGTGGGGCGTATCCAGCGGCGACGACTCGGCTTACGTGCGCAAGCTGATGACCTGGGTGCGGCGCCATCCGCGCGCCAAGATGCTCGTCTACTACCAGGACTTCGGCTCGGCCAGCTCCTACCGGATCCAGAACTGGCCGGCCAGCCTCGGCGTGCTGCGCAACAAGATCCACAACGGCCGCTTCCCCTCCTACGCGCCGTTCCCGCCGAAGGCGCCGCCACCTCCACCACCCCCGTCAGGCGGCGTCGCACCCCGGAAGTGATCAGCGCGCCGGGATGCGATTCGCCAGGCCGCGCCGGTACCTGAACGGCTGCAGGGCGTTGACGCTCGAGTAGCCGGTCAGGTAGATGCGATGCCCGTCGGAGATCACCGGCGTGTAGGCGCCGGTCTTGTAGCGGAAGACGGGGCGGCCGGTCTTCAGCGCGAAGCCGGTCGTCGTCGTGTCTTCGAACTCGGCCGCGTAGACGATGTCGCCGATCACGGTGAGCGAGCCGATCACCGGCCCGCCGGCCGAGTGGATCCAGCGCGGCACGCCGTTCTTCGCGTTGAGCGCGTAGACGTTGCCGTCGAAGGAGCCGATGTAGACGGTCGGGCCGGTGTGGCGCGTGTTGGCGACCGCCGGGCCGGAGTAGGCGTAGCCGCCGGTCGAGTAGCTCCAGGCGAGCGTGCCGTCCTCCTGGTCGAAGCTGTACACGCGGGTGTCGTTGTTGCCGGCGTATACCCGCCCGTAGGCGACCGCCGGGGTCGAGTAGAACTCGCCCGAGGTGCCGAAGCCCTGCCCCAACGAGCCGCTCTGCCAGAGCAGCTTGCCGTCGCTCGCCCGGACCGCGTTCATGTAACCGCCGTAGTCGCCGACGTAGAGGACGCCGTGCCGGTAGGCCGGCGCCGCCTTGATCGCGCCGCCGAGCGCGGTCGTCCAGCGCACGTGCCCGTTGCGGGTGCTGAGCGAGTAGAGGTTGCCGTCCTCGCAGCCGAAGAAGACGCTGCGGCCGACGACCAGCGGCGAGGACTCGGCCCGCCCGGGCAGCGAGCGTTTCCACAGCACGTGGCCGTTGCGGGCGTCGAGCTTGACGATGTGGCCCGGCACCAGGTTGACGATGTAGAGGCGGTGGCGGTGGTAGGCGGGCGAGGAGGCGTTGAGCCGGCCGACCCGGCGGTGCCAGAGCTGCTTGCCGGTGTTCGCGTCGAGCGCGTGGGCGTTGCCGTTGTTGTCGACGAAGTAGAGCCGGCCCGCCGCGTAGACCGGTGGGAACTCGAGCAGCGGCCTGTTGCCGTAGTGCCAGAGCAGCCTGTAGGGCGGCTTGACCCGGTTGGCCGGCATGAAGCGGGTGCGGGCCGGGTTGAGCCCGAAGACCGGCCAGTTGACGGTCCTGCGCTGCGGCTTCGGCGGCTTCTGCGGCGTGAAGGTGGCGTTCGGGTTGTGGACGTCGGGCGGTCGCTTGAGCAGCTCGTAGGCGAGGACGCCCCCACCGGCCAGCAGGACCAGCGCCGCCGCGCCGACCGCGAGCACGAGCCGCCGGTGCTCGCGCCAGAACCAGCGCGGATGGCGGAAAAGCCGCCCGGCCTCGCGCAGGGCCCGGCGCGCTCGCGAGCCGTCGCTCACCCGGCCGCGGCGCGCCGCTCGGCCTCGGCGGTCACCCCGTTTAGCAGCTGCTCGATGCCCCGCTTGACGACGGCGACCACGACCCCACCGCCGAGCGGCACGGTCGGCATCATCCGCACCGAGTAGGTCAGGCGGGTGCCGCTGCCCTCGGCGGCCAGCACGACGGTGCCGAGGTGGTCGCGGATCGGCGCGCCCGAGAGGACCTTGTAGGAGAACCGGCCGGGCCGCTCGTAGGCGACCACCTCCTCGCGCAGCGGCGGCCCGACCGCGGTCAGCGAGCGGATCGCGCCGACGCCGTTCGGCGCCGGGTCGCCCTCGCGCTCGAGCTCCGAGCGGCGCAGCGGCGTCATCTCGGCGTAGCGCCGGTGGTCGGTCAGCACGTCGAAGACGACCTCCGGCTGGGCCTGGATCTCGCGCACGAGGGTGAAGCTGGCCACGACGCGGGAGCCTACCGAGGCAAGCGGGTGGTCATTTGACGAGCGTCCAGCGCCGCGGGTCGGTTCCCTCGACCGGCTCGGTCTCGCCGAGCACCGCCAGGTGGTCGAGCGAGGAGAGGACGATCTGCAGCGCCCAGACGCTGGCGATGCTTTTCTGGCCCTCGGGCCCGATCAGGTCGCCGACGATCTCGTAGGCGGTCTTCTCGCCCTCGGAGAGCGAGGCGCGCACTTTGCCCAGCAGCTCCCCGACCTGCTTGCGCGCCTCGGCGATCTTCGCCTCGGGGTCGCGGAAGGTGCGGCCGTGTCCGGGAAGCACGAGGTCGACCGCGAGCGGCTCGACCTCTTCGAGGCTGCGGAGGAATTCGCCCACCGGGTCGGGACTGTGGCCGTGGTCGAAGAAGAGCACCGTGCGACCGAGCAGGTGGTCGCCGGAGATCAGCAGCCGGCGCTCGGGCTGGTGCAGGACGACGTGCGACGGAGCGTGCCCCGGGGTCTCGTACACCTGCCAGGCGCCGAGGTCGGTCTCCACCTCGACCCCGGGGACGAGCTCGCGGTCGGGCTCGACGATCGCGTCGATCCCGTTGTCGTCGTCCTCTTCGCGGCGTTCGCGGAAGCTCTCCAGCGAGGCGAGCGGCACGCCGCTCTGGCGGCCGACCTCGATCCGCTGCTCGAGCGCCGCCTGCGGGTCGTCAGCCATCAGCCGCACGTGCTCCCAGCGCGGGTGCATCCAGAGCTCGCAGCCGGCGCCCTCGACAATCGGCGCCGCGAGACCGTAGTGGTCGGTGTGCGAGTGAGTGCAGACGAGCAGCCGCACGTCCTCGAGCCCGAAGCCGGCCTGGGAGAGGGCGACGTCGAAGCGGCGCAGGCCACCCCTGCCGCCGATCCCGGTGTCGAAGAGGACGATGCCGCCGTCGGAAGCGACCGCCCAGACGTTGCCGTGCGGGACGCCCGGCCAGGGCAGCGGCAGGCGCAGCCGCCAGGCCCCCGGCAGGACCTTCTCGGCGCGCGGCTGCTCGGGGCGCTTGCGCTCGTCCGCCATGGGCGGCATCCTCTCAGGCGGTGAACTCGTCCGGCGTGAGCACTGTCAAGCACGGGGATTCCGCGCCGGCGATCGCCTCGCGCAGCCCCGAGCGCGCCGGCCTCGTGCTCGCGGCGCTGATCCTCGTCGCCGCCGTCGCCAACCTCAACCTCGCGGTCGCCAACGTCGCCCTGCCCGACATCGGCAAGGCCTTCGGCTCCGGGCAGACGACGCTCAACCTGATCGCCGTCGGCTACTCGCTCGGTCTCGCGACCTCGGTCCTCTACCTCGGCGCGCTCGGCGACCGCTACGGCCGCAAGATGATGCTGCTGCTCGGCATGGGGCTCTCGATCCCGGCCTCGCTGCTCGCCGGCCTGGCGCCGAGCGACGGTGTCCTCTTCGTCGCCCGGGTGCTCGGAGGCGTCGCCGCGGGCATGGCCTTCCCGACCACGCTGGCGCTGATCACGGCGCTCTGGGCCGGCGACGCGCGGACCCGCTCGATCGCCCTCTGGTCGGCGATCGGCGGCGCGATCGCCTCGCTCGGGCCGCTGCTCTCCGGCGCCCTGCTCGAGCACTTCGACTGGGGCTCGGTCTTCCTCGTCACCCTGCCGCTCGCCGTGATCGCCCTTTTCCTCGCCTGGCGCCACGTCCCCGCCCACGTCAACGAGACCAGCGACCCGGTCGACAACCTCGGCGGCGTCCTCTCGATGCTGCTGGTCGCGGCGCTTGTGCTGGGGATCAACCTCGCGCCTGTTCCCGGCAAGGGCGCGCTGGCGGTCGGGCTCGGCGTCGTCGCGCTCGCCGCGACCGGAGCCTTCGTCCTGCGACAGCGCCGCGTCGCCTCGCCGCTGTATGACCTCGAGGTCGCGGCGCGGCGGATCTTCTGGGTGGCGGCCTGCGCCGGGATCATCGTCTTCGGCTCGCTGATGGGGGCGATGTTCATCGGCCAGCAGTTCCTGCAGAACGTGCTCGACTACTCGACCCTCGACTCGGGCCTGGCGATCCTGCCCGCGGCGGCGCTGATGGTCCTCGTCGCGCCGCGCTCGGCGAAGCTGGTCGAGGCCCGCGGCGCCCGCTTCACCCTGCTGCTCGGCTACGTCTTCTGCCTGCTCGGCTTCCTCACCATGCTGCTGCTCTGGGACGAGGGCGCCGCCTACTGGAAGGTCGGCCTCGGCTACGCCTTCATCGGCATCGGCGTCGGTTTCGCCGGCACGCCCGCCTCGCACTCGCTGACCGGCTCGGTGCCGGTGCGCCGCGCCGGCATGGCCTCGGGCACGGCGGACCTGCAGCGCGACCTCGGCGGGGCGATCATGCAGTCGATCCTCGGCGCCCTGCTGACCGCCGGCTACGCGGCGGCGACCAGCGCCGCGATCGCCGGCTCGCCGAACGCGGACAAGGTCAACGAACAGGTCGAAGGCGAGCTGACCAAGTCCTTCTCGAGCGCCGCCGACCTCGCCCAGCAGTACCCGAGCCATTCGACCCAGATCATCGAAGCCGCCAAATCCTCCTTCCTGCAGGGCGACAAATGGGCCTACACGGCGGGCATCGTGGCGATCGGACTCGGCGCGGCGCTGGTCTTCTTCCTCTTCCCGCGGCGCGACGAGGAGCAGGCGCTGCTGGCGAAATACGCTGTCGAGGATGCCTGACGACTAGGCGAAACGGGCCGGGTCGGGCCCGATGCGCTTGCCGACGTCGAGCGCGGCGAGCTCGGTCATATCCTCGTCGCTGAGCTCGAAGTCGAAGAGCTCGAAGTTCTCGCGGATCCGCGCCGGGGTCGCCGATTTGGGGATCACGACGTTGCCGAGCTGCAGGTGCCAGCGCAGGATCACCTGCGCCGGGGTGCGGTCGCGGCGCGAGGCGACGGCGGCGATCGCTTCGTTGGCGAGCAGCTCGGCCTGCGCCAGCGGGCTCCAGGCCTCGGTGGCGACGCGGTGCTCGGCGTGCCAATCGCGCAGCTCCGCCTGCTGCAGGTGCGGGTGCAGCTCGATCTGGTTGACGGTCGGCAGGACCTGCGCCTCGCGTTCGAGCATCTCCAGGTCCTCGACACGGAAGTTGGAGACGCCGATCGTGCGCGCGCGGCCGTCGAGCTGGAGCTGTTCGAAGGCGCGCCAGGTGTCGAGCGCGCGGCCCTCGGCGGGCACCGGCCAGTGAATCAGGTAGAGGTCGACGTAGTCGAGACCGAGCCGCGCGACGCTCTTCTCGAAGGCGCCGAGCGCCGGCTCGTAGCCCTGGCTCGAGTTCCACAGCTTGGTCGTGACGAAGATCTCCTCGCGGGGGATGCCCGAGGCGGCGATCGCCGCGCCGACGCCGCGCTCGTTGCGGTAGGCGGCGGCGGTGTCGATGTGGCGGTAGCCGGCCTCGAGCGCGCACTCGACCGTCTCCTGGGTCTTCTCGGGCGGCACCTGGAAAACGCCGAAGCCGAGCTGCGGGATCTCGACGCCGTCGTGCAGCATCGTTGCCGGGACCGACGTTGCCTGGGTCATCTCCTGCTCCGTTCCTGTTGCGGGACTGGGCAACCGCTGGGACGGCTACCCGCAGGGTGCTCCGATTATGCCTGGCGCCGGCGCGCTAGCTCGTGGCGAGGCCGATGGCGAGCAGCGGGAAGGCGAACATGACCCCGAGATAGGCGCCGATCGCGAGGCCGGTCGTCATCGACGTGGTGCGCGATTTGGCACCGGAGACAAGGCCGACCACGACACAGAAGGCGGCGATTCCGAGGCCGATCCAGAAGACGTCGGGCATGGGCCGCGGCAGCCTATCGAAGAGGGAGGATTCGGCGGGCCCGCGGGAAAGCGACAGCCATGGAGACCTCAGGCGGCGCCAACAAGAAACTGGTCCTCGCGGCGATGATCTTCGCCGTCTCGATGACCTTCATCGACCAGACGATCGTCGCGATCGCGATCCCGCAGCTGCAACAGGACCTCTCGCTCTCCTCGACCGGGGTGCAGTGGATCATCAACGGCTACCTGCTCTCGCTCTCGGCGCTGTTCGCCTTCGGCGGCAAGCTCGCCGACGTCGCCGGCCACCGGCGCATGGTGACGATCGGCGTCATCGTCTTCGCCACCGCCTCGGCGCTCTGCGGGGCGACGCCGGAAACCGGCGCGGCGGAGCCGTGGATCATCTTCTTCCGAGTCGTCCAGGGGGCCGGCGCGGCGCTGATGTTCCCGGCGGCGCTGGCGATCGTGCTCGGCGCCTTCCCGCTGCGCGAACGCGGCCGCGCCCTGGCGATCTTCTTCGGCCTCGCCGGCGCCTTCACCTCGATCGGGCCGATCGCCGGCGGCTACCTGACCGAGTGGACCTGGCGGGCGATCTTCTGGATCAACGTGCCGGTGGCGATCCTGGCGCTCGTCTGCACGGCGATCGCCAAGCCCGCCGACGAAAAGCACCCGGCGCCGCTCGATTACCGCGGCGCGCTGCTCATCTCCGGCGGCATGGGGCTGGCGGTGCTCGGGCTGCAGCAGTCGAGCGTCTGGGGCTGGGGCAGCGCGATCACCTGGGTCTGCATCGTCGCCGGCCTCGCCCTGATCGCCGCCTTCGTCCGCCTCGAGCTCGGGCTGGCCAACCCGCTGATGCGGATCCAGACCTTCCGCGACCGGGCGTTCGCGGTCGACAACGTCGTCCTCTTCCTCTTGATGATCGTCTTCGTGCCGCTCTTCTTCTTCGCCAGCATGTACGCGCAGATCGCGCTCGGCGAAAGCGCCTCGGAAACCGGCCTCTACCTGCTGATCTTCTTCGCCGGCTTCTTCGTCGCGACGCAGCGCGGCGGCCGGATCCTCGACAGCAAGGGGGCGCGGCCGAGCGTCGTCGCGGGCTGCGCGATCGGGGCGATCGGGTTCGCCCTCTGGGCGCACGAAATGCCCGAGCTCTCGGTCGGCTCGCAATGGCCGTTCATGGTGCTCTCCGGGATCGGCGTCGGCCTGATCCTCAGCCCCGCCAACACCGACGCGCTGAACCGCGTGCCGCGCAGCCGCTACGGCGAGGCGACCGGGATCACCCAGACGGTGCGCAACTTCGGCTCCAGCCTCGGCCTCGCGGTGCTCGGCACGGTGCTGATCCTCGAAAACAAGTCGCGCCTCGAGGCGACCCTCGGCGCCCAGGGGGTGCCGAAGTCGCAGGCCGACCAGATCGCCGGCGAACTGAGCGAATCGGGCGGCGGCGAAGGCAGCGCGCTCGCCGAACACGCGGGGCGGGGCGCGCAGAAGCTGTTCGCCGCGGTGCAGCACGACTTCGCGCTCTCCTCGCGCACGGTCTTCTACGGGATGGCCGCGGCGCTGGCCGTCGCCTTCGTCGTCTCGCTGATCTGGATGCCGGCGGGCAAAGCTCCCGAGCTGGACGACTGACGCGCCGCCGGATACCTTGGTCGGCGATGGGTCGCCGGATCGCCATTGCGGGCGCGACGTTCGTCCTGCTCTGTCTCGCCATGGCGCAGTCGGCGCCGGCCCAGGGCGAAGGCAAGCCGGCCGCGCAGCGCCTGATCGACGCCTACGTGCCGCGCCTGATGGTGCGCGAACGCGACGAAATCTGCGACACCAGCGGCGAGCAGTACGAGGCGACCGACGTCGGCACCGTGCTCTGGAACAACCCGGCCGTGACGCTGACCGAAGCCGACTCCGGCGGCGACGAAACCATCGTCAAGCACTCCCCCACCGTCGCCGACATCGCCGGGCTGGGGCCGAAATACCACCTCAACATCCCCGGCAGCCCGCTCGGCGACACCTGCGTCTACGCCAAGGACTTCGCCCGGCTGAAGCGCGAAGGCAAGGCGCCGGCGGTCACCTACGCCCACATCGCGCGGCAGAAGGGCCGCCCCGGGCTCGCCGTCCAGTACTGGTTCTTCTGGTACTTCAACCAGTTCAACGACCTGCACGAGGGCGACTGGGAGGGGATACAGGTCGTCTTCAGGGCCTCCGACCCGGCGCAGGCGCTGCGCGAAGGGCCGAGCGAAGTCGGCCTCTTCCAGCACGGCGGCGGCGAGAAGGCGAAGTGGACCGACGGCAAGCTGGAGAAGGAAGGCACGCACCCGGTCGTCTACCCGGCGGCCGGCTCGCACGCGACCTTCTACGAATCGGCGGTCTACATCCAGAACGGGCGCAAGGGCTCGGGGGTCGGCTGCGACAACACGAGCGCCCCGCTGCGCCGCGTCGTCGTCCAGCCGATCCAGGTCCCCACCCACCCCGGCCCGCACAGCCGCTTCGCCTGGCTGACCTACGAAGGCCGCTGGGGGCAGTGGGAGAAGAGCTTCAACAACGGCCCGACCGGGCCGCAGACGAAGACGCGCTGGCTCGAGCCGATGACCTGGATGGAAGAAATCCGCTCGACCAGCCCGCACCTGCCGGCCGGCTCGATCCTCGGGCCGACGGTGACGAAGTCCTTCTGCGGCGCGGTCGCGGGCGTCACCTCGTTCATCAACCACACCCAGGACACGCCCTGGGTGGTCCTGGCGATCCTGCTGGCGGCGCTCGCGCTGCTCGCCTTCGTCGTCTGGCGCACCCGCTGGTGGCCGCTCGAGCTCGGCGACCTGCGTCGCAGCCGCGCCTTCGGCCAGCTGCTGCTCGCCTCGGTCGGCCTCTACTGGCGCCACTGGAAGGTCTTCGCCCCGATCGGGCTGACGGCGATCCCGATCATCGGCGGCTTCAACGCGCTGACCCGACTGCTGACCGGCGACGCCGGGCGCCGGCTCGACGACAAGGTCGGGCACTCCGGCCTGCACACCGCGCTGGGCGAAATCGTCAGCGGCGTCGGCGGCCCGATCGCCTCGGCGATCGTCGCTGCGGCGGTGATCGTCGCCGTGCGTCAGATCGCCGAGAGCGGCGAGGCGAGCTTCGTCGAGTCCTACCGCGGCATGTGGCGGCGCTTCCGCCGCGTCGTCGGCGCCCAGCTGCTGGCGACGCTCGGGGTGTTCGCGATGCTGATCACGGTCATCGGCGCCCCCTTCGCCGCCTGGAAGTACGTCGGCTGGCTCTTCCTCCAGCAGCAGATTCTGTTCGAGGACAGGGGCGTGCGCGAGGCGTTCCGCGGCAGCTCTGAGCTGGTCCGCGGCCGCTGGTGGTACACGCTGCGCGTCGCCGCGGTCTTCTGGGTCATCGGCATCGCGACCGGCCCGGCGCTCGGCTTCGCGCTGATCTTCGCCAACATCTCGCTGCTGCTGATCAACGCGATCGGCGCCCTCGTCTTCGCCCTGCTCGTCCCCTACATCGCGATCGGCCGCACGCTGCTCTACTTCGACCTGCAGATCGCGGCCGAGCAGGCCCCGGCGAAGCGCTGGCGCGAGCGGCTGCCGCGACGACGGGGGCGCCCGGCCGTGGCCCCGGCGCCCGCTCGATAGGTTTCGCCCCATGAAGCTGCTCGCCTTCAGCGACCTGCACCGCGACCTCGGCCAGGCGGCGACGCTGGTCGAGCTGTCGGCCGAGGCCGACGTCGTGATCGGAGCCGGCGACTTCGCCTCGGTCCACGAGGGGCTGGAGGAGACGATCGGGGCCCTGGCGACGATCGAGAAGCCGACCGTGCTGGTGCCCGGCAACAACGAGAGCGAGGCGGCGCTGCGCGAGGCCGCGGTGGCCTGGGACGCGGCGACCGTCCTGCACGGCGGCGGCACGACGGTCGACGGGGTCGAGTTCTACGGCCTCGGCGCCGGCGTGCCGGTGACGCCCTGGGAGTGGAGCTTCGACCTCGACGACGAGTCGGCGGCCGAGAAGCTCGCCGCCTGCCCGCAGGGCGCCGTCCTCGTCCTCCACTCGCCGCCCAAGGGACACTGCGACGAGGCCGGCGACGGCAACCACTTCGGCAGCCCGGCGCTGCTCGCGGCGATCGAAGCCAAGCGCCCCCGGCTCGCCGTCTGCGGCCACATCCACGAGTCCTGGGGCTGCGAGAGCCGGATCGGCGAGACGCCGGTCCGCAACCTCGGCCCCAAGGGCGCCTGGCTCGAGCTCTGAGCCGGCGGCTCAGTCGCCCTCGGGGGCGCCCCGGTGCCAGACCGACGCCTGCGGGAAGGGGATCTCGATGCCCTCCTCGTCGAAGGCGCGCTTGATCCGCTCGCGCAGCTCGCGGCTGATCCGCCACTGCTCCGACGGCGTCGTCTTGACCACGAGGCGCAGCACGATGCCGCTGGCGCCGAGCGCCTCCACCCCCCACATCTGCGGCTCCTCGAGGATCGAATCGTCCTCCTTCCAGAGCCCGTCGGCGACCCGCTTGACGACGCCCTTGGCGAGCGCCAGGTCGGTGTCGTAGGCGACCTCGAGGTCGAGCAGCGAGCGCGACCAGTGCTGGCTCATGTTGCCGACCCGGCGGATCTCGCCGTTCGGCACGTGCCAGACGGTGCCGTCGACGCTGCGCAGTCGCGTCGTCCGCAGGCTGACCAGCTCGACCACGCCTTCGGTCTGTTCGTCGAGGCTGACGATGTCGCCGACCCCGTACTGGTCTTCGACCAGGATGAAGATGCCGGAGAGGAAGTCGCGGACCAGCGACTGGGAGCCGAAGCCGAGCGCGACGCCGATCACGCCGGCGCCGGCCAGCAGCGGCGCCAGGTTGACCCCGAGCTCGCCGAGGATCATGAAGGCGGCGATCAGCCAGACGGTGAAGGTGGCGATGCTGCGCAGGACGCCGGTCAGCGCCTCGAGCCGCTGCTCGGCGCGCAGGCTCGTTTCCTGCGTCGCCCGCAGGGCGCTGGGGACGCCGCGCCGCATCGCCGCGAAGCGTTCGCGCGAGGCGCCCCTGTGCAGGCCGCGCAGGGTGTGCCCGATCGCCCGCCGCAACAGCCAGCTGGCGATCGAGGCGATGAGGACGATCAGCAGGATCCGCGCCGGCACGTCGAAGGCCCAGCGCGCGACTTCGGCAGAGGTGGCGCTGCCCGTCCAGTCGTAGACCTTGTGGCAGAAGAAGCCGGGGTCTTCGCCGCACGCCTGGGTCAGCTTGCCGCCGGAGGCCTGGGCGAGCGGCAGCAGCATCAAGACCGCGGCTCGCGCCACATCGCCCACATCGTCGGCCCGCGCGGCAGCGAGATCTCGCCCGTGACGCGGAAGCCGTGGCGCGCGTAGAAGGCGATGTTCGACTCCTTCGAGGACTCGAGGTAGGCGGGGACGCCGTCGGCGTCGCAGATCTCGAGCACCGGCTGCATGAGGCGCGAGCCGAGGCCCTGCCCCTGCGCCGCCTGCGACACGCCGAGGGTCGCCAGGTAGAAGTGCGGCGGCTCGGGCGGGTGCGCCCGCTCCAGCCCGAGCAGGCCGTAGGCGACGATCGGCGCCCGCGGCCAGTGACGCGGGTGGGCGAAGGCGCGCATCAGCTGCAGGTCCTGTCGCGGGGTCGTGCGCCAGGTCTTCGGCGGCGCCCAGACCGCGGCGCCGGTCCGCGCCTCGTCGGTGTAGACGAAGCCGGCGGGGAGTTTGTGGCCGAGCTGGGCGCCGAAGAAGCGCCGCAGCACGCGCGGCCGGGCGCCGTCGTGCGGGCTCGCCCAGCCGGAGACCGGGTCGTCCCAGAAGGCGTCGGCCAGGCTGTGCGCCAGCGCCGCGCGGTCCTCGTGCGAGGCGTCCCGCACCTGCCAGCTTGCCGAGCCGATCTCCGCTGCCCCCATCGTCCCGGCAGGATTGCACGGGCGTCCGCGGCCCGGCTTGCCGGTCGGATCGAGGCAGGTCCCAAAACTGGCCAGCTAGCCAGTATGATGCGCCGGGAGTGGCCGACCAGACCGAGATCGCAGCCGGAAAGGGCGACATCGAGGACGCGCTCGTGCTGGAGCGCGAGCACTGGGTCGAGGGGCCGCCGCTCGAGCTGTTCAAGCGGATGCGCAGCGAGTGTCCCGTCCACTGGACCTCGGAGGTGACCGAGTTGCCGCAGGCCAGGGGCTTCTGGTCGGTGACCACGGCCGACGACGTGCACGCAGTGAGCCGCGACTGGCAGACCTACTCATCGGAACTGGGCGGCGTCGTCGTGATCGACGAGGTCTTCCCGATCGAGCTGGCGCGGGCGATGTTCATCGGCATGGACCCGCCCAAGCACGACCGTCTCAAGGCGCTGTTCCAGGCGGGCTTCACGCCGCGCCGGATCGCCGCCCACGAGGAGGCGATCCGCGAGATCGTCACCGGCGTGCTCGACCGGCTCGAGGGGCGCGAGTCCTGCGACCTGGTGACCGACGTCGCCCAGCCGGCCGTCTCGCGGGTGATCGGCAGCTTCATGGGCATCCCCGAGGAGGACGACAAAGTCTGGGCCGACCTGATGAACATGGCGCTGGCCGCCAACGACCCCGACTACAGCCCCGACGTCGAGGACGTCGAAGGGACGATCCAGGAGGCGATCCAGCAGATCTTCGCCCGCTGCAGCACGATGATCGCCGAGCGGCGCGAGAACCCGACCGACGACCTGACGAGCGTCCTCGTCCACGCCGAGGTCGACGGCGAGCAGATAGAGGAGCACGAGATCGTGATGGGCTTCTTCCTGCTCGTCGCGGCGGGCAACGACAGCACCCGGTCGACCTACTCGAGCGCGATGCGGGTGCTGATGGAAAACCCCGACCAGCGGCAGATGCTGGTCGACGACCCCTCGCTGATCCCCGGCGCGGTCGAGGAGGCGCTGCGCATGTTCCCCGCCTTCGCCCACTTCCGCCGCACGGCGACCGAGGACACCGAGCTGCACGGCCAGAAGATCAGAGAGGGCGAGAAGGTAGTCATGTGGTACGCCTCCTCCAACCGCGACGAGACGCGCTACGAGGACCCCGACCGCTTCGACGTCCACCGCAACCCCGAGCACCAGGCGTTCGGCGCCGGCGGCCGCCACTTCTGCCTCGGCGCCGCCCTCGCCCGCCTCGAGCTGAAGATCCTGCTCGAGGAGACCCTCGCCCGCTATCCCGATATGGAGATGACGGGCAGGCCCGCCTTCGTCGAGTCGGGCTTCCTCAACCAGCTGAAAACGCTGCCGGTCCGGCTCAGGCCTTAGGGCGCAGGCCGCGAGCGATCCGGTTGAGATTCGTCATCGCCTTCTTGTAGCGGCGATCGAGCACCTCGGATCCGGCCCCAAAGAGCTTCGGTGTCGCCGACCACCCACGCTCACTAGATTACGCCCGACTTGTGCAACGCGATCGCCTACGTGGAGCCCGGTTTCAAGCGGTTTCCGGCGAATCGAGCTACGTGGAGATCGGCTGGAATCCGTGGGGTATGTTGCCCCATTTGTTGCCCCAAGGGTACCTGGGCTGGGGGCTACCTCTCCGCAAGGGCGCGGAAACGCGGCAGGACTATCTCCTCGACCCGATCCCCGTCGCCTGAGCCTCTTCGTCCGAACCCGACGACAGTGCCGTCGATCGCATCCAGAAATCGGGGCTGGTCGAGGAGAGTCGCGATCTCGCGGGATAGAAAAGAGCGGAGATCGTGGGAGGCATCACCGACCTCCCCGACGATCTCGGCTCGCCCGTCGACCAGCCTGATGAGGTCCTCGAGGTCGTGGCTGCGGAGGTGGTCGCCGGCCCCGCGTCCGCTCCACGCCTCCAGCTTCGTCGCAAGCAGGTAGGGCGGCGAGATCGCTCGTATCCGCTGGCCCGACGGCAGCGACAAAGCCTCGGCACCGGCAAGCGCCGGCCGCTGCCACCGGTTCTCAAAGCCGAGGATCGACGCGTCCCCCGGCATCAAGTCGATCACCAACTCGTCACCCGGGCTCCCGGCTTTCCATCTGCAGATCACGCGACTCGATGAATCGTTGCGAAGCCCATGAGCGCGAAGGCGCTCCTCGAACCGGTACCAGCCGGCCCGCGAGGCGACCTCGACCACGAGGTCGACGTCCTTCGTCACCCGAGGCGCAGGCGCCCCTTCGTCGGTGATCCACAGTGCGATGGTCGCGCCACCTACGAATGCCACCTCATCGAGGAACGGGGCCAACTCCTGTGCTGCTCGCTCCAGCATGGCGATGCTCACGACCCGATCCTCTCCATGAGGAGCTTCTCCGCGAGCCGACTTACGCGGACGTTGTCGTTACTTCGAAGGGCGTCGACCAGCGCCAGGCGTTCCCACAGCTCGCGATCCGCGAGCGCTGCCTTGGAGACCATCGCGTGCAGCGGCTCCAATCCGAGCCCGCGTACCGTTCCCCTGGCGTAGGGCCACACCGGAGGCAAGCCACCGGACTCGGCGAGCTCTGCTTTCAGCGGCTCAGCCGCCCATGAGGTAGGAACTCCCCGTACTTCGGACCCCCAGCGTGCGGGAAAGCTGAACTTGGCTGCGTGGACCAGGAACTCCTCAGCCGCGGCCCGGTAGACGCTCCGACGCTCAACCGAATAGAGACCGGCTTCGTCAAGGCGACGCATGGCGCGGTGCGTGCCCGCAACATCGAAGCCAAGCTGGCTTGCGAGGTCGCGCACGGGAAAAGGCTCGTCCAAGCCAATCAGCTTCAGCAGCACAACCACGTCCTGTCCCTTCAGCATGGCGCTCATTGTTTCATGTTTCGATACATGAAACAAGAGGCTGCACGGGGCGCTCAGAGGCGCTCCCGCCCCTCCCGAACCTCCTCAGGGGTCCCATCGACGTCGCGGCGCACATCGAGCGATGCGTGACGGGGTGCGCACGCAGCGCTCGGCTCGTTCAGCCGCGCGATCTGGATCGATTCGTCGTCCCAGCCCCAGACCGAGAATCCGGCCGCAGCGAGTTCGTCAAGGACCGCTTCGAGCTTTGCTTTGGCCTCCGCAATATCCATCGATTCAGTCAGCCTCTCAATCTCGTATCCCGCCTCCGCCTTCCTGGCGAAGGCGTCAATCAGATCGTCGGTGATCTGCCTGCCGCCGGCCGTCCTGCCGTAAGTCTTCCTCGTAGTCGGTCGCACAGACAACATGTATCCTAGAAGGCATGCCCCACGAGCGCATCAAGACCGAGCGGGGCGGAGCGAAGGAGAGCACCGGGCGCAAGCGTCGCCAGACTGAAGAGGTTGCAAAGGACGGGCGAACCGTTGATGAGTGGGGCGACTTGGACCAGTTCAGCGCACACGCCTCGCGCGGCGTTCTCCGCCACATGACTGAAGACGAGGAAGCGGCCGGCTTTTCGTGGGACGAGCTCCGCCCGGAGTGAGTTAGCGAAGATCGAGGGCGTCAACAAGGGGCGACCCTCGGTTTCCCGCTTGGACAGTCTCAGCTTCGTAGACCGGAGAGCCGCCGCTTGCCAGAGCCGTTTGCGGCGTTTATGCGACCGATATGCGACCTGTCCGGTGCGGCCGTTTCGACCGAAGGTCAGGGCAGCACGCGGTACCATCCAGGCGATGAGCGCGAAGGACAAGCTTCTTCAGCAAGCGCCGCAATGGAATGACGCGCAGGCGACCGCCGCGCTCCGCGTGGTCGAGGCACACGACGAGCTGGCGTCATATCTAGACCAGCAGGTCCCAACCGCCGAGGAGCGGGAGGACCGCTGGGCAACCGAAAACGCCCGCGAGGCCATCCGCGAGGAGCGGTGGTAGCCCGAGGCGAGATCTGCTGGCTGGAGCTGGCAGAGGAGGGACGCCGGCCGGTCTGCGTCCTGACGCGCGACGAGGCGATCCCGAAATTGCAAAACGTCGTCGTCGCACTGGTCACCCGCACGATCCGCGGCATCGAGACCGAGGTTCAACTCGACGCAAGCGACGGCATGCCCCGCGAGTGCGCGATCAGTCTCGACAACCTGCGGACCGTGCCGAAAGCGCTCCTGGTCGAGCCGATCACGGAGTTGGGCGCCGACAAGATGGCCGACGTCTGTAAGGCTCTTGAGGCTGCGGCCGGCTGCCACTGACGCTGCGGATAAGCAACCTCCGACTCACGGCTTGACCTGGTTCCATCTCACAAGTCCGAAACGATTGAACCGCCCCGGCTTCGAGCATCCAGGCGAGGGCGCGGGGACGGGGACGGTGCGGCCAGCGTCCTGCTCGCCGTGGTCGGTCTTGGCGCCCTCGCGTGGCGGCACTGAGACAGCGCCGAAGCGCGCCCGACAGGATTCGAACCTGTGACCTTCGGTTTCGTAGCCTGACCCCGCAGACCCGCTGGGCTACGTGGAGCCCGGTTTCAAGCGGTTTCCGGCGAATCGAGCTACGTGAAGATCGGCTGGAATCCGTGGGGCTCCTTGCCCCATTTCTTGCCCCAGCGGCCCCGAACCCGCTCAGAGTCGATCCGCGCCGTTGTCTTCCTCGACTGTTTCCACCTCCGCGTCGGGATCGCCCTCAACCCCAAGCTCCTCGATCAGGGCCACGATGCGCTCATGGGTTGCCGGCAGCTCCGAAACAACCACGTCCCAGACGAGATTGAGATCGACACCCAGGTAATCGTGGATGAGCTTGTCGCGCATCCCGGCCATCTCGCGCCACGACAACTCCGGCGCCCGCTCGCGCAGCGAGTCTGGCACTTGCTTGGCTGCCTCGCCGACGACCTCCAGGTTGCGGACGACCGCATCCTGAATCATCGGACTCTTGAAGAACGCGATCCGGCCAGACTCCGTGTAGGCGAACACCTTCTCGATGGCGTCGCGGATATGCAGCAGATAGACGCTCTCGTCCTTCAGAGCGCAACCGCCTCATCGAGAACGCGGTCACGCATGTAGGGCGACAGGCTGGCCTCGGTGACGACATCAACCTCGACCCCGAGACTCTCCTCCAGCTCGTTGGACAGCGCGATCAAATCGAACAGGCTGCGACCCTCCGCCATCTCGACAAGAAGATCAAGATCGCTAGAGGCACCCTGCTCGCCCCGTCCAGTCGATCCGAACACGCGCACGTTGTCCGCCCCATGCGCAGAGGCTATGCGGCGAATCTCTCCCGAGACTCCGGGATCGCAACTAAGCCAAGGCTATTCCGTCTCTTAGACACAGCCTTAAGCGTAAACCCATTTTCGGCTGACGTCCTCGGAGATGGCGACGGCGACGAATTCTGTGACCAATCCAATGTCCATTACATCTGACGCTTGCCACCAGCGTAAAGAGCAATTTCGTAGGCATGGCCATCGACAACAAGGGTACGCCGACCCTTGGGTGGCCGGATCGTCCCTTTTGGAGCATCTCGAACATGTAACTCAACTGAAATGTCGTTGGCACTGACACCAGAAAGCCCGAGAGAGAACTCGACACCGCATCGAAGTGGATCCTTTGACTCCGGAAAATCAATCGGCGTCTTAGCCTCTACAACACGGATGCGATGATTCGACGATTGGCTGTAAGCGGCGATTCCGTCGCTGCATCCAGAGCGCTCTTGATCCGATAAACAGCCATTTGCATTGCGGCAGTGCCGGTCAGCCATAAAGCACCACCAGCCATTGCCTAGAATAACCTCAACGCCACCATCGCTAAACTTTTCGTGACACCAGCAGGCAGCATTCGCACAACCATTCGTCTCTATCGCTGCCACCAAGCCGCTGGTGGGCTTTCGCCTTGGGCTCCGGTGCATGCCCGTCCAACGCTAGTCGTGTAGACGGTTGAATAGTTCGACCGAGCGCTGATACGTACGATCGGCGACTTGCGAAAACTGATCGACCTCAAATCCCCTCTCTGGGTCAACATTGAGCGGAGAAACGGTCGTTCCATGCTGTCCCGATGACCTGCTGAACTCAAAGACACGAAGAGATCGAGGCCGCGCAGTCCCGTCATCCACGAGGGATAATTGAGTCTCCATCGTCAAGTTGCTGAGCTCTCCGACTAGGAACTCAGAATGGGTCGCGATGACTACATGCTGTAGTACGTTTCCCACTGCGGCGAGACAAGAAGCCAACGCGACCTGGCTTGCCGGATGGAGATGCGCCTCCGGCTCGTCTATGAGAACTGCGTCGTTCTGCCTAGCCTGATGTCGCAGGTACAGAGCGAGTGGCGCCACCTCTGCGGTCGAGGTAGCGGCCTCCTCAATCGACCACGACTGAGATAGGTCATTTGGATGGAACATCACTTGGGGGCTCCCCTCGCCTTGCACGAGCAAGAGCTTGCCCTCGAGAAGTTGCTCCTCAATTTCACTTGCTACCGGATCACCAATTGGTGATTCTGCCTCGGGCTTCAACTGGGCCAAGAATTGAAGAAAGTCGGCCGCAGTTCCCGGGATAGAACCAACGGTCGCCTGTTCGAAGTATCCAGCTCCCAGAGCCCCCCATACAAGCGAGGTGAGCGCTCCGTAAGTCTGCATAAAACCCGACCTCGACGCCGGAAAGTAGAGCGCCCGCGTGGGCACCGTCCGGCGAAGTGCCCTGAAGACGCGTTCCACGACTCGGCGGCGGGGGCGGCCTTGAAGGTCTTCGACTTCAAGGTTCGGGCGGAGATAGGCCGGATTCGTCCGCTCGATAATCAGTTTTCCCTTCTGGAGCCGGAAAACCAGACACCAGGCTGGAGCGTTCTGTGGCCCATCGGTAACGGTGATGCGAGGAGCGGCGCCGTGTCCGCCCCGACGCTCACGGCCGAGCTTGTCCAGATCACGCGCAGCGCACCGTCGCAGCTCTCGTTCGAAGGCTTTCCGAAAATCGTCTTCCCACCGATCAACCAGCCGACGCGTGAGGTCTTCCGTCAGATCGTCATGAGGGCTAACAATTGGAATGCTTCGACTTGCTCGTCTGAGCGCATCATTGCTTGCAAGCGTTGCCGCGTAGACAATCGAAGAAAAGATCGTCTTGCCGCTTCCATTTGGACCAACGAGCACAGTAAGCGCACTCAGGTCGATATCCGCGTCACGGATAGGTCCGATGTTGTGAAGGCCGATTCGCATGATCGAGTAAAGGACAGCAGAAGCGTATGCCATGGCTGCCAAAGACCGATAGGCGCACGACGTTCTCAGCGAAGCGAGACGCCTCGTTGAAAGCCAGGGCACTCAATCGTCAATTGCCTGGCAGACCTCCTCGAAACTGAGCCCCACCGCATGCGTGTAGCGCGCCAGCATCGTCTCTATGCGGTGGCCGGCGATCTCGGCTAGGTCGGCATCGTTGATGCCGGCGGCGCGGAGGTGGGTTACGAAGGAGTGCCGGCGCTCGTGGGGGCGGATGTCGATGCCTGAGCGCTGCCTGGGTCGGCTTCCAGATGTCGCGGTAGAAGTTGCGCCGCGCCACGTATGGCCGGGCCGTGGACGCTCCGACCCCCGCAGGTTCAGCGACCCGCCATCGCCTCGAAACGCGGGAGGACAACGTCACTCAAGCGGCCTGCCGCGCCAGAGACACCGCTGGGACAGCGCAATCCGACGACGGTTCCGTCGATCGCGTCGGTGAAGCGGGGTTGGTCCAGGAGGGCCGCGAACTCTTGGGCAAGGACGGCTTGAAGGTCGTCGGGGGCCGCTTTGACTTCATCGACGAGTTCGATCCGGCCATCCACGAGCTTGATCACGTCCTCGAGATCATGACTTCGCAGATGATCGCCCCCACCTCGCCCATTCCAGGCCTCGAGCTTCGTCGCCAGCAGATAGGGCGGCGGGATTGCCCGAATCTGCTTGCCGCCAGGAAGCGTCACGACCTGGGCGTGATCGAGCGCCGACCGTTGCCATCGGTTCTCGAACCCGAGGATCGTCGCATCGCCCGGCATCAGGTCGAGCAACAACGCGTCCTGCTCGGCGCCGGCCCTCCATCTGCATATGACGGAGCTCGAAGCGTCCTGGCGAAGGCCGTGGTCACGAAGACGATCCTCGAAGCGGTACCACGCCAAGCGCGACGCCACCTCAACCACGGCGTCCACGTCCTTCGTGACGCGCGGCTCCGGTGCTCCTGGGTCGGAGATCCAGAGCGCGATCGTCGCTCCGCCAACGAAAGCCAATTCATCGAGAAATGGCTCCAGCACGCTAGCCGCCCGCTCCAACATGGCGATGCTCACGAATCGATCCCTTCCTTCAGCAGCCTCGCTGCCAGTCGATTGACGCGCGGGCTGTCGTCGCTTCGAAGCGCGTCGACCAACGCAAGGCGCTGGGCCAAGCCCGGGTCCTCTTGGGCGGCCCCTACAACCATCGGGTGAAGTGGCTCGAGCGCCAATCCGCGCACCTCGCCTTCGTAGTAGGGCCAAACGGGTGGCAACTCATTCGAGTCGGCTAGCTCGTCCTTGAGGGGTTTGGCCGCCCATGCGGTCGGGACCCCCCGCGCTTCCGACCCCCACTGTGCCGGGAAGAAGAACTTGACGGCGTGGACGAGGAACTCTTCAGCGGGCCCGCGGAAGACACGTTGCCGCTCCGACGAATAGAGGCCGGCACCGGAGAGGCGGCGCAGGGCACGGTGCGTCCCAGCCACGTCGAAGCCGAGTTGATCCGCGAGCTCCCGCACAGGCGCGACCCGGGGAGAACCGAGCAACTTGAGCAGCACCACCACGTTTTGCCCTCTGAGCATGGGGCCTATTGTTTCATGTTTCGATACATGAAACAAGCGTCAAGCGCGAAACGCGCCCGACAGGATTCGAACCTGTGACCTTCGGTTTCGTAGACCGACGCTCTATCCAACTGAGCTACGGGCGCGGGTTGAGGCGGACGGGCGCCTCGGGGAGCATTCTAATGAGACGCGGGCTGCGGCTCGCGCCGCTCGGCGGCCGGCTGGGCGATCGCGGTCAGCGGCCCTCGAACTTCGCGTGGCCGGGGCCCTGCTCGAGGAAGGTCTTGACGGCGTTCTGGAGGTCCTCGGTGGCGAAGAGGTCGGCGGCTTCGTCGCGGACTGCCTGGTCGGCCGCCGGGATGCCGCCTTCGCGGAAGCGGCGCAGGATGCGCTTGGTCATCGCGTGGGCCCTGGTCGGGCCGGCCGCCAGGTCGGCGGCGTAGGCGCGGGCGCGCTGGTCGAAGCCCTCGTCGTCCCAGAGCAGGTTTACGACGCCCCAGCGCTCCATCTCCTCGGCGCCGAAGAGGTCGCCGCTGATCACGAAGTGGCGGGCGCGGCCGCTGCCGGCGCGCTCGGCGAGGCGCTGGGTGCCGCCCATCGAGGGGGTCAGGCCGACGACCTTCTCGACCAGGCCGAACTGGGCCGAGCGGGCGGCGAGAATCAGGTCGCAGCCGAGGGCGAGCTCGAAGGCCGCCGTCAGGGTCAGCGCGTGGGCGGCGAAGACGACCGGCAGCGACAGCGCTTCGACCCGCTCGACGGTGCCGATCAGCTCGTCCCACAGGGCGCTCCCCTGCTGCGGCGTCAGCCCGTCGAACTCGTGCACGTCGACCCCGCCGGAGACGGCGCGGCCCTCGGCGCGGAAGAGCAGCGCCCGCGGCGGCTCGGCCTCGACCGCCGCCACGACCTCCTTCAGCCCCTCGAACATCTCCCGGTTGAAGAGATTCAGCGGCGGGCTGTCGAACGTCGCCACGACAAGCTCGCCATCGCGCTCCAATCGAACCATGAGTCAGACACTACGGCTCCGGTTGCCCTGAGGCGTTCCGGGACCAAGCGATGCAAGGAAGAGGGAGCCGGAAGGCTAATTGCCTTTCGGCGACCGATGACACCGCAGCGCGCCGGTACCGGGGCGCCTCAGGGCACCCGGTGCACCTCAAAGAGGTTCGTCCCCAACTCCTGGTCCGGCATCCCGGCGACGATCGCGATCAGGTCACCTGACCGGGCGACGCCGTGGCGCACCGCCAGCGAGGCGCAGTCGTCGAGCAGCCCGCGCACCTCCGTCTCGTGCTCGCTGTGGATCGCCCGCACGCCGAACAGCAGGTTGAGCCGGCGCACCGTCTCCGCCCGCGGAGAGATCGCCAGCACCGGCACGTTTGGCCGGTGGGCGGAGACGAGCCGGGCGCTGCGGCCGCTCGTCGTCGGCACGACCAGCGCCGCCAGGCCGAGCCGGTAGACCGCGCCGACGGCGCTCTGCGCGACCGAGTCGGCGACGTCCTGCGTCGCCTGGTCGGTGCGGCTGAACAGCCAGTCGCCATAGGGAAGGTCGGGCTCGGTCGCCCGCGCGATGCTGTCCATCACCCGCACCGCCTCGACCGGGTGCTGGCCGACCGCGGTCTCCTCGGAGAGCATCACCGCGTCGGTGCCGTCGAAGATCGCGTTGGCGACGTCGGTCACCTCGGCCCGGGTCGGGCGCCGCTCGGTGACCATCGAGGCCAGCATCTGGGTCGCCGTGATCGCCGGCTTGGAGCGCCGCCCCGCCGCGCGGATCAGGCGTTTCTGCACCACCGGGATCTGGGCCAGCGGCAGCTCGATCCCGAGGTCGCCGCGCGCAACCATGATCCCGCCGCTCGCCGCGGCGACGATCTCCTCGGCGTTCTCCGCCGCCTGCTGCTTCTCGATCTTCGCGATCAGCGGCACGTCGGAGCCGAGCGATTCGAGCCGCTCGCGCACCGGCTCGAGGTCGGCCGCCGAGGAGACGAAGGACATCGCGATCAGATCGAGTCCCTGCTCGACCGCGAACTCGACCCAGCCGAGGTCGCCGTCGGTGGCGGCGCGCACGGTCGCGCCGGGGATGTTCATCCCCTTATGCGAGGAGAGCGTGCCGCCGACCTCGACCTCGGCGTCCACGCCGCCGTCTTCGGGCTCGCGCACGCGCAGGCGGATCGAGCCGTCGGCCAGGTAGACGACTTCGTCCTCGCGCAGCGAGCTGACGCCGGGCCAGTCGACCGGGATCGTCTCCCTGTCGCCCTCCACCTGCTGCGGCGTCAGCTTCACGTGCATGCCGGTCTCCAGCTCGGCGACGTCGTCGCGCAGCTCGCCGATCCGCAGCTTCGGCCCCGGCAGGTCGCCGAGGATCGCCACCTCGCGCCCGCCGCGCTCGGCCGCGGCGCGAATCGCCTCGATCGTCCGCGCGTGGCGCTCGCGGTCGGCGTGGGAGAAGTTGAGCCGGAAGACGTCGGCGCCGGCCTCGACCAGGCCCAGCAGGACGTCGTCGTCCCAGCTCGCCGGACCGACCGTCGCGATGATCTTGGTACGCCTGCCGTGCATACGTCACATGACTCTAGAGATTGTCGATCGTGACATCGATCTATGCAACACTGGCCGCATGACCCGGCTGGCAGAGCCTGCGGCGCCGGTCGAGACTCCGCCCGCGAACGGGCTCATCGGCGAGGCGCCCCCCTCCCCCGCAGGCCCGATCGAGGCGGCCGAGGCGGCGGCGCTCCCCGCGCCGCCGCGCATCGAAATGCCGCGGGCGCTGCAGACCCTGCGCTTCAACCAGCGCCAGATCGAGTTCGTCTTCCGCGGTCGCCGCACGCTGGGCGAGGTCTTCTCGATGCACGGGATCATCCCCGAGCCGACGACGATCACCAGCCACCCCGACCACGTGCGCTCGCTGTTCACCGCCAAGCCCGAGCAGGCGCCCTCGCTGACCGGAGAGTCGCCGCTGCGGCCGATCGTCGGCCCCAACTCCGTCCTCACCGCGGTCGGCCCGCGGCACATGCGCCAGCGCAAGCTGCTGCTGCCGCCCTTCCACGGCGAGGCGATCGAGCAGTACACGCAGATGATCGCCGACGCCGCCGAGCGCGAGATCGACCGCTGGCCGGTCGGACGGCCCTTCGCCCTGGCGCCGCGCATGCAGGCGATCACGCTCGACGTGATCATGGCCGGGATCTTCGGCATCGAGGGCAAGCCCGAGCGCGGCACCCGCGAGCACCGGCTGCGGCAGGTGACCAGGCGCCTGGTCAACGCCTCGACCTGGCCGCTCTCCAACCTCGCCGAACTGATCAACCTCAATCGCGAGGAGCCGGTCGGCACGATGAAGCTCGGCCTCGACATCCTCGACCGCGCCACCTATGCGGTGATCGAGCAGCGCCGCGGCGCCGACGACCTCGGCGAGCGCCGCGACATCCTCTCGCTGCTGCTGCAGGCGCGCACCGAGGAGGGCGAGGCGCTGAGCGACAAAGAACTGCGCGACGAGCTGCTGACCCTGGTGCTCGCCGGCCACGAGACGACCGCCAACTCGCTCGCCTGGGCGTGGGAGCGGCTGGTCCGCACGCCAGACGCCCACGACGCGCTACGCGACGCCGTCCGCGGCGAGGGCGACGCGAGCGACCGGATCGAGGCGACGATCGTCGAGGCGATGCGCTCGCGCCCGGTGATCCCGGTGATCGGGCGCCGCGTGATGGAGCCGTGGCGACTCGGCGAGTACGCGGTGCCCGCCGAAGCGGCGGTGCTGATGAGCATCCTGCTCGTCCACCACCGCGAGGACGTCTACCCCGAGCCGTTCGAGTTCCGCCCCGAGCGTTGGCTCGGCGGCCGCAAGCCCGGCACCTACGAGTGGATCCCCTTCGGCGGCGGCATCCGCCGCTGCCTCGGCGCCGCCCTGGCGATGGCCGAGCAGCGGGTCGTGCTCGAGGCGATGGCGCGCCGCCTCGACCTCGAAGCCGACGATCCCGCGCCCGAGCACGCCGTGCACCGCAACGTGACGATGATCCCCGCGCGCGGCGCCCGCGTCGTCATCCGCTCGCGCCGCTGAGCGTCCGTCCGGCGCGCCGAAGCGGCGCTATGGTTTTCGCACCCGGAGAGGTGGCCGAGTGGCTGAAGGCACTCGCCTGCTAAGCGAGTAGGGGGCGCAAGCTCTCTCGAGGGTTCGAATCCCTCCCTCTCCGCTCACGGCGCGGCTAGTCTCATGGCGTGCCTTCGCCGACCGCTCGCTCGCACGAGCAGCTCGAATCGATCTTCGCCGAGGTCGAGGCGCCGTTCGCCTTCGTCGACCTCGACGCGATGGGCGCCAACGCGGCGTCGATGCTGGGGCGGGCCGGCGGCAAGCCGATCCGCGTGGCGAGCAAGTCGCTGCGCTGCCGGGCGCTGCTGGAGCGGGTGCTGCGGGCCGACCCCGGCTTCGAGGGATTGATGACCTTCACCCTGCCGGAGACGCTGTGGCTGGCCGAGCAGGGATTCGAGAACCTGCTGCTCGCCTACCCGACCGCCGACAACGGCGCGCTCGGAGAGCTGGCGCTGCGCTCGGTCGCCAACCCGGACGGGGCGCCGATCGTGATGGTCGACTGCGCCGAGCACCTCGAGGCGATCGAGTCGGTGCTGGGCGCCGGCGCGGCGCCGGTCAGGGTCTGTATCGACCTCGACGCGAGCTGGTGGTGGCTGCGCGGCCGGGTCAAGGTCGGGCCGAAGCGCTCGCCCGTGCACACGGTCGAGCAGGCGGTCGCGCTGGCGCGGGAGATCGAGCGGCGGCCGCAGCTGACGCTGGCCGCGCTGATGGCCTACGAGGGGCAGATCGCCGGCGTCGGCGACCGTCCGCCCGGGCGGCGCCTGCGCGGGGCGGCGATCCGCTTCATGCAGCGCCGCTCGGCCGCCGAGCTGGCCGGGCGCCGCGCCGCCGTCGTCGCCGCGATCCGCGACTTCGCCGAGTTGCCGATCGTCAACGGCGGCGGCACCGGCAGCCTCGAGCTGACCGGCGCCGAGGACGCGGTCACCGAGCTGACGGCCGGATCGGGCTTCTACGCCCCGGCGCTCTTCGACCACTACAGCCGCTTCACCCTGACCCCGGCGGCCGGCTTCGCGTTGCCGATCGTGCGCAAGCCGGCGCCGGGCGTGGCGACGGCGCTCGGCGGCGGCTACCTGGCGTCGGGCGGCGGCGACCCGGCGCGCCTGCCGGTCCCCTGGCTGCCGGAGGGGCTGAAACTCGACCCCGAGGAGGGCGCCGGCGAGGTACAGACGCCGCTGCTCGGCCCACCCGCCGCGTCCCTGGCGATCGGCGATCGCGTCTACATGCGCCACGCCAAGGCCGGCGAGCTCTGCGAGCGCTTCGACGTCCTGCATCTCGTCGAGGGCGAGGAGATCGTCGACATCGTCCCGACCTATCGCGGCGAGGGCCGGGCCTTCCTCTGACGATTGCTGCACTTTCCCCACAAGGGGTGGGACAAAGCAGCAATTTCTCAGGGGCCGAGCACCCGCGCCGCGTATTCGTTGGTGAAGACGCGCCCAGGGTCGAGCTCGTCGCGCGCATCCTGGAACTTCTCCCACTCGGGGTAGAGCGGCGCCAGCGTCTCCGCGGTCTGGAAGTGGCGCTTGCCCCAGTGCGGGCGACCGCCGTACTCGCGCATGATCGCCTCCACCGCCTCGAAGTAGGGGCGCCACTCCATGCCGCGGTACTGGTGGACGGCGATGTAGGCGGTGTCGCGCTCGTGGGACGGGCTGAGCAGCGCGTCGTCGCCGGCCGCGACCCGCATCTCGATCGGGAAGAAAACCGGGTAGCGGTTCGCGCGCACCCACTCGACCACCCGCCGCGCCGCCTCCGGGCCATGCTCGCGCGGCACCCCGTACTCCATCTCGGTGAAGCGCACCCGGCGCTCGCTGGCGAAGACGCGGTCGCTGCGGTCGACCGTCCTGCCGCCCGAGGCGAGCGCCGCGGCGAGGCGCGACAGGGTCGGAATCGACCGCGGGACGAACCTTCCGGCCGCCGAGAGCGCCTCCAGCGCCCAGTTCTCCAGCACGATGTCGTTGAGGTAGGCGGCCGCCCTGCCCCGCGGCCGCGGCGCGCCCTCGACCCGGTTGCGCTCCAGGACCAGCGCCGAGTCCGCGTAGGGGAAGGTGAAGAGCTCGAAGTGGTCGTTCGCCGCGGCCCGCTCGTCGAAGCTGTCGAGCACCTCCTCGCGCGGCTGCGGGGAGTCGATCCGCTCGAGCACGAACGCCGGCACGCAGCGCAGGGTCACGGCGGAAACGGCGCCGAGCGCGCCGACACCGACGCGTGCGGCGCGCAGCAGGTCCGCCTGGGAGGAGTCGAGCTCGCGCACGGACCCGTCGGCCGTCACCAGCTCGATCGCCTCGACCTGGGCGGAGATGTTGCGCAGCTTCGCGCCGGTGCCGTGGGTACCGGTCGCGATCGCCCCGGCGACGGTCTGGCGGTCGATGTCGCCGAGGTTCTCCATCGCCAGGCCGAGCGTGTGCAGCTCCTCGTTGAGGGCCGTGAGCACGGTTCCTCCGCCGACCTTGACCAGGCCGGAATCGCGGTCGGCCTCGATCAGCCCGCTGAGCGCGCCGGCGTCGATCATCGTGCCGTCGGTCAGCGCCGCCTCGGTGAACGAGTGGCCGCTGCCGGCGACGCTGACCTTGCGCCCGGCCTCTGTCGCTGCGACGACCGCCGCCGCCAGCTCGTCCCGATCGCGCGGGCGCACGAGCTCGGCCGGCGCGCAGCGCTGGTCCCCCGTCCAGTTGCGCCAGTCAGCTGCCACGGCCTAAAGCTAATACGTCCTCGGGGCTCAGGTCTGCGCCGGCTCTCAGGTCTGCGCAGGCTGCACCAGCGGCGGCACGAGCGAGCGGTAGGCGTAGGCGGCGGTGACCAGCAGGAGCGCGGCGACGGCGAGGCTCGGCGCGGCGTAGCCGGTGATGCTGGCAAGCCCGCCGCCGGCGAGCGCGCCGACGGCCTGGCCGGCCGCCCAGGCCATATTGGAGAGGCCGGCCGCGAAGCCCTGGTGGAGGCCGCTGATGTCGGCTGTCTCCGAGAGCGTGGTCAGCGCCGGCGCGAAGCAGATGCCGGCGCCGAACGCACCGACGATCAGTGCCACGAGCACCGACCCGAGCGCGTAGGCGGCGGCGATGCCGACCATCGAGCAGGCGCAGATCGCGATCCCGACGACGAAGGGGATGCGGCGTCCCACGCGGTCCGAGTACCGACCGGCGACCGGCGAGAGCACGGCCTCGAGCGCGGCCGCGGCGATGAAGCCGCCCGCGATCGCGACGTGCCCGCCGCCGAGTTCGTCGATCCGCAACGGCACGAGCACCTCGATCGTGCCGAACATCAGCGAGGGGACGGCGACGAAGGCGGTCGCCGTGAGCACCGGGCGGCTCAGCGTCCGCCGGGCAACGTCGCGCAGCGTCTGCGCCTCGGGCGGCTCGGCTTCGGGCAGGCGCGCTGCTGCTGCCGCCAGCGCCAGGGCGATGCCCAGCACGGCGCCGAAGACCGGGCCGGTTCCCACCTCGGCCGCGATCGCGCCGATGATCGGCCCGGCCAGCGCGCCGGCGACGGCGGTTCCGAGCGCCGAGCCGATCACCGAGCCGCGGCGCTCCGGCGGGGCGCTGGTGATCAGCCAGGTCAGCGCGCCGGACCAGGTCAGCGCCCCCGACACCCCCTGCACGAAACGGGCGAGGTCGAGCAGCACGATGTCGTTGGCGAGGCCGAAGGCGAGGCTGGAGAAGCCGAGCAGCAACAGGCCGGCGATCACCGTGCGGCGCGGCCCCACGCGGGCGGCGACGAGGCCGGCGGGCAGCGAGGCGAGCAGGGTGCCGGCGGCGTAGGACGCTGCGAGGACCCCCGCCTGCGCCTTGCTCAAGCCGAATTCGGCCACGTAGTCCGGCAGCAGCGGCGCGATCGCCGCGTAGAACGCGACATCGAGGAAGATCATCGTCGAAGCCAGAATCAGCAGCCGGCGCATAGTCATCTATCCAATCACCCCGAGCTCTTTTTACTCCATGCCTTTTCGTCCTTAAACCGACAGGTAGCATCGACATATCGTCTGATTCCCCCGGAGGGGTGGCAGAGCGGTTGAATGCGGCGGCCTTGAAAGCCGTTGGACCCGGCAAGGGTCTCGTGGGTTCGAATCCCACCCCCTCCGCTTCCGCGCCACGGGAGGATCGCTGCAGGGACGGCCGAAATACACCGGATGAACCGTGAGCGGTGGCGGCAGCGTGCGCAGCGGGCCAGCGACGCCTTCGGGTTGGTGCTGCTGCTGGTCCTGCTGGTCTACGTGCTGGCCTCGGTGGTGTCCAACCGGAGCTGGCCGGCGGTGCTGCTCACGGCGGTGATGGGCGCGACCTCGGTGGTCGCGCTGACCAGCTCCCACGCACGGCCGCAGTTCGTCCGGCGCGTCCTCTGGCTCGCCGTCCTCGCGTTTGTCCTCGCGGCGATCGCGGCGATCACGGGCGGCCGGCACTGGCTCAGCGCCGCCAACTTCATCAACATCTGCCTGCTGGCGGCGGCGATGGGCGCGGTGCTGCGCCGCGTCGTCACCTCCGGCAGCGTCTCCTCGCGCACGATCCTCGGCGCGATCAGCGTCTACACCTCGCTCGGCATCCTCTTCACCTGGGCCTACGGGCTGGTCGACCGGATCGAAGGCGGCGGCTTCTTCGGCCAGGTCAGCGGCATCCAGGGCAGCGACTTCCTCTTCTTCAGCTACACGACGCTGACCACCACCGGCTACGGCGACCTGGTCCCGGCCGGGCAGGTCGGGCGCATGCTCTCCGGCCTGGAGATGATGCTCGGGCAGATCTTCCTGGTGACGCTGGTGGCGGGGCTGGTCAGCCTCTGGAAGCCCGGCGAGGGCCTGCTCCGCAGGCGCGCCAAGCGTCTCCCCGACGACCCAGAAGTCAGCCGCTGAGCAACGACTCGAGCTCGGCGAGCTGGGACTCCATCGCCTCGCAGAGCCGGTCGCAGAGCCCCAGCACGGCCGGATCCGCGATCCGGTAGATCGAGCTGGTCCCCTGCTTGCGACGGCGGACGAAGCCCTCGGCCTGCAGCGCCCGCAGGTGCTTGGAGACGTTCTGCTGCGAGGTTCCCAGCAACTCCGTCATCTCACCCACCGAGGCCTCGTCGCGGTGGCGCAGGATGTCGAGGATGCGCAACCGGGTCGGATCGGCCAGCGCCCGGAAGCGGCGCGCGATCAGCTCCGCGGCATCGACGTCAAGTGGGCTCTTCATCGTCATTGTGTTATCTTCTCATACACAACTGTAAAGTTGTTAAGATGTACTTCCCAGCGAGAGGATAGCGATGCCGACAGTTGCGCCCGACCGCCCCACCGCCCACGAACGCGCCGAAACCTCCGCCGCGAGGCTGGGCCCGGTCGGCCGACTGGGCCGCTTCTCCGCCTCCCAGCCCCGCTGGGTGTTCGTCGCCTGGGTGGCCATCGCCGTCGGGCTCGGGGCGCTCGCGCCGCAGGTCGAGACGGCGCTCTCCGGCGCCGGCTGGCAGGCCAACGGCTCGGAGTCGGTCGCCGTGCGCGAACGGGTCGACCGCGCCTTCGCCGGCGGCGGCGCCTACGCGCTCCAGGTCGCCGTCCACTCCCAGGAGCTGACCGCCGCCGACCCGGCCTTCCGCCGCAGCGTGCGGCGCGCCGAGCGGCTGCTCGCCGCCGACTCCGCCGTCACCCGGGTGATCCCGCCGCGCCCGGGGGTCTCGATCTCCGCCGACGGCCACACGGCCGTGATCCGCGCCGGCGCCGCCAAGGACCCGAACGAGATGGTCGCCGCGGCCACCGACCTCAAGCGGCCGCTCGGCGACAGCGCCGCGCCCGCGGTCGAAACCAACCTGACCGGCGCCGCCGGCATGTGGTCGGACTTCAACGAAGCGAACAAAGACGCGATGCTGAAATCGGAGGTGATCTCCTGGCCGGTGACGCTGGCGATCCTCGTCCTCGCCTTCGGCTCGCTGATCGCCGCCGGCCTGCCGCTGATGCTGACGATCTCCGGCCTCGTCGCCTCCGCCGGCGTGCTCTTCCTGGCGACGCTGATCGCCCCGGTCTCGATCTGGGCGATGAACTTCGCCCTGATGTTCGCGCTGGCGCTGGGCATCGACTACGCCCTGTTCATCGTGATGCGCTTCCGCAACGCGCTCTTCGGGCAGGAGCTCGACCCGGTCGAGGCGGTCGGGACGACGATGGACACGGCCGGCAAGGCGGTCGTCTTCTCGGCGCTGACCGTGGTGATCTCGCTCTCGGCGGTGATGCTCGTCCCCAGCCCCGCCTTCCGCTCGGTCGCGCTGGGGATCATCATCGCGGTGCTCTTCATCCTCGCGGCGACGCTGACGCTGCTGCCGGCGGTGCTGGCCAAGCTCGGCCCGCGGGTCGACAAGCTCAGCCTGCCCTGGGCGCATAGCGGCGACCACCGCTCGCCGCGCTTCGCCCGCTGGGGCGAACGGCTCTGGCGACGGCCCTACCTCTACGGCGGCGGCGCGGCGCTGATCCTCGTCCTGCTGGCGCTGCCGGTGCTCGGGCTGAAGACCGGCATGCCGTCGATCAAGGTCGTCCCCGGCGGCGACCACTCGCGGCGCGGCTACGAGCAGGTCGTGGGGGCCTTCGGGCCGGGTGCGCCCGGACAGCTCCAGATCGTCTCGGCGCCGGGCGAGGCGCGCCGCGTCGCGGCCGTGGTGGCGAGCGACCCCGGCATCGCCGCGACCCTGGCGGCGCAGGCGAACCGGCGCCAAGGCGTCGCCCTGACCGAGGCGACCCCCAAGGCCGGCCCCTCGACCCCGGCCTTCGGCCAGACGATCGACCGGCTGCGCGCGGCGCTGCCGGCGGGCGCCCTCCTCGGCGGCCCGGCGGCCGAAAACCACGACCTCGAAGCGGCGCTGGAAGCGAAGACGCCGCTGGCGATCGGCGTCGTCCTCGCGCTCGGCTTCCTGCTGCTGCTGGTCGCCTTCCAGGCGCCGCTGATCGCGGCGATCGGCGTGCTGACCAACCTGCTGGCGACCGGCGCCGCCTTCGGCGTCGCGACGCTGATCTTCCAGGACGGCCACCTGAGCGGCCTGCTCGGCTTCGAATCGCAGGGCTTCCTCGACGCCTGGGGGCCGATCTTCTTCTTCGCGATGATCTTCGCGATCGCGATGGACTACACGGTCTTCCTGCTCTCCTCGGCGCGCGAGCACTGGGAGGAGACGGGCGACGCGCGCACGGCGATGGTCGGCGGCCTCGCCCACTCCGGCCGGGTGATCCTCGCCGCCGGCGCGGTGATGGTCGCCGTCTTCTTCACCTTCGCCCTGTCCGGGCCGCTGCCGCCGAAGGAGATGGGCGTGATCCTCGGCGTCGCCGTGCTGCTCGACGCCTTCCTCGTGCGGCTGACCCTGCTACCGGTCTTCCTGCGGCTCGCCGGACCCGCCGCCTGGTACCTGCCAAAGCCGCTCGATCGCTTCCTGCCCAACGTGCGATTTGGCCACGAGGGCTAGGCGGTTGATTTCGGATTTACGTGCCCGCGGGGGCGCGACTGGCCAAGCCGGGCGCCACACGCCGGCGAGCGAATAGCAGCGCTATTCGCGAGGAGGTGGGTGGCGATCCGGCGCCGCGCCAGGCGCGTCAGCCGTGGGTGCGGAAATCCGGAAGCACCCGGCTAGTCCTCGTCAGAGCTCGACCCGTTCGATCTTCTGGTCGGAGACCGGGCGATCGCCGGCGCCGGTCTCGGTCTTCTCGATCGCGTCGACCGTCTCCATCCCCGAGCTGACCGTGCCGAAGACGGTGTGCTTGCCGTCGAGCCACGGCGCCGCCTCGGTGGTGACGATGAAGAACTGCGAGCCGTTGGTGTTCGGGCCGGCATTGGCCATCGCCAGCGCGCCGCGGACGATCTTGTGGTCGTTGATCTCGTCCTCGAAGGTGTAGCCCGGGCCGCCGCGGCCGCTGCCCTCCGGGCAACCGCCCTGGATCATGAAGTCGGCGATCACCCGGTGGAAGATCAGCCCGTCGTAGAAGCCGTCGGCGGCGAGCTTGCGGAAGTTCTCGACCGCCTTCGGGGCGTCGGAGTCATGCAGCTCGAGCACGATCTCCCCGGCATTGGTGTGCAGCGTGGCCTGTGACATTGGCGCCACCCTACCCACTCACCCGCACGAGGACCGAGCGCGAGGCGCCGGGCGCGTAGGGCCAGCGCTCCTCGGCCAGGGCGACGGCGCGCAGGCGGATCCGCGCCGTGCCCGTGATGTAGCGGAAGCGGTAGCGGGCGTGGAAGCGGCCGCTGTGGTCGCTGCGGGTGACGAGGACCGGCCGCCAGACGCGCGCCTCGTTCTCGAAGTACTGGATCGCGACGAGCTTGCCGCGGCGCGGCAGCGGCGCGGCGCGGGCCCGCACCCGGCCCCAGAGGCGCAGCGACTGGCCGGTGCGGAGGCTGCGCGGCGCGGCGCTCAGGGTCGCGGCGCCGCGCACGCGCAGGGCCAGCGCGGGACGGCGTGCCCGCGCCAGGCCCGGCTCGCCGCGGTAGACGACGGTGATGCGGCGCGAGGGCCCAGGCGGCAACGCGAGACGAAAGCTGCCGTGACCGCGGGTGCGGACAACCCCCACCTGGCGGCGCATCAGCGCGCCATGGGAGGGGCGGGAGACGACGCGCAGGCGGCGCCCGGCGAGGCCGACCCCGTCGGCGTTGAGCAGGCGACCACTGAGTACCGCACCGGCGCCGAACGGCACGGTCACCCGCGGTCCGCGGCGCCGGCGCCAGCGCAGCTTGGCGAACAGGCGGGTCCTAGTCTTGGCCCGGTGGGCCTGGCCCCGCTGCCTTGAGGCTGCACGGCCCGGCGCCACAGGCGGCGGCGCCTTGCGAAGCATCATCTCGATGCCGTCGACACGTCGCGTCGTCGCGCTGGAGTTGCCGGCGGCGTCGCTCGCCTCGGCGCGAAATATGTAGGCGCCGGGCTCGAGGTCGGTCGGGACGGGCGCGATGAGCCGCTTCGCGCCAGCCGCGCCTTCCATTCGCGTCGGCAGCTCGATCCAGCGGTCGGCGTCGACGCGCCGGTAGGAGATCGTGCCGCCGGCCGGACCAGAGTGCTCGTCGCTCACTTCGGCGCTCACGGAATGCGGGAGCTCCACGGCCCCGATTTCGCCGACCGGCTCGAATGCGACTCCGGGCGGCACGTCGTCGAACCGCAGCGGGAGCTCGATCGCGGTTGCGGAATCCGAGTTTCCGGCCTCGTCGCGCAGCCAGATGCGGAAGGAATAGACGCCGGCGCGGGGCAGCTTGCGCTCGGCGAGCGCCGAGATCCCGCGCCCACCCGCGAGCTGCACCCCCGTGTCGTAGCCGGCCGGGCCGGTGATCCGCCAGTGGGCGCCGCCGATCGGACTGGCGGCGCCCTGGTCGGGGTCCACCCAGGACGTGTCGAAGTCGTCGACCCGATGCCAGCCGTCGCCGCCGGCGAGCGCGAGGCTTCGCGGGGGTCCCGGCGGGTTGTTGTCGATCAACACGGTGGTCGGCGGAAGGCAGGCGCTGTTGCCGGCAAAGTCGGTCGCGCATCGGGTCAGAGCGTGCGGCCCGTCGCTGAGGCTCGTCGTCTGCACCGTCACCTCGTCGCCGGCGCCGGTCGGGCAAGGCCCCATCCGCGTCGCCCGCCACTCGCCTTCGATCGTCGCCTCGGCGCAGGGGTACTCGGTGAGGCCGACACGGTTGCCGTCGAGCAGCGTTTCGCCGAAGCGCACGCCGCCGCCGATGTCCATGTCCCAGTAGTCGACCGATTGCGCGCCTCGCCGCCAGCCGCCGGCGACGAGATCCGCGCCCGCGCTGCCCGGCACCGGGGCGTAGCCGTCGATGACGTCGATCGTCAGCGAACGGATCGCCGACCAGGAGTCGGGGTCGAGCGAGCACCGCTCCTCGGCGGCGCGCGCGCAGAGCAGCCGGTCCTCGATCGCTCGCGCGGGGACTCCGAATTCGGTGAAGAAGTCGCGCTGTGTCGTGTCGGTCGAGCTCGCGCTCAGCGTCGCCTCGAAACCCCCTCCACCATCGCCGGCGCCGAAGCGCTGCTCCATCCCTTCGTGCAGCGCGTGCCACCAGACGCCTCGCACCCGGCTGATCCCGGTGCCCGCCGGCGCTTCCCAGCGCCAGCGGGCGAAGCGCGTGCCGGAGACCGTCGTGCCGCCCAGAGTGAAGCTCCTCAGGTGCTCGACGCCGAAGCCGCACCCCCACTCGGGGCGGAACTTGACGCCTCCGGTGTCGTCGGCCCAGCTGGCGTCGATGCCGACGTTCCAGCCACACTGGGCGACCCGGTAGCTGCCCGCGGTCGCCTCCCGCGCCGCCAGCAACAGCAGCGCCAGCGCGAGCGCCACCCCCATCGCGATAATCCGTGCGATCCCCCCACGCGTTCCCGGCACCGGCTCCTCCTTCGCTCGCTTGCAGACGAGGGTCCAAGGGCACGGCGCCGCGATCTCTCCCCCCTGCGGACGGATGTCCGGTGCGCCGCATCTGAGCGCCGTAGAGGTTTGCGCCGCATAGCGGTTCAAACCTCGACCGCGGTGTCGGCCGCACCCGCGCTCTGCGAAAATGGCCGCATGCCACTACCGAGCCAGGAGCAAGTGACCGAGAAGCTGCGCGCCGTCATCGACCCCGAGCTGCGCCGCTCGATCGTCGAGTTGGGGATGGTCCGCTCGATCGAGATCAAGGAGGGCGGCCGGGTCGAGGTCGTCGTCTCCCTGACCACCGCGGGATGCCCGATCCGCTCGCACTTCGAACAGGCGGTCGCCGGCCAGGTCTCCCAGCTCGACGGCGTCACCGAGGTCGCGGTCGGCTTCGACGTCCTCTCCGACGAGGAGAAAGGGAACCTCCAGCAGACGCTCGGCCGCGGGAAGCTGCCGGAGGGCGCACTCGCCCAGGTGAAGAACGTGATCTGCGTCGCCTCGGGCAAGGGCGGCGTCGGCAAGTCGACGATGACCGCCAACCTGGCCGCGGCGCTGACCGCCGAAGGCCACCCCGCCGGCGCCCTGGACTGCGACGTCTACGGCTACTCGATCCCGCGCATGCTCGGTGTCAACCGCAAACCGGAGGTCAACGCGGAGCGCAAGATCCTGCCGCTGGAGGCGCCGAGCGGCGTCAAGGTAATGTCGATCGGCTTCTTCGTCGAGGAGAACTCAGCCGTCGTCTGGCGCGGCCCGATGCTGCACAAGGCGATCCAGCAGTTCCTCGAGGACGTCGCCTGGGGCGAGTTGGAGTACCTGTTGCTCGACCTGCCGCCGGGAACGGGCGACGTCGCGATGACGCTCTCCCAGCTGCTGCCGCAGGCCAAGTTCGTGCTCGTCACTACGCCGCAGCCGGCCGCGCAGACGGTCGCCAAGCGGGCCGCCGACATGGCGCAGAAGTTCGACCTCGAGCTGCTCGGCGCGATCGAGAACATGTCCGGCTTCACGACGCCGGACGGCGAGCGCTTCACGATCTTCGGCGAGGGCGGCGGTCAGCTGCTGGCCGACGAGCTCGACATCCCGCTGCTCGGCAAGGTGCCGCTCTCAGAGCCCCTGCGCGAGCACGCCGACGACGGCTCCCCGCTGGTCACCGCCGAGCCCGACTCGCCCGCCTCGCAGGCGATCCGCCAGGCCGCCCGCGGGATCGTCGCCGCGACGCCGCAGGAGCTGCCGGTCCTGCAGGCGACCCCGGCCCCCGCGGAAGCGCCGCCCGTAAGCGGCACCCCGCTGCCGGTCGTTCAGGGCGGGGCCGGCGCCTAGCAGGCGGCCTTCAGCCGTCGCATTCGGCCTCGATCGGCACGCGCGCGCACGCGTGATGCTCTCGCCCGCCTGGCACGCCAAGTCGACGAGGGGGACCTCGGGGACGTCTTCGACGCTCGCCTGAATCCGCTGGCCGACGACATCGATCAGACCGCGCAGGAGCAGTTCGGCCGAGCCGCCGCTGAGCACGTAGGCGGGCCGGAGTAGGCCGCCGGACCCGCTGACCGCGTAGACCGGGCCGCTCAGCGAGGCGACCCGCGGCGCGAACGATCCCGTCGCCGCCTCCTCACTCGAGGAATCGTCGCCACAGCCGCCGGTCAGAACAGCGGTGGCGAGGAACGCCGCCGCTGAGGCGCAGAAGCAACTACGAACGATGCGGGCAAGGTGGTCGAAAAACGGTCTCGAGAACTCTGCCGGAGCGGGCCTCCGCTACGAGGCCCACTCCGGCCAGCCGGCTTGCCTATCTTGCTTGTCTCAGGCCGACCAGGGAGGAGCCCCCAGCCCGTTGAGCTGGAACACCTCCGCCTCGTTCGAGGCCTCGGCGTCGCCGCCGTCGGCATCGGCGTCACCGCCGTCACCGCCGGTCGCATCGCCGCTTGCCGCCGTGGTGTCGCCACCCACTGCATCGGCGTCGCTATGGCTTCCGCTCCTGTCGTAGCCGCAACCGCAGGAATTGCTTCGATTCATCGACTGTTTCTCCCGCGGCTCTGACTTGGCTTCGGCGTTGCCGTTGTGTTCCTGCGTGTTCCCGGTGTTGGCATCGCCGCCACCGCCGCCGGTGGCGGTGGCGCCGCCGCCGGAGGCACTCGGGTTGCCCTGTTCGACATCCGACTTGTTGCTCTGCGAGCCCGAGCCGGACTGCTGCGAGTGGCTCTGCTCGCAGCGGCAATCGCCATGTGAGGAGCCGCCGGAGCGATCGCCCACGTTGGCCTGCCTCACCTCGGCCTCGTTCCCGGCCTCGGCGTCGCCGGCTTCGGCGTCGGCATCGCCGCCGTCGCCACCGCGGGCATCGCCGCTTCTGGCCGTGGTGTCGCCACCCTCGGCCTCCGCGCCGTTGTCGCCGTGGTGCTCGTCATGGCCCCGACTCTTGTCGTGACCACAGCCGCAGGACTTGCTCTCCTTCTGCTCCTGCGGCTCCGACTTGGCGTAAGCGTTGCCGTTGTGCTTCTGCGTGTTACCGGTGTTGGCGTCGCCGCCGTTTCCTCCGTTGGCGGTGGCGCTGCCACCGCTTGCGCTCGGGTCGCCCTGCTGGACACCCGACTCGTTGCTCTGCGAATCGCTCGAGCCGTTCGAGTGGCTCTCGCAGCACTTCCCGTGGGAGGAATCGCTGCCACTCGACTCGTCGACCTGCTTCGTCGATGCGTCGTTCGATGCATCGGCGTCGCCGCCGTCGGCATCGGCGTCGCCGCCGTCGCCTCCGGTCGCATCGCCGCTTTCGGCGCTGGTGTCTCCACCCTCGGCATCGGCGTCGCCGCCGACCGAGACGGCAATCGCGTTGCCGTTGCCGATCTGGGTGTTGCCGGTGTTGGCGTCGCCGCCTTCGCCGCCGGTTGCGGTGGCGCTGCCACCGCTTGCGCTCGGGTCGCCCTGGGTCACGATGCTGTGGTTGCCCTGACCTCCGGAGGAGGTCGGCTCAGGCACCGTGATCGTGGCGGCGGCGGGCGTCGCTGCGACCGCCATCGCCAGGGCAACCACCGCTGCGATTGCAGCAATGGGGAATCTCATTGTTATTCCTTTCACTCGAGTTGCCTGCGCTGCCGGGGGGTGAACGGGCTCCCGGCATAGCCCTGGTTGGTCGGTCGGCTGGACCTAGCCAGGGCGCTCGAGCGCGCAGGCGAAGGGGAGCGGAGGCGAGAGATCCGCCATCTCCCTGAGCCTGCGGGAGATCGCCGGCGCGACCAGCGCGAGCAACGCCAGCAACGCGGCGATGGGAACGAGGGTAGAGCCGCCCGACCCGGAAGCGGCGGCCGAAAGCATCTCGGGGGCTGGAGGCGAGCTGGCGTCGGAAACGGGCGCATGCTCCTCCGATCCTCCGCTGGGTGGCCCGCTGGAAAGAACGTCGCCCGCTGCGAGAGGCCCCGTCGGCAGGGAAGGAGCGGGCGTCGAAGCTGCGCTTGGAGCAGGGTCGACGGAAAGGGCTGTGCGCCCCGCCGTCGCCCACGCGGGAAGCGGCTCGAGCTCGATCTCCTCACTCGAGCGCGGAGTGTGGTCGGGAGAGCTCGCCGGCAGGGGCGGCAGGTCTTCTGTCGCGGTCGGAGCCACGGGCCTCTCCGCCACCCCTTTTGCCGCCGGCGCGCTACCCGCAAGCGGCACCGCCGGCCTGGGCGCAGGCTTCGGGCTCAGGTCGCCCAGCTTCGCGCCGGCCTGTTGCAGCGAGCGCTCGGCGGGGGCGGTGAGATCTCGCACGGTCTCGTGAATTTGGGCGACCGGCCCGTGCGTCTCGCCGACCGCGGTGGGGGCGACCGCGTCGACCACGTCGACCACGGAGCCCGCCGCCTCGTCGGCGGGCTCCCGAGCCGTCCCCTCGGCGATATCGACCGTCCCCGAAACGGTGGAGGCCATCGACGCGGCTTCCACGTCGGCCGGCAGCGGCTCCGGTTCGGTGCTCGTTTCCACCACGGGAGTCGCGCTTTCGGCAATCCCCTCCGTCTCGGACTGCACCGTCGCGAGCATGCCTGCTTCGGTCGGCGTCTGCGCACCGGCCGGCGCGACTAGCAAGAGCAGCACGCCCGCAGCGATGACAGCAGCCAGGGGGGCTACTTGGCATGGCTGGATATGAGCGATCCGGTATCGCATGAGACCGTCTCGACACTACCCGATATTCGTTGAATTTCACCCCAAAATTAAAGCCCGACAGGCCTGGACATCAGGTTGAGGCCAACGTTCTGCGCAAAACGCCTGCATTTCGCCAAAGCCCGGAAATAGCGGGTTGAGCAGAGAGGAATGTTAAGAAGTTCGCCGCCGATGACAAGTCACCACCGCTTCGCCGTCAACGACAGCACTTGCCCTCCCGTCAAAACTCCCCTCGCTCCCCCCGGGGATGGCAATTTGCCGCGCCCATTCAAGGAGAACCTAATGAATACCTGCCCAAGCCCGCGCCGAGCTGCAGCTACGGCCACGTTGCGGCAGACGAAGCCTCAGGCGGCCGACTTGCTCTTGTAGTACTCGGCGTTGATCTCGGCGTATTTCGCCCACTCGCTGGGGAGCTGGTCCTCGGCGAAGCAGGCGTCGACCGGGCAGGCCTCGACGCAGGCATCGCAGTCGATGCACTCGTCGGGGTCGATGTAGAGCATCTCTACCGAGTCGTAGTCGGGCTCGTCCGGGGTCGGGTGGATGCAGTCCACCGGACAGACCTCGACGCACGAGTTGTCCTTCTGGCCAATGCACGGCTCGGCGATGACGTAGGTCATTCGAAGCTTTCTCCTGGGTCGGTCGTTTGCGTTGCCCGGCGGGATTTCGGCCCCCGCCAAGCGCGAGCGGACATTTTAGGGATTGCGCGAGCCGGTGCGACGAGATGGGCCTCAGGGGCCGCTGTCTTTAGGGTTGAGCGATGCTGCTGCTGACGGGAGCCACGGGAAGCATCGGGTCGCGCCTGCTGCCGCTGCTGCTCGAGCGAGGCGAGGACGTGCGCTGCCTCGTGCGCGAGCCGCGGCGCCTCGGCGCGCACCGGGTCGACGTGCAGATCGCGCTCGGCGACCTGGGCGAGATGTCGGACCCCTATCTGGTGCGGCAGGCGCTGCGCGGGGTCGACACGGTGGTCCACCTGGCGGCGACGATCCGCGACCAGCCGCCGCACCGGATCGAGGAGCTGAACGGGCTGGCGACGGTGCGGCTGCTGCGCGCCGCCGAGCGCAGCGGCGTGCGGCGCTTCGCCTTCTTCAGCGCGCTCGACGCGGCCGCGGCCCAGCGCACGCGCTTCTTCCGCGCCAAGTGGCTGGCCGAGCGGGCGATCGCTTCCTCGCCGCTGGAGACGACGGTCTTCGCCCCCTCGATCGTCTACGACCGCAGCGACCCCTGGGTGACCCTGCTGCGGCGCTTCTCCTTCCTGCCGGTGATGCCGGTCTCCGGCCGCGGCCGGGCGCGCTTCCAGCCGATCTGGGCGGACGACGCGGCGCGCTGCGTGGTCGCGGCGCTTGAGCGCGACGGGGCCGGCGCACGCGAGCGCTACGAGCTGGCGGGGCCGGAGACGCTCAGCTACGACGCGATGTCGGACCTGGTCAGCCGCGTCGCCGGCCGGCCGCGTCCGCTGGTCCACCTGCCCCTGCCGCTTGTGCGCGCGGGATTGATCGCGCTCCGCAACGTCTTCGGCGAGGCCGTGTTCGCAACCTGGGAGGAGGCAGAGCTGATGGAGGTCTCGATGACCAGCGAACGCGGCAGCGCCGACGCGCAGGAGCTCGGCGTGGACCCGAGAAGGATGGAGGATGTCCTTGCGCAGGCTTAGCGGCAGGCTCGGCGCGGCGATCGCCGTCGCACTCGCCCTGGCGGCGCTGGGCGCGGCGCAGGCGACGGCACTCAGCCTGGCGCCGCCGAAGCCGAACGTCCTCTTCGGCGTCAGCGACAAGGGCACGACCGCCGACTACGAAGAATTCTCGGCGCTGCTGAACAAGCACCCGGCGCTGATGGAGACCTTCCACCCGTGGGGCAACAGCCTCAACGCGGCCTACGAACGCTGGCGCGAAACCGGAACGCGGCCGATTCTCCACATCTCGACGGCGGACGACCAGACGCTGGCCGAGCTGATCACGCCGGAGCAGATTGCGCTCGGGCAGGGCGACGACTACCTGCTGCAGCTCAACCACTTCTTCTTCGAGCACGGCGTGCTCGCCTACATCCGGCCGCTCGGCGAGCCGAACCGTTGCCTCAACGTCTGGTCGGCGGTCAACTGCGACGGCAGCCAGAAGGGCGGCGAACACACGGCCTACTGGTACAAGCAGGCGTTCCGCCGGATCGTGACGATCGTGCGCGGCGGCGGCACGCTCGACGAGATCAACGCGACGCTGGCCGGGATCGGCCTGCCGCCCGTCAACCGCACGAAGGGCCCGCCGCCGCCGGAACTGCCGGGCCCGCCCGTCAGCTTTATCTGGAGCCCGCTGCCGGGCGGCTCGCCGCGGGTCAAAGGCAACTTCCCCGGCGACTACTGGCCGGGCAGCCGCTGGGTCGACTGGGTGGGGACCGACTTCTACTCCCAGTATCCCGCCTGGAAAGACCTCAACCGGTTCTACAAGGGCAGGTTCTGGCGCGGCAAGCCGTTCTCGATCTCCGAGTGGGCGGTCTACGGAAAAGACGAACCGCGCTTCGTCAAGCAGCTCGTCGCCTGGACCGCGAAGCGCCCCCGGGTGCGCATGTTCGTCTACTACGACGGCTTCGGCCCCGGCGAGAACCCCTACGACCTGCGCCTCTACCCGCGCACGACCAACACCCTGCGCCTCAAGGCCCGCCGCCCGAACTTCCTCCAGTACGTCGAATACAACGCCGGCGAACTCCCCCCGCTCCCCAAGAAGGAAAAGAAGCAACCGACCCCC
>CAWIFA010000031.1:0-9746 GCA_963835315.1 uncultured Solirubrobacterales bacterium | reverse complement strand
CCCGGTGTTGGCATCGCCGCCACCGCCGCCGGTGGCGGTGGCGCCGCCGCCGGAGGCACTCGGGTTGCCCTGTTCGACATCCGACTTGTTGCTCTGCGAGCCCGAGCCGGACTGCTGCGAGTGGCTCTGCTCGCAGCGGCAATCGCCATGTGAGGAGCCGCCGGAGCGATCGCCCACGTTGGCCTGCCTCACCTCGGCCTCGTTCCCGGCCTCGGCGTCGCCGGCTTCGGCGTCGGCATCGCCGCCGTCGCCACCGCGGGCATCGCCGCTTCTGGCCGTGGTGTCGCCACCCTCGGCCTCCGCGCCGTTGTCGCCGTGGTGCTCGTCATGGCCCCGACTCTTGTCGTGACCACAGCCGCAGGACTTGCTCTCCTTCTGCTCCTGCGGCTCCGACTTGGCGTAAGCGTTGCCGTTGTGCTTCTGCGTGTTACCGGTGTTGGCGTCGCCGCCGTTTCCTCCGTTGGCGGTGGCGCTGCCACCGCTTGCGCTCGGGTCGCCCTGCTGGACACCCGACTCGTTGCTCTGCGAATCGCTCGAGCCGTTCGAGTGGCTCTCGCAGCACTTCCCGTGGGAGGAATCGCTGCCACTCGACTCGTCGACCTGCTTCGTCGATGCGTCGTTCGATGCATCGGCGTCGCCGCCGTCGGCATCGGCGTCGCCGCCGTCGCCTCCGGTCGCATCGCCGCTTTCGGCGCTGGTGTCTCCACCCTCGGCATCGGCGTCGCCGCCGACCGAGACGGCAATCGCGTTGCCGTTGCCGATCTGGGTGTTGCCGGTGTTGGCGTCGCCGCCTTCGCCGCCGGTTGCGGTGGCGCTGCCACCGCTTGCGCTCGGGTCGCCCTGGGTCACGATGCTGTGGTTGCCCTGACCTCCGGAGGAGGTCGGCTCAGGCACCGTGATCGTGGCGGCGGCGGGCGTCGCTGCGACCGCCATCGCCAGGGCAACCACCGCTGCGATTGCAGCAATGGGGAATCTCATTGTTATTCCTTTCACTCGAGTTGCCTGCGCTGCCGGGGGGTGAACGGGCTCCCGGCATAGCCCTGGTTGGTCGGTCGGCTGGACCTAGCCAGGGCGCTCGAGCGCGCAGGCGAAGGGGAGCGGAGGCGAGAGATCCGCCATCTCCCTGAGCCTGCGGGAGATCGCCGGCGCGACCAGCGCGAGCAACGCCAGCAACGCGGCGATGGGAACGAGGGTAGAGCCGCCCGACCCGGAAGCGGCGGCCGAAAGCATCTCGGGGGCTGGAGGCGAGCTGGCGTCGGAAACGGGCGCATGCTCCTCCGATCCTCCGCTGGGTGGCCCGCTGGAAAGAACGTCGCCCGCTGCGAGAGGCCCCGTCGGCAGGGAAGGAGCGGGCGTCGAAGCTGCGCTTGGAGCAGGGTCGACGGAAAGGGCTGTGCGCCCCGCCGTCGCCCACGCGGGAAGCGGCTCGAGCTCGATCTCCTCACTCGAGCGCGGAGTGTGGTCGGGAGAGCTCGCCGGCAGGGGCGGCAGGTCTTCTGTCGCGGTCGGAGCCACGGGCCTCTCCGCCACCCCTTTTGCCGCCGGCGCGCTACCCGCAAGCGGCACCGCCGGCCTGGGCGCAGGCTTCGGGCTCAGGTCGCCCAGCTTCGCGCCGGCCTGTTGCAGCGAGCGCTCGGCGGGGGCGGTGAGATCTCGCACGGTCTCGTGAATTTGGGCGACCGGCCCGTGCGTCTCGCCGACCGCGGTGGGGGCGACCGCGTCGACCACGTCGACCACGGAGCCCGCCGCCTCGTCGGCGGGCTCCCGAGCCGTCCCCTCGGCGATATCGACCGTCCCCGAAACGGTGGAGGCCATCGACGCGGCTTCCACGTCGGCCGGCAGCGGCTCCGGTTCGGTGCTCGTTTCCACCACGGGAGTCGCGCTTTCGGCAATCCCCTCCGTCTCGGACTGCACCGTCGCGAGCATGCCTGCTTCGGTCGGCGTCTGCGCACCGGCCGGCGCGACTAGCAAGAGCAGCACGCCCGCAGCGATGACAGCAGCCAGGGGGGCTACTTGGCATGGCTGGATATGAGCGATCCGGTATCGCATGAGACCGTCTCGACACTACCCGATATTCGTTGAATTTCACCCCAAAATTAAAGCCCGACAGGCCTGGACATCAGGTTGAGGCCAACGTTCTGCGCAAAACGCCTGCATTTCGCCAAAGCCCGGAAATAGCGGGTTGAGCAGAGAGGAATGTTAAGAAGTTCGCCGCCGATGACAAGTCACCACCGCTTCGCCGTCAACGACAGCACTTGCCCTCCCGTCAAAACTCCCCTCGCTCCCCCCGGGGATGGCAATTTGCCGCGCCCATTCAAGGAGAACCTAATGAATACCTGCCCAAGCCCGCGCCGAGCTGCAGCTACGGCCACGTTGCGGCAGACGAAGCCTCAGGCGGCCGACTTGCTCTTGTAGTACTCGGCGTTGATCTCGGCGTATTTCGCCCACTCGCTGGGGAGCTGGTCCTCGGCGAAGCAGGCGTCGACCGGGCAGGCCTCGACGCAGGCATCGCAGTCGATGCACTCGTCGGGGTCGATGTAGAGCATCTCTACCGAGTCGTAGTCGGGCTCGTCCGGGGTCGGGTGGATGCAGTCCACCGGACAGACCTCGACGCACGAGTTGTCCTTCTGGCCAATGCACGGCTCGGCGATGACGTAGGTCATTCGAAGCTTTCTCCTGGGTCGGTCGTTTGCGTTGCCCGGCGGGATTTCGGCCCCCGCCAAGCGCGAGCGGACATTTTAGGGATTGCGCGAGCCGGTGCGACGAGATGGGCCTCAGGGGCCGCTGTCTTTAGGGTTGAGCGATGCTGCTGCTGACGGGAGCCACGGGAAGCATCGGGTCGCGCCTGCTGCCGCTGCTGCTCGAGCGAGGCGAGGACGTGCGCTGCCTCGTGCGCGAGCCGCGGCGCCTCGGCGCGCACCGGGTCGACGTGCAGATCGCGCTCGGCGACCTGGGCGAGATGTCGGACCCCTATCTGGTGCGGCAGGCGCTGCGCGGGGTCGACACGGTGGTCCACCTGGCGGCGACGATCCGCGACCAGCCGCCGCACCGGATCGAGGAGCTGAACGGGCTGGCGACGGTGCGGCTGCTGCGCGCCGCCGAGCGCAGCGGCGTGCGGCGCTTCGCCTTCTTCAGCGCGCTCGACGCGGCCGCGGCCCAGCGCACGCGCTTCTTCCGCGCCAAGTGGCTGGCCGAGCGGGCGATCGCTTCCTCGCCGCTGGAGACGACGGTCTTCGCCCCCTCGATCGTCTACGACCGCAGCGACCCCTGGGTGACCCTGCTGCGGCGCTTCTCCTTCCTGCCGGTGATGCCGGTCTCCGGCCGCGGCCGGGCGCGCTTCCAGCCGATCTGGGCGGACGACGCGGCGCGCTGCGTGGTCGCGGCGCTTGAGCGCGACGGGGCCGGCGCACGCGAGCGCTACGAGCTGGCGGGGCCGGAGACGCTCAGCTACGACGCGATGTCGGACCTGGTCAGCCGCGTCGCCGGCCGGCCGCGTCCGCTGGTCCACCTGCCCCTGCCGCTTGTGCGCGCGGGATTGATCGCGCTCCGCAACGTCTTCGGCGAGGCCGTGTTCGCAACCTGGGAGGAGGCAGAGCTGATGGAGGTCTCGATGACCAGCGAACGCGGCAGCGCCGACGCGCAGGAGCTCGGCGTGGACCCGAGAAGGATGGAGGATGTCCTTGCGCAGGCTTAGCGGCAGGCTCGGCGCGGCGATCGCCGTCGCACTCGCCCTGGCGGCGCTGGGCGCGGCGCAGGCGACGGCACTCAGCCTGGCGCCGCCGAAGCCGAACGTCCTCTTCGGCGTCAGCGACAAGGGCACGACCGCCGACTACGAAGAATTCTCGGCGCTGCTGAACAAGCACCCGGCGCTGATGGAGACCTTCCACCCGTGGGGCAACAGCCTCAACGCGGCCTACGAACGCTGGCGCGAAACCGGAACGCGGCCGATTCTCCACATCTCGACGGCGGACGACCAGACGCTGGCCGAGCTGATCACGCCGGAGCAGATTGCGCTCGGGCAGGGCGACGACTACCTGCTGCAGCTCAACCACTTCTTCTTCGAGCACGGCGTGCTCGCCTACATCCGGCCGCTCGGCGAGCCGAACCGTTGCCTCAACGTCTGGTCGGCGGTCAACTGCGACGGCAGCCAGAAGGGCGGCGAACACACGGCCTACTGGTACAAGCAGGCGTTCCGCCGGATCGTGACGATCGTGCGCGGCGGCGGCACGCTCGACGAGATCAACGCGACGCTGGCCGGGATCGGCCTGCCGCCCGTCAACCGCACGAAGGGCCCGCCGCCGCCGGAACTGCCGGGCCCGCCCGTCAGCTTCATCTGGAGCCCGCTGCCGGGCGGCTCGCCGCGGGTCAAAGGCAACTTCCCCGGCGACTACTGGCCGGGCAGCCGCTGGGTCGACTGGGTGGGGACCGACTTCTACTCCCAGTATCCCGCCTGGAAAGACCTCAACCGGTTCTACAAGGGCAGGTTCTGGCGCGGCAAGCCGTTCTCGATCTCCGAGTGGGCGGTCTACGGAAAAGACGAACCGCGCTTCGTCAAGCAGCTCGTCGCCTGGACCGCGAAGCGCCCCCGGGTGCGCATGTTCGTCTACTACGACGGCTTCGGCCCCGGCGAGAACCCCTACGACCTGCGCCTCTACCCGCGCACGACCAACACCCTGCGCCTCAAGGCCCGCCGCCCGAACTTCCTCCAGTACGTCGAATACAACGCCGGCGAACTCCCCCCGCTCCCCAAGAAGGAAAAGAAGCAACCGACCCCCACCCCAGCCCCGGCCGAACCCCCACCCTCCTAGCCGCCGACGGGCCGATTTCCCACCATATGCGTGGGATTTCGGCCCGTCGGCAATGGTGAGGGCTGGGCCAGGAGGCCCCGGATCGTCTCGGCAAGGCGGTGGGGTTCGCGTTCGATCTGGCGCCAGGTGCATCGGGAGACGCGCCAGCCGGCCAATTGCAGGCGCTGCTCGCGCTCCCTGTCGCTCTCGAATGCCGAGCCGGTGTCGTGGAATTCGCGGCTGTCGGCTTCAACGACCAGTCCCGCGTCGCGCCAGAGGAAATCGGGCACAGTCTTATGGCCAGCTGGATAAAGCTTCACGTTGACCTCCGGTTCCGGCAGGCCAACCCGCCTGCACATCTCGAGAAAGGCGACCTCCATGTCGCTACGCGTCCACTTCGTCTTGGGATGGATTTCGTCCATCACCAAGCGGAGCCGCGCTACCCCTCGCCGACCCCGGCTCCGCTTGATCAGCTTCCGAACCGCTCCGTGGTCGAGGATCCGTAGAACCTCCGCCTCAGAGACGGCCTTCCGCAGCTCCCAGAACGGCGCGACTCCGGCGAAGTCGAGCAGCGCCCGCGGCACGGCCGTGCACCGAATCCCGTGCACCGTCGTCCGATCTTCCGTCGTCAGTGAACCGTCCCTGTGCGCAGAGATCCCCTTCGGGATTCGTCCACGCCGGTTCGGCGCAGTCACGTCAATGTTCGTGCGCCCGTCGTCGCTCCGCAGTCCCCAGAGCACGACGGCGGACCGATGGGACAGCACCGCATCGCGCCCGCAAGCGAGCACCGCCGCCATCAGGCGGCCGCGCCGTGTCAGCTGTGGGTGGCCAACCGAGTAAACGCCTTGATGGACGCAATGCAGCGAGCCAGCTTCCGTCCGACTCTGCGCCGCACGTTCGCTCATTCCGATCTCAAGCACCTGCCACAAGGCCACCACCCCGTGCTGTTCACCCGCGAGCTTCGAAATCTGCGCGTTGATCCGCCGATGGGCCGATTTCCCACGATATAGGTGGGAAATCGGCCCGTCGGCGGGGTGTTGCTGTTGTGGATGGCTGGGCGGCTTCGACATGGCGGCGACGCTGGCAGACAGCGACGCGCGTGTGGCGCGCACCGTGCGCCAATCGACGCCGCTCTTCGTGACGGAAGCGCCACATACGACGAGGGGCCCGGTTTCCCGGGCCCCTCGTGAAGTCACTCGCCTGTTGAGACGAGCATACGCCTGAGCAGGCGTGACTACATCATGCCTCCCATATCGGGCATTCCGCCGCCGGGCATTCCGCCGCCGGCGCCTTCCTTCTCGGGCGGCTCGGCGATGATCGCCTCGGTGACGAGGATGTTCTTGGCGATCGAGGCGGCGTTCTGCAGCGCCGACCGGGTCACCATGGTCGGGTCGATCACGCCGGCCTTGATCAGGTCGCCGTACTCGCCCGTCGCCGCGTTGAGGCCTTCGCCCGGCTTCAGGGCGCGGACCTCGTTGACGACGACCGAGCCCTCGAGGCCCGAGTTCTCGGCGATCTGCCGTACCGGCTCCTCGAGCGAGCGGTGCACGATCCGTGCGCCGGTCGCCTCATCGGGATCGTCGAGCTTTTCCGGATCGAGGTCGCTCTGCGCGTTCAGCAGCGCGACGCCGCCGCCCGGCACGACTCCCTCCTCGAGCGCCGCCCGGGTCGCCTGCAGGGCATCCTCGACGCGGTGCTTTTTCTCCTTCATCTCGGTCTCGGTGGCGGCGCCGACCTTGACCACCGCGACACCGCCGGCCAACTTGGCGAGCCGCTCCTGGAGCTTCTCGCGATCGAAGTCGGAGTCGGTGTTCTCGATCTCCTGCTTGATCTGGTTGATCCGGCCTTTGATGTCCTCGGCGTCGCCGGCGCCGTCGATGATCGTCGTCGTGTCCTTGGAGACGACGACACGACGCGCCTTGCCGAGTTGCGAGATCTGGGTGTTCTCGAGTTTGAGGCCCATCTCCTCGGTGATCACCTCGCCGCCGGTGAGGATGCCGATGTCCTCGAGCATCCGCTTGCGGCGGTCGCCGAAGCCCGGCGCTTTGACCGCGACGCCGGTGAAGGTGCCGCGCAGCTTGTTGACCACCAGGGTCGCGAGGCATTCGCCCTCGACGTCCTCGGCGACGATCAGCAGCGGCTTGCCGCCCTGCATCACCTGCTCGAGCACCGGCAGGATCTCCCGCACGTTGCCGATTTTCTGGTTGGCGATCAGCACGTAGGGGTCCTCCAGCACCGCCTCCATGCGGTCCTGGTCGGTGACCATGTACGGGGAGATGTAGCCCTTGTCGAACTGCATCCCCTCGGTGAACTCCAGCTCCATGCCGAAGGTCTGGCCCTCCTCGACGTTGACCACGCCGTCTTTGCCGACTTTCTCGATCGCGTCGGCGATCACGTTGCCGATCTCGTCGTCGGCGGCGGAGATCGCGGCGACGCGGGCGATCTGCTCCTTGCCGGCCACCTCCTTGGACTGCTTGCCGCGCAGGTTGTCGACGACCTCGTCGACCGCCTTCTCGATCCCGCGGCGCAGCGCCAGCGGGTTGGCCCCGGCGGCGACGTTCTTGAGCCCCTGACGGACGATCGTCTGCGCCAGCAGGGTCGCCGTCGTGGTGCCGTCGCCGGCCACGTCGTTGGTCGCCGTGGCGACCTCGCGGACCAGCTGGGCGCCCTGGTTCTCGAAGACGTCCTCGACCTCGATCTCGCGGGCGATGGTCACGCCGTCATTGGTGATCGTCGGCGCGCCGAACTTTTTGTCCAGCACGACGTAGCGCCCTTTCGGGCCGAGGGTGACCTTGACCGCGTCGGCGACGGCGTCGACGCCGGCCTGCAGCGCGCCCCTGGCCTCCTCCTTGTACTTCAGCTCCTTGTGAGCCATCTGGGTTTCCTTCCTCCTTGGGTGTCTCTAAGTCCTGTGGTGGCCCTAGCCGAGCTTGGCGAGGACGTCCGACTCGCGCAGCACGAGCAGGTCGTCGCCCTCGACGGTGATGTCGGTGCCGCCGTATTTCGAGTAGAGGACCTCGTCGCCCTCGCTCACGTCGAGCGGCTGGCGGGTGCCGTCCTCTTTGATCGCGCCGTCGCCGACGGCGACGACCTTGCCCTTCTGCGGCTTCTCTTTCGCCGTGTCGGGGAGGACGATGCCGCTCGCGGTCGTCTCCTCCTCCTCGATCGGCTTGACGATCAGCCGGTCCCCGAGGGGCTTCAGCTTCATCCGTGGACCTCCGTTATCGGTGGTTGTTTACTGGTCAATAAGTCGTGGAAATCGAGCCTCGGAGCCGGATTGCGCGGTCTCCGGGTGTTGGCACTCTACACAGGCGAGTGCCAAGGGACGTAAAGATAGCGATAACGCTCAGCCGCCGGCCAGGAGCTTGCAGCCGAGCAAGCCGGCGAGGCCCTCGGCGCCGCGGGCCATCACCCAGTCGTGGTTCCACTCGAAGACCGGGCGGGCGACGGGCGCCAGCAGGTTCATCCAGGCCTTCGTCGTCGCCACGTTCCACTCGTAGAGCACCGCGGTGACGCCGTCGTCCTCGTAGAGGCGCCAGCGGCCGATTCCGTCGAGCCCGCCGGCCGCCCGGCCCTCCATCAGGTGCGGGCGCTCGACCCGCGTCGTCGTCACCTCGAACTCGACCCGGTAGGGCAGGACGCTGCGCCAGACCATCCGCGACACCGCCCCCACCCGGTCGCCGTCGCCGGGATGCACCTCGTCGGCCGCCTCGACCCCGCGCCACCACTCGGGCCAGCGCTCCTGCGCGTAGATCGCCTCCCAGACCGGCTCACGCGGCGCCTCCAGGAGCCAGGTCGTGAGGAAGGCGTAGTGGGCCAACCTCACACCGCCCTAGTTGTGATGGGGCGTCTCCCCGTTGCCGAAATGCGCGCCGGGTGGCTCGACGATCTGCGAGAAGCGGATCACGGTGACGATGTCGTCGGGGCCGACGGTGCGGCCGTAGATCTGTTCGAGGAACTTGACCTCGTCCTCGAGCCGGCGGAACTCCGGGTTGTCGTGCTCGATGTCGCGCGGCGAGAGGTCGCCGACCTTCTTCACCTCGACGTCGTCGATGCAGGCGGCGAAGATTTTCTCGCGCGGGCTGTGGCGGAAGCCGACGGTTATCCAGACGACCTGGCCGCGCTCGTACTTGCTCGTCTTGTCGCCGAGCCGGATCGTCGCGGTCTTGCGACCGCGCTTCAGCTGGTCGACGAAGACCGTCGAGTAGAAGTTGAGCACGTAGATCCCGCCCCGCATCGCGCAGCGAGAGTATCCGAAGCCGGGCGTGAACGGGCGGCGCGGAACACTGGACGTTTGTCCGGTCACCGGGTGTAGTGGCGCCCGAAACCGTCGATGGGTGGGTGATGCGAACCACTCACGTCCACCCGACCCGCTTGCTTGCGGCGCTCGTCGTCTGCGCCGCCGTGCTGCTGCTCGTGGCCGGCGCCGGCCAGGCAGCCGCCGCGACCTGCGCCGGCAAGCACGCGACGATCGTCGGCACGCCCGGCAACGACACGATCGTCGGCAAGCACGGCAACGACGTGATCTACGGCGGCGGCGGCAACGACAAGATCTACGGCGGGCCCAACGGCAACGACACGATCTGCGGCGGGCCCGGCAACGACGTCCTGGTCGGCGGAGGCGGCGGCGACAAGCTCTTCGGCGAAGAAGGCGACGACCGGCTGCTCGGCGAAAAGGGCCCCGACGAGCTGGTCGGCGGCGGCGGCAACGACGGCCTCTTCGGCGCCAAGGGCCCCGACAACGAGCGGGGCGGCGCCGGGGCCGACACGCTGATGGGCGGTCGCGGCCCTGACGCCCTGCGCGGCGGCGAAGGCGACGACGTCCTCTACGCGGGCAAGGCGAGCGAGAAGACCGTCGACGGCGAAGCCGGCGACGACCGCGTCTACGGCGGGCGCGGCAACGACGTGCTCGACGGCGGCGCCGGCAACGACATGGTCGACGGCGGGCTCGGCGACGAC
>CAWIFA010000030.1:0-7513 GCA_963835315.1 uncultured Solirubrobacterales bacterium | reverse complement strand
TCTTCCGGCTACGCGCAGCGCCGTAGAGGTTTGCGTCGATATGCGGTGAAAAGCTCTACGGCGCTCCGGCACCTGCAAGGTGAGGCGACGCTCGGTAGGCGTCGCCGTGCTCCCCCTGCAGCTCCGCCAGCAGCCCGGCGGCCCGCTCGGGGCCGATCATCTCGGTCAGCTCCAGCGGGCCGAGCGGCCAGTTGAAGCCGAGTCGCATCGCCGTGTCCATGTCCGCGGGCGAGCCGATCTCCTCTTCGAGCGCGAAGGCCGCCTCGTTGGCGATCTGGGCCAGCAGGCGGGGGAGGATCGCCTCCGCGGCGGGGTCGATCTTCGCCAGCGCGGCCGGGTCGAGCGTCGGCTCCTCGATTCCGCGGTTCCGGTTCGGCTTTATGTCCGCATAGGATGCATAAGGGAACCGGAAGCGCGGTGCGGCCCGTCGTCGTACTCATAGAAGCCGCGGCCGCTCTTGCGGCCGAGCAGCCCTTCGGCGACCATCCGCTCCTGGATCGGGCTCGGGCGCCAGCGCTCCGGCTCGCCGCCCTGGGTGAAGAAGGAGCGGGCGACGCTGAGGTTGATGTCGAGGCCGATCAGGTCGATCAGCTCGAATGGCCCCATCCGAAAGCCGCCGCCGATCCGGACGACGCGGTCGATCGTCGCCGCGTCGGCGATGCCTCCGCGAGCATCCGCAGCGACTCGAGGCTGAACGGGCGGGCGAGCCGGTTGGCGATGAAGCCGGGGCTGTCCTTGGCGCGGATCGGCGTGCGGCCCATGCGACGACCGACCTCGGTCGTCGCCTCGAGCGCTGCCTCGTCGGAGTGCTTGGTGGAGACGACCTCGACGAGCTTCATCAGCGCCGGTGGATTGAAGAAGTGCATCCCGACGACGCGCTCGGGATGCGGGACCTCGGCGGCGATCGCCGTCACCGGCAGCGAGGAGGTGTTGCTGGCGAGGATCGCCTCCGGGCCGCAGGCCCCGGCCAGCGCCGCGAACAGCTCGCGCTTCAGCTCGAGGTCCTCCGGCGCCGCCTCGACCACGAGGTCGCATTCGGCGAGGTCGCCGAGGCTGCCGGCGGCACCGACGCGCCCGCCGCCGCGGTCGCCTCCTCCTCGCTCCAGCGGCCGTGCTCCGCGCCCTTGCCGAGGGCGGCGTGCAGGCGCTCGACCCCGGTTTCCAGCGCCTCCGGCACGGGGTCGTGCAGCAGCGTCTCGTAGCCGCCCAGCGCCGCGATCTGGGCGATCCCGGCGCCCATCGTGCCGGCGCCGACGACGCCGACCCGCTCGACGCGTCATCTCCCCCCGGAACTCCGGCTCGCGCTTCTCGAGGAAGGCATTCATGCCCTCGACCCGGTCCTCGGTCGCCATCGCCAGCTCGTAGAGCCGGCGCTCGTTCTCCAGCCCGGCCGAGATCGTCGTCTCCTCGGCGACCAGCACCGCCTGCTTGCCGAGGCGGGCGGCGATCGGCGGCCGCTCGGCGACGGTGCGGGCCAGCGTCCATCGCCTCCTCGAGCCAGCTGTCCGCCCCGACCACGTTGACGAGGCCCATCTCGAGCGCCTCGCCGGCCTCGAACCGGCGGCCGGTGAGGACGAGCTCCATCGCCCGCTGCTTGCCGACCACCCGCGCCAGGCGCTGCGTGCCGCCGCCGCCGGGGATGATCCCGAGGGTGATCTCCGGCTGGCCGAAGCGGGCCGTCTCGGAGGCGACGATCATGTCGCAGGCGAGCGCCAGCTCGCAGCCGCCGCCCAGCGCGAACCCGGAGACGGCCGCGACCAGCGGCGTCTTGATCGCGGCGAGGCGACGCCAGAAGGAGGCCGCCGGGTGGCGCAGCGCCTCGGCGAAGCTGCGCTCGCTCATCGCCTTGATGTCCGCGCCGGCGGCGAAGACCTTCTCCGAGCCGGCGATCACGACGCAGCGGATCTCAGGGTCGGGGTCGAGCCGCTCCAGCTCGGCCGCGAGCAGCTCCATCATCTCCGGCGAGAGGGCGTTGCGCGCCTCCGGCCGGTTGAGCCGCAGCAGCGCGACGTGGCCGTCGCGCGAGATCTCGACCAGCTCCAGCTCACTCTATTCCGGCCTCGAGGGGGGTCATCGCGTTGATCCCGGTTGCGGCGCGGCCGATGATCAGTTTCTGGATCTGCGAGGTGCCCTCGTAGAGCGTCGTCACCCGGGCGTCGCGCAGGTAGCGCTCGACCGGGTAGTCGTCGACGTAGCCGGCGCCGCCGTGCACCTGGATCGCCAGGTTGGCGCATTCGACCGCCGCCTCGGTCGCGTGCAGCTTCGCCACCGAGGTCTCGATCGTGTTCGGCTTGCCTTCGTCCTTCAGCACGCCGGCCCGGTAGACCAGCATCCGCGAGGCGTCGCGCTTGACGATCATGTCGGCGATCATCTCCTGCACGAGCTGGAAGCGGGCGAGCGGCACGCCGAACTGCTTGCGCTCGGTCGCGTAGGCGACCGAGGCGTCGACGCAGCCGTCGCAGATGCCGACGCAGCCGGCGGCGACGCTGTAGCGGCCGTTGTCGAGGGCGCTCATCGCGACCTTGAAGCCGTCGCCGATCTCACCCAGCATCGCGTCCTCCCCGACCTCGACCGCGTCGAGCGAGAGCTCGGCCGTGTCGGAGGAGCGCAGGCCGAGCTTGCCGTGGATCTCCTGCGTCGTGAAGCCCTCGCTCGCGGTCGGGACGAGGAAGCAGGCGAGCCCGCGGTGCTTCTTCTCGGGGTCCGTCTGGGCGAAGATCAGCGCCAGCTCGGAGTAGTTGCCGAGCGAGATCCACATCTTCTGGCCGCTGATCGACCAGCCGGAGTCGGTCTTGGTCGCGCGGGTGCGCAGATTGGCGGCGTCGGAGCCGGTGTCGGGCTCGGTCAGGCCGAAGCAGCCGAGCGCCTCGCCGGAGCAGAGCCGCGGCAACCACTTCTGCTTCTGCTCCTCGCTGCCCCACTTCTCGATCGAGCCGGCGACCAGCGAGGTCTGCACGGAGACCACCGTGCGGGCGGAGGAGTCGGCGCGGCCGACCTGCTCGACGATCAGCCCGTAGCCGATGTAGTCGAGGCCGCGGCCGCCGTACTGCTCGGCGACCGGCGCGCCGAGGTAGCCGACCTCACCCAGCTTGCTCGCCAGCTCGCGGTCGAAGCGGGCGGCGCGGTCGTTCTCTTTGACTCGGGGGAGGATCTCCTTGTCGGCGAATTCCCGCGCCGCTTCGGAGATCAGGCGCTGCTCGTCGGTCAACTGGAAGTCCATCTCACCGTCGCTTTCTCGTCGTTCTGTTCCTGGCCGTCTTCAAAGCTCTCGCTCCAGCGTCGCGGCGAAGGCCTGCTGGGCCTCGCGGGTGCGCGGGCCGGGCGCCTCGGGCAGGTCGCGGCCGTCGATCGCGGCGACGGCCTGGATCTCGCGCGTGGTCGAGGCGAGGAAGGCCTCGTGAGCGCCGCGCAGGTCGTCCACCTGCCAGGCGCCGACCTCGACGTGCAGCGCCTTGACCAGGCGGTCGCGGGTGATCGATTCGAGCACGCCGAGGTCGAGCGCCGGCGTGCGCAGGCCGCCCTCGGCGGAGACCCAGAAGATCGAGGAGGTCGGCGGCTCGAGCACGGTGCCGTCGGGTTGGACGAGGACCGCCTCGTCGGCCCCCTGCGCCCTGGCCAGCCGGGTCGACTGCATGTTTGCGGCGTAGGAGAGCGACTTGACGCCGTTGAGGATCACCGTCGGGCTGTAGGTGACGGTGGCGACGGCGAGCGTCTCGGCGTGCGCCGGGAGCGGCTCGATCGCGGCGATCCGCCGGCCGCCGCGGGTGACGATCAGCCGCAGCTGCCCGTCCGGCCCGCCCGCCTCGGCGAGCAGCGCCTCGATCTCGCGCTCCAGCGCGGCGCGGTCGAACTCGAGCTCGATCGCCGCGGCCGAGCGCTGCAGCCGGTCGACGTGCTCGGCCAGCGCGAACGGCCGCCCGTCGTAGAGCCGGATCACCTCGAAGGCGCCGTCGCCGCGGTAGAGCCCGTCGTCCCTCATCGGCACCGTCGCCTCGGCGGTCGGCGTCACCGTCCCGTCAACACTCGCCAGCTCCCTCAACGCCTCGGCCATGGGGTGGCGAGGCTACTAAGGCGTCCGTTCCGGTGCGCCTTATGTGTCTATAGAAAGCAAAAGGCGCACCGGAAGCTTCAGACCGCCTCGAAGACCGTCGCCAGGCCCTGGCCGACGCCTACGCACATCGTGGCGATGCCGTACCTGCCGCCGCGGCGGCGCAGCTCGCGGACCAGGGTCGTGGTGAGGCGGGCGCCGGAGCAGCCGAGCGGGTGGCCGAGCGCGATCGCGCCGCCGTTGACGTTGAGCCGCTCTTCGTCGATGCCGAGCTCGCGGGCGCAGGCGAGGACCTGCGAGGCGAAGGCCTCGTTGAGCTCGATCAGGTCGATCTGGTCGAGCTCGAAGCCGGCGGCGGCGAGGGCGCGCGGCACGGCGAGGGCGGGGCCGATGCCCATGTAGGCGGGGTCGACGCCGGCGACTCCCGTCGCCAGCACCCGCGCCAGCGGCTCGGCGCCGAGCTTCTCGACTCCCGCCTCGGAGGCGACCAGCAGGCAGGCGGCGCCGTCGTTGAGGGTCGAGGCGTTGCCGGCGGTCACCGTGCCGCCCTCGCGGAAGACCGGCCGCAGCGCCGCCATCTTCTCCGGCGATGCGTCGGGACGCGGGCCCTCGTCGGCCTCGACCAGGACGGTCTCCCGCCGCCCCTTCGGCGCCTCGACCGGGACGATCTCCTCGGCGAGCTTGCCGGACCCGGCGGCCGCCACCGCGCGCCGGTGGCTGCGCAGGGCGAAGGCGTCCTGGTCCTCGCGGCTCACCCCGTAGCGCTCGGCGACGTTCTCGCCGGTCTCGCCCATCGACTCGGTGGAGACGCCGAGCTCGGTCATCCGCGGGTTGACCATCCGCCAGCCGAGCGTCGTGTCGTGCATCGTCTGCGGGCCGCGCGGCAGCCCGCGCTCCGGCTTCTCGACCACCCAGGGCGCGCGGCTCATCGACTCGACCCCGCCGGCGAGGTAGAAGTCGCCCTCGCCGAGCTTGACCGCGCGGGCGGCGCAGTTGACCGCCTCGAGGCCCGAGGCGCAGAGCCGGTTCACGGTCGCTCCCGGCACGCTCTGCGGCAGCCCGGCGAGCAGCGCCGCCATCCGGGCGACGTCGCGGTTGTCCTCGCCCGACTGATTGGCGGCGCCGAGGTAGACGTCGGTCAGCTGCTCGGGGTCGACGCCGCTGCGCTCGACCACGGCGCGGATCGTGTGCGCGGCGAGGTCGTCGGGCCGTAGGCCGGACAGGGCGCCGCGGTAGGAGCCCATCGGGGTGCGGATCGCGTCGACTATGTAGGCGTCGGCCATGGTGAGGATTAAAGGTGAAGTCGGCCCGCGCCCGTATCCTGGGTATCGATGGGGTTCGTGCTGCTCACTCTCGGGATGCTGGCGCTGATCATCGGCGTGCTTCTGCTGGTCGGCCACTTCTATCAGGGCAGCGCCGCCGAGCTGGTCGACTGGAAGCCCACCCGCAGTCCCGAAGTCGAGGCGCAGAACGAAATCGACGACGTGCGCCAGATGCTCGAGGCGCAGAACGAGATGCGGCGCCGGCGCGGCGTTCCGGAGGTCGACGAGGGCGCGTTGCGGGCCGAGGTCGAAGAGGAGGAGCTGGAGCGGATGCGGCGGGGCGACCCGTTCGGGGCGTGAGGACGGGCGAGTGGCGCGGGCGCTGATCGTCGGCTGTGGCTGCCGCGGCCGGGCGGTGGGCCAGCGCCTGCTGCGCCGCGGCTGGCAGGTGCGCGGGACGAGCCGCCACCGCGAAGGCCTGGCGCTGATCGAGCAGTCGGGGATCGAGCCGGCGCTCGCCGACCCGGCCGAACCGGCCACCGTGCTGGAGCTGATCGAGGACGTCAGCGTCGTCGCCTGGCTGCTCGGCTCGGCCGAAGGCGACGAGGATGACCTGGCGGCGCTGCACGGCCCGCGGCTCGACCGGGTGCTGGAGCGGATCGTCGAAACGCCGGTGCGCGGCTTCGTCTACGACGGCAAGGGGAGCGTCGATTCGGTGCTGCTCGCGCACGGCAGAGAGGCGGTCGAGGCGGCCTCGGAAACCTGGAACCTGCCGGTCGCCTGCCTGCTCGTCGACCCCTTCGACGACGAGACCTGGAGCGATCCGATCGGAGTCTGGACCGACGCGGCGATCGGCGGGATCGTCGGCATGCTGGAGAAGTGAATCGGCGCCCCAGGGCATATGTCTAAACTCGGATGGGAATTCAGGCAAATACGCTGACGCGAGTTCGAGAGGAGCGGTCCGATGGCGCTGAAGATTGGTGACGAAGCCCCCGATTTCGAGGCTGAGACGACGGAGGGCCGGATCAAGTTCCACGACTGGATCGGCGACTCCTGGGCGGTTCTCTTCTCGCACCCCAAAGACTTCACTCCCGTCTGCACGACCGAGCTCGGCTACATGGCCAGCATCGAGCCCGAGTTCGCGAAGCGGGGCGTGAAGATCATCGGCCTCTCGGTCGACCCGCTCGGCAAGCACGAGGAGTGGGCGAAGGACATCGAGGAGACCCAGGGCACCGCCCCCAACTACCCGATCATCAGCGACGCCGACTTCAACGTCTCCAAGCTCTACGGGATGCTGCCCGCCGAGGTCTCCGGCGACCCCGGCGACCGCACGCCGGTTGACAACCAGACGGTGCGCAACGTCTTCGTCATCGGCCCCGACAAGAAGGTCAAACTGATTCTGATCTACCCGATGACGACCGGGCGCAACTTCGACGAGGTGCTGCGGGTGGTCGATTCGCTACAGCTGACCGCCGAACACAAAGTCGCGACCCCGGCGCAGTGGAAGCAGGGCGACAAGGTGATCATCGGCGGCTCGGTCTCCAACGAGGAAGCGAAGGAGATCTACCCGGACGGCTGGGAGGAGCCGCGCCCCTACATACGGATTGTTCCCCAGCCCGGCAAGGGCTCGTAGGCGCTAGCCGAGCTGCTTCAGCAGGTCCCCGAGGATGCGCGCGGTGGCGCCCCAGATCAGGTGGCCTTCGACCTCGTAGGTGGGGGTGTGGATCGGCACGCCACGGCGGACCAGGCGACGCATCGCGTAGCCCTCGCTCAGCAGCTCGAGCGAGAAGGTGAGCAGGGTCTCGACCTCGGCCGGGTTCGGCCGCAGGTCGAGCTCGCCGGGGTGGGGGATGCGGCCGACGAAGGGGTGGATGCGGTAGCCGGTGACGAAGGTGCCGGTCGTCGGCAGTTGCTCGCCCAGCTCGACGAGCGAGCGGTCGAGCGCGATCTCCTCCTCGGCCTCGCGCAGCGCCGTGGCGGCGAGGTCCGCGTCGCCCTCGTCGCGGCGGCCGCCGGGGAAGGAGATCTCGCCGGCGTGGCGGCGCATGTCGGCGCGCCGCTCGGTGAAGAGGAGGCCGGGGTCGTCGGGCCAGCCGTAGAGGGGCAGCAGGACCGCGGCCTCGGTCATTGGCGCCTTTTGCGCCATATAGACGTAAGAAGCGCCACGCAGATCAGATGATCACCTGGACGGTGCCGCCATCCA
>CAWIFA010000029.1:0-62419 GCA_963835315.1 uncultured Solirubrobacterales bacterium | reverse complement strand
TGATCACCTGGACGGTGCCGCCATCCACCGACCAGGCGGCGCCGGCGACGTAGGAGGCGCGCTCCGAGCAGAGGAAGACGATTGCGTCGGCGATCTCGCCGACCTCGGCGAGGCGGCCGATCGGGCGCTTGGCGCCGGCTTCGGCCAGCGCCTCGGCGCGGCTTTCGGCGCCCGACATCGCGTGCGACTGGTCGAGCAGGCCGCCGGAGTCCATCCACATCTCCGATTCGACCGGTCCCGGGCAGATCGCGTTGACCAGCACGCCCTGCTTCGCGTAGCGGTCGGCAAAGAGGCGCGAGAGCGAGAGCTCGGCCGCCTTGGCGACCGAGTACTCCGGCATCGCCGCGGAGGGCCGCTTGCCGGCGGTCGAGCAGACGTTGACGACGCGTCCCCAGCGGCGCTCGGCCATCGGCGGCGCGGCGGCGCGCATCGCCCGCAGCGGCGCCATGACGTTGAGCTCGTACTGGGCGTACCAGTCCTCGTCCGGAACCTCCTCGAGCTGCCGCCACTGGGCGGTGCCGGCGTTGTTGACGAGCACGTCGAGGCCGCCGTAGAGCTCCGTCGCCATCGCCAGCATCCGCGCGCCGGCGTCGCGGTCGGTCACGTCGAGCGCCAGCCGCTGGGCGCCGCCGCCGGCCGCGCTGCCCGCCGCCACGGCCTCGCCCTGCGCCTCGACCAGGCGCTCCTCGTCGCGGCCGACGAGGACGACGTTTGCGCCCTCGGCGCAAAGCAGCCGCGCCGCCTCGCGCCCGATCCCGCTGCTGGCGCCGGTGACGACGCAGGCGCGGCCGGCGAGCCCGAGATCCATCAGAGCGGCTCGACCCGGTCGGAGACGCTGACCGCGGTCTCGCCCGCCAGCACCTTGTGCACCGGGCATTTGCGGGCGACGACGGTCAGCCGCTGCTTCTGCTCCTCGCTCAGCCCGGCCGGCAGGCGCAGCGTCACGTCGAATGCGCGCGGCAGGAAGTCCTCGTAGGAGACGTCGACGTCGACCTCGACCGCGCCCAGGTCCCAGCCCTTGCGCTCCGCGTACATCTCCATCGTCACCGCGATGCAGCCGGCGAGCGCGGCGGCGACGAGCCGGGTCGGCGGGGGGCCGAGGTCGGTGCCGCCCTTCTCCGGCGGCTCGTCGACGAGGATCGTGTGGCCGCCCTCGATCTCGACCTCGTGGGCGAAGCCCTCGCGCCGGCGGGCGACGACCCTCATCGCCTCGTCCTGCGGCGCCCCTCGAACAGCGCGGGCTCGGCGACGTCGGCGAAGCGGGCCATCGCGTAGGCGAGGTCGGAGGCGCGGTTGACGAAGTGGATCACGGTCTCGGCGATCGGCTCCTCGCTCTCGGCGAGCGCGACGATGCGGCGCTCGGCGCGACGGATCGTCGTGCGGGCGACGTCGAGCTGGGCGGAGAGCTGGTTGCCGCCGGGGATGACGAACTGCGGCGGCAGCTCGACCCGGTCCATGTAGCGGTCGATCGCCCCCTCCAGCTCGGCGACCATCTGCTCGGTCGTGCGGCTGACTCCGTCTTCGAGCCGCTGGCTCGCCTGCGGCGCGGTCGCCAGCTCGGCGCCGGCGATGAAGATGTCGTCCTGCAGGCGCAGGATGTCGGCGGCCAGCTCGGCCTGCTCGGACCCGCAGAGCGCCCGGGCGACGCCGAGCTGCGAGCATGCTTCGTCGAGCGTCCCGTAGGCCTCGGTGCGGGCGTGGTGCTTGGGCACGCGGCCGCCGTACCAGAGCGAGGTCGTGCCGTCGTCGCCCTTTCTCGTGTAGATCTTCGTCAAACCGGGTTGAACACTAGCCCGGTCAGGACCTTGGGAAAGAAGTAGGTCGACTTCGGCGGCATGTTCTCGTCGCTTTCGCAGATCGCCCGCGTCTGGTCGACGGGAATCGGGCGGAGGACGAAGGCGACGTCGTAGGCGCCGTCCTCGAGCCGGGCGAGCGAGTCCTCGACGCTCTTCGAGTAGCCGAGGCCGCGCTTGGCGAGGATGTCGTCTTCGCTGAGGCCGGCGACGCCCTTCAGCACCAGCGTCTCGAGGATCGCCGCGTCGAGCCGGCGGTAGGCCTCGGGCTTGCCGGCGAGCTGCCGGTCGAGCGCCGCGACGGCGCTGTCCTTGAGCCGCAGCCGGAAGGCCTTGCGGTGGAAGCAGTCATAGAGACCGAAGACGCCGGCGCCCTGCTCGCCCAGCGGGTCGAGCTGCTCGAGCGGCACCTCGGTCGCGTCGAAGAGCTCGCGCAGGCCCTCGCCGAGGCGTCGCTGCCGCTCCGGGTCCTCGCGGAAGCCGGAGAGCAGGCGGTGGGTGGGGAAGACGGTGAGGCCGGGGTCGCCGAGCCCGGTCAGCGCCATCAGCGTGAACTCGTGGTCGCCCGTGCCGCCGACCTCGTCGCGGTAGGCGATCGCCGTCTCGTAGCGGTGGTGGCCGTCGGCGATCAGCAGCCGTGCGCCGGCCTGCTGCTCGGTGACGGCGGCGAGCACGGCCGGGTCGGCGACGCGCCAGACGCGGGTCAGGCTGCCGCTCTCGTCGGTTGCCGTGCCCCAGGGCGCTGCGCCCTCGATCGCCGCCGCGACCAGCGGCCAGGGGTCCTCGGTGCTGAGCGAGAAGATCGGCGAGAGGTTGTGGCGGGTGGCGCGCGTGAGGTCGAGCCGGTCCTGCTTGGGCCCGGGCAGCGTGCGCTCGTGCGGCAGCACCTGGCCGGCGGAGAAGTCCTCGACCCGGACGCGGGCGAGGATCCCGTGGCGGGTGCGGGGCGCGCCGTCGGGGCCCGTGTAGTCCTGGGTCATCGCCCAGATCGCCGGCTCGGAGTCGCTGAGGAGGGCGCCCGCCTCGCGCCACTCGGCCATCGTCTGCGCCGCCCGCTCGTAGGGGTCGTCGCCTGTGTCCTGCGGCCCGCTCTCCCCGTAGGGTTTCGGCAGGTCGATCGCGACCGCGTTGTAGGGCGAGCGCGCCAGCAGCTCCGCCCGCATCCCCCCGTCGATCACGTCGTACGGCGGCGCCGCCACCTTCTCCAGCGACCCCACGACCCCGAGGTCGTAATGAGTCGCAAGGATCGGGCGCACGTCGGCCATCGGGCGGAACCTAACGGTTGCCGACCGCATTCGTCGCGACGCCGATCTGGCTCTAAGATCGACCCATCGGGGCGTGGCGCAGCCTGGTAGCGCGCGGCCTTTGGGTGGCCGAGGTCCTCGGTTCGAATCCGGGCGCCCCGATATTTCGTCGATTGCCTTGGGTGCCTCGGCTACCAGACGGTCAGCGAGCGAGGTTTGTCGTGATCGCGAATCTTCCGATCCTTGGTCACCAGCTCGATTCCATGCTCGATCGCCGTTGCATAGATCAAGCGATCGGCCGGATCGCCGGGGAACGAAGCGGGGAGATTGACCGCGGTGTCCGCGATCGCCGGGGTAACCCCGAGCGTGCGGACCTGCTCGCTCAGTCCCTGAAGCCAGGATCGAATCGGCACCGTCACGGAGACGCGTTCGTGCCGCGCAAGCCATGCCAACTCGTACCAGGAGATTGCTGCGATGACGAGTTCGTCGGCGCCTTCCAGCACTTTCTGGGCACGAGCGCTGACTCGCTTCGGTTCTGCCGACCACCAATGAACTACGTGAGTGTCGAGCAGCGCCGCGGCCACGCTCAGGCGGCGTTCCAGCGCTCACCGGTCGAGAACAGCTGTTTCTCGTCGACCGCAGTCATCGCAATGCCTTCGGCGGACCCCTTGAGCGAGCGCGCGCCGGAGGCAGGTACGAGACGGGCGACCGGACGTCCGTGTCGGGTGATCTCGATCTCCTCGCCGGCGGCAGCATCGTCGAGTAGACGAAGGATCGTCGCCTTCGCGTCAGTAGCAGTCACTTGTTTGGACATATGGACAGTATAGCGGCCATTTTCGGGAAAGTTGACTGGGCGTTGGAGGTCACGCGGGGACCATATTGACCCTGGACGCTTATCCAGGTCGGGAAAAGCCTGGAAATGCCGATAAGCGCGGCGATGGAGGGTCAACCGGGAAATCCGCGGCGGCGCGAAAGGGTCGTCTTCGAAACCGACCGGCACATGGTCGTCGGCGACTTGACGCTGCCGCCGGAGGGCTACCAGAGCCGTTTCTCGGACGCGGTCAACCGCGCCGACGTCGCCTTCATCCCGCTGCTCGACGTCGAGATCTCGCCGCTCGGCGGGGGGATCACCGAGCGGCGCGACTTCATCGTGCTCGCCAAGGAGCACGTCCGCGTCGCTTACCCGTTCGACGGCACGAGCTGACAGGGCGCCGTAGAGGTTTGAGTCGGATAGCGGCTGAAAGCTCTACGGCGGTGCGCTGTCAGGCCGTCTGACGCCTTCGCCGCCCGCCCCCGGCGAAGGCGCCGAGGTCGACGAGGAAGGCGAAGGCGACGATGAACCACTCGAAGCCGTAGACGTGTTCCGAGGACGCCCACATCACGGCGTAGGCGAGCGTCGTCCAGGGCAGCAGGAAGAAGCCGAGGAAGGGCACGATCCAGCTGTCGAAGGCGCGGCTGAGCAGGTCGCTGAAGAGGAACAGCACGAACAGCGCCAGCCGCGGCGAGAGCAGGGCGAATAAGAGGACCAGGCAGCCGATAGGCGCACGGTACCTTGTGTGGGCGATGCGCCACGCCGTCCTCGACACGCCGATGGAGCCGCCGTTCCCCGACGGGATCGAGACCGCCTACTTCGCGCTCGGCTGCTTCTGGGGCGCCGAGCGGCTCTTCTGGACGCTCGAGGGTGTCTACACGACGGCCGCCGGCTACATGAACGGGACGACGCCGGACCCGTCCTACGAGGAAGTCTGCACGGGGCGGACCGGGCACGCCGAGGCGGTGCTGGTCGCCTTCGACCCGGCGCAGATCTCCTACGCCGACCTGCTCAAGGTCTTCTTCGAGGAGCACGACCCGACCCAGGGCATGCGCCAGGGAAACGACATCGGAACCCAGTACCGCTCCGGCGTCTACTTCGTGAACGACGCCCAGAAGGCGACCGCGGAAATGGCCCGCGACGCCTACGACGAGGCGCTGCGCGCGGCCGGTCACCAGTCGATCACGACCGAGGTCGAGCCCGCCGGACCCTTCTACTACGCCGAGGACTACCACCAGCAGTACCTGCACAAGGTGCCGAACGGCTACTGCGGCCTCGCCGGCACCGGAGTCTCCTGCCGGATCCCGGCAGCCGCGGACTGAGCGGCGCTCGGCCGCCGCGCTGAATAGCATCCCGCGCCGGTGACGCCCTCCTTCGGCTCCTATATCGGTGGCTGCCTGGCGACGATCGGCATAGTCTCCGCGCTCGGCCTCGGCGGCTACTGGCTGCGGCGCTGGATCGCGCCGGAATTCTCCGGCGCCCTGGCGCGGCTCGGCGACGCGACGCTCGCGGTCGGGCTGCTGGTGCTCTCGCTCGAGCTGCTCGGCTCGCTGAGCGTGCTCCGCACCGGTTGGGTGATCGTCGGTTGCATCGGTATCGGCCTGTCCGCCGCCTGGCTCGGCCGGCGGATGGCCCCCGGCGGGCGCAACGAGGTCGCGGCGCCGCGCGTCCACTGGATCGCCTTCATGCTGGCGCTCGGCGTCGCCTCGTTCACCGTCGCCGAGTGGTCCTTCCCCTCGCAGCTCAACCTCGACGCGGGCATGTTCGGCGGCGACACGACCTGGTACCACATGCCGTTCGCCGCCCGGATGGCGCAGGAAGGCTCGACCGTCCACCTGCTCTACACCGACCCGCTGCGCCTCGCCGCCTGGTTCTACCCGCAGACCTCGGAGCTGATCCACGCCGCCGGGATCGTCGTCTTCAAGACCGACTGGCTCTCGCCGCTGATCAACATGATCTGGCTGGCGATCGCGCTGCTCGGCGCCTGGTGCGTCGGCCGTCCGTACAAGGTCGGGCCGGCGACCCTGGTCGCGGGGGCGATCGTGCTCGACGCGGGGGTGATGATCGAGACCCAGCCGGGTGAGGGGCGCAACGACATCATGGGCCTCGCCTTCCTGATCGCCTTCGCCGCCTTCCTGATCAACGGCCACCAGCGGCGGGCGCCCGACGAGGGGGCGGTGCAGGACACGCCGGAGCGCGACGCGCCGCTGCTCGACAAGGGCCCGCTCGTCCTCGCCGGAGTCGCCGCCGGCCTCGCCGCCTCGGTCAAGCTCACCTTCCTGGTCCCGGTCGCCGCGATCGGCCTCGGCGTCGTCGTCTTCAGCGGCCGCGGACGCAAGCTGACGACTGCCTGGGTGCTCGGCCTCTCGGCCTTCGTCGTCGGCGGCTACTGGTACGTGAAGGCGGCGATCAAGACCGGCGGCAACCCGATCCCCTCGACCGGCTTCGGCCCGCTGCACCTGCCGCGCCCCGACCAGATGCCGCTCGACCCGCGGCCGCGCTTCGCCGTCTCCCACTACCTGACCGACCCGACGATCTACCGGCACTGGTTCTTCCCGCGGCTCGACGACGCCTTCGGCCCGCTCTGGCCGCTGATCCTGATCGTCGCCGTCGCCGCCGCGATCTTCGTCGCGGTCCGCTCGCGCAACCGGATCCTGCAGGTGATCGCCGCCGCGGCCCTGCTGACCGCGCTCGTCTACCTCTTCACCCCGCTGACCGCGGCCGGCCAGGAGGGCTCGCCGACGGGCTTCTTCACCAACACGCGCTACCTGGCGCCGGGATTGCTATTGGCGATGACCCTGCTGCCGATCGCTCGGCCGCTGCGCTCGCCGGAGTCGCGCGCCTGGCAGACGCTGCTCTTCCTCCTCGTCGTCTACGCGATCACCGTGCTGACGACGCCGCGCTGGTACCCGCCCTACATCGTCGGCACGGTCTTCCTCACCCTGGCCCTGGTCTGGACGCCGGCCGCGCTCGGCCTGCTGCGCAGCAGGCGGCTCGCGGGCCGCACCTACCTCTCGGTGGGCGCCGGCTGCGTGCTGCTGCTCGCGGTGATCCTCGGCCGCGCGCAGGAGGTCCAGTACTACGACCACCACTACACGAACACGAGCCCGTTCCTGCAGGACGGCGGCCCGCGCAAGGCCTACACGTTCGCCCGCGAACAGCACGACAAGCGGATCGGGATCGCCGGCTCGGGCGAGATCTTCTTCGGCCAGTACGGCTTCTACGGCGCCAACCTCGACAACTACGTCCAGTACATCGGCGCCAAGGGCCCGCGCGGCACCTACCGGCTGGCGACGAGCTGCCATCAGTTCCGCAAGCTGATCAACGAAGGCGACTACGACTTCCTGATCGTCAGCCAGTTCACCCAGGACTCGCCGGAAGCCGAATACTGGTACCCGATCTACGCCTGGCTGAAGAGCGCCAAGGCGCTCGAACTGGTGATCGAAGAGCCGGACATCACGCCTGAGCCCGACTACGTCTTCAAGGTCAGGGGCAAGCTCGACGCGAGCTGCGCGGACGTCGGCAAGAGCTGAGCCGGTCAGGCCGGCGCGAGCGCGTGGTCGCGTACCAGGGCGGCGGTGCGCTCGGGCTGCTCCCACCAGAACATGTGGCCGACGTCCTCCAGCAGGCGCGGCTCGACCCCGAGCAGGCGGGCGATCAGGATGCCGTTGTCGACGCCGAGCAGGCGGTCGGCGGTTCCGTGGATGACCTGGGTCGGGACGGCGAGCCGGCCGAGCCTGGCACTGGTGTCGTGGGCGCCGCAGGCGCGCATCTGCTGGAAGATCACCTCTTTCGGGGCCTTTAGCTCGGTCGCCATCTCCTGGAAGGCCGCGTAGCGGCTGTCGTCGGCGCGGAAGCCGGGGGAGAGGTTGATCTCCCACATCGCCCGCAGCACCCGCTCGCGGTCGCCCGAGGCCATCGCCGCGCCGAGCGTCCGCAGGTCCTCGTCGGCCATCAGCGTGCCCGCGGGCCCGCCGCAGTAGGTGGCGCCGAGGCTGAGGCTGCGGATCCGATTCGGGTGGGCGAGCGCCAGCTCCTGCGCGATCATCCCGCCCATCGAGATGCCCAGCACGTGCAGCCGCTCGATCTCCAGCGCGTCGAGCAGCGCCGCGACGTCGCCGGCCATGTCGGCGGTCGAGAACGGCATCCGCGCCTCCCCCGAGAGGCCCATGCCCCGGTTGTCGAAGACGATGCAGTCGAAGCTCTCCTTCAGCGGCGCGAGGAAGTCCCGCCCCCAGGCCCGGTGCGTCGCGCTCATCCCCTGGATCAGCAGCAGCGGCTCACCGCTCCCGGCGCGCTCGTAATACAGCTCGCTCCCTCCGGCATCGACCTTAGGCACCGGACAATCCTAACGCCGCCGATCCAGCCCCTAACCCGCCCCAGAGCCGTAACCTAGGCCCACCCGCCCCCGTAGCTCAGTGGACAGAGCGACGGCCTTCTAAGCCGTGGGTCGCTGGTTCGAATCCAGCCGGGGGTGTATGCTGTCATTGACTGCGGTCAAATGCAGCGCTAATTGACTGCATCGCAACCTTACGAGAGACTGAAGGGGGGCGTGCTGACCATCAAGGCGTTGACGATCAGGAATTTGCCGCCGAGCCTTGCGGACGCCCTGGAGCGTGAGAAGCGCCGAAGGGGCAAGTCGCTCAACCAGACGGTCATCGACCTCCTCGGACAGGGACTCGGCGCGCAGGGTGTGCGTTCGAATGGGCTGGGCCGCCTCGCCGGGGGCTGGAGCGAGGACGAGTTCCGTGATTTCGAGCGGGCGACCGCGCAGTTCGAGACGGTCGACGAGGAACTCTGGCATTGAGCGCGTACTGTCTCGATACCTCCGCTTACAGCAACTTTCGGCGGGGGAATGAAGAGATGGCGGCGCTTCTCGATCAGGCCGAGCTGGTGGGCGTGTCGACCGTCGCCCTCGGCGAGCTGCGCACCGGCTTCCTGCTCGGCGGCAAGCGGCGGCGCAACGAAACGGAGTTGGATGCCTTTCTCGACAGCTCGGTGGTGGAGGTGCTGCCGGTCGACTCCGAGACGAGCCACCAGTACGCAGAGATAGTCGCCGAGCTGCGCAAGGCGGGGACGCCGATCCCCACCAACGACATCTGGATCGCCGCCACCGCGGCGCGCAACGGAACCACAGTCCTGAGCTGCGACGACCACTTCGAGTGCATCTCCCGAGTCGGCTCGATCGTCATCGACGGCTGAGTACAAGCAAAGGGACTACGGTTGACCGATGGTGCCTGCCGACTATTGGCCCGCGGTTTCCTACGATGACTGGCGCGAGACCCTCGACACTCTCCACGCGCACACGCAGGTGCTGGGCAAGCTTGCGGCGACGCTGGCGTCTCCCGAGCCGCAGCTCCAGCACGCGGCGCTGCGGCTGACCGCGCGGGGCTGGGAGACGGCGCCGCTGCCCGCGCCCGACGGCTCGGGCGCCCTCGTCGTGGCGCTCGACCTGCACTCCCACGAGGCGATCGCCGAACACGCTGACGGGCGGAGCCGCGCCGTGCCGCTGACCCCGGACCGGCCGGTGGGGGAGGTGACGCGCGAGGTACTGGCCGCCGTGGGCGAGATCGCCGGGCCGGTCGAGATCGATCCGACGCCGCAAGAGGTGCCCTGGACAGTGCCGCTGGACGAGGACAGCGAGCACGCCGCCTACGACACAGGCCAGGTCGCCTCCTACTTCGCCGCCGCCTGCCGCGCGGCGCTCGTCCTCGCCGCCTTCCGCGCTCCCTACCGCGGCCGCTCGACCCCGGTCCACGCCTGGTGGGGGTCATTCGACCTGGCGGTCAGCCTCTTCTCGGGAGCTCCCGCCGAGCCGCCGTCGACCGACTTCATCATGCGCAACTCGATGGACTCCCAGGAGGTTGCGGTCGGCTGGTGGCCGGGCGAAACGCGCTACCCGCGGGCCGCGTTCTACGCCTACGCTCACCCGGCGCCCGAGGGCTTCGGGGAGGGACGCCTCTCGCCCCCCGCGGCGCGCTGGGAGGCGGACCTCGGCCTGTACGTGCTCGACTGGGACGACGTCCGCGCCAGCGAGGACCCGCATGCCTTCGCACTCTCGTTCGCCTGCTCCGTGTTCCAGCATGCCTGCCTCGTATGCGATTGGGACGGGAGCCTCGCCGCGAGCGCCGAAGGGGAGCCGCCGCCGGTCGTGTAGGCCAACCTGACCATCTAGCCTTGGTTGAGGATGGCCTCCTGTACCCATCTCGATCGCGTTCTGGTCAACCGGCTGCCCGAGTCGGTGGAGGGCTGCGAGGAGTGCCTGGCCAGCGGAGGCCGGTGGCTGCACCTGCGCATCTGCCTGGAGTGCGGGAAGGTCGGCTGCTGCGACGACTCCCCCAGCCGTCATGCCAGCGCTCACGCCCGGAGCAGCGGCCACCCCCTGATCCGCTCTCTCGAGCCCGGCGAGACGTGGTCCTGGTGCTTCGTGGACCCAGACGGGAGAGGAAACGGACCGGCGGGCTCACGCCATCAGCGGTCGTCAGGCGACGGGGCGACCCGCGCTACGCGGTTCGAGGCATGTCTCGCTGGGGGTGCGTCCATGACCTGCAAGGGAAGGCGGTGACATCAAGACGCTGACGATCAGAAACTTGCTGACGAGCGTGCCCGCCGACCGCATCCCTTTGTGTACAGGGGTGTTCCTATGAGCGATGAAGCGCAGGGAGCGTCAACGGATATCGCCCTCGCCGTTCTGGCGGGGGCCTCGATCGCGGGGATCTTCTGGATCGGGAGGGTCGCCTAGTCGATCCGGGCGCCCGGTAGATTCTCCGGGCCGTGGTCGACCTGATCATCTACGCGATTCCGGCCTTCGTGCTGCTGCTCGCGGTCGAGCTGCTGTCGTTCAGATACGCGCGCGACGAGGAGCTGGTCGGGTATGAGCTGCGCGACACCCGCACCAGCCTTGCGATGGGCGGTGGCAACGTCGTCATCAACACGGTCTGGAAAGCGGCCGTGGTCAGGCGGTCAGCTTGATCTACCAGTTCTGGATCCATACCGAGCGGGTGAAGAAGATGCCCGCCTGGTTCGAGTTCGTCTTCAACACGCCGTCCCATCACCGCGTCCACCACGGCTCCAACGACGTCTACCTCGACCGCAACTACGGCGGCATCCTGATCGTCTGGGACCGGCTGTTCGGCAGCTTCCAGGGGGAGACCGAGCAGCCGCGCTACGGGCTGACCCAGAACATCCGCAGCTTCCGGCCGACCCGCGTCGCCTTCCACGAGTTCCTCGACCTGGCGCGCGACGTGCGCGGCGCCAAGGGCTGGCGCGAGCGGCTCGGCTACGTCTTCCGCGGCCCGGGCTGGTCGCCGGACGGCAGCGGCGGCGGCACCCGCGGGTAGTCTGGCGGGCGGCGGTTACCCTGGAAGCATCGCGACCAGGGCTCTCATAGCCGGAGCGACGGGCTTCGTCGGCGCTCGGCTGGCGGCCGCGCTGCGCGACGCGGGGACCGAGGTCCGCTGCCTGGCGCGCACGCCCGAGAAGGTAGAGCGGCTGGAGCGCCAGGGCTTCGAGGCGCGGCTCGGCGACGTCACCGACGCCGGCAGTCTCGAGGGCGCAGGGCGGGACGTCGAGGTCGCCTACTACCTGGTGCACGCGATGGCCGGCGGCGGCGACTTCGCCGAGCGCGAGCGGCGCGGGGCGAGGAATTTCGCCCGCATGGCCAAGCGCGAGGGGGTCGAGCGGGTCGTCTACCTCGGCGGGCTCGGCGACGACACTGTCTCGAAGCACCTCGCCAGCCGCCACGAGACCGCCCAGGTGCTTGCCGCCGAGGGCCCGCCGCTGACCTACTTCCGCGCGGCGATGGTAGTCGGCGCCGCAAGCGAGTCCTACCGCACGCTGCGCTACCTGGTCGGACGGCTGCCGGTGATGCTGGCGCCCGCCTGGCTGCACACCGACACGCAGCCGATCGGGATCGACGCGACGGTCGAGTACCTGCGACGGGCGCCCGAGGTCCCCGAGTCGGCCGGCCGGGAGGTCCAGATCGGCGGCCCCGACGTACTCACCTATGCCGAGATGCTCGACCGGATGGCGATCGCGATGGGCAAGAGCCCGCGGCCGAAGCTGCCGCTGCCGCTGGTCACGCCCTGGCTCTCCTCGCTGTGGCTCGGGCTGGTGACGCCGGTCGACACCGCCGTCGCGCGACCGCTGGTCGAGGGGCTGAGGACGCGCACCGTCGTCACCGACCCCTCCGGCGCCGCGCCCTTCGGGATCGAGCCGGAGTCGTTCGACGAGACCCTGCGCCGGGCGCTGGCCGAGGAAGCGGCGGCCGTCCGGTTCAAGAGTTTGCGGGAATCGGGCGGGGGGTAGCAAAGGCCGTCATGGCACCTAGCTCAATAGTCGTAATCATCGTCGGGATCGTGCTGGCGCTGCTCGTCAACTACCTGCTCGGGATCATCGTGATCCTGATCGGTCTGGCGATGCTGCTCCTGCCGATGCTCGGCACCCGGCGCGTTTAGGCCGCCTCAGCGAGAATCGGGGCCATGGCTCCGTGGAAGCTGCCCCTGATCGCGGCCGCGATCGCGGTCCCGATCATTGCGGGATTCGCGATCGCCGGCCCCGGCCTCGGGGTCCTGGTGGCGGCGGTGATCGTGCTCGGGATCGTCTGGCTGGCCGCGCGGCAGACCCCGCGCGGGCCGATCGGCACGCCGGCCGAGGACGGCGGCAGGCACGTCCTGCTGGTGATCACGACGGCGGTCGAGGAGCCGGCCGCGGTGCAGAGGCTGGCCGAGGGGGCCGGGCTGGGCCGCGCGACGGGAGATGACAGCGGCTCGGTCATGGTCCTCTCGCCCGCCCGGATCGGCTTCCTCGACCGCTGGATGTCCGACGTCGAGCCCTCGCGCCAGGAGGCGCAGCGCAACCTCGTCGCCACCGTGGCGGCGCTGGCCAAGGCGGGGATCGCCGCCGAGGCGCGGGTCGGCGACGAGGATGTCGTGCAGGCGGTCGAGGACCAGCTTCAGAGCTTCTCGGCGACCGAGGTGGTGCTGGTCGGCGAGGGCGAGGCGAGCGACGCCGACGAGGCTGCGGCGGTCGAACTCGAGTCGCGGCTGCGGGCCGAGTTCCGCCGCGTCGAGCTCAGCCCCGCCGGCCGCTGAGCTGCGGCTCCGGCGCCCCTTGCCGCGGCGGCGGCTCGGTGCCCGGCGAGCCGAAGAGCCGTCCCAGCAGCAGGAAGAGGGCCGGGACGGCCGGCAAGCCGAGGGCGGCCAGCATCCAGGGTTGTTCCGCGTCGGTGCCGGCGCCCAGGGTGTGGACGATGCCGAGCGCCCAGAAGATCGGGATGAAGCGGTGCAGGTAGCGCCAGCGCGCCGCGCCGATGCGGCCGCGCGCGTAGTAGGAGAGGCCGAGCGCGGCCAGCCCCCAGCCGCCGACGATGCCGAGGCCGGTCCAGAAGGGGCGGTAGCCGCCGCTGAAGGGGACCGCGATGTCGAGCGGGCTGGGGTGGAGGTAGGCGTCGCCGAGCAGGGCGATGCCGTGGACCGCGATCGCGACCAGGGTCGCCAGCGAGAGCGCCTCGTGCAGCGCCCGCACGTCGCTGCCGAGCAGGCGCCGCGACTCGCCGCGGCTGCGGATCATCACCCCGACCCCGAGCGAGCCGCTGGCGAGCATCATCGCCGCGATCCCGGCCGCCCGGCTGGTGATCCAGAAGACGTGCGGCCCGACCGCGGTCAAGAGGAAGAGGTGACGATCGGTTCTTCGATTTCCGGTTCGGCTTCTTCGAATTGCGGGGCGGATTCTTCGAATTCCGGTTCGGATTCGAATTCTTCGAATTCAGCCGCCGCTTCTTCTGCTTCGAATTCCGAGCCGTCGAGCTCCGCTTCGGCTTCCGGCGCCGGTTCGCGCGCCGGTTCCGCCGGGGTGGGTTCGACGCGAGCCGTGTGCTTTGCCGGCTGCTGCTTGGTGCTCAGCGCCGGGTCGTTGCCGCTCGCGAGCTGGACGAAGACGATCCCCCAGAGGACCGCGAACAGCGCCAGCGAGCCGCGGATCGTGCGGCTGCGGATCGTCGAGACGCGCCGGCGGCGCGAGCGCGACTTGGCGCGGGCGAGGCCCTTCGTCTCGAGCTTGCGGACCTCGTCCATCGTCAGATCCTCCGCGCGCTTCCCTAAGCCGAGCGCAAGCCTCCGTGAGAAGTCTCTAAGGGAGGAATTCAGCAGGCGTGATGTCGCGAGACATCTGTCTCCGATGTCCCGCGACATCACCTAGGGCGACCAGAGGGAATCGAACCCTCATTGTCGCGACCACAACGCGAAGTTCTACCGTTGAACTATGGCCGCCACGATGCGCAGCGCAGCATAGCTTCCCGGAGGCAGGTTGCCCTCTCCAGCTACTGAGCCCACCAGTCGCGCCGGCCCTCGACGTCATCGCGTGGGGCCTCGCCGAGATTGGGGGCGCCGATCACGAGGATCTCGAGGCCCTCCGGCCCGGCCTCGTAGCCTCGCCACGTACCGGGCGGGACGCGCACGGCGTCCCATTCCCTGAGTGCGACGATCTCGTCGTCGAGCTTCATCCGCCCGCTCCCGCGCAGGACCACGTAGACCTCCTCCTGCGTCCTGTGCGCGTGGCCGTACGGAAAGCGATAGTTGGGCGGCACTCGCTGGTATCCGAGGCCGGACTTCTCGAGCTCGAGTGCCCCGGTCGCCAAGCGGAACTCCAGGTCCGGCGCGCCGTCGAAGTTGGACCCGATGTCCTCCAGGTCGTCCTTGAGGTTCCTGAGCGTGAACGGCACGGCGCAACCCTACGGCACCCCTGGCTGGGGCCGCCCGCGAGCAGATCCCCGGTCGACCGGCTGCGATTGAGGCGGGGGGGGCGCTGAACCCTGTTGAAACTAGTATCCGGCGCCGTGAAGTCCCCCGCGTACGACCGCATGGGCGTCGGTTACACCGCGGTCCGCTGCGCCGACCCGCAGATCGAAGCGGCGATCCACGCGGCGCTCGGGGACGCGACTGTCGTCCTCAACGTCGGCGCTGGCGCTGGCTCCTACGAGCCGCGCGACCGCGAGGTGGTCGCGGTCGAGCCCTCGCCGGTGATGATCGCCCAGCGCCCGCCCGATGCGGCGCCGGCGATCCAAGGCGTCGCCGAGGCCCCCGCTGCCGGTTCCGGCGAATTGCGCCGACGGCTTCTGCATCGCCCTTTGGGACCGGCCGGAGGCCCACCTCGACCCGAATGTGCGCCGCTCCTCCTCGATCTGGCACCAGCTCTCCGACGACGTGACCGCCCGCGGCCTCGAGCGTCTGCGGGGCGACCTCGAGAGCGGCGAGTGGGACCGCCGTCACGGCGAGCTGCGGACGACACGGGAACTCGACGTCGGCCTGCGCCTGGTCACGGCGGAACTCGCCGATTAGCCGCGCCCGCCAACCCATCTTGCTGCCTTTTACCCCCAATAGGGGTGAAAAGGCGACAATATGCCGCCCACTGTGAGCGAGAACCCGAAGGCGGTGCGGGCGACGGTGCGTGGCCGGGTGCAGGGAGTCGGCTTCCGTCAGCTGACGCGGCACCGGGCCCGCCGGCTCGGGGTCATGGGCTGGGTCCGCAACGCTGAGGACGGCAGCGTGCTCGTCCACGCCGAGGGGCCGGCGGATGCGGTCGAGGAGCTGGTCGATTTCCTCGGGCGAGGCCCGCGCGGCGCGGCGGTCGAGGGCGTCGACGTCGGGAGCGCCGCGGTCGAGGGGCACGAGCAGTTCGCGATCCGCGGGGTCAGCGCCGGCGCCTTCGTCGTCCAGGAGCACTGGGCGACGGCGCACCACTTCGACCTGCGGCTGGAGGTCGAGGGAACGATGCGCTCCTGGGCGGTGCCGAAGCAGCCATCGATGGACCCGGCGGTGAAGCGCCTCGCGATCCAGGTCGCCGATCACGACATCTCCCACAACGACTTCGAGGGCGAGACCGACGGCGGCCGGGTCGCCATCTGGGATCGCGGCCGCTACGAGCAGGGGGGCCGCGTGCCCTGGCCCGAGGCGCTCGATCGCGGCCACGCGGTCTTCGTCCTGCACGGCGAGAGGCTGCGCGGCGGCTTCGCCCTGCAGCGCACGCGCGGCGGCGAGAAGCCGCAGTGGCTGCTGATCAAGCGCCGCGACGAGGAGGCGCAGCCCGGGTGAGCGTGACGATCGACGAGCTGACGGTCGCCGATGAGCCGGCGGCCTGGGAGGCGCTCGGGTTCGCGGTCGAGGGGGATGTCTGTGTGCTCGGCGACGTGCGGATCCGTCTCGCCGGGCCGTACGCGGGCGAGCGGCTCGCCGGCTGGTCGCTGCGCGAGGTCGAGGAGCTGAAGCTCGACGGCCTGGCGACGGCGCGCTCCGAGCAGCCGCCGCCGAGTGAGGCTCCCGCGCACCCCAATGGGCTCACCGCGATCGACCACGTGGTGGCGATGACGCCGGTGCTCGACCGCACCGTCGCCGCGCTGAAGCGCGCCGGTCTGGACCTGCGACGGATTCGCGAGGAACCGACCCCGGCCGGTGCGCCGCGCCAGGCCTTCTTCCGACTCGGCGCGACGATCCTCGAGGTCGTGCAGGAGCCGCCGCAGGCGATCGAGCGCGCCGGCGGAGACCACCGGGCCTTCTTCTGGGGCCTCGCCTTGCTCGCCCCGGATATCGAGGCCACCGTCGCCTCGCTCGGCGACCGGGTCAGCGAGGTCCGCGACGCCGTGCAGCCAGGGCGCCGGATCGCAACCCTGCGCCGTTCCGCGGGCCTCGCCCTGCCGGTGGCGCTGATCACGCCGCGACCGCCGCAGGGCTGAGTCAGCCGACCTGTTCGGTCGGCCGGATCAGGATCTCGTTGACGCAGGCGTGCGCCGGCCGGGTCACCGCGTAGGCGATCGCGTCGGCGATGTCCTCGGCTTGCAGGATCTCGATGTCGGCGAAGCGCTCGCGCACTTTCTCCCGCACGCCTTCGCGCAGATGATCGGTCAGCTCGGTGGCGACCGCGCCGGGCTCGATCAGGGTCGAGCGCACGCGCCGCCCGGCGAACTCCTGGCGGAAGGACTCGCTGAAGGCGCCGACCCCGTGCTTGGTCAGGTTGTAGACGCCGGAGCCGGAGCGGGCGACCCGGCCGGCAACCGAGCTGATGTTGACCAGGTCGGCGCAGCCGCGCTCCGATTCGGCGGCGGCGGCGAGCAGGTGGGGGAGGGCGGCGTGGGTCGTGTTGACCAGGCCCTTGAGGTTGATTTCGATCATCCGCTGCCATTCCTCGGTCGGCGCACCCTCGATCGGCCCGAGCAGCATCACGCCGGCGTTGTTGACGAGGATGTCGAGGCGGCCGAGCTCGTCGACCGTGCGGCCGACCGCGGCGATCGCCTGCTCCTGGTCGGCGATGTCGGACTGGATCGCCAGCGCAGTATGGCCGCCCTTGCCGATCTCCTCGGCAAGCCGCTCCAGCCGTTCGAGCCGCCGCGCCGCCAGCGCGACTTTCGCTCCCTGCGCGGCGAGCGCCCGCGCCGTCGCCTCGCCGATGCCGCTGCTGGCGCCGGTGATCAATGCCACGTTGCCCTCGAGTGAGCTCGCCATCGCCGTCCCCTTTCGCTCGCTTACGCCGATGATGGCAAGCTGCCCGGGGTGAGCTCGTCCGTAAACCAGTCGACCTTCAGCGGGCGCACCGCCTGGGTGCGCAACCTGCCGGGGCCGCTGCGCGACTTCCTCGCCACCGAGACGGGCAGTGCCGCGGTGCTGCTCGCGGCGGCCCTCGCCGCCCTCGTCTGGGCGAACGTCGACCTCTCCTCCTACGACGGCGTCTGGGGGACCGAGCTCTCGATCCGGCTCGGCGGCTCGGGCATCTCGCAGAACCTGCGCGAGTGGGTGAACAGCGGCCTGATGACGTTCTTCTTCTTCGTCGTCGGGCTCGAGGTGCGGCGCGAGTTCGACGTCGGCGAGCTGCGTGAGCGCCGCCGTCTCGCCCTGCCGGTGCTCGCGGCGCTCGGCGGCATGGGGGTGCCGATCGCGATCTACCTGGCTTTCAACGGCGGCGGCGACGCGGCCGGCGGCTGGGGAGTGGCGATGTCGACGGACACCGCCTTCGCGCTGGGGATGCTGGCGCTTGTCGGGCCGCGCTTCCCCGACCGCCTGCGCGGCTTCATGCTGACGATCATCGTCGTCGACGACGTCGTCGCGTTGCTCGTCATCGGCCTCGCCTACAGCGAAGAAGTGGCGTTCGGGCCGCTGCTGATCGCAGCCGGCGTCTTCGCCGTCATCCTGCTCGCCCTCGCGCTGCGCGTCAGGCAGGGGCTCGTCTACTTCCTGCTCGCCGCCGTTGCCTGGGTTGCGCTGTACGAATCGGGCGTCGAGCCGGTCGTGCTCGGCCTCGCCGTCGGGCTGATCACCTGGGCCTATCCGGCCGGGCGCGAAGAGCTGGAGCGGGCGACGCAGCTCTTCCGCGGCTTCCGCGAGCAGCCGACGCCCGCGCTCGCCCGCTCGGCCGGCCAGGGCCTGCAGGCGGCGGTCTCGCCGAACGCGCGGATGCTGGCGCTCTACCACCCGTGGACCAGCTACGTGATCGTGCCGCTGTTCGCGCTCGCCAACGTCGGCATCGCGCTCGACGGCGGCTTCCTCGCCAAGGCCTACGCGTCGCCGCTGACGCTCGGCATCGTCGCCGCCTACGTGCTCGGCAAGCCTGTGGGGGTGACGGGCATAGCCTGGCTGGCGAGCAGGCTGAGTCGCGGTCGCCTGCACCCGCCGGTCGGCTGGGTGGCGACGGCGGGCGGCGGCGCGGTCGCCGGGATCGGCTTCACCGTCTCTTTGCTGATCGCCTCGCTCGCCTTCGACGGGATCGAGCTGCGTGAGGCGAAGCTGGGCGTGCTGACGGCGGCGCTCGGCGCCTCGCTGCTCACCTGGCTCGTCTTCCGCGCCACCGCACGGCTGCCGCGTCGCATGCGGATTCGCGCCCTGCTGGGGACCTCGGAGACCCTGGTCGACCTCGCCGTGCCGGTCGATGCCGGCCGCGACCACATCCGCGGGCCGCACGAGGCGCCCGTCACGGTGGTCGAGTACGGCGACTTCGAGTGCCCGTATTGCGGCCGCGCCGAGCCGGTGATCCGCGAGCTGCTCGCGGACTTCGGCGACCTGCGCTACGTCTGGCGCCACCTGCCGCTGAGCGACGTCCACCTACGCGCCGAGCTCGCCGCCGAGGCGGCCGAGGCCGCCGCCGCGCAGGGCGCCTTCTGGGAGATGCACGACCTGCTGCTCGACCATCAGGGGGACCTCAGTCCACGCGCCCTGCACGGATACGCCGAGCAGCTCGGCCTCGACCTCGAGCGCTTCCGCGAGGACCTGGAGCGGCACGCGCACGCCCCTCGCGTCGAGGAGGATGTCGACTCGGCCGACGGCAGCGGCGTCACCGGCACCCCGACCTTCTTCGTCAACGACCGCCGCCACGACGGCGCCTACGACATCGAGACCCTCTCCGCGGCGGTCCGCGCGGCGCGCGCTCGCTCTGCGCTGAGGTCGCGCTAGGGGAACCTCGCCGGCTCGTAGAGCGCTGAGCGGTCGACCTCCGCCAGTGAGGTGTTCCCGGTCAGGGCTAGGGCGACATCGAGGTCGGCTCGCAGGACGTCGAGGACGTGAGCGACGCCGGCCTGGCCGCGGGCGGCCACTGCCCAGGCCCAGGCGCGGCCGATCAGGACGGCGCCGGCGCCCAGGGCGACCATCTTGAAGGCGTCGAGGCCGGTGCGGATGCCGCCGTCGACGAGGACCTCGGTCTGGCCGGCGATCGCGTCGGCTATCTCGGGCAGGGCGCGGGCCGTCGAGGGGACTGCGTCGAGCTGGCGGCCGCCGTGGTTGGAGACGATCACGCCGTCGACGCCGACCTCGACCGCGCGGCGGCCGTCCGCGGGATCGAGCACGCCCTTGACCAGCAGGCGGCCGTCCCAGTTCTCGCGCACCCAGGCGATGTCGTCCCAGGTGACGCTTGGGTCGAACTGGGCGTCGACCCACTCGCGGAACGCCTCCGGCGTGCGGGCGCCGGGGACGGCGTCCTCGAGGTTGCCGAAGGTGAGCGGTTTGCCGCCGATCGCGACCCGGCGGACCCAACCGGGATGGCTGAGCAGATCGAATGCCCGGCCGAGCCTCGCCCGCAAAGGAAGGCCCTCGCCGACGACGGCGTTGCGGGTGTCGCGGTGGCGGGCGCCGACCACGGCGAGGTCGACGGTCAGCACCAGGACCTTGCAGCCGGCCGCCCGCGCGCGGCTCATCAGGTGCTCGGTGTAGCCGCGGTCGCGCATCACGTAGAGCTGGAACCAGGGCGGCCGCGAGGTGGCGGGCGCCACCTCCTCGATCGGGCAGATCGAGACCGTCGACTCGACGAAGGGAACCCCGGCCGCCTCGGCCGCGCGCGCCGCCTGGACCTCGGCGCGTGGCGCGAGCATCCCGGCGAGGCCGACCGGCCCGAGCACGACCGGCAGTGCGAGGCGCTCGCCCAGCACCTCGAGCCCCGGGTCGCGCTCGGACACGTCGCGCATCACCACCTGGCGCAGCAGCAGCGCCTCGAGGTCGGCGACGTTGGCGCGCATCGTGCGCTCCTCGTAGGCGCCGCCGTCGACGTAGTCGAAGAGCTGACGGGGCAGCCGCCGCCGCGCCAGCTCGCGGTAGTCGAGCGCCGTCGCCGGTGCGAGGCCCAGCGGTCGGTCGGCGCGAAACCGGGTCACCGACCCAACCTAACCGAGCCGACCGGGTTCATGGCGTCCGGCGCAGGAAGCGGTCGACGAGGTGGGCGAAGCGGTTGCGCGACTGGAAGAGGAAGGCATGGGCGCCGGCGAAGCGGGCGAAGCGGGCGCCGGGGACCCGGGCGGCGATCCGGCGCAGGTTGACCGGCGGCACGACCGGGTCGCGGGCGCCCGCCGCCGCCAGGGTGGGCGCGGCGACGCCGGCGAGCCGGCGGTAGTTGAGATTGCTGAGCAGCCACGGGTCCTCGGCGGCGACCTGGCGTCGGACGGTCGCGGGGGAGACGTGGAAGTCGTCCGGGATCTCGCCGCTCCGGCCGGCGCGTTCGAGCCGGCGCAGGAAGCGTCGCCCCTCGGCTTGGCGGCCGGCCGGGTAGAGCTCACGCAGGATCGCCGCTTCGGATGGGTGCGGCTCGCTGTCGATCGCCTGCGCTCGCGGCGTGCCGAGCACCGCGTGGCTGCCACCGGGGTTGGTTCCGGCGAGGACCAGGTGGGAGACCCGGCCCGGGTAGTCGATCGCCAGTCGCTGGGCGACGAAGCCGCCCATCGACCAGCCGAGCACGTCGGCGCGCGGCGCCCCGGTCGCTTTCATCAGCGACACGGTCGCGGCGGCGAGCGAGTCGAAGGAGTCGCCGTGCCACGGGCCCGAGCGGCCGACTCCCGGATAGTCGAAGAGGATCAGCCGGTGGTCGCGGGCCAGCAGCCGCAGCAGCGCCGGGTCCCATTCGGCCATCGTCGACCCGGTCCCCGTCAGCATTACCAGCGGCGGACCGTGCCCGCGCTCATACCAGGCGATGCGGGTCTTGGCGAGCGGGGTGACGTGAACCGTCGCCCGAAACGCCTGCGCCCCGCACGCCCCGGTGCCCACAAGCACGGCTGCAAGCGCGAAGACGGCGACCAAGCGCGTTTTCACCCCCAGAACCTACCGCTGTAGAGGTTTGAACCGCATAGGAGTCAAAACCTATCCCCTGGCGTTGGAGCCGGCCGAGAGCGGGGCGGATGACCTCGACCTAGCTCACCAGGCTCGCTATCCCGGCGGCATCAGCTCGCACGTAGGCGAGGTCCGGCACGCCGGAGAAATCGTCGTCGGCGGAGACGAGGGCGCTTGCTCCGGTCCCGATCGCGGCCGCCGCGAGCACGGCGTCGAAGGCGCCGAGTCGGTCCCGCCCCGCGAACAGCTCGAGGCCCCGCCGCAGATGGTCGGCGGTGACCTGGAGCAACGGTGAGAGCAGCTCGGCGTAGTCCCGGCCGAGCTCGGCCGCGTCGGTGCGATCGCGCCGACGCGCGCGCACGTGGACGAACTCCTGAATCACCTCGACCGTAGTCGTGGCTTCGACCTCGCCGCCGGCAATCGCCTCGATCAGCCGCCGGCATGGATCGCGGAATGGGTGCTCGGCGCCCTTGGCGTAGACGAGGACCGTCGTGTCGAGGACGATCATGCGCGCCGGCTGCGCAGCGCCTCGAGCTCTTCCTTCAGCTCGGTCGGCGTGGGGACCGGCATGTCGGGAGCCTCCAGAAGGCGCCGAGCGGCCGCCTTGCGGCTGCCGTCCCCGGACGGCAGGCCGCGGTCAATCGCGTCGCGTACGACGGTGGCGACGGAGACGCCGCGCTGGCGTGCCGCCGCGGCTACCCGCTCATGCCGCCCGTCGTCGAGCAAGATCTGTAGCCGGTGAGAATACATGCTCATACGTTAGCATGCTAAACCCCCTCGCGGACGCCGCCCATCTCGCTGAACACGGCGGTCTGGCCGCCGTCGGAGCGCTGCTCGTCGGCGATCACGTGGGAGACCGCGTTGACCAGCGCCAGGTGGGTGAAGGCCTGGGGGTAGTTGCCGAGGTGGCGCCCGCTCTCGGCTTCGAGCTCCTCAGCGTAGAGGTCGAGCCAGCCGGCCGCCTCGAGCAGCCGCTCGCAGAGCGCCCGCGCGCGCTCGCGCTCGCCGATCTCCGAGAGCGCCGAGACGAGCCAGAAGGAGCAGATCAGGAAGGTGCCCTCCTCGCCCGTCAGCCCGTCGTCGGTCTCTTCGACCCGGTAGCGGAGGACGAGGCCGTGCTGGGTCAGCTGCTCGTCGATCGCGTCGACCGTGGCGCGCACGCGCGGGTCGTCGGCGGGAAGGAAGCGCAGCAGCGGGATCAGCAGCGTCGAGGCGTCGAGCGCGTCGGTGTCGTAGTGCTGGCGGAAGACGCCGTCGCGGACGCCGCGTTCGAGGATCTCCTCGCGGATCGCGTTCGCGGTCCGCTCCCACTCGTCGGCGAGCTCGTCTTTGCCGATGCTGCGGGCGAGGCGCACGCCGCGGTCGACCGCGACCCAGATCATCAGCTTCGAGGAGACGTAGTGCTGCGGCTCGCCGCGCGACTCCCAGATCCCCTGGTCGGCGTGGGGCCAGGCCTCGATCGCCGCTTCCACCTGTTGGCGGATCAGTTCCCGGTCGGCCGGCGTGCCGCTGCCGCGCAGCGCTTTCTCGTGCAGGTAGATCGAGTCGAGCAGCGCCCCCCAGACGTCGTTCTGGCGCTGGTCGAATGCGCCGTTGCCGATCCGCACCGGGCTGGCGCCGGCGTAGCCGCCGAGGTGGTCGAGCGTGCTCTCGGTCAGCTGCTTCTCGCCGCCGATCCCGTACATGATCTGCAATTGCGGGTCCTCGCGGCAGATGCCGACGATGAAGCGCATGAAGTCGCGCGCCTCCTGGTCGAAGCCGAGCGTGTGCAGCGCCCAGAGCGTGAAGGTCGAGTCGCGGATCCAGCAGTAGCGGTAGTCCCAGTTGCGTTCGCCGCCGGGCGTCTCGGGCAGCGAGGTCGTCGGCGCGGCGAGGATCGCGCCGGTAGGCGCGTAGGTGAGCCCCTTCAGCACCAGCGCCGAGCGCTGCAGGTGGATGCGCCAGGGGTGGTCGGGGAAGTCGCCGGCGTGCAGCCATCTGCGCCAGAAGTCTTCGGTCGAGTCGAGCCGCTCGAGCGCCTCCGGGGCGCTGCGCGGCCCGCCGAGGTCGTTCTCGCCCCAGGTCAGCGCGCAGAAGCCGCTCTCGCCTTCGCGCAGCCGCGCCGTGCCGCGCGCCGCGCCGCCGTCGAGCTCGAGCTCCATGTCGCTGGTCAGCTGCAGCTCGACCCCGTCGCCGCCGGCGCACGCCTCGCCCAGCTCGCCGCCGCTCCAGCTCGCCGCCTCGGCGCCGTAGGCGAAGCACGGCAGGCACTCCATCTCGAGCTCGACCTCGCCGTCGATGCAGGTCATCGTGCGCAGCAGCGAGTGGTCGGACTCGTGTTCGGTGACCGGCCGCGAGCCCGGCCCTTCCTGCTCGACCCAGTCGCCGATCGTCAGCGCGTCATGGACGACGACCCAGCCGGTGTCGGTCACCCAGGTCGTCTCGATCACCAGCGTGCCGGGCTCGTAGCGGCGGCTGATCGGGACGACTACCCCGCGCGGCTTCAGCTTGAAGTGGCCGGCGCCGCGGTCGAGCAGCGCCGCGAAGGCGCTGGGCGAGTCGAAGCGCGGCAGGCAGAGCCACTCGACCAGGCCGTCGTAGGAGACGAGCGCGCTGGTGTGGCAGTCGGAGAGGAAGCCGTAGCTGCCGATCGGCGGGAAGCGGGTCGGATCGGAAGCCATCACGGATCGCGCTTCGCTCGCGGCGCGAAGAACCAGATATGCACGCTTGCTCGCTCCGCGCTCAAGGGCCTGCCAAGCTACCACCGTGGCCAGCGTCCCCCTCGCCCACGTAGCAGGCGCCTTTGCGCCGATCGAGGTCTTCCCGATCACGCTCGGCGCAGTCCTCTACTGGCGCCGCGTGCTGACGCTCTCCTGGGACGGCCGCAAGGTGCCGCTCTGGCGCCAGCTCTGCTTCGGCGGGGCGCTGCTGATCGTCTCGATCGCACTGTTCAGCCCGATCGGCCACATCTCCGACGAGTTGGTGATCGGTCACATGGTCGAGCACCTCTTGATCGGCGACATCGCCCCGCTGCTGATCGTGCTCGGGCTGACCAAATCGATCCTGCAGCCGATCCTCGCGATCCGCTTCTTCAAACGACTCGAGGTGCTTGCCCACCCGCTCGTCGCCTTCCCGCTCTGGGCGGTCAACTTCTACGTCTGGCACATCCCGCCGCTCTACGACGCCGCCTACGGCACCGCGCCGATCCACTCGCTGGAGCACACGAGCTTCCTCTTCTTCGGCTGCCTGATGTGGATGCCCGTCTTCGGCCCGCTGCCGAAGCCGCAGTGGTTCGGCGCCGGCTGGAAGGTCGCCTACGTGATCGCCGTGCGCTTCGTCAGCGCGATCCTCGGCAACGTGCTGATGTGGTCGGGCTCGGTGCTCTACCCGATCTACGGCCCCGGCGAGCGCTACTGGCACATCTCGGCGCTCGCCGACCAGAGCACGGCGGGCGTGGTGATGATGATCGAGGGCACCTTCCTGGCGCTCGGGGTGCTCGCCTGGGTGTTCTTCGAGGTCGCCCGCGAAGGGACCGAAAAGCAGGACCTGCTCGACCTGGCGCGCGAGCGCGGTGTGGAGCTGGACGAGCGGCGGGCGGGACGCGCCGTCGCCGCCGGCCATGGCGCCCTGCTGGAGGAACGGCTGACCGCCGCGGGACGCGATGAATAGGGCGCGCGCCTGGCTGGTCACCGGGCCGCTGGGGCGCGGCCTCGCCTTCGCGATCGACTTCGGCGTCGCGGTGCGGCGCGGCTTGCTGCGGCGCAGCTGACCTTGGACGTGCTCCAGCACGTAAAAAGTCCACAGCGGCAGGCGCGATAGGGTCCCGCGCTCGCATGAGCCTCGCCGAGCCAAAAGTTTCAGAGCTCCCCGACTCGCGCGTCGGCGTCGAGGTCGAGGTCGCGGCCGATGACGTCGAGCGCGCGGTCAACCGCGCCGCCCGCGGCCTGGCGCGCGAGATGCGGATGCCCGGCTTCCGCAAGGGCAAGGCGCCGCCCTCGCTGGTGATCCAGCGGCTCGGCTTCGCCGCCGTGCTCGAGGAGGCGATCCGCGAGGCGCTGCCGGAGTGGTACGAACGGGCCCTGCTCGGCTCCGGCATCGCGCCGGTCGGCGACCCGAGCGTCGAGGTCGTCTCGACCCCGGAGGCGCCCGGCGAGCCGCTCGCCTTCAAGTTCGAGATCGGCGTGCGGCCGGGCGCCGAGCTCGGCGAGTACAGGGGCCTCGAGGTGCCGAAGGAGGAGCCCGAGCCGCCGGCCGAGCTGGTCGACCGCGAGGTCGAGCGGATGCGCGAGGCTTTCGCCCGCCTGGAGCCGGTCGAGCGCGCCGCCGCCGAGGGCGATGTGCTGCTGATCGACTTCGAGGGGCTCGTCGACGGCAAGGCCTTCGAGGGCGGCCAGGCGAGCGACCAGATGCTGGAGCTCGGCGGCGGCCAGCTGATTCCCGGCTTCGAGGAGCAGCTCGCCGGCGCCGAGGCGGGGCAGACCCGTACGGTCGAGGTCAGCTTCCCCGAGGACTACCAGGCCGAGGAGCTGGCCGGCGAAGACGCCGTCTTCACGGTCGAGGTCAAAGAGGTGCGCGAGAAGGTCCTGCCCGAGCTCGACGACGATTTCGCCTCCGAGGCTTCGGAGTTCGACACCCTGGAGGAGCTGCGCGAGGACGTCGCCAGGCGGCTCGCCGAGATCGTCGGCGAGCGCGCCGAGCAGGACTTCCGCGTCGCCGCCCTCGACGCCGCGGCCGCCGAGGCGACGGTCGAGCTGCCCGACGAGCTCGCGACGGCGCGCGCCGCCGAGCGCTGGGAGCGGGTCGAGCGCCAGCTTGCCGGCCAGGGCATGAGCCCCGACGCCTACCTGCAGATGCAGGGCAAAACGCGTGAGCAGGTGATCGAGGAGTCGAAGCCCGAGGCGGAAGCCGAGCTGAAGCGCGAGGCGGTGCTGGCGGCGATCGCCGAGGCGGAGGAGATCGAGGTCTCCGAGGAGGAGCTGGTCGAGGCGCTGGAGCACTCGGCAGAACACGAGCGCACGACCCCCGAGAAGCTCTTGAAGCGGCTGCGCGAGAGCGGCCGCGACGCGATGATCCGCGACGACATCCGCTTCCGCAAGGCGATCGACCTGATCGCCGAGTCGGCCAAGCCGATCCCCAAGGAGCAGGCCGAGGCGCGCGAGAAGATCTGGACTCCGGAGAAGGAGCGCGAGGAGAAAGGCGAGCTCTGGACCCCGGGCGACGAGTGAGCGCGAGCCGCCGGGTCGCTTCTATAGAGTGCCGCGCATGAGTCCTCTGGTCCCGATGGTGGTCGAGCAGACCTCGCGCGGCGAGCGCTCGTTCGACATCTACTCGCGCCTGCTGAACGAGCGGATCATCTTCCTCGGCACGCAGGTCAACCAGGAAATCGCCAACCTGATCGTGGCCCAGCTGCTGCACCTCGAGTCCGAGGACCCGGACAAGGACATCAGCATCTACGTCAACTCTCCCGGCGGCGACGTCTACGCCGGCCTGGCGATCTACGACACGATGCAGTTCATCAAGCCCGACGTGCAGACGATCTGTGTCGGCATCGCGATGAGCATGGGCGCGCTGCTGCTGGCGGGCGGCGCCGCCGGCAAGCGGATGGCGCTGCCCAACTCGAAGATCCTCATCCATCAGGTCTCGGCCGGCTTCCAGGGCCAGGCGGCGGACATCGAGATCCACGCCAAAGAGATCATCGACACGCGCCGCCGGCTCGACGAGATCATCGCCAAGCACACCAACCAGCCGTTCGACAAAGTCACGAACGACACCGATCGCGACTACTTCATGACCGCGGAGGAGGCGAAGGAGTACAGCATCGTCGACCGCGTCATCGAGCACCACTGAGGCGCGCTCTCCTCGCAAGCCTCGCCCTGCTCGCCGCGCTCGCTCCGGGGGCTGCCACCTCCACCTCGGGATCCACGTCCACGGTCGCCCGATCGACCCGCTGCCGGCGCTCGAACGCTGGGAACGCCAGGGCTGAACTCTCCGGCGCGGGAGGACTACTTGCGGCGGCTTTGGCCGCCGCCGCGCGTCTCGGGAATTCCGACACCGGGTGGAGGCGGGGGTGGCGGAGGTGGTGGTTTAGCGCCAGACGAGGCCGGGGCAGTCGATACCGGTTGTTTCGGCTGGTTGGCCATCGTGACTAGCTTACAGCCAGCCCAACCGCCAAAAACGCGATCTCGACCAGCAGCGCAAATCCAGCGATCTCGAAGGCACGGGTCAGGCGTTCGACGGTCGGCTGGTTTTTTTCGCGAAACGATTGCAGCCAGTAGGCGAGCCTTCGATCGATCTCCTCCTCGTCCTCGCGAATGTCGTAGAGAGCGCTGTAGGTTTCAGGAGCATCGAGAGCGAAAATAAGGCCGGTCTTTGGGAGGAGCACGTAGATGCTGAGTACGACCGATATGCCGAAGGCCGCGAGGGCAGCTATGACCCAAATGCTTAGGCCATGGCGCGTCAGCGCTTGCCCGCCTAGGAAGGAGGCCACAAGGGATGCGGCGGTGAGCAGGGTGCCGGTTCGCGCACGTAGCTCGGCCAGCGTCTCCTCCTGCTGACTCAAGGCCTGCGCAGCTATTCGGTGGGCCTCCTGCTCAAGCTTCGCCATATAGGCGAAATGTTATGTCGTAGGCCGGTCGCTAAAGCCGCAGCTCGTACTCGATCGCGGGCTCCCTGGCGGCGCCGGTCGAGTCGTAGAGGCGACGGGCGGCCTCGTTGTCGGGGGCGGTGACCCACTGGAGCTGGTGGGCGCCGCGCTCTCGTGCGATCGTGGCGCTCGCCTCGATCAGGGCGCGGCCGACGCCCTGGCCGCGGGCGGCCTCGACCACGTAGAGATCGTTCAGCAGCACAGTCTCCTCGGCGCGCAGCGAGTCGAAGTGCCAGTAGAGGCAGGCGTAGCCGAGCAGCTCGCCGTCGCGCCAGGCGCCGAGCAGCATCCCGTGCTCGCTCGGGGCGAGGAAGCGCGAGAAGAAGCCGCGGTTGCGTCGCTCGTCGATCTCCTCGACCTCATAGAAGCGCTGGTAGGCGGCGATCAGCGGCAGCAACGAGTCGAGCTGCCTGGCGGCGACCGGTTCTATGTGGATCGTGGCGGCCATTGTCGCCAACTGTAGATCCGGCACGAAGCCTGCGCCGGATCCTTGTCGAAACGGGCACAGCGGCTCGTGCGAGAATGGGCCGAGCACCATCGAGAGGAGCTTGAAGCGAATTGGGAACGAGTCGTCAACAACGATCGGCCGGAGCCGATAGAGCCGCTGGAGTAACCGACGTGGTCGGCATTACCGCGGTCGAGCCCTTGGAGGGTCTGGCGATTCGTGCGACTTTTTCCGATGGTGCCGTCAAGGAGATCGATCTGAGCGAGTTGCTTGGTTCAGGCAGCGTCTTCGCGCCGATTCGAGACAGCCGCGAGATCTTCGAGCGAATCCGGGTCAACCCTGAGAGCCGCACGGTCGAGTGGCCCGGTGAAGTGGATTTGGACCCGGAGGTCCTCTACGGCCGCTTCGAGCCGGCCTCCGGTGCGAGGCTCAAGCGTCGGACGATCCGCGGGCCGCTGCGGACCGGGTAGCTCGGGTCGCGACGCCGCGCAATGCTTCGCCCGCAGGGAGGGACCGCGCCCGCGCCGAAGTAAACGACGGCAGCGACAGGGCCGGGTTGCGTCCCCCTTTAAGCTTGGGACGCGACGCCGGTAGGCGACTACCGACCCCGCAAGGAGGGGATTTCCCGCTTTGGCACGTCCCACCGATTCCAACGAGCAGCTCCTCTGCAGCTTCTGCGGCAAGTCGCAGCGCCAGGTCAAGAAGTTGATCGCCGGACCGGGCGTCTACATCTGCGACGAGTGCATCGACCTCTGCAACGAGATCATCGACGAGGAGCTCGCGCCGCCCGGCACCGAGGGCGTCGAACTCGAGAACCTGCCCAAACCAGTCGAGATCCATCAGGTCCTGCAGGAGTACGTGGTCGGCCAGGAGGCCGCCAAGCGGGCCCTCTCGGTCGCCGTCTACAACCACTACAAGCGGGTGCAGATGGCGGCCGGCGGCGAGGACCCCGAGGTCGAGTTGGAGAAGTCGAACATCCTCCTGCTCGGCCCCACCGGCTGCGGCAAGACGCTGCTCGCGCAGACGCTCGCCCGGATCCTCAACGTGCCCTTTGCGATCGCCGACGCCACCGCGCTGACTGAGGCCGGCTACGTCGGCGAGGACGTCGAGAACATCCTCCTGAAGCTGATCCAGGCGGCCGACTACGACGTGAAGAAGGCCGAAACCGGGATCATCTACATCGACGAGATCGACAAGATCGCGCGCAAAGCCGACAACCCGTCGATCACCCGCGACGTCTCCGGCGAAGGCGTGCAGCAGGCGCTGCTCAAGATCCTCGAGGGGACGACGGCCTCGGTGCCGCCGCAGGGCGGGCGCAAGCACCCCCACCAGGAGTTCCTGACCCTCGACACGACCAACATCCTCTTCGTCTGCGGCGGCTCCTTCGCCGAGCTCGACAAGGTGATCGAGAACCGCGTCGGCGACCGCGGGATCGGCTTCGGCGCGGAAATCTCCTCGCGCGAGCAGAAGGACAAGGGCGAGTGGTTCGAGCAGGTGCTGCCCGAGGACCTGATCGAGTACGGCCTGATCCCGGAGTTCATCGGCCGCCTGCCGGTCGTCGCCGCGATCCACCAGCTGACCCGCGAGGACCTGATCACGATCCTGACCGAGCCGAAACACGCGCTGACCCGGCAGTTCCAGCGCTTCTTCGAGTTCGACGACATCGAGCTGGTCTTCTCCGAGGACAGCCTCGAGGCGATCGCCGAGAAGGCGCTGGAGCGGGAAACCGGCGCCCGCGGCCTGCGCTCGATCCTCGAGGAGACGCTGCTCGACGTGCAGTTCGAGCTGCCCTCGCGCCGCGACGTGACGAAGTGCGTCGTGACCAGGGAGACGATCGCCCAGGGCCGCCGGCCGACCCTCGTCACCGAGGCCGCCCACCAGGACATCGGCGAGTCCGAAGAGGGCCTGGGCGAGGAAACGGCGTAGGGCGGGGAGGGATCGGGTGTCCCTCCCCATGAGGCCGTCGCGCAGCTGGTTCGTTGGAAAGGGCTCGAACGTGGTTTCTTGAGCCTCCTGGGGAGGGACACCCGATCCCTCCTGCGACGCGCCGGCTATCTAGACTCGCCCAGAATGGACGCGGCGCGGCGGAAAAAGCTTGAGGGGACGACGCGGTACGAACCGGGGGAGGTCGAGCGGCGGCTCTTTCAGGAGTGGCTTGACGGGGGGTATTTCCACCCGAAGGCGGAGGGATCGCCGGGGGAGAACTTCTCGGTTGCGATCCCGCCTCCTAACGTGACCGGGGCGCTGCACATGGGGCACGCGCTGAACGGCGCGATGCAGGACGCGCTCGTGCGGATGAACCGGATGCGCGGCCGCAACGCGCTGTGGACGCTGGGCACCGACCACGCCGGCATCGCCACCCAGGCGGTGGTCGAGAAGATGCTCGCCGCCGAGGGCACCTCGCGCCGGGAGATCGGCCGCGAGGCCTTCGTCGAGCGCGTCTGGGCCTGGAAAGAGGAGTACGGCTCGCGGATCGTCGAGCAGTACAAGCGGCTCGGCGCCTCTTGCGACTACGAGAACGAGCGCTTCACCCTCGACGAGGGCTACGTGCGCGCCGTCTACCGCGTCTTCAAGCAGCTCTACGACAAGGGCTACATCTACCGCGACCACTACATGGTCAACTGGGACCCGGGCTCGCACTCGGCGATCTCCGACCTCGAGGTCGAGAACCGCGAGGTCGAGGACACCCTCTACTCGATCGACTACCCGGTCGAGGGCTCCGACCGGGTGCTCACGGTCGCCACCGTGCGCCCGGAAACGATGCTCGCCGACACCGCGGTGGCGGTCAACCCGGACGACGAGCGCCACGCCGATTTGGTCGGCAGCCACTGCATCCTGCCGCTGGTCGGCCGCCGGTTGCCGATCATCGCCGACGAGCATGTGGACCCCGGGTTCGGCACCGGGGCGCTCAAGGTGACCCCGGGGCACGATGTCAACGACTTCGAGATCGGCCGCAGGCACGGGCTCGAGGAGATCGGCGTGATCGGCCCCGACGGGCGGATGAACGCGGAAGCGGGTGAGCGCTTCGCCGGCCTCACCGCGGCCGAGGCGGCGGAGGCGGTCGTCGCGGCCCTGCGCGAGGAGGGACGGCTGCGCGACGAAGAGCCCTACGTCCACTCGGTCCCCTTCTCGGAGCGCTCCGGGGCGCGGATCGAGCCGCTGATCTCGCTGCAGTGGTTCTGCCGCATGGACGAGCTGGCCGCGCCGGCGATCGAGGCGGTCGAACGCGACCGGGTGCGGATCGCGCCCGAGCGCTGGAAGCGCGTCTACCTCGACTGGATGCGCGAGATCCGCCCCTGGTGCGTGTCGCGCCAGCTCTGGTGGGGGCACCGGATCCCGGTCTGGTACTGCGACCCCTGCGAGGAGACCTACGTCGCCGAGCGGGCGCCGGAGCGCTGCGGCGCCTGCGGCGGCGAGCTGCGCCAGGAGGAGGACGTGCTCGATACCTGGTTCAGCTCGGCGCTCTGGCCCTTCGCGACGCTCGGCTGGCCCGAGGACGCGCCCGAGCTGCGCGCCTTCTACCCGACCAGCTTCCTCACCACGGCGCGCGAGATCCTCTTCCTCTGGGTGGCGCGGATGGTGATGATGGGACTCGAGTTCGCCGGCGACGTCCCCTTCCGCGACGTCTACGTCCACTCGGTGATCCAGGCGCGCGACGGGCGGCGGATGTCGAAGAGCCTCGGCACCGGCGTCGACCCGCTGGAGGAGATCGACCGGCACGGCGCCGACGCGCTGCGCTTCGGCCTGCTGGCGATGTCCTCGACCCAGGACGTCCGCTTCTCCGACGCCAAGGTGCAGCAGGGCGCCGACCTCGCCAACAAGCTCTGGAACGCCTCTCGACTGATTCTGCTGAATGTGAAATTCGAGCAGAATCAGTCGAGAGGCGTTCCGAATAAAGGGCGGCAGGATCAAGTTCCTGCCGCGGCGGTTGAGGACCGCTGGCTGCTCTCGCGGCTCGAGGCGACGATCGCCTCGGTGACGGAGAAGCTGGAGTCGTACGACTTCGCGCACGCAGCACAAGAGATCTATGCCTTCGTCTGGTCCGAGCTCTGCGACTGGTACCTGGAGATCGTCAAGCCGCGCCTCTACGAGGAAGAGGAGGAGGTCTCGGCGACGCTGCTCTGGGCGCTCGAGCGCGTGCTCGGCCTGTTGCACCCGATCATGCCCTTCGTCAGCGAGGAGATCTGGTCCTACCATCCGTCGCGCCGCGGGCACCTCGCGGTGCACCCGTTCCCCGAGGCCGACGAGTCGCTGCGCGACGCCGAGGCGGAGGCGGAGGTCCGCGCCGGGATCGAGCTGACGCGCCGGTTGCGCGCCTGGCGCGACCTGGTCGAGGCGCCGGCGGCGACCGTGCTGCCGGCGCGAGCCGAGGGCACCCGGCCGCGCGAGTTCGTCGGCCGCCTCGCGCGCTTCGCCTTCGAGCAGGACGGCGGCGACCCCGTGGCGGCGGTCGGGCCGGTAAAGATTCTCGTCTCGGCCGAGATCGACGCCGAGGCGATCGCCGCGCGGCTCGAGGCGCGCCGCGAGGAGCTGCGCTCCGAGGTGAGGCGGGCGGAGGGCAAACTCGGCAACGAGCGGTTCGTCGAGCGCGCGCCGGCCGAGGTCGTCGAGGAGGAGCGCCAGAAGCTCGAGCGCTACCGCATGGAACTGGCAGAGCTCGCGTGATCGCCTAGACGGTGCGGACGCGAAGCGGAGCAACCGTCGACTGATCTTGGACCCCGAGGCCTATCTCGACTCGCTCGAGCCGATCGGCTGGAAGCTGGGCCTGGAGCGGATGCACAAGCTGAGCACGCTGCTCGGCCTGCCGCAGCACCGCTTCGCCTCGATCCACGTCGTCGGCACCAACGGCAAGTCCTCGGTGACGCGGATGATCGCGGCGCTGCTCGAGGCGCACGGCGTCTCCGCCGGCGCCTGCGTCTCGCCGCACACGGCGCGCTGGTCGGAACGGATCCTCGTGCACGGAGAGGAGGTCGCCGCGGCCGGGTTCGCGTCGGCGGTCGAGCGCGCCGCGGCGGCGGCCGAGACCGTCAACCGCACCCTGGAGGAGGGCGAGGCGGTGACCCAGTTCGAGCTGGCGACCGCGACCGCCTTCGTCGCCTTCGCCGACGCGCGGATCAAGGCGGCGGCGATCGAGGCGGGCCTGGGGGGGAGGCTCGACGCGACCAACACGATCCCCTCCAAGGTCACCGTGCTCACCTCGATCGGGCTCGACCACACCGAGTGGCTGGGGGAGACGGAGGAGGAGATCGCCGCCGAGAAGCTCGCCGTGCTGCGCGACCAGACGACGCTGGTGCGAGGTCAGGTCAGCCCGGCGGTGGCGGAGCTTGCCGAGCGCACGGCGCGCGAACGCGGAGCCCGCCTGATCGTCGCCCCGGAAGATTCCGGCGCGGAGATCGAGCTGCAGGCGACGGGCGCCTTCCAGCGCCGCAACTTCGCTCTCGCGTGTGCGGCAGCCGAGGCCTTCCTCGGCGAGCTGGACACCGGCCAGGTCAAGGCCGTCGCCGCCGACGTCGAGATCCCGGGCCGGCTGGAGCAGGTGGCAGGCGACCCGCCGGTCATCCTCGACGCCGCCCACAACCCCGACGGCGCCCGCGCCCTCGCCGAGGCGCTGCCCGAGGTCGCCGCCGGCCGCCCAGTGATCGCCGTCCTGGCGATCCTCGCCGACAAGGACGCCCGCGCGATGACCCAAGCCCTCGCCCCACCCCTGGCCGCCGCCGTCTGCACCCAACTCCCCGGGGCCGATGGGCCGAAAACCCACGCATATGGTGGGAAATCGGCCCGTCGGCGGGCTGTTGGGGCCGGTGCGCTGGCTGGGATGTGTGCGGAGGCGGGGGTGGGGGCGGAGGCCGTGGAGGATTTCGAGGCCGGGGTGGCGCGCGGGCTCTCGCTGGCGCGCGAGGTGGACGGCGTGCTGCTGGTCACCGGCTCGCATTACGCGCTGGGACCGGCGCGGGCGGCGTTAGGATTGGAGGCCGGATGAGTTCGAAAAGCGCCGGCTCCGAGCTGCTCTCGATGATGGCCCTGGTCGCCGCAGTGGTTGCTGCCGTAATCCTGATCTTCTTCGGCCTCGGCTACCTGTTCGGCAGCCTCTTCCTCTAACGAGCCGCGCCCCCGACAGGGTTCGCGCCCGGGGCGGAGAAGTACACTCCGCCCGCGCTCCCACGGGACCGCAGGAACAGCCATGGCTATCGCGACCTTCGGCATCAGCAACAACGGCCTCAACCTGGTCGTCAACCTGCTCATCCTGATGCTGGTCGTCGTCTGGCTGGCGTTGATCGTCTACACCTACCTCGACGCCAAGCGGCGGATCAAAGATCCGTTCATGGTCGGCTGCGCGACGCTGGCCTCGTTCATCCCCTACCTCGGCACCGCCGTTTACGCGATCGTGCGGCCGCCGGAGTTCCTCGAGGACGCGCACGAACGCGAGCTCGAGATCAAGGCGGCCGAGCTGCGGGTGCGCCAGCTGACAGAGCACGCCTGTCCCAAGTGCGGCTTCCCCGCCGAGAACGACTACCTGCGCTGCCCCGAGTGCCAGACGCGCCTCAAGAGCCCCTGTCCGAGCTGCGGCAAGCCGGTCGACCCGAGTTGGGCGCTCTGCCCCTACTGCGAGACCGCGCTGGCGCGGCGCGAGCGCCCGCGCCGCAAAGCGAAGCCGGAGGGACGGAAAGCGCCGCGCGAGAGCGGCGAGTCGCGCCCCCGAGCCGAGCGGAGCCGCTCCGAGGCGCCGCCGCAGAAAGAGCCTTCGAAAGCCAAACGACAGCAAAGGAGCCCCAGCCGTGAGCCGGACCCTGATCCTCGTCAAGCCTGACGCCTTCGAGCGCGCCCTCAGCGGCGAGGTGATCGCGAGGTTCGAGCGCAAGGGCCTGCGGATCGCCGCCCTGAAGACGATGGTGGCGAGCGAGGCGATCGCCGACGAGCACTACGCCGAGCACACCGAGAAGCCGTTCTTCGGCGAGCTGGTCGAGTTCATCACCGGCGGCACGCTGGTCGCGATGGTGCTCGAGGGGACCGAAGCGGTCGCCGCGGCGCGGCAGCTGATCGGCGCGACCAACCCGGTCGAGGCGGCCCCCGGCTCGATTCGCGGCGACTTCGCGCTCGAGGTCACCTTCAACATGGTCCACGGCTCGGATTCCGACGAGTCGGCCGAGCGCGAGATCGGCATCTGGTTCCCAGAGCTGTCCTGAAGGTCACGCTCGCATCCGGGTCTCCGCAGAGGCGGGAGATCCTGCAGAAGCTGGGGGTGGAGTTCGACGTCGTCGTTCCGGGCGTCGACGAGTTGACGGGTGGCGATCCCGAGTTCGAGGTGGTTGAGAACGCGCGGATGAAGGCGCGAGCTGTGGAGCGCGACGGGGTGGTCGTTGCCTGCGATACCGATGTGGTTCTCGATGGCAAAGCGCTTGGGAAGCCCGCGGACGAGCTCGAGGCGCGCGAATACCTCGACCGCATGTCGGGACGTCCGCATCTGGTGATGAGTGGCCTCGTCGTGCTCGTCGACGGGGACGAGCGGTCGGGGTTGGAAAGCACGACCGTGGTCTTCAAGCGGCTCAGCGACGCAGAGAAGGAGAGGTATGTCGCCTTTGGCGAGTGGCGGGGGCGATCCGGCGGTTACGCCATCCAGACCCTGGGGTCGACGCTTGTCGAGCGGGTCGAGGGAAGCGTTTCCAATGTCGTCGGGCTGCCGGTCGGGTTGCTCGTCGGTCGGGTCCCCGAATTGCTTGCATAGCTGCGAAAAAAGGCGGAGGCGGCGCATCTGGGATGATTCCGCGGTCATTTCCTCCAATTTGCACACATGGGCATCTTCAGCTACCTGACCGGGCTCGGCGGCCGCGACATGGCGGTCGACCTCGGAACCGCGAACACGCTGGTCTACGTGCGCGGTCGCGGCATCGTGCTCTCGGAGCCCTCGGTGGTCGCGATCGACTCGCGCAACGGCCAGGTGCACGCGGTCGGCGTCGAGGCGAAGCGGATGCTCGGCCGCACGCCCGGCACGATCACCGCGATCCGTCCGCTCAAGGACGGGGTGATCGCCGACTTCGACGTGACCGAAGAGATGCTGCGTCACTTCATCAAACGGGTTCACTCCAACCGCTTCGCGCACCCGCGCGTGGTCGTCTGCGTGCCCTCGGGCGTGACCGGGGTCGAGAAGCGCGCCGTCGAGGAGGCCTGCCTCTCGGCGGGCGCCCGCAAGGCCTACCTGATCGAGGAGCCGATGGCGGCGGCGATCGGCGCCGGCCTGCCGGTCGCCGAGCCGACCGGCTCGCTGATCGTCGACGTCGGCGGCGGCACCACCGAGGTCGCGGTGATCTCGCTCGGCGGGATCGTCGTCTCGCAGTCGATCCGGGTCGGCGGCGACGAGCTCGACGAGGCGATCGTCCACCACTGCAAACAGCACTACAAACTGGCGATCGGCACGCAGACGGCGGAGGAGGTCAAGCTCGAGGCGGGCTCGGCCTCGCCGCTGCCCGAGGAGGTCGAGGTCGAGATCCGCGGCCGCGACCTGGTCTCCGGCCTGCCGAAGACGATCACGCTCGGCTCGGCCGAGGTCCGCGAGGCGCTCGACGAAACGATCAGCCACATCGTCGAAGCGGTCAAGGACACGCTCGACCGCACGCCGCCGGAGCTCGCCGGGGACATCATGGACCGAGGCATTACCCTTGCCGGAGGAGGCGCGCTGCTGCAAGGCCTCGAACAGCGCCTCCGCGACGAGTGCCAGATGCCCTGTCAGCTGGCAGAGTCGCCGTTGACCTGCGTCGCCGTCGGCTCCGGCATCTCGCTGGAGGAGTTCGAGACGATCCACCGGGCGAGCAAGATGACCACGGGAAGGACCCGTGTCGCTTAGCTCCCGTTCATATAATGCACAAGACTTAGGCTCTAGACGTGTACCGCAAGCAAGTACGCCGCCGTAGGGCGGTACTCGCACTTCTGATCATCGGCTCGTTCCTGCTGCTGACCGTCACCTACGGGCAGAGCTCCGGCAGCGTGCAGAGCGGCGTCAGCGCGGTCTTCGGCCCGTTGCAGACGGTCGCCGACCGGGCGCTGAAGCCGGCCCGCGACCTGGTCGGCTGGTTCGACAAGACGTTCGCCGCGCGGGGCGAAAACAGCCGGCTGAAGGAAGATCTGGCAAGCGCCCGCAAGCAGGCCGTCGCCGGCCAGGAGGCGCTGTCGGAAAACGCCCAGCTGCGCAAGCTGGTCGAACTCGACGGCGACCCGCCGCTGGCCGAATCGGCCTACGAACCGGTGACCGGACGCGTGATCGGGCGCTCGCCGACGGTCTGGAACTCGACCGTGACGCTCGACATCGGCTCGGGCGACGGGGTCACGGTCGACGACCCGGTGATCAGCGGCGACGGGCTGGTCGGCGTCGTCGCCTCGGCCCAGGGCGGCTCCTCGCAGGTGACGCTGATCACCGACCACGCCAGCGCCGTCTCGGCCAAGGTGCTGCCCGCGGGCGTGCAGGGCGTGATCCGTCCCAACGTCGGCGACCCCGAAGACCTGATCCTCGACTTCATCGACTCGACCAAGCAGGTGCACGGCGGCCAGGCCGTGGTCACCTCGGGATGGCGCGCCCAGGGGCTGGCCTCGCTGTTCCCGCCCGGCCTGCCGGTCGGCGAAGTGACCAGCGCCTCGATCGTCGAGCAGGAGGCGAGCCAGCAGGTCCACCTGCGACCCTACGCGGATATCGCCAACCTCGATCTGGTCCAGGTGCTGACCGGGCACGAACGATGATCGTCACGCCGAAGATCTTCGCCCGCCTCGCCCTCGTCGCGATCCTCGCGGTGCTGCTGCAGCTCTCCTTCTTCTCGCGGGTCGAGTTGCTGCACACCAGCGCCGACATCCTGCCCGCCGTGGTCGTCTCGCTCGGCCTGCTCGGCGGCAGCATGACCGGCGCCGTCGCCGGCTTCTCGATCGGCTTCCTGGTCGACTGCCTGCTCGTCGCGCCGCTCGGCGGCAGCTCGCTCGTCCTGCTCGGGACCGGCTACCTGGCCGGGCTCTTCCGCGAGCGCTTCGACATCCACAGCCCGCTGCTGCCGCCGCTGATCTGCATGGGCGCGACGCTGCTCGCCGAGCTCGGCTTCGCGGTCGTCCAGGTGATGCTCGGCGTCGACGCCCCGGTCAGCGGCCTGATCGTCCGCGACGTGGCGCTGAAGAGCATCTACGCCTTCTTCTGGGCCTGGCCGGTCTACTTCGGCCTGCGCCGCCTGCTGCGCCCGGCGCTGGTCGACGAGTCCCAGCGGGTGACCCGGCGCCGCCGGCCGACCGTGCTCGGCGCCAGGAGGGCCTGATGTACCGGCGCTCGGACGAGCTCGGCCCGCAGATGAACAACCGCCTGGCGCTGCGCATCGCCGTCTTCGGCGGCTTCGCCCTGGCGCTCTTCGCGGTCCTCTTCTTCCGTCTCTGGTTCCTGCAGGTGCTGAACGGCGACCGGTACCTCGCCGAAGCGAACAACAACCGCACGCGCGAGTACAGGGTGAGCGCCCCGCGGGGCGAGATCCTCGACCGCAACGGCCGCATCGTCGTCGCCAACCGGACCAGCCTCGCGCTGCAGATCAACCCGCGCAAGCTGCCCGCCGAGGAAGCCGAACGCCAGGCCGAGCTGGCGCGGCTCGCGAAGCTGATCCACACCACGCCGCACAGGCTGCGCAAGACCCTGCACGAACAGCTGCTGCTGGCGCCGAGCGCACCGGTCACCGTGCGCCGCGACGTCGGCGACTACCTCGTCTACTACCTGGAAGAGAACCAGGACCGCTTTCCGGGGGTCGGGGTGCAGCGGGTGTTCGTCCGTCGCTACCCGCACGGCACGCTCGCCGCCCACATCCTCGGCAGCGTCAACGAGATCAACGAAGAACAGCTGAAGGAGCCGCGCTTCCGCGGCCTGCAACCGGGCGACGAAATCGGCCAGGAAGGGGTCGAGGACACGTACGACCATTTCCTGCGCGGCCGGCCCGGGATCAAGAAGATCCAGGTCGACGCCTTCGGCCAGCCGACCCGCAAAGGCCAGCTCGTCTCGACGCCGCCGGTCCCCGGGGACAACCTGAAGCTCTCGATCGACTCGGCGGTGCAGGAAGCCGGCGAAGCGGCGCTGGCGGCTCGCGGTCTGCCCGGCGGCTTCGTGACGATGAACGTGCACAGCGGGGAAATCCTCGGGCTCGGCTCCTTCCCGAGCTTCGACCCGAGCGAACTGATCGAACCGAGCCAGGCGCAGGTCAACGCGCTCTACCGCGATCCGGTCGCGGCGCCGATCATCGACCGGGCGATCGCCGGTCTCTACCCGACCGGGTCGACGTTCAAGCTCATAACCGCCCTGGCGGCGCTGGAAGGCGGTGTGATCACGCCGAGCTCGGTGATCTACGACGGCGGCTCGTTCACCGTCGGCGGCCAGCACTTCCAGAACGCCGGCGGCGCCTCCTACGGCTCGCTGACCCTGGTGCCGGCGATCCAGGTCTCCTCCGACGTCTTCTTCTACACGCTCGGCTTCGACATGTGGGACAGCGGCCAGCTGCAGCGCTGGGCGCACAAGCTGGGGATCGGCCGCCCGACGGGGATCGACATCCCCGGCGCCGCAACCGGCCTGCTGCCGACCAAACAGTGGCGCGACAAGCTCGCCGCCGAAGGGCTGGCCGAAGAACGGCCCTGGTCGGCCGGCGACAACATCCAGCTGGCGACCGGCCAGGGCGACCTGCAGACCAACCCGCTGCAGATGGCGATCGCCTACGCGACGCTGGCCAACGGCGGCACCGTGGTCACCCCGCACGTCGGCCTCGAGGTCACCGACGCGGCCGGCCGGGTGCTGAAGGAATTCGCCCCCAAGCCGCGCCGCCACGTCCACTTCAAACAGGAAAGCCGCGACGTGATCCTCGAAGGGCTGCACCTCGCGGCGCAGGCGCCCGGCGGCACCTCGTATGCCGTCTTCGGCGGCTTTCCGACCCCGGTCGCGGGCAAGACCGGCACCGCCCAGCGGGTCGGCCACGAAGACCAGTCCTGGTACGTCGTCCTCGCCCCGTACCCCGATCCGCGTATCGTGACGGCGGTGACGATCGAGGAAGGCGGCTTCGGAGCCGAATCGGCGGCTCCGGCCGCGCTGCAGATCCTGGAAGCCTATTTCGGCAAGCACAGCAGTGGCGAAAGCGGTCCCAACGGGGGCAGCCCGGGCTGATGTACGCGACGCGAACCAGACGCGCGCGGCCCGAGCCGTTCGCCCTGCGGCCGGGCATCGCCGAGCGCCTCGGCCTGCCCTACATGGATCCCTCGCTGGGCATCGCCGCGGCCGGGCTGGTCGCCTTCAGCGTCTTCGTGCTCGGCCAGGCGACCAAGCACGACATCCCCGGCGACCCGGGCTACTACCTCGATCGCCAGGCGATCTACGCGGTGCTCGGCCTGGTCGGCATGTACGTGCTGGCGCGGATCGACTACTCGCGCTTCCGCGAGCTGCGGGTCGGCATCTACACCTTCCTCTGCGTCAGCGTCTCGCTCGTCTTCGTCTTCGGCTTCGCCGCACGCGGCTCGCGGCGCTCCTTCGAACTTCCCTTCTTCAGCTTCCAGCCATCGGAGCTGGGCAAGCTCCTGTTGGTTCTGGCGCTTGCCGGGTTCGTCATCGATGGCGCCCGGCGGGGCTCGCCACGGCAGCGCACGGTGCGCTACCTGGCACTCGGCTTCGCCCCGGCTGCGCTTGTCTTCCTGCAGCCGGACCTCGGCACCTCCCTGGTGTACGGGGCCATCACCCTCGCCGTGATGTACGTGGGGGGCGTCCGCTGGACGCACTTCGCGGTGATCGGCGCGGCCCTCGCCGCACTCGTCGCACTCGTGATCGTGGTCGCTCCCGCAATCGGGACGCCCGTGTTGAAGGAATACCAGCAGCAGAGGCTGACCTCCTTCACGCATCCGAGCGCCGACCCGAGCGACGCGGGCTACCAGCAGAACCAGGCCAAGATCGCGATCGGATCCGGGGAGAAGACCGGCCGGGGCGATCGGGCCACCCAGACGCGGCTCGACTTCGTCCCCGAGCGGCACACCGACTTCATCTTTGCGGTGATCGGTGAGCGCTATGGATTTGTCGGCGCCGCATTCGTCCTATCCCTATACGCCCTGCTGATCTGGCGGGCGCTGCGGATCGTGACGCTCTCGAAGAACTCGTACGGGACCCTGGTGGCAGGCGGCATCGCCGCCATGCTGCTCTTCCAGGTCTTCGTCAACGTGGGGATGAACCTCGGGATCATGCCGATCACCGGGATTCCCCTGCCGCTGATGAGCTACGGGGGGTCGTCCGTCTTGGCGACCCTGCTCGCCGTGGGAGTGCTTCAGAGCATCCACATGCAAGCGCGCCTCAGCCAGAAAGGCAGGTTCGCCTGGTGATCCCTTGAAAGGGACCGGGCCATGCGTACCTACCTGAACTGAGCTAATACACACATGAAGAAAACCATCCTGGTGTCCGCCGATCGCGGCGAGACCCGTGTCGCCGTCCTCGAGTCGAAGACCAAAGGCGGCAAACGCAACGTGGCGGAGCTCTACATCGAGCGCCGCGGCCGGCGCTCGATCGTCGGCAACATCTACAAGGGCAAGGTCGACAACGTCCTCGCCGGAATGGAGGCCGCCTTCGTCGACATCGGCCTCGAGCGCAACGGCTTCCTGCACGTCGACGAGATCGTCCTGCCGGACGGCCAGCAGGCGCCGAAGCGCGGCCGCGGCGGCGGTCGCAAGATCACCGACCTGATCAAGCCCGGGCAGGAGATCCTCGTCCAGGTCGTCAAGGACCCGCTGAAGTCGAAGGGGGCGCGGCTCTCGATGAACGTCTCGATCGCCGGCCGCTACCTGGTCTACGCGCCGCAGGGCTCGGGGGTCGGGGTCAGCCGGCGGCTGAGCAAATCCGAGCGCGACCGGCTGCGCAAGATGGTCGACCGGACCTACAAAGGCAAGGACGGGCTGATCGTCCGCACCGCCGCCCACGGGGCGAAAAAATCCGACTTCGTGCGTGAGATCGGCTACCTGGAAAAGCTCTACGACGTGCTCGGGCGGCGCAGCGACAAGATCAAGGCGCCGGGGCTCGTCTTCCAGGAGCAGGACCTGCCTGTGCGGGTGCTGCGCGACGTCTTCCTCAGCGAGTTCGAGCGGGCGATCATCGACTCGCCGAAGCAGCTCGAACGGGTGACCGGCTTCTTCCAGCGCACCGCCCCCGAGCTGGTCGAGAAGGTCGAGCTGTACGAGGGCAAGAAGCCGCTGCTGGAGAAATGGGAGATCGACAAGGAGATCGAATCGACCCTGGTGCGGCGGGTCGACCTGCCCTCGGGCGGCTACCTGATCATCGACTACACCGAGGCGCTGACCGTGATCGACGTCAACAGCGGCTCGTTCACGGGCCGCGGCAAAGGCGGGCTCGAGGAGACGATCACGAGGGTCAACACCGAGGCCGCCGACGAGGTCGTGCGACAGCTGCGGCTGCGCGACATCGGCGGCATCATCGTCATCGACTTCATCGACATGGCGCGGGCGAAGAACCGCGACAAAGTCGTCAAGACGCTGCAGAAAGCGCTCGACGCCGACAAGTCGAAGAGCTACGTGGTCGAGGTCTCGCCGCTCGGGCTGGTCGAGATGACGCGGCAGAACATCACCGACGGGGTGCGCGAGATCCTCACCGCACCCTGTCCCACCTGCGACGGCGAGGGCGTCGTGCTTTCGGCCGAGACGGTGGCGCTGGAGGGCCTGCGCCAGATGCGCGAGATGGCGGCCGACCAGCCGGACGCCGAGGCGTTCCTGCTGCGGGTCAACCCGAAGGTCGCGGCGGAGCTGATCGAGGACGACAGCGGGCTCGCCGAGCTGGAGCAGGAAACCGGCAGGCAGTTCCACTTCGAGGGCGGCGACGCGCTGGCGATCGACACCTTCACACTGGTCGAGGCGGGCAGCCGCGAGCAGATCGAGGAGCGGGCGCTGCCGTTCAAGGTCGGCGAGGAGGTCGTGGTGACGCTCGAGGAGCCGCACATGTACAACGCCGACGACGCGGTGGCCAAAATCGACTCCTATGTGGTCGAGGTCAGCGGCGGCGGGCGCTATGTCGGCGACCGCAAGATGGTGCGGATCGAGCGGGTCAACCGGGCGGCGGCGGTCGCCTCGCTGCTCGGCGATCCCCCCGGTAGCAACGGCGCCGGCTCGGACGCTCTAGAATCCGCCGCCGCCCGATGACGCGGAGCGAGCCAGCGTGCATATCTGGTTCTTCGCGCCCGCGAGCGAAGCGGAGAAATTGAAATGAGCACCTACGCGGTCATAGAGAGCGGCGGCAAGCAGTACAAGGTCGAGAAGGGCAGCGAGCTGCTCGTCGACCGGCTGGACGCCAAGCAGGGCGACAAGGTCGCCCTGCGGCCCGTGCTGTTCCGCGACAAGGAGGTAGTCGCGGCGCCGAAGGAGCTGGAGAAGGTGAAGGTCGAGGCGAAGGTCGCCGAGCACCTGCGCGGCCCGAAGATCAAGGTCTTCAAATACAAGGCGAAGAAGGGCTACCGGCGGCGCGCCGGGCATCGCTCAGAGCTGACGCGGCTCGAGGTGACCGAGCTGAAACTCGGTAAAGCGGCGAAAGCGAAAGCGGAGCCGAAACCGAAAGCGGAGAAAAAAGCGGCGAAACCGAAAGCCCCTGCTAAAAAGGACGACGATGGCGCATAAGAAAGGACTCGGCTCCAGTCGCAACGGCCGCGAATCGAACCCGAAGATGCTCGGGGTCAAGGTCTTCGCCGGCCAGCAGGTCACCGGCGGCGAGATCATCGTGCGCCAGCGCGGCACGCGCTTCTGGCCGGGCGACGGCGTCGGCCTCGGCCGCGACCACACGATCTTCGCGACCCAGGCGGGGACGGTGGAGTTCAAGCCCTCGCGCAAGGGCCGCACGATTTCGGTCCTCGCCGAGTAGTTCGACTCGAATCGAGGCCTTGTGGACGACAAGGCGAAGATCTGGGTTGAGGGCGGGGCCGGCGGGAACGGGTGCGTGAGCTTTCGGCGAGAGGCGCATGTGCCGCGTGGCGGGCCTGACGGCGGCGACGGGGGGCATGGGGGGGATGTGGTGCTCGTCTGCGATGCGTCGCGGCGCGATCTCGGGGCGTTGCGGGGGAGTCGGCACTGGCGTGCACAGCGGGGGAGGCACGGCGAAGGGTCGAACCGGCACGGGGCGCGTGGCGAGGATTTGACGATTCCGGTGCCGGCGGGGACGCAGGCGGATTCGGTGGACGGCAGTCGCGTCGACCTGGTCGAGGTCGGGCAGCGCGCGGTCGTCGCGCAGGGGGGGCGTGGGGGGCAGGGGAACAAGCGCTTCGCGAACTCGACCCGGCAGGCGCCGCGCTTCGCCGAGCAGGGGACCTCGGGCGAAGAGGGCTGGATCGAGGTGCGGCTGAAGCTGCTCGCCGACGTCGGCCTGGTCGGGCTGCCGAACGCCGGCAAGTCCTCGCTGCTCGGGCGCTTGACGCGGGCCGAGCCCAAGGTGGGGGACTACCCGTTCACGACCCTCTCGCCGGTCCTCGGGACGATCGAGGGAGCGGACCGGCAAGCGGTCGTCGCCGACATCCCGGGCCTGATCGAGGGCGCCGCGGGCGGCGCCGGGCTGGGGCACGAGTTCCTCGCCCACGTCGAGCGCTGCTCGATGCTCGTCCACCTGGTCGACCTGGCGCCGCCGGCGGGCGAGCCCGAGTCCGACTACGAGGCGGTGCGCGAGGCGCTGGCGGCCTACGGGGCGGGTCTGGAGAGCCTGCCCGAGCTGGTCGTGCTCTCGAAGCGCGACCTGCTGCCGGGCGAGGAGGTCGAGCAACTCGTCGCCGAGTGGCGCGGGCGGCTCGGCGAGCGGGCCGCCGCGGTGCTGGCGGTCTCCTCGGCGACCGGCGAGGGGCTGGAGGAGCTGCGCGGCGCGATCCTCGCGCACCTGCCCGACGAGGCGCCCGCGCGGCCCGAGCGGCGCGACCTCGGGCCGGCCGAGTTCGAGGCCGAGCACCGCGTCTACCGTCCGGTCGGCGAGGGCGGCTACACGGTCGAGCGCGAGGAGGACGGCGGATACCGCGTGCTCGGCCGCGGCGTCGAATTGCTCTTCGAGCGCCACGACCTGAAGAACGAAGAGGCGCTCGCCTACCTCGAGCAGCGGCTCAACGAGATCGGCGTCGTAGCCGCCCTGCGCGCCGCCGGCTTCCAGCCCGGCGACGACGTGCGGGTGGGCGAGCACGAGTTCGAGCTGCATCCGTAGGCCGCTCTTACACTTCGGCAGCCATGACCCTGGTCGTCAAGCTCGGATCCTCGATCGTCGCCGCGGACGACGGCGAGCTGCGCGTGGACGTGCTCGATTCGGTCTGCTCGCAGGTGGCCGAGCTGGAGCAGGCGGGGGAGAGGATCGTGATGGTGACGTCGGGGGCGATCGCGCGGGGGATCCGGCTGATGGAGCTGGCGAAGCGGCCGAGCGCGATGGACGAGCTGCAGGCGGCATCGGCGATCGGCCAGGGGGACCTGTTCCGGGCCTACCAGTCGCGGCTGGAGCGGGGTGGGACGCGGGCGGCCCAGGTGCTCCTCACCGCGGCCGACATCGCCGCCCGGACCAACTATCTGAACGCGCGCCAGACGCTGCGGCGGCTGATCGAGTGGGGGGTGGTGCCGGTGGTCAACGAGAACGACACCACGGCCACTGACGAGATCAGCTTCGGCGATAACGACTTCCTCGCCGCCCAGGTCGCGATCCTGCTCGACGCGCGGCTGCTGGTGCTGCTCTCCGACGTCGACGGCCTGCATCGCAGCGATCCGCGCAGCGACCCGGAGGCCGAGCTGATCGAGGCGGTCGAGGACTTCGGCCTGTTGGAGGGCATGGAGATCGGCGACCGCACCTCCGCCTTCGGCTCGGGCGGCATGCGCAGCAAGGTCGCAGCGGCCGAGATGGCGGCGGAGTCGGGCATCCCGGCGACGATCTGCAACGGGATGAAGGACGGGACGCTGCTGGCGGCTGCCAGGGGTGAGTCGTCGGGTACCGCCTTCGCGGCTCAACAAGGCAAGGCGTCGAGCTTCAAGCTCTGGCTCAAGTACGCCAAGCCGGCCAGGGGCTGCCTCACGGTCGACACCGGCGCCGCGCGGGTGCTGCGTGAGAGCGGTTCGAGCCTGCTCCCGGTAGGGGTCACGGCTGTGGAGGGCAGCTTCGAGGTCGGCGACGCGGTCGAGGTGGCAGCTGACGGCCTGGTGCTGGGCAAGGGCATAGTCGACTATTCGGCGACGGAGCTCACGCGGGTGACGGGTCTCAAGACCGATCAGGTACGGGAGCTAATGCCCCATGCCGCCGACGAGGTCATCCACCGGGATCGCTTCGTCCTGTTCTGAGCTCGAAGCGGGCAGGGATGGCGGGTGCCCCTCCAGCGCAGCGGCGTCCTGTTTTTCGCCCCGACAACGCCTCTCGGACGGCCGCAAAGTCATGGGCGAAAAACCCAGCAAGCAGGAGGGGCACCCCGTCCTCCCGCTACCCTTCACCTCAATGGCTGTACGACCACGCAATCCGTCGCCGAGAGCTGCGAAGCGGCTCGGCGCGCGGCGCGCGCGCTCGGCTCGGCGCCGACCGAGGCGAAGGACGCCGCCCTGGCGGCGATCGCCCGGTTGCTTGGCGAGCGGGCCGGCGACGTGCTGGAGGCGAACGCGGCCGACCTGGCCGACGAGCGCGCCGAAGCGCTGACTCCGGCGCTGCGCGACCGGCTGGCGCTGAGCGAGCAGCGGATTGCGGCGATGGCTGAGGGGGTGCGCGCCGTGGCGGCGCTGACCGACCCGGTCGGCGAGGAGCTCGAACACAAGACGCTGGCGAGCGGCCTCGACCTGCGCAAGGTCAGGGTGCCGCTCGGCGTCGTCGCGGTCGTCTACGAGGCGCGGCCCAACGTGACGATCGACTGCGCGGCGCTGACGACCAAGAGCGGCAACGCGATCGTCCTGCGCGGCTCCCACTACGCCGAGCGCACGAACGGGGCGCTGGCGGCGATCGTGCGCGAGGCGCTAGGCGAGGCCGGGCTGCCCGAGGACGCCGCCGTGCTGCTCGCCGGCGGTGGCCACGAGGACCTGGCCGAGCTGGCGACGCAGGAGGACACCGTCGACCTCTTGATCCCGCGCGGCGGCGAGGGCCTGAAGAACGCGCTGAAGGACGTCGCGAAGGTGCCGGTGATCTACGCCGCCGCCGGCAACTGCCACGTCTACGTCCACGCCGACGCCGACCTGGAGATGGCGCGGCGGATCGCGGTCAACGCGAAGACGCAGCGGCCAGGGGTCTGCAACGCGGCGGAGACGTTGCTGGTCGACGCCGCGGTCGCCGACGCCTTCCTGCCGGGTGCGCTGGCCGAGCTGCGCGACGCCGGGGTCGAGCTGGTCGGCGACGAGCGCGTGCGGGCGAGCGCCGGCGGGGTCGCGGTCGGCGAGGCGGGCGAGGAGGACTGGGCGAGCGAGTACCTCGACCTGAAGCTCGCGGTCGCCATGGTCGACTCGGTCGAGCGGGCGATCGAGCACGTCAACGCTTATGGCACGCGGCACTCGGAGGCGATCGTCACCCGTTCCGCGGAAGCCTCGGAGCGCTTCACGCAGGCCGTCGACGCGGCGGTCGTCTATACCAACGCCTCGACCCGCTTCACCGACGGCTTCGAGTTCGGCATGGGGGCGGAGATCGGCAACTCGACCCAGAAGCTGCACGCCCGCGGCCCGATCGGCCTGCGCGAGCTGACCACCTACAAGTACGTCGTCCGCGGCGACGGCCAGGTGCGTGAGTAGCGCCGCGGGGGCCGGCGGCGCGCGCCCCGCGATCGGCGTCCTCGGCTCGGCCTTCAACCCGCCGCACCTCGGCCATCTGGCGCTCGCCCAGGAGGCGCTCTGGCAGCTCGGCCTGGCCGAAGTCGTGCTGGTGCCGACGGGGGAGGCGCCGCACAAGCGGATCCACGACGACCCGGGGCGCGAGCTGCGCCTGGCGATGACTCGGCTGGCCGCCGCCGACGACCCGCGCTTCACCGTCTCGACGCTCGAGGTCGAGCGCGAGGGACCGTCCTATACGTATGAGACCTTGGAGCTGCTTGCACGCGAGAAGGGAGAACCGGATCTGGTGTTCGTGATGGGGGCGGACGCCGCCGTCGGGTTCGAGAGCTGGCGCGAGCCGGAGCGCGTGGTCGAGCTGGCGCGGCTGGCGGTTGCGCGGCGCTCGGGGGTCTCCGACGCCGACGTCGCCTCGACGATGCGCGGGCTCGGCGCCGAGGGCCGGGTGACGATGCTCGAGATGCCGCAGTTCGGCGTCTCCTCCTCGGCGGTGCGCGAGCGCGCTGCGGCGGGCCGGCCGCTGCGCTACCTGGTCCCCGAGGCGGTCGCCCGCTTCATCGAGGAGAAGGGCGTCTACCGGTGAGCGGGCTCGAGTCCGAGGCGCTGGTCCGCCGGCTGGCCGAGCTCGCCGACTCGAAAGGGGCGACTGAGATCGTCGTCCTCGACATGCGCGGCCTCGCCGCCTACACCGACTTCCTGGCGATCTGCACGGCGCGCAACGAGCGCCAGGCGCGGGCGATCGTCGACGAGGTGAAGCTGCGGCTGAAGCAGGAGCACGGGCTGCTGCCCGGCGGCGTCGAGGGCGAGGGGGCGACCGGCTGGATCGTGCTCGACTACCTCGACGCGGTGCTGCACGTCTTCACCGCGGAAGAACGCGAGCGGTACCAGCTGGAGGAGCTCTGGCACGAGGCGCCGCGGCCCGATCTCGGGCTTGAGCCCTACTCCGCCACGGGCACGACCCTGACGGGATAGGCCCTGCGCAGAATGGCGTCCGAGGGCACCTCTACGGTGCCGCGCATGGGTAGCTTCAAGCGGGCCCTGCTGGGATACCGCCGCGAGGAAGTGGACGCCGCGCTGACGGCGCGCGACGCGGCGATCGAGGCCGTGGAGCGGCACGCCTCGCAGAGCGACGCCGAGCTGGCCTCGCTGTCGGGGATGGTGATCGAGCGCGAGCGCGAGATCCGCGGCCTCGGCGAGCGCCTGCGCGAGGCGGAGGAGCGCCACCAGCGCAGCATCGTCTCGCTGCACGCGGTCTCGGAGCGGCTGGAGGAGATCCAGACGCAGGCGCGCGGCCAGGCGACGCGGATCCGGATGAAGGCGCTGCGCGAGGCGGTCGAGGTCAGCCGCCGCACCCAGGATCTGGCCGACGCGCAGGCGGGAGAGGCCCCGGCTGGCGCGAGCAACGGCGCGGCCGCCGAACCGACGGCCGAGCAGGCGCTGGGCCAGCTGTTCGAGGGCCTGATCAAGCTCGAGATCGGCCCGCTCGGCGACTTCTCCCAACTCGTCGGCTTCGAGGACGCGGTAGGCAGGCTCGGCGCCTCCGAGATCTCGGTCGAGCGCTTCTCCGAGGGCCGCGCCACCGTCTCGATGCAGTTCGACGAGCCCGTAGCCCTGCTCCGCGAGCTGGAAGAGAACGCCCCCTTCGAGTTCAACATCCGCCGCACCGCCGACGAGCGCCTGATCCTCGACGTGGACGAGGACTCGGACGCAGAGCAGAACGCGGCATAACCAGCGCTCGGCGATAAACTTCGCCGACAATTACGCGCTGGGGGCTGTAGCTCAGCTGGAAGAGCGTCGGTATGGCATACCGAAGGTCACGGGTTCGAGCCCCGTCAGCTCCACTAATCAAGAGCCATCTTTTGAAACAGCCTTCGAGGAGCTCGCGCCCTACATGTGATTCGGACCCTCGTGGGCGCCGTGGTGGAGCTTCTCGCAGTTGCGGCGCTTCTTGCCCTTGAGGCCCTTGCAGTGGTGATGGCCGGTACGGGCAGCGGCACCGCCGGGTTCAAGCGAGGCGAGAACCGTTCGCAGACGCCACTGCTCGGCTTCCAGTGGCGTTGCTTCGCTCAAATCCGCTCATCCGCCTGCCGATGAGTGAGCGATGAATGCCGCTAACGAGCATGTGTTCTCGCACGGGATCGAGGACACGCGCGAGACCTTCGCCGCCTGGAACGACCACCCGTGGGCCGTTCTGCGCGGCTGGCTCGCGCTCAGCCTGTCGATCGCGCTCTCGCTGCTGGTCGCCGTCTGGTTCGTCTCCGGCGCGCTGACGCCCGACATCACGCCGATCCACCTGCCCGGGCTGACCGAACCGCAGGACCCCGGCGACCTGCTGCCGATCCTCTGGCGCAACGCGCTCGTCCTCGCCCTGCACGCGACCGCCTGCGTCGCCGGTTTCATCGCCGGCGCCTCGATGCCGATCGCCGCCGCGCAGCGGTCCGGCCTCTCGCGCTGGATCCATGTCAAGGCGGGAGAGTTCGCGATCCTCTTCGTCGCCGCCGTCACCCTCTTCTCGCTCTCCACCCAGGCCCTCTATCTCGGCTTCCAGGGCGCGACGATCGCCTACCAGCTCGAGATCTCCCGGCTCGTCCTGATCCTCACCGTCCTCCCGCACGCGATCCCCGAGCTGACCGCCCTCTTCCTGCCGCTCGCCGCCTGGCTGCTCGCCAGCCGCCGCGGCGAGTGGAACCGCCTGCTCGCCGCGACCTTCGTCACCGTCGCCCTGGCGATCCCGACCCTCGTCGTCGCGGCGACGCTCGAGGTCTACCTCTGGCCGCACACCCTGGAAGCGGTCTCGCCGGTCGCATAAACCACCGCCTCCTCCCAGGGAGCGAAGCGACCGGTGATCCGGGCGAAGCCCGGATTCGTCCGGGGGCGGTGGTAACGGCGCCGGATCAGCGCCGCTCGCAGAGAATCAGATCGTGATGCTCGCTGATTGGTTCTTCATAGGATGCCGTCATGGGCTACGACCCCAAGTCAATCGAGGCGAAGTGGCAGCAGGTCTGGGCCGAGGAGAGGACCTGGGAGGTCGCCAACCCCGGGCAGCCCGGCTTCGACGGCTCGAAGCCCAAGTCCTACGTGCTGGAGATGCTCCCCTACCCCTCGGGCGAGCCCCACGTCGGCCATCTCAAGTGCTATTCGGTCGGCGACGCGATCGCCCATTTCCACCGCCGCCACGGCTTCGAGGTGATCCACCCGATGGGCTACGACTCCTTCGGCCTGCCGGCCGAGAACAACGCGATCAAGACGGGCGAGCCGCCGCGCGCCGCGACCGAGCGCTCGATCGACTCCTTCCGCCGCCAGTTCCGCGAGTGGGGGATCTCGATCGACTGGTCGCGCGAGCTGGCCACCCACACTCCCGAGTACTACCGCTGGACGCAGTGGATCTTCCTGCGCCTGCTCGAACGCGGGCTCGCCTACCGCGAGGAGGCGCCGGTGCAGTGGTGCCCCAAGGACGCCACCGTGCTCGCCAACGAGCAGGTCGTCGACGGCCGCTGCGAGCGCTGCGGCACGCAGGTGCAGCAGCGCCGGCTCGAGCAGTGGTTCTTCCGGATCACCGAGTACGCCGACCGCCTGCTCGCCGACTTCGACCTGCTGGAGTCCTGGCCCGAGCACGTGGTCACCATGCAGCGCAACTGGATCGGCCGCTCCGAGGGCGCCGAGGTGACCTTCCGCTGCGCGGAGCTCGACCTCGACTTCCCCGTCTTCACCACCCGTCCCGACACCCTGTTCGGCGCCACCTTCTTCGTCCTCGCCCCCGAGCACCCCGAGCTCGAGCGGCTCGTCGCCGGCACGCCCGCCGAGGCCGAGGTGCGCGAGTACGTCAACAGCGTCGCCCGCGAGTCGGCCGAGGAGCGCGGCGACGAGGACCGCGTGAAGACCGGCGTGCCGCTCGGGCGCAGCGTCGTCAACCCGGTCAACGGCGAGCAGATCCCGATGTTCGTCGCCGACTACGTGCTGATGGAGTACGGCACCGGGGCGATCATGGCCGTGCCGGCTCACGACACGCGCGACTACGAGTTCGCCCGAGCCTTCGAGCTGCCGGTCAGGCGCGTGATCGAGGGAACCGACCCGGGGACGGCGCGCAACGACGAGGGCCTGCCCTACCCCGGCGGCGGCCCGATGACCGCCTCGGGGCGCTTCGACGGCAAGCACAACCGCGAGGCCTACGAGGAGATCGTCGCCTGGCTGGCCGATGAGGGCCGCGGCGAATCGGCCGTCAACTACCGGCTGCGCGACTGGCTGGTCTCGCGCCAGCGCTACTGGGGGGCGCCGATCCCGGTCGTCTACTGCGCCCAGTGTGGCGGCGAGGACGGGACGCCGGCCATCGTCCCCGTGCCCGCCGAGCAGCTGCCGGTCGAGCTGCCGGAGATCGACGATTACGCGCCGCAGGGCCGCAGCCCGCTCGCCGCCGCCGAGGACTGGGTCGCCACCGAGTGCCCGCGCTGCGGCGGCCCGGCGCGGCGCGAGACCGACACGATGGACACCTTCGTCGACTCCTCCTGGTACTTCATCCGCTACCTCGACCCCCAGAACGAGGAGGCGGCCTGGGACCGCTCCGCCGCCGACCACTGGCTGCCGGTCGACCAGTACATCGGCGGCGTCGAGCACGCGATCCTCCACCTGATGTACGCGCGCTTCTTCAGCAAGGCGCTCGCCGACCTCGAGACGCTCTCGGTGCAGGAGCCGTTCGCCAACCTCTTCACCCAGGGGATGATCACCCGCGATGGCGCCAAGATGTCGAAGTCGAAGGGCAACACGGTCAGCCCGGCCGACTACGTCGAGCGCTACGGCGCCGACACGGCGCGCACCTACGTCTGCTTCATGGGCCCGCCCGAGCGCGGCGGCGACTGGTCCGACGAGGGGGTCGAGGGCGTCAACCGGTTCCTCTCGCGCCTCTGGCGCCTCTGCGAGGAGGTCGGCGAGCGCGATGCCGCCGAGCTCGATCCGCGGGCGAGCGAGGGCGAGGCGCGCGAGCTGCTCGCCAAGGCCCACTGGGCGATCGACAAGGCGACGCGCGACTTCCGGCGCGGCTTCCAGTTCAACACCGCGATCTCCGCCGTGATGGAGCTGGTCAACGAGGCCTACCGGCTGAAGGACGGCCTCTACGCGGAGCCGGCCGGCGTCGCCGCGGTGCGCTTCGCCGCCGCCAGCGCCGCTTCGCTGATCTTTCCCTTCGCGCCGCACCTGGGCGCCGAGGTCTGGCAGCGGCTCGAGGGCGATCGCGTCTGGGAGCGGGACTGGCCGGTCGCCGACCCCGAGCTGCTCGCCAGCGACACGTTCGCCCTCGTCGTCCAGGTCAACGGCAAGCTGCGCGACCGGATCGAGGCGCCGGCCGAGGCCTCCGAAGCGGAGCTGCTGAGCCTCGCGCGCGAGAGCGAGAAGGTCCGACGGCACCTCGACGGCAAGCAGACGGTCAAGGAGATTGTCGTCCCCGGCAAGCTCGTAAACCTGGTGGTTCGCTGAGCTTTTGCGGCTTGGCCCGATTTATCTGGTAGAAAGCCGCCGTGCTCGTCAGACGCCTGTCAGAAGCTCCGGCCGAGGAGTGGCACCGGCTGCGCTACCACGCGCTGATGGACGCCGGCCAGCTCGGCGCCCGCAACATGTCGGTCACCTGGCTCGAGGTTCCCGGCGGCGCCGAGCAGACGCTGCGCTCCGACGAGGGCGGCGAGCAGGTCTACGTCGTCGTCCGCGGCGCCGGCACGATGTCGGTCGCCGGCGACACCCAGGACGTGGGTGAGGGGGACCTGATCCTCGTCCCGCCGGCCACCGATCACTCGGTCGCCAACACCGGCGGCGACGAGCTGGTCTGCGTCTCCGTGCAGTCCCCACCGGTTGCCGCCGCCGATCTCTATTCGGATCAGCTGGCCGAGGTTGCGGGTTACGATGATGACGAAGACTTGTAGCTGAATTTTTCGATTCTGCGCGCCACACGCGCGTCGGGGTCGGCCAGGGTTCGGCCATGCCCCACCTGTCGAGGTCCCAGGTCGTCGTCTACGGCGCCGTCGCGATCGCGCTGCTGCTGGTCGGCGCGCGGGCGATCCGCGCCGAGGGTGACGCCGGATCGACCGCCGCGGCCTCGGCCTCAACCCCGAGCGGCTCGGGAGAAATCAGCCTGAAGTCCAGCGGCGGCCCGGACGTCGTCGTCGACGTCGCCGGCGCGGTGCGGCGGCCCGGCGTCTACCGGCTGCCGGTCGGGTCGCGGGTCGTCGACGCGATCTCGCGCGCGGGCGGGCCCGCCGGCGACGCGCTGCTGGAAGGGATCAACCGCGCCGCCCGGCTCGCCGACGGCCAGCAGGTGATGGTGCCGGCCCGCGGCGCGGGCGGGAGCGTCGCGAGCGCCGCCGGAGCGGCCGAAGACGGCCCGATCAGCCTCGGCAGCGCGACCGTCGAGCAGCTCGAAACGATCGACGGCATCGGCCCGGTGACGGCCGAAAAGATTGCCGAATACCGCGATGAACACGGCGGCCTCTCCTCGATCGACCAGCTCGACCAGGTGAGCGGGATCGGCCCGGCGACGATGGAATCGCTGCGCGGGCGACTGCAGCCGTAGCCGTGTCGGGCGGGCGGCTGTACCTGTCGCTGCTGCTCGTCGCCGCCGCGGTCGCGCTGGCGCTCGCGCACAGCGGCGAGATCCGCAGCCGTGCCGAGCTGGCGCTGGGACGTGGCATGCCGCCCCGCGAGGCGGCCCTGGCGCGCGGCTTCGTGCTCGGCGAGGACGAGGAAGTCGACGCGACGACGACCGAAGACTTCCGCCGCGCCGGCCTTGCCCATCTGCTCGCGGTCTCGGGTCAGAACGTCGCCCTGCTGGCGCTGCTGGCGATGCCGCTGCTCGCCGCGCTCGGCATGCCGCTGCGCACCCGCCTGCTCTGGATCCTCGGCCTGATCGCCGTCTACGTGCCGCTCGCGGGCGCCGGCCCGTCGATCCAGCGGGCGGGGATCATGGGCGGGCTGAGCGTCCTGGCGACGCTCTCGGGCCGCCGCGCCTCGCGCCTCTACGGGCTGGCGTTCGCGGCCGTCGTCCTGCTGGCGCTCGAGCCGGGCATCGCCGCCGACGTCGGCTGGCAGCTCAGCTTCGCCGCCGTGCTCGGCATCCTGCTGCTCGCCGCGCCGCTGCGGCGGGCGATTCTCGCCCGGATCGGCGATCGTGGCTGGCGGCGGGCGCTGGCCGACGGCGCCGCGATGACGCTCGCCGCGACGCTCGCCACCGGGCCCCTGATCGCCTTCCACTTCGAAGAACTCTCGACGACGACGCTGGTCGCGAACCTGCTCGCGCTGCCGGCGGTCGCCCCGGCGATGTGGCTCGGGATGCTTGCCGCCGCGGCCGGCCAGGTCCCCGGCTTTCCCGTCGCGGCGCTCAACGCCCTCGACGCCCCGCTGCTCGCCTACATCGCCCAGGTCGCCGCCTGGTGCGGCCGGCCGGGCTGGGCGAGCCTGCGCGTCCACCTCGGCCTCGGCGGCCTGGTTGCCTCCTATGTCTTCCTGGTGGGCGCCACGCTCACCGCACAGCGCCTAGCCCGCCGGCACCACCTCCAACGCCTCCGCCACCACCGGGCCGATGGGCCGATTTCCCACGATATGCGTGGGAAATCGGCCCATCGGCGGGGGGCTCTTGCGTTGGCTGGGGGGCTGGCCGCGCTGGGGCTGGCGCTTGCGCCGCTCGTTTCCGGGAGGGACGCCGCGGGACCGCCGCCGGGACTCCGCGTCTCCGTCCTCGACGTCGGCCAGGGCGACGCGATCCTGCTGCAGCCGCGGGGCGCGCCGGCGGTGCTGGTCGACGGCGGACCGCCGGGCGACGGGATCGTCGCCGAGCTGCGCGCCGCCGGGGTCGATCGGCTGGGCGCGGCGATCGTCACCCACGACCAGTCGGATCACGCGGGCGGCATCCGCGACCTGCTGGGGGCGATGCCGATCGAACGCCTGCTCTTCGCGGTGCTGCGGCGCTCGACCCTCGCCCGGGTCCACGCTGCCGGGATCCCGACCGCGCGCCTGGCGCGCGGCGGCGAGCTGCGCGACGGGCGGCTGCGGCTCGACGTGCTCTGGCCGCCGCCCGAGCTGCTCGCCGGCCCGCATGCGGGCGAGGACCCGAACCGGCTGGCGATCGTCGCGCTTGCCCGCTGGCGCGGCTTCTCGATCCTGCTCACCGCCGACGCGGAGGCGGAGACGACACCGCTCGACCCCGGCCCGGTCGACGTGCTCAAGGTCGCCCACCACGGCAGCGACGACGCCGGCCTCAGCGCGCTGCTCGATCGCACACAGCCGCGACTCGCGGTGATCTCGGTCGGCGCCGGCAACCCCTTCGGCCATCCGACTCCGGGGACGCTGGCGACGCTCGCGGCGCACGGCGTCCCGGTGCTGCGCACAGACCTGCGCGGCACGGTGACGATCGACGTGAGCCGCGACGGCCTCCGGGTCGAGGACGGCGGCTGAGGCCTCGCTCCGCCCGAGGGGGGAATGGACTAGACGAATCATCGAATCGATATTGGGGTTATCTCGCCGGGAGGCTTGCGTCGGCGCACAGCCTGTCGATTGACGTATCGGTGCTTCACAAGCACGCACAGCGATCGCCGCGACCGGGCCTCTTCGCGAGGCTTCTGGGCACTGGCATGCTGGATCGGGCGCGGGCGACATCGCTGGCCCTCCTCGGGGCGACCGCCGCCGTGGGACTGGCGATTGTCGCCCTCGCCCTCAATCAGGGCTGGCCGCTGCTCGAAGGCAGTGCGATTCCGGCGGCGCCCAGAGAGGACGTCGGAAGGGCGCGGGTCGTCCCCCGACCGGCCCGGCCGGCTCCCGCGCGCACGGCCGCCGGCCACGGCAGACTCGGCGGGAAGGCCCGTCGCGTCGCGGCCGCCACGACGGCTCGGCCCCATCCGCCGACCGTGACGTCTTCGGGCGGCGAGGAAGCGACGGCGCTCGTCGTCGCCGAGCAGGCGCCGGCGAGGTCTCCGGGCGGCGCCTCGACCCCGAAGGCTCCGCCCGGGCACGGCAAGACGCCCCCGAGCCACTCGCAGCCGACCCAGACCCCGACCGCCGAACCGCCCGCGGAGCCCGCCTCGTCCCCGCCGCCGCAGGAACCGGCGCCGCCGTCCAGTCCCGCCCCGGAGCCCACCCAGCCCGCTGCGATCGCCTCGGAAGCGCCGGCGGAAGAATCGAACGTCCCGCCATGGAGTCATGGCAACGGCCACGCCTACGGCAGGGACGACGACGAGCATGACGGACATGGTCACGGTTGGGGGGAAGACGGGCACTAGACTCGGCCCGGTGGCCGAGCTGCGCTCCCTCTACCTGATCGCCGGCACCGACGGGGCGAAGATCGACGCGACGCGGGCCCGGCTCAGGGCGCGCGCCGAGCGCGACGGCGGCGCTGCGGCGCTGGAGGTCTTCGAAGCCGGCGAGGGCCGCGGCGCGCCCGACCACGAGGCGCTGCTCGCGGCGATCCCGGCGATGTCGCTGACCGAGTCGCGCCGCTACCTGCTTGCGGACGGTGTCGAGCGCTGGCGCGACCGCCAGCTCGACGAGGTCGCGGCGGCGCTCGCGGATCTGCCGCCCGACCTCAGCGTCGTGCTGGTCGCGCGTGCGAAGGCGCCGGCGAAGCTGCTCAAGGCGGTCAAGGCGGCGAAGGGAGAGGTGCACGAGTTCGAAGCGCCGAAGGCGCGCGAGATGCCGCGGGCGCTGGTCGCCGAGGCGAAGCGGCTCGGCTTCCGGCTCGAGCCCGCCGCCGCCCGCATGCTCGTCGACCGCATGGGCGCGAACCCGCAGCGCCTCCACAACGAGCTCGAGCGCCTCGCGCTCTGGGCCGGCGAGGCCGGCGAGATCGGCGCCACCGACCTCGACGCGATGGTCGCCGACACCTCCGAGGCCGCCGTCTGGGCCCTCTCGGACGCGCTGCTGGAGCGCGACGCGGCCACCGCGCTGCGGATCGCCGAGCGGCTGATCGGCCAGGGCGAGAACGTCACCGGCCTGATCTACGGCCTCGCCTCGCGCCTGCGCAAAGCCTGCGTCGCGGCGGCGATGCTGGAGGAGGGTGCGCCGCCGGCGCAGGTCGAGTCCAAGCTCGGCATGCACCCCTACGCGGCGAAGCAGCTGGTCCGTCGCCTGCAGGACGCCGAGCTCGCCGATCTCCAAGATGCGACGATCGCTCTCGCCGACCTGGAGGTCTGGCTGCGTGGAGGCGCGGACTACGGAGACGAGTTGGCGCTGACGCTGGCTCTGCGCGCGGCGGCCGGCGTTCCGGCCTGACTACTTCGCGGCGCCGTGCGCAATACGAGCGGCTCGGGACTTCTTCCTCGCCGCGGTGTTCTTGTGAAGGGCGCCCTTCTGCACGGCCTTGTCGATCCGCGAGACGAGCTCGCGCTGCGCGGTCTCGATCGCGCTCGCGTCGCCGCCCTCGACGGCGCTCTCCAGCCGCCTGAAGTAGGTCTTGACGGTGCTGGTGAGCAACCGGTTCTCGGTTCGCTCCCGACCGCTGCGTAGGATTCGCTTCTTCTGTGAGGCAATGTTCGCCATGAGCGCGGCGCCGGACTATACCGAGCCTGCGGATTCATCCGAGACCCGATCCGAGCGCCGCCCCGGGCGGATCGCTCGCTCGACCGCGTTCTTCTCCGTCGCCACTGCGGCCTCGCGGGTCGCCGGCCTGGCCCGGGAAATCGTCGCCGCGGGCTACTACGGGGTGAGCGGACCGATGTCGGCCTTCACGATCGCCTTCCAGGTGCCCAACCTGGTGCGGGCGCTTTTCGCCGATGCGGCGCTGCAGCCCGCCTTCGTCCCGGTCTTCACCGAGCAGCTCGAGCAGGGCAACCACAAGGAGGCCTTCCGCCTCGCCTCGACCTTGCTGCTGCTGGTGACGATGGTGCTCGGCGCGATCACCGCCTTCTTCGTCCTGCTGGCGCCGGTGATCATGCCGGTCTTCGCCCCCGGCTTCGAAGGGGCGCTCCTCGATCTCACGGTCACCCTCTCGCGGGTCCTCTTCCCGATCCTGATCCTGCTCGGGTTAAGCGGCGTCGTCGTCGGCATTCTCAACAGCTACGACCGCTTCGGCGCCTTCGCGATCTCGCCGCTGTTCTGGAACCTGACGATCATCGTCGTCGTCGTCCTCCTGATCCCGCTGTTCCACGGGCAGGACCGGATCTACGCCTACGCGATCGGCATCCTCGTCGGCACGCTCGTCCAGCTGACGATCCCGACCTTCGACCTGCGCAACACCCCGTTCAAGTTCGAATGGAGCTTCGAGTGGCGCAACCCGGGCGTGCGCCGGGTGCTGCTGCTGATGCTGCCGGTGACGATCAGCCTCGGCCTGATCAACTTCAACGTGCTGATCAACAGCATCTTCGGCAGCCTGGTCAGCGACCAGTCGCCGGCGGCGATCGACAAGGCGTTCCGCATCTACCAGCTGCCGCAGGGGATTTTCTCGGTCGCGATCGCGACCGTGCTCTTTCCGACTCTGGCCCGCTTCGCGGCGCGCGGCGAGCACGAGAACCTGCGGGCGACGATGGCCAACGGGATGCGCCAGATCCTCTTCGTCCTGCTGCCGGCCGGCGCCGCGATCCTTGCCCTCTCGACGCCGATGATCAGGCTCGTCTACCAGCGCGGGGAGTTCACCCCCGAGCAGACGACGCTGGTCGCCACGGCGCTCTTCTGGTTCGCCTTCTCGCTGCCGACCAACGGCCTCTACCTGCTGCAGACGCGCACCTTCTTCAGCCTCCAGCGCCCCTGGATGGCGACCGGCCTCGCCGCGGTCGACCTGGTCGTCTCGGCGCTCGGCGCCCTGCTCCTCTACAAGCCCTTCGGCACCGGCGGCGTCGTCGCCGGCACCGGCATCGGGACGACCGCCGCCGTGCTTGCCCAGGCGATCGTCCTGCGGCGCGAGCTCGGCGGGCTCGAGCTCGGCCGCCTGCTCACCGCCGGCGCCAAGATCGCCCTCGCCTCGGCGGCCCTGGCGGGGGTCAGCTACGGAGTCTGGGACCTGCTCGACGAATCCCTCGGCCGCGGCCTGCTCGGCCAGATCGCCTCGCTGGGGACCGCGCTCGCCCTGGGCGGGGTCGTCTACGTCGGCGCCGCCAAGCTACTGCGGATCGCCGAGCTGGAACAGGTGATGCGCCTGGTCCGGCGCCGCGGGTAGATGCTCGACCTGCCGCGCTACCTGCTGGGCGTGCTCGAGCTTCTCCTGCTCGGCGGCTTCGCCTGGCTCGGAGCGTCGGCGATTCGCGCTCGGCTAGTGCCAAGCTTCACGGGAGCTCCCGCACATCTCGCAACGGCGGTCGTCGCTCTCGCGCTGCTGATCTGGACTGCGGAGCTGCTCGGGAGCTTCGGTCTCCTCGAGCCGGTGCCGTACGTCGCAGTTGTGGCGGCGGTCGGGTTGGTGCTTCGGTACGTCTGGGGGGGAGGCCCGGGGGGTCCCTCCGCCTTGCTGGGTTTTTCGCCCCCGAGTTCGCGGCCGTCCGAGGGGCGGGTTGAGGCGAAAAACAGGGACGCCGCTGCGTCGGAGGAACTCCCCGGACCTCCTACGCCGGGCGTCGCGATGCTTCTTGCCGGGGTCATTACCGCCGCCGCCCTCGTGAAGTTCGGGATTGATGTGAGGTCGAAGCTGCTCACGGGTATGACCGGGTTCGACTCGACCTGGTACCACGGGCCGTTCGCCGCCGGGTTCTTCCAGAGCGGCGATACGTGGAGCTTGCACTTCATCGCGCCGCAGTTCCTGGCCTGGTTCTACCCGGCGAATGCGGAAATCTTCCACGCGGCCGGGATGCTGGCGTTCGGCCGGGACGTCCTCTCACCACTGCTGAACCTCGGCTGGTTTGTCGGCTGCTTGGTGGCTTGCTGGTGCATCGGCAGGCCCTACCGCATGGCGCCGTGGTCGCTGGCGCTTGGCGCCATCGCACTGAGCCTGCCCGTGCTGGCGGATCAGGCGGGGGAAGCTCGCAACGACATCGTCGGGATCTTCTTCCTGCTTGCCGCTGTTGCGATCGCGCTCAACACATGGGGCCCCACCCGTACGGCCGCTTCCGTTCGCACTTCTCCTCGGATGGCGGAGAAAAGTCCGAACGCAGTTCTGCTTGTCGGCCTCGCAGCCGGGCTGACGGCCGGGACCAAGCTCGACTTCCTCCTACCTGCTGCTGTTCTCGTCCTGGGCTCCCCGTTTCTCGCGCCGGCCGGCAAACGCTTGCGAGCTTTGGCGGCAACCCTCCTCGCCGCCCTCGCCGGCGGCGGCTACTGGTACCTCCGCAACCTGATCCACACCGGCAACCCGCTGCCCTGGTTCGATCACCTGGGCCCGATCTCGCTGCCCGCGCCCGAACAGGCGCTCGGCGGGCGGGAAGGGCACAGCGTGCTCGGCTACCTGACCGACGGCTCGGTCTGGTCGCACTGGTTCCTCCCCGGCCTGCACGGCGCCCTGACGATCCTCTGGCCGCTGATCGGCGCCCTTGCGCTGGCGGGTTTGGCGCTCTGCATCGTCCCCCACCAAGCGCGGTCGAGGTTTGGTCCGCATAGCGACGAAAAGCTCTACGGCGGTCGGGATATGGCGCTGCTGCTGGCGGGCCTGACGGGCCTCGCCGCGATCGCGGCCTGGCTGATCGCCCCCACCTCAGCTTCCGGCCCCGAGGGGTTGCCCAGAGGCTTCGAATCCGGTCTCCGCTACCTCGCTCCCGCAATCGTCCTGGGCCTCGCCGTCCTGCCACCGGCGCTCCTCCCGCGGGAGGCGGTGAGGAGGGGTGTCCTCCTGGCGCGGCGGTCTCTTTTTCGCAGCGCCAGCTCAGCGAGAGGCGCGACGCGCCCGGCGAAAAAGGCAGCGCCAGGAGGGCACCCCTCCTTGCCGACAGGACCCGCGGGCCAGGCGCCTACGTTCGTCGCCGTTGCCGTACTTACCGCAGCGATCGTCATCGGCTACTCCGTCCAGCGCCACTACCTGCGCGGCCGCTACGCCACTCCGACCTTCGCCGCCCCCGGCCTCAACGCCGCCTTCAAGTCGGCCAACGACATCTCGAATGTCCGCATAGCCACCACCAGCACCCGGCAATACCCCCTTTTCGGCCGCGACCTCTCCAATCGCGTCCAGTACATCGGCGAACACCAACCCCACGGCGGCTTCATCGCCCCAACCACCTGCCGTCGCTGGCGCGAACTGATCGACGAAGGCCACTACGACTACGTAATAGCCACCCGCGACCGCCTAGAA
>CAWIFA010000028.1:0-70982 GCA_963835315.1 uncultured Solirubrobacterales bacterium | reverse complement strand
GTAACCCATCGGCCGCCGAAGGCTAGACGCTCGCTATAGCCCAAGCCAGATCTTCACCTTCAGCCAGAGCAGTTCGAAGAGGTCGTTGAGCGCCGGCGAGGTGATCACGACGACGGCCAGCAGGATGACGAAGGCGACGAGGAAGAGCGCCGCCGGGGCGACCGTCGAAGGCGGGTTGTAGAGGCGGCTGACGCCCTTTGCGTCGACCAGCTTCTCGCCGATCCGCAGGCGCGTGAGGAAGGTCGAGGACATGCCGCCGCGCTTGCGGTCGAGGAACTCGATCAGGTTGAAGTGGGCGCCGACGGTGACGATCAGGTCGGCCCCCTTCTCGTAGGCCATCAGCATCGCCACGTCCTCGCTGGTGCCGGCGGCGGGGACGAGGGTGTGCGTCAGGCCCAGCGAGAGCAGCCGCTCGCGGCCCGGCGCGCGGCCGTCGGGATAGGCGTGGACGATCAGCTCGGCGCCGCAGCGCAGCGCCGCGTCGCCGGCCGAGTCCATGTCGCCGAGGATCACGTCGCGGCTTCAGGCCGGCTTCGAGGCAGCCGTCGGCGCCGCCGTCGACGGCGACGACGAGCGGGCGCACGTCGCGGATGTAGGCGTTGAGCGCCTTCAGGTCGCGGCGGTGGCGATCGCCGCGGACGACGATCAGCACCTGGCGGTCGCGGAAGGAGGTCTTGGTCGCCGGGAACTCGATCGCGCCGGTCAGCAGGTCGGTCTCCTGGCGGACGTGGGCGACCGTGTTCTCGGCGAACTCGGCGAGCGCCTCGTCGACCCGCGCGCGCTGCTCGCTCAGCCGCTCCTCCAGCTCCTCGACGCCGAGCACGTGGCCGCGCAGGATCTCGTTGCCGTCGCCATCGCTGACGACGCCGCCCTCGATCGTCAGCTCGGCGCCCTCCTCGAGCAGCTCGAACGGGTCGCCGCCGGCGACGGTGGCGTCGATCAGGGCGACGCCGGAGTGCGCGAGCAGCAGCGGGCCGGCGTTCGGGTAGCGGCCGTCGCTCGAGGGCGAGGCGTTGATCACGGCGCGCACGCCGGCCGCGAGCAGCTCCTCGGCGGCGATCCGGTCGACGTTGACGTGGTCGATGACGGCGACGTCGCCGGGCCGCAGGCGCTTGACCAGGTCCTTGGTGCGACGGCCGAGCCGCGCGCTGCCGCGAATCGGCCCGGCGGCGCTCGCCGCGCTACGGCGCGAGAGCAGCGCGGGGAGGCGACGGCGACTGGGAGTGGCCACCGGGTGAGGTTAACCGCTGTTCTGGGACGTGCCGGGAGTTAGGTCGCATATGGACCCTAACTCCCGGCACGTCAAGCGCTGCAAGCAGTTCGCGGGCGTGGCGGTCGGCGGCGTCGTCGGGGTCTCGCCGCCGAGCATGCGGCGGATCTCGGCGACGACGCCCTCGCCGTCGAGCCGCTCGACCGTGGCGAGCGCGCGCTCGCCGCTCGCGTCCTTCTCGAGCCGGAAGTGGGTCGGCGCCAGCGAGGCGACCTGCGGCAGGTGGGTGATGCAGAGCACCTGGCGGCCCTCGCCGAGCGCGCGCAGGCGCTCGCCGACGACGCGCGCGGTCTTGCCGCCGACGCCGGCGTCGATCTCGTCGAAGACGAGCGTGCCGGCGCCCGCCGCCTCGCCGAGGCCGCTGAGCGCCAGCATCACGCGCGAGAGCTCGCCGCCCGAGGCGGCGTCGCGCAGCGGCGCCGGCGCCATGCCGGGGTTGGGGGCGATCCGCAGCTCGACCGTCTCGCGGCCGTTGGGGCCGAAGCCGTCGGGATGGGGCTCGAGCTCGACCTCGAGCGTCGCGCCCGGCATCGCCAGGCCGTCGAGCTCGCTCGCGACGCGCTTCTCCAGCGGGCCCGCGGCGGCGGCCCGTCCCTTGCTCAGGCGCTTAGCCAGCTTCTCGCGGCGCGCCTCGGCCTCCGCCAGCGCCGCCTCGGCCTCGGCGCCGCGCGTCTCCGCCCCCTCGAGCCGCTCGATCTCGGCCCGGCAGCGCTCGGCGTGGGCGAGCACCGAATCGACGCTGCCGCCGTGCTTGCGGCAGAGGCGGTCGAGCGCGTCGAGCCGCTCCTCGACCTCGGCGAGCTGCTCGGGGTCGGCCTCGACCCGGTCGAGGTAGGCGCGCAGCCCGCCCGCCACGTCGCCCAGCTCGACCGCGAGAGCGGCGAGGCGCTCGCCGAGGCCGTCGAGCTCGGCGTCCACCCCACCGGCTCCCTGCAGCTGCGATTCGGCAGCGGCCAGGGCGCTCGCCGCGCCGCCGCCGTCCTCGTCGGCGCCGGCGGCCGCAGCCAGGGCGCCGAGCGCCGCCTCGCGCAGCCCCTCGGCGTGCCGCAGGCGCTCGCGCTGCGACGAGAGCTCCGCCTCCTCGGCCGGGTCGGGCGCCACCTGCTCGATCTCGGAGAGCTCGAAGCGATGCAGGTCGAGGTCGCGCTCGCGGGAGCCGTCGCGCTCGCGCAGCTCGGCCAGCTCGGCGGCCAGCCGCGCGCACTCGCGGTGGGCGGCGCGGTAGCGCTCGCGCAGGGCGAGGTGGTCGGCGCCGGCGAAGCCGTCGAGCACGTCGAGCTGCGCGGTCGAGATCGTCAGCTTGCGGTGCTCGTGCTGGCCGTAGAAGGCGAGCAGGCGGCCGCCGAGCAGCTTCAGGTCGGCGGCCGCGGCGGCGCGGCCGGCGAGGAAGGCGGCGGTGCGCCCGGCCGCCGAGACCCGCCGTCCCAGCACGATCTCCTCCGTTCCGCCCGGCAGGCGTTCGGCGAGCTCCGCCATCTCCGGCTCCTCCAGCAGCCCCGGCGGCAGGTCGAAGACCCCCTCGACCCAGGCCTCCTCGGCCCCCGGCCGGACGATCTGCGGACGCGCCTTTCCGCCCATCAGCAGGTCGAGCGAGTGGGCGAGCACGGTCTTGCCGGCGCCGGTCTCGCCGGTGATCGCGTTCAGCCCCTCCCCCAGCCGCAGCTCTGCCCGCTCGATCAGCAGCAGGTTCTCGATCCGGAGCTCGCGCAGCACGCTCTCTTGGTAGCAGTGGGGGCGGACCGATTGGGTTTCGGCGGGCGGGTCCTGTCGCGAAACGAGGGGGTTTTAGCGGTCTGTTCGACCGAAAACCCCCTCATTCCGCGCCACCCGCCCGAGAAGCGCTTACGCAGGGACGGGCTCCACTGCCTCGGCGTTCGCGGAAGCTTGGACGAAATCGCTGGCTCGGACGAGGGCGAAGCCGAGGGCGGCGCCGATGAAGGAGAGGATCGCGCCGATCAGGAGGATCTCGTTGAAGCCGCTGACGAAGGCGACGTTGGCGGCGTGGACGATCTCGGCCCGCTGCCCGGGCGGGCGCGACGCCCGCGGCGGCGCGGGAGCCGCCCGAGGCGACGGCTTCGGCCAAGCCTGGAGGAGCGCCCGGCAGGACGGTCGAGAGCTTCGAGTCGACCTGGGACTGGAAGACGGCGCCGAGCGAGGCGACGCCGGTCGCGATCCCGACCTGGCGGAAGGTCGTGTTGATCCCCGACCCCATGCCCGCTTTGGCCGGCGGCACGACGGCGATCGCCGCCTGCCCGATGCTGGGGTTGGTCAGGCCGATGCCGACGCCGGCGACGAGGAAGCCGGGCAGCAGCGCGGAGATGTCGGAGTCGGCGGTGAGGCCGTGCATCGACAGCAGCCCGGCGCCGACCAGCGCCAGCCCGATCCCCATCAGCACCCGGATCGGCACCCGCTGGGAGAGCTTGCCGGCGATCGGCGCGACGACGAAGGAGAGCACGGTCAGCGGCAGGAAGCGCAGGCCGGTCTCCAGCGGCGAGAAGTCGAGCACGCCCTGCATGTAGATCGTCAGGTAGAGGAACATCGCGAACATCCCGGCCGAGAGGCCGAAGGCGACCGCGGAGACGCCGTTGAAGGCCGGTTTGCGGAACAGCGCGAGGTCGAGCATCGGGTGGCTGCTGCGCGCCTCGACCGCGAGGAAGGCCAGCAGCAGCGCCGCCGAGCCGGCCAGCGAGGCGACGATCGTCGCGCTCCCCCAGCCCTCCGGGTTGCCGCGGATCAGGCCGAAGATCAGCAGGAAGAGGCCGCCCGAGAAGGTCGCCAGCCCCGGCAGGTCGATCCGCTCCGGGTCCTGGGCGGCGACGTTGGCGAGGCGCAGCTCGGTCAGCGCGACGGCGAGCGATCCCGATCGGGATGTTGACGAAGAAGATCCATTCCCAGCCGAGGTGCTCGGTGATCAGGCCGCCGACCAGCGGGCCGATCGCGACGGCGCCGCCGACCGTCGCCCCCCAGACGCCGAACGCGGTCGCGCGGTCGCGGCCGTGGAACTCCTGCCCGAGCAGGGCGAGCGAGGTGGCGAACATCGCCGCGCCGCCGATCCCCTGCAGCCCGCGCGCCAGGTTGAGCAGGGTCGGGTCGCCGGCGATGCCGCAGAGGAAGGAGGCGAAGGTGAAGAGGCCGAGGCCGAGCGAGAAGACGCGGCGGCGGCCCAGCCGGTCGCCGAGCGAGCCCGCGGTCAAGAGGAAGGCGGCGAGCATCAGCGAGTAGGCGTCGACGACCCACTGCAGGCTGGAGAGGCTCGCGCCGAGGTCGCGCTGGATGTCGGGCAGGGCGACGTTGACGACCGTGATGTCCAGCAGCAGCATGAACGTCGCGATCGAGCTGAGGACGAGGGTCCACCATTTGCGCTCCATCGGCGCAAACCCTAGAGAAGTGCTGAGGTCGGCTCAGACGGCCAGATGGCCGAACTTCTCGCGTATCCGCTGGTAGAAGCTGGTGCCCGGGAGCTGGGCGAGTCGGCCGACGTTGTCGGCGAAGGCGACCTCGAGCGCGGCGCCGGACTCGAGCACGCCGACCGGGGCGCCGTCGATCGCCACGTCGACCGGCTCGCGGCCGCTCGCGTTGCCGACGTGGAGCACGTCGCCCGGCGCGACGACCAGGGCGCGCGCGGTCAGCGAGTGCGGGGCGACGTAGGAGACGACGTAGCCCTTCACGCCCCAGGCGAGGATCGGCCCCTGGTTGGCGAGGTTGTAGCCGGTGGAGCCGACCGGCGTCGCGGCGACGAGGCCGTCGCAGCGCACGCGGCCCGACCTCCTCGTCGGCGACCCTGTAGCTGAGCTCGGCGACGCGCTCGTGCGGACGGCGGATGAAGCTGACGTCGTTGAGGGCGACCCGCGGCTCGCCGTCCGACCCTGCGCCTCCAGCCCGGGCAGGTCGATCGTCTCGATCTCGCCGGCGAAGGCGCGGCGCATCCCCTCGGCCGCGTCCTCGCGCTCGACCGCGGCGAGGAAGCCGACGGTGCCGAAGTTGACCCCGAAGACCGGCACGCCGCTGCGGGCGAAGTGGCGCAGCGCGTAGAGGATCGAGCCGTCGCCGCCGAGCACCAGGCAGAGGTCGGCCTGGCGGGGCAGGAAGTCGACGACCTCGATCTCCTCCGCCAGCCCGCCGTGCTTCTGCCGCCTCCTGCGCCGAGGCGACGAGCCGCCAGTCGGCCTCGCGCGGCGGCGGCGATCGCGAGCTCGACCGCCGCGGTCGTCGCCGGCGGGTGCGAGTGGGTGATCAGTGTGGCGAGGCGCCGGCTCACGGCTCGACCTCGAGCAGGGCGGACTCCGGGTCGGCGAGCGGCTCGCCTGCGCCGCCGCACCAGACGAAGGTCTCGCGGTTGCCCTTCGGGCCGGGCAGGCCGGAGGAGGCGAAGCCGCGCACCGGCAGGTCGAGGCCCTCGGCGACGCCGGCGACGGAGAGGATCGCCTCGCGGCGGTCGGCGGCGTCGCGGACGACGCCCTTGCGCACGCGCTCGCGGCCGAGCTCGAACTGCGGCTTGACCATCGCCAGCAGCTCGCCGCCGGGCTTCAGGCAGCGGGCGACCGCGGGCAGCACCTTGGCCAGCGAGATGAAGGAGACGTCGACCGTGGCGAGATCCGGCGCGAACGGCAGATCGTCCGGGGTGAGGGCGCGGGCGTTGAGGCGCTCGATCACGGTCACGCGCGGATCCTCGCGCATGCGCAGGTCGATCTGCCCGTAGGCGACGTCGAGCGCCACGACGCGGGCGGCGCCGCGCTGCAGCAGGCAGTCGGTGAAGCCGCCGGTCGAGGCGCCGACGTCGAGGCAGTCGCGGCCGGTGACGTCGATCCCCAGCGCCGCGAGCGCGTTGTCGAGCTTGATCCCGCCGCGCGAGACGAAGCGAGGGCCCTGCGCGAGCCGCAGGTCGGCCTCGGGGTCGACGAGCTGGCTCGGCCGCAGCGCGACGGGGCCGTCCTCGCCCAGCCGCACCTCGCCCGCCCGCACGGCGCCCGCCGCCGCCGAGCGCGACGGAAACAGCCCGCGAGCAGCCAAAACCGCGTCTATGCGCGTCTTTTTGCCCGCCGTGGCCACGCAGCAACGGTACAGCCGCTCGAACGAGCGTCCAAAGGAAACACTTGCCAGATGTTTAGCGACACCTTAGAATTGGGTAGAACAATCGCTTCGCGAGCCACGGATCCCAGTCCCAGAAGGCTCTGTGACTCGCCTCACACACAAATCGCACGTATGTTCGTACTCTGAATTCAAGGATTCATGAGAGAGGATCGATAAGGGCACTGAAGAACTTCTTGGTCGGACCCGGCGCCGCTCATATGGCAGTTGACTCCCATCAACTCGCCCCGCGGCACATAAGGGCCCACCTACCTCCCACGGATCCACATATATAGAGATACATATCTCTCCTCCCTGTAGTAACCCCAGAAACGCCTCGCCTCCCCGGCGGGGCGTTTTCTGTTGGAGGGGGCTTGCTAGAGCGGAATGCGGGCGGTTGCGCTGGCGAGCGAAATGCGGCGACCGGGGCGCTCGGCGGGCTCCCGTGCCACAGTCGGTGCCACAGTCAGACGGTCGCCAGGGTCTACGACCCGTGGCACGCCTTGAACTTCTTGCCGCTCTCGCAAGGACAGAGCGAGTTCCGGGGAATGCCCGACCACTCCGCCGTCGTGAGCTGCGCCGATGCCGTCAGAGGGCTTCCCATGATGAAGTTCGGGAGGTCCCGGCGCAGGGTGTCGAGCAACTCGAACGCGATCTGCCGCATGGTCGCCATCACAATGCCCGGAATGCCTGAGGACGATCCGTCCTCCGAACCAACCTGCACCGGAAGCGACGCACCAGAAGCGAGCTGGCGAAAGGCTTCCGGGATGGCCCTGGCGACATGCGCTCCCCCATCCTTGTTCGCCACGTCCAAGACGACCGATCTCCGAGTGATCGGCTTTCCGCTCGTATCCGTGAGGAAGGGTCTCTGCCACCACTGATCAAAGGCAGCCGGCGGATTGCTCGATTCTCCTTTTCGGGCCTCAGTACCGGCGCGTAAGTCCAAGAGCCCGACTCGGTCGTCCGCCATGCGACCAGTCCGGCGTGTTGGGTGACCGTAGCGCGATGAAGTCCGCCCCCCAGATGTTTCGTTTCGCGCTCGCGGTGGATCGACGTATCGGTGTACCCAAGGGCCCCCTTGACTTCGAGCTGGCCGAGCAGCGAGTGGGAATGCTTCGTGTCATGAAGAAGCACACGGGCTCGAAGCGCTAGGTGCTCTCCCTCGTCCTCATGCCCTGCATCGAATGCCGCCGATGACCGGTCCAGAAAACCGATCTGGCTCCGCAGCTTCGCTAGAAGCTCAGAATAGGACCTAGCGTCGTCCAGGCGCTCCTGGTTTGCCATTGCTGAAAAGTCTTGCAGGCGCGCTGTGAGCGCCTAATTCTCGCCCTCGGCCAAATAGGCGTCCATGCGCTCGCCGAACCTCGTCATGGCTGCCGGGGAGCAGGTGGCCGTAGACATCGAAGGTCGTGTGGATTTTCGAGTGGCCCATGAACTCCTGGATCGCTTTCGGGTTCGCCCCCGAGTCGATCAGCAGCGAGGCGAAGGTGTGGCGGCACATGTGGAAGCTGATCGGCCTGAGCAGATCGGGCTCGCGGTCCTCGTCCGCGGCAAGCTCTCGCTCGCGCTCGTTCGCGCGCCTTCCAGGCGCGCTTCGCGCGGCCATCGACCGTCGAGGCGTAGAACGCCTGCTCGACCGTGCGCCCGAACACCAGGTCCTCCCCGGCTCCGCCCAGCCCTTCCCAGATGCGCTTCCAGGCAGTCGCGGAGGATCGCCAGCATCGGGACGCTGCGCCATCCGGCGCGCGACTTCGGCTCGATCACGCCCTCGACCTGGTCCCAGCCACGCTCGATGGCGATCCGGTTCGGCGTCGAGGTCGATGTCGCGGACCCGGAGCGCCTGCAACTCGCCGCGCCGCAGACCGGCGTAGAAAGCCGTCGCCCAGACCGCGCGATCCTCGGCCGGAAGCGCGGCGAGCAGAGCCGCCGCTTCGGCAGGGGTGGCGATTCGCGTTGGCCGGGCCGAGCTGTCGTTCGGCAAGTCGATCCGTGCAGACGGGTTGTAGGTCAGCTCGTCGCGGTCTATCTTCCAGCGATAGAAGGTCTGAATCGGATTGAGGACATTGCTGACCGTGTTCACCGAGAGCCCGGAGGCAAGCAGCTCGTCGGCGAAATCCTGAACGTCGCGACGGCGAAGCTCGCCCACGCCAACACCCGCCAGCCTCGACGCATCGATGTGAACCCGCACGGCGCGCTCGTAGGAGCGGATCGTGTTCGGCTTGTAGTGCTTCCGGCCCTTCGGACGAATCCGTCCCGGCCTCCATTCCGGCGACGAACCACCGCAGACCCTCGGCGAGGGTGCGCGAGTCGCGCGCGCCCGAACCCAACCCGACGCCGCCGTTCTCCGCCGCCCTCTTGGCTTCGGCCCGCCAGCTCTTTGCCTCCGCCTCTCGCGGGAACGATCTTCGTGACCCGCCTGCCCTCACGAGCGAGATAGACCGATGCCTCCCACCCCGCCCTGCAGTTGCAGCGCCCGCCCCCGCGGGCGCTGCAACCTTGCGAGTGCCGCTTCCTGATGCCTTCGGCCATCAGGAGCCGCCTCTTGCGTTCCCCTGACCGGATTCGCCAGGCGAGAACGATCCCGGCCGAAAGACCCCCGGCGTCCACTCAAGGCCCGTTAGCAACGGGCACTCGAACTTCACGCCCAGCGCCGCCCCGAGTTTCAGCATCGTGTCCATGCGGGGCAGTCGTTCGCCCCGCTCCAAGATGCCGATCTCGGTCCGGTGCAGGCTGGATCGGTAGCCCATCTCTTCCTGGCTGAGATCGGCCTGTTCTCGCAGGCGGCGCAGGTTCTCGCCGAAGCGCTTGGCGACGACCTTCCTGTCGTCCATTGCTACTCCGCCAGTCGCCAGTAGTAGAGGGCCGCCCTGGTCGGCAGGGCGAAGCCGCCGCAGCAGTACAGCAGGCCAGCGCCGACCAGCTGGCGTATCGCCCGCTCGACGGCGTCCTCGCTGCCGAAGTCGGTCTCCCCGGCGTTCATCGCGCGGGAGACCTCGGGGATCGTGAACTGATCGGGGTGGGCGTTGAGCAGGTATCCGAGGACGGCCCACTCGGTCTTGCGGTCCTCGTTGGCCGGGGTTGAAGGATCGGGCAGCAGGCCGCGATCCATATGGTTGTCGCAGGACATGGGGAGCTTCGCCTCCTTGTGTCTCAGGCGGCCCGTCGTGTTCGTAGCGCGGCGGGCCGCTGCTTGTTGATTTCGCTGAGCTTAGCAGTCTTGGTGAGAAATAATCACCAAAACCGCTACTTGCCCCGGATGATCTGGAGCACGCGAGTGTGGTGCAGGCCGACCTCGTTGCCGATCTCGCGGAGCGTGAGGCCGGATTCCTGGGCCTTCGCGAACGCTTTGCGTCGTGCCTCCTGGGAGGCAGCCTGCTCGCGCTCGAATCTCGCCTGCGCGGCTCGCACTTCGCGGCGCGCTTTGCCCTGAGCTTCGGCCATTGGCGGAAGCCTAGAAGCTGCGGCAGCTTCAAGTCCGAAGCCATCAACCTCCCGCCATCTCCCCAAGCACCCGACTCGCATTCTCAGCCGTCCAGCGTTCAAGCTCGCTGACCGGGACCAGGCGCTTGCGCCCTCGGCGGATCAGCCGCAGCTCGGGCGCGACGTTCTCATCGAAGAAGTCCGGCCCAACGCCGAGCGCCGCCGCCGCCTCGGGCGGCGTGAGGGCGATGCGCGGGATGGAAGCGGAGAGCTTCTTCATCACCCTGGTTGTCCATCGCCGACGCGCATTGCATCGGGTACGTCCGATCCGCCCGGCGAACGCCCCGGCGAATCGACGCGAGCGGCGGCAGCCAACAATCCCAACGAAGTCACCGCACAAGGCAGCGAAGGCCAGAGCCAACCACCCCAGCAAGAAGAGCCAGCAAGACCCAGGAAGAAACACCAGCGAGGCAGCCAGTCAGGGCAGCAAGGAAGCAGCCCTGAGCCTTCGTAAAGCCCCCATCCCAACAGACAACACCACCACCCCTCACGCATTATCACCGGCCCGGTGAAGCTCCAGGGGCGCTCGCGCAGCGCGGCTGACGTACGCGGCGATGGCCGCCGCCTCGCCTACCCCGATGCACCCAGCCGCCCCGATGGACAGAGCAGGTAGATGCTCTCGATCGGAAAGCTCGGCGTCGGCCAGGAGCGCTACTACCTCGACAAGGTCGCCGAAGGCGCCGAGGACTACTACTCCGGCGAGGGCGAGGCGGCCGGGCGAGTGGATCGGCGACGCCGCCGCGCGACCTCGGCCTTGAAGGCGAGGTCGGCGCCGACCAGCTCGACGGCGATGCTGACCGGCACGCAACCCGGTCGACGGCGAGCCGCTTGTCTGGATGCGCGGCGTCCGCGGCAAGGGCCCCGTCCCCGGCTTCGACCTCACCTTCTCGGCCCCGAAGTCGGTCTCCCTGCTCTGGGGCCTCGGCGGGCCCGTCGCCGCCGCTCGAAGTCTACTCCGCCCACCGCGAAGCCGTCGAGGCCGCCCTCGCCTACATGCAGCGCGAGGCCTGCTGGACGCGGCGCGGCGCCGGCGGCGCGGAGTTCGTCAAGGGCAACGGCTTCCTCGCCGCCGCCTACGTCCACCGCTCCTCGCGAAACGGCGATCCCCAGCTCCACACCCACGTCCTGATCGCCAACGCGACCAAGGGACCGGACGGCCGCTGGACGCGCCTCTACCACCCGGCGATCTACGACCACGCCAAAACCGCCGGCTACATCTATGAGGCCCACCTGCGCCACGAGCTGACCCGGCGCCTCGGCGTCGATGGCAGCAGGTCCGCAACGGTATCGCCGAGATCGAGGGCTTCGCCGACGAGCACCTGCGCGCCTTCTCGACCCGCCGCGCCGAAATCCTCGAGGCGGCCGGGCCCGACGCCTCGGCCGCGCTCGCTTCAGGTCGCGACGCTCGCTACCCGCAAGCCGAAGGAGGCCGACCTCGCGCGGGGAGCTGCTTGAGCGCTGGCGGGCCAAGGCGGAGGAGATCGGCCTTGACCGCGAGACGATCGAGCGCACCTTCGATCCGCGAGGCTCGCAGGCTTCGAGCCCGACGCCCGCCGAGGCCCGCACGGTCTCTACCTGGCAGGTAGACCGTGCGGTCACGGCGGCTGCCTCGCACTTCGACCGGCGCGAGGCGATCCAGGCGGTGGCCGGGTCGCTGCCCGAAGGGAGCGCCGGGAGCCGAGGTCGAGCGCCTGGCCGACGCCTTTCTCGCCTCCGAGTCGTGATCCAGATCGCCGAGAGCCGCAAAGGCCCCCGCTTCACCACCCGGCGCATCTGGGAGCTTGAGCGCGAGGCGCTGGCGGCGGTCGAGCGGATGAAGGCCCAGGGACCGGCGCCGGCCGGCGAGCTGGTCGCGGCGCGGGTGATCCACGCCCGCCCGACCCTGAAGGCCGACCAGCGCGAGATGGTCCGCCGCCTGCTCAGCGAGCCCGAGGGAGTCGTCGTCGTGATCGGCGAGGCGGGGACCGGCAAGACCTTCGCGATCGTCGCCGCGGCGGAGGGCTGGGCGCAGGCGGGGATCGAGCTGCGGCCGCAGCGCCGACCTGGCGGGCGGCGAACGTGATGCGCTGACGAGGGCCTGCCGGCGACCAGCGTCGCCAGCCTGCTCGTCGAGCTCGACCGCGCCGAGCACGAGGGACGGCGACGGCTTGGCGCAGGGCTCGGTGCTGCTGATCGACGAGGCCGGGATGGTCGACTCGGCGACCCTGGCGCGCTTGATCTACCACGCCGAGGCGCCGAGGCGAAGCTCGTCCTCGTCGGCGATCCCGAGCAGCTCGGCGAGATCGAGGCGGGCGGCCTGTTCCGCGCGGTTGCCGACCGCAGCGAGCCGATCCGCCTCGACGAGGTGATCCGCCACGAGCACGAGCTTGACCGCGAGGCGGCGAAGCGGATCCGCGAGGGCGAGGGCGGCGAGGCGCTTGGGCTCTATCGCTCAGACGAGCGGGTGACGGTCGCCCCCGACGCCGAGGCCCGCCGCGAGGCGATGGTCGCCGACTGGCACGAGTCCTACGAGCGCGGCGAGGACGCGGTGATGATCGCCAAGCGAAACGCCGAGGTTGCGAGGCTGAACGCGATGGCGCGCGAGGTGCGGAGGCAGGCAGGGCAAGCTCGGCGCGCAGGAGATCGAAGTCGGCGAGGCGCGCTTCGCCGCCGGCGATCAGGTCATCACCCGCGTCAACGACCAGCGCCGCCGACATCTACAACCGCGAGCGCTGGCGGATCGCCGAGGTCGACGCCGAGCAACGGCAGCGTCGTCCTCGACGGCATCGACCAGCCGCGAACGGTCGAGGTCGGAGCCGACTACCTGGCCCGCACCAACCCGCACTCCGACGCCCCGGCGCTCGAACACGCCTACGCGGTGACGACCTACTCGGCGCAGGGCTCGACCTTCGATCGCGCCTTCGTCATGGCCGACCCCTCGATGGACAAGCAGGAGCTCTACGTCGCCGCCTCGCGCGCCCGCGAGGAGACCTACCTCTACGCGACGCCGGAGATTCAGGTCGCACCGCGAGGAGATCGCGCCCGCGCTCGCCCTACCTGCGCGAGGGCATCCCCCACATCGCCGAAGCGGCGGAGCGCGACCGCGCCCAGCTCGCCGCGCACGAGGTGGCGCTGCGCGAGCGCTTCCAGGGGATGCCCGACGCAGACCTTCGCGCCCGCCGCGAGGAGCTGGCGGACGCCGCCTACGCGGAGGCCAGGGTGGCCAACCCGCGCGGGCGACTCGAAGAGGCAATCGGGGAGATGCGCGAGGTGCGCACCCGTCAAGAAGCCGAACAGAGGACCGAGATGGTCCTGCACCCCGAGGGCAGCGAGGAGCTGAGCAGGATCGAGGTCAACCAGCGAATCGTCGCCGGGCAGCTCGCTCGCAGCGAGGGCGAGCTGGCGCAGATGCCCGAGGTCGGTGACTCCGCCCGCCGCGAGCTGGCTGTTGCAGAGGGCGTGTTGGCCGAGCGGCGCGAGATGGCGATCCTCGCCGTCCGGCTCGCCCCGCCCGCCTACGTCAGGAACGAGCTCGGCGAGCGACCGCGCGATCCGGCGAAGCAGAAGACCTGGGATCGCGGCGTCGCCCAGATCGAGCGCTACCGGCACGAGCACGGAGTCAAAGACCCGAGCAAGCCGTTCGGCCGGGAGGCGAAGCGAAGAGCCGAGCGCGCCCGCCAGGAGGCGGCGCTGCGGCGGCTTCAGCGGATGCAAAAAGCCCTCGGCCTCGGTCAACACGCGGCGAGGGCGCGCGCTCTCGGCCGGGGGATGAGCATCGGGCGGTAGTCGAACCACGCCCCGACCTGGCCGCCGATTGGTGTTCACGTTTCGTCCGCAGCAGCCACGCCGATCAGATCGGCGAGTGGTGGTCGCCTGGGAACGAATATGGTGACCTCAGGGCTGACGGGAGAAACAACCGGGGAACGAAGTGTCTCGAACGAAACTCATTGCATTAGGCGTATCGGTGGGCGCGGCCGTCGTGTCCTTCTTCGTGATGATCTCGGGAGCTGCCGGAATCGTGTACGGCTTGGCGGTTCTCTATTTCTGCCTCTTCCTCATCGCGGCACCGATCACGCTGATCTGGGTCTTCGTGCGGCGTTTGCGCCTCGGCTCAACGCAACCGTCGGAGGTCGAGCCAGAAGACCAGTCGGCAAAGGAAATCGAACCAAATATCGGAGCGCTTGCGCTCTCGGTCGGAGCCGCCCTGCTTGGAGCGGTGTCGGTCTTCTTGCCTGCCTTGGAAACGAGCAGCTTCTCGCAAATCGAACAAAACACGTTGATCCAAAGCGGCTTAGGTTTCCTCGTCTTGGGATGCGCAGTCGGAATCGTCGGTGGGGCCTATCGCGTCTACAACGAGCGAAACACGACATGGTCGATTTTCGTCCTGGGAGCAATCATCTTGGGTGCCGCCATCTACAGCGGCACCGGATCACGCGCGGAACTGCACAGCGTTGGCAGCATCGCAGGGAAAACGCTCTCGGTAACCGGCTCGCCAGCCATCGGCCTGTATGCGGCCGGAGCCGCCGGATGCCTTGCGATGCTCAGCGGATGGATTCTCGCCGGTCACCACGTGGCTTCATTCGAGTCCGAGTCCGCCGCGAGAACGAAAACTTGCCCTGACTGCGCAGAGATCATCCTTGATGCTGCACGAGTCTGCAAGCATTGCGGCCATCGCTTCGAGCCAGCGCCAAGAGCATAGGCGCGACCACACAGCACACGCCGACCTACCCGCAGCAATAGCACCGGGGAGCCGGTAGTCAACCCCAAAGGGGTCGGGCGCGGAGCGCCCTTGACTCCCGGCTCCCCGGTGCTTCAATCGCAGGTAGGTCGGCGGGCTTACGTTGCGGCGGCGGCACAGCGCAGCGCGGCGAGATCGTCCTCGCGTTCCAGGTACGGATAGCTCGCCAGCAGCTCATCGACGCTGACCCCCGCGGCGAGCTGGCCCAGGATCGCGCTGACGGTTACGCGGGTATCGCGGATACAGGGAAGGCCCCGCATTCGCCTCGGATCAGCGGTGATTCGTCCATTGGTCACTAGCCGAGAGTACGCCGCCGGGCGCGAAACGACCAGTCGCGCGGATACGATTCGCGCGTGACCGGACCGCAGACAGGGACAGTCGGGATTAGCCCTTGCGCCATGGCGCAGGCGGAAGCCGTACGGGACCAGGCGGATCAGCGTCGTGAATAACTCCGAGACGATTCGCGACCGGCGGGGCCGCGAGGTTCTGCTCAGCTTGGACCGCTGGCGGCATGTCGTCAGCGCGCACCCCGAGATCGAGGTCTACAGGGGCGAGATTCGTCGCGCTGTGGAATCGCCGACGAGTGTGGTCGCGGGTCGCGAGCCCGACGAAGAGTGGCTCTACCTGGAAGGCGCGGGTCCGAGCCGGTGGCTGAAGGTGGTCGTCGTCTTCGACAGCGAGGATCGGGGGCGTATCATCACTTCGTTCGCCCGGAGAAGAAAGCCATGAGCGTGACGATCGCCGACATCGAGTTCGATCGCGTCGAGTACGACGCCGACGCCGACGTTCTCTACCTTCACGTCGGCGACCCGTCCCGCGCCGTCGATTACGACGAGACGCCGGAGGGACACGCAGTGCGCTTCGACCGCGACGGGAACCTCGTCGGGCTGACGCTGGTCCGTCCCAAGCGCCTTCTGGAACGCGACGGCGAACTGCGCGTAACCATGCCGGTGCCGAGTGCCGTGCAAGCCGCCGATCTGACGCCTGCGCTGAGCGCGTAGAGACGCCCGCCGCAGCCGAGACGAAAGTCGTCCTGGTGCCACACTCGTGCCACAGTCAGGCACGTTTTCAACCGGTTTCAACCGGAATCAGCCGGACGAGATTTGGCTCTACAGGCGGGATTCCGCTCTGCCGTGCGGCTGTTCGGATGACTCTCCTCCCTGTAGTAACCCCAGAAACGCCCCGCCTCCCCGGCGGGGCGTTTTCTGTTGGAGAGGGCTTGCTAGAGCGGAATGTGGCGCGACCGCGGCGCTCCGGGCGGCGACGCAACCTTGCGATCCGGCCAATGCGCCAGTAAATGCGCCAGTCGAACGCCTGTTTCGCCACCAGGCCGAGCCGAGCGGCCCCATGCCCCAGACCGCCGGGACCGGCGACGGTAGAATCCAGGCATGGCCGCAACGCCCGCTAACGCAATCGAGCTTGACCCCGGGCTCTTGGAGCGCGCCCGCAAGGCCGCCGACGAGCGCGGCGTCGCCGTGCCGAAGTTCGTCAGCACAGCGGTTGAACACGAGCTTGGCGACGATGCTTCCCAGCCCCCGTTCTCGCTGATCGGCGCATTCAAGGCCGGACGCAGCGACCTCAGCGAGCGTGCCAGCCGCGACGAGTTCGAGCCGCGGCCATTCCGCTGATCTTCGACACCGGCCCCCTGGTCGCAGCGATGGTCGCCGACGACGCCGACCACGAGCGCTGCGCTCCCCTCCTCCAGCCCCGCCCGGAGCGTCGCGTCGTCCCTGCGCCGGTACTGACCGAGCTTGACTACATGCTCGCGCGGGAACTCGGAGCCGAGGCGTTTCCGAAGGTGCTCGGCGCGATCAAGGCTGGCGAGCTGGCCGTCGAGGACTTGACGACCAGCGACTACGACCGAGCGGCCGAGCTGATGCGGACCTACACCGACCTCGAAGTCGGCTTCGTTGACTGCGCCGTCCTCGCCGTCACAGAGCGCCTCGGCGAGCCCAAGCTCGCCACGCTCGACCATCGCCATTTCGGCACGATGCGCCCCCGGCACGTCCAAGCTCTTGATCTGTTGCCCGCGGCTTCGTAGATGCTGGCACTCTCAATCGAGGGGGGCGGTCGGCCAGCGGAACATCTCTACAGACGCATGCCCATCTCGTTCCAGGCAAGATCCGAGGTCATCGTCGTGGAAATAGACGCCGTTGAACCAGGCTTTGACAATGCTGTCGGGCTGAACCGCCCCGGCGGGGCGTCTTCTGTTGGTGGGCTTGCTAGGGGGAATAGAGGCGGTCGCGGCCAGCGTGAGGCTGGCGATTGGGATGTTCCCGCGCGAACTGGCCGCAGTCCTGACCGCGTGCGTGCGTTGATCAGGACAAGACGACCAGCTCGCGCTTCGGCGCCCGGCGAGACTTCGCGGCGGGGGCCTCGTCCTGGAAGCCGTAGACGAGATGCGTGTCGAGCGCCTTGGCGAGTTTCCGCATGGTCGCGAGGTTGAAGCGGTGCTGGCCGCTCTCAAGGCGGGAGACGACGGAATGGCTCGTCACCATCCTCTCGGCCAGCTCCTGCTGCGTGAGGCCGAGCTGCATGCGCTTGCGGATCACCAGGCGGGCAAACTGCTCGCAGGGCTGCTGCTCTTCGAGGGCGGCTCTGTAAGCGGCGCTCTTGCGAGCCCGCCTCTCCATGCTCTCCGAGTGGGCAGTTCCTATGGGCGAGTCGTTCCTACGAGCCATTTCCGTCCGATCTCATTGACTACCTTCGTCATCAGGCGCGACACTATCCAGACGACCCGACAGGTTCTGTCAGCGGCCCGGCGGACTGGTCAGGATTCGTCGGCTGCGCTCTGGTCGTCGAACAGCTTGCCGGCGCGGATGCGGGCGGCCATGTCGGCGGACTCCTCGCGGTAGGTGTGGCCGTCCTCGAACTCGATCGTCGGGTACTTGCGCTGGCCGGATAGCTGCTCGAGCTCATCGCGCTTGCCCGGACGGACCGGGCCGGTGACCACCTCGTACTCGACGCCCTGCTCGTCTAGCGCCTTCTGCACGCGCCAGCAGGGATGCATGCCGGCCTTGAACCAGGTGAGGGAGCAGCGGTGGAGCTTGACTGCCATCGCATCAGACTAGTCCGGGCTCATCCGGAGCGCAAGCTGCGCCCGGCGACGGCGCTGCCGTTTGCGGGCATAGGTCCGCCTGCCCAACGGACCCTGCATATCCAGAGATACGCGCCTCCTCTCCCTGTAGTAACCCCAGAAACAACCCGCGAAATGGGGACGAATCCGACGCCTACCAAGGAGGCCGCTGGGCAGGCTAACCGATTGAGCGCTTTGGTGCAAGCCCGCCCTTAACGGAGCGTCGGGCTCAGTGCAGCGCCGGCTCGCCGGAGCGCAGCGCCGCCAGCACGCGCTCGGCCACCGACTCGCCCGTGAGGCCGACCTCCTCGCGCAGCAGCGCCGGCTTGCCGTGGGTGACGTAGCGGTCCGGCAGGCCGATCCGCATCACCCGGGCCCGCTCGCCGGGCCGGTCGGCGAAAGCGTCCTCGAGGTGCTCGAGCACGCCGGACCCGAATCCCCCTGCGAGCACGTTCTCCTCGATCGTCACCACCAGGTCGTGGCCCAGCGCGAGCCGCTCCAGCAGCTCGGCGTCTAGCGGCTTGGCGAAGCGGGCGTCGGCGACGGTCGGCCGCAGGTCGTGCGCGGCGAGCAGCTCCGCCGCCTGCTGCGCGACCGCGACGCCGTAGCCGTAGCCGAGCAGCGCCACCCGCTCGCCGCTCGCCAGCAGCTCGCCGCTGCCGATCGGGATCTCGTGCGGCTCGGAGGGCAGCTCGACGCCCTCGGCCGTGCCGCGCGGGTAGCGCAGCGCCGCCGGGCCGTCGTGGGCGATCGCCGTGCGCAGCATGTGGACAAGCATCGCCTCGTCGCGCGGCGCCATCACGACGACGTTGGGCAGGGCGCGGAAGTAGGAGACGTCGAAGGCGCCGTGGTGGGTCGGCCCGTCGTCGCCGACCAGTCCGGCTCTGTCCATCGCGAAGGTGACGTCGAGCTCCTGCAGGCAGACGTCGTGGACCAGCTGGTCGTAGGCGCGCTGGAGGAAGGTCGAGTAGATCGCGCAGACGGGCTTGGCGCCCTGCAGGGCCAGGCCGGAGGCGAGCAGGACGGCGTTCTGCTCGGCGATGCCGACGTCGTAGTACTGCTCGGGGACCTCGTCGGCGAGCTTCTGCAGGCCGGTCCCCCCCGCCATCGCCGCGGTGATCCCGACCACGCGCTCGTCGCGCTCGGCCTCGGCGACGATCGCGTCGGCGAAGACCTGCGTGTACTGCGGCGGGGCGCTCGGCGGCGGCGGCTTCTCCAGCCGCTCGGGCGCGATTCTCGCCGGAGAGTCCGACTCGTGAACCTCTACCAGCCCCGCCGCCCCCGGACGCGGGAGCGACCCCGAATCCATATCTGATTTCTTCGGGGTCGCGGGAGCAGAGGAGGCGGCGGGTTTTCCATCTACGATCGACTTCGGCTTCGCCGCGTGCCACTTCTCCATCCCCTCGAGGCCGCCGTCCTCGGCCGGGGCGAAGCCCTTGCCCTTGACCGTGTGGATGTGGACGACGACCGGGCGGTCGGCGTCGAAGGCCTCGCGCAGGGCGTCGCGCAGGGCGTGCACGTCGTGGCCGTCGATCACGCCCATGTAGGCGAGGTCGAGCTCCTCGAAGAAGAGGCCCGGCGCCCAGTAGGCCTTGACCGCCGACTTGATCTCCGGACCGAGCCGTTCGATCCGCTTGCCGAGGCCGAGCGGCAGCCTGGTCAGCTGGTGCTCGACGCCCTCGCGCGCGTGGTAGAGGCGCGGGTTGAGGCGGACACGGTTGAAGTAGCGCGAGAGCGCGCCGACGTTGGGTGAGATCGACATCCCGTTGTCGTTGAGCACGATCACGATCGGCGTCTGCAGGCCGCCGGCCGCGTGCAGGGCCTCGTAAGCGACGCCGCCGGTCAGCGCCCCGTCGCCGATCACCGCGGCGACCTTGCCGTCCTCGCCGATCCCCTTGCGCATCGCCTCCTTCAGCCCGACCGCGTAGCCGATCGAGGTCGAGGCGTGGCCGGCGCCCATGATGTCGTGCTCGGACTCGAAGGTCGCGCAGAACGGCGCCAGCCCCTCGTACTGGCGGATCGTCGGCAGCGCCTCGCGGCGGCCGGTGAGGATCTTGTGCGGGTAGGCCTGGTGGCCGACGTCCCAGAGGATCTTGTCGCGCGGCGAGTCGAGCAGGCTGTGCAGGGCGACCGCCAGCTCGCAGGTGCCGAGGTTGGCGCCGAAGTGGCCGCCGATCTCGCCGATCGTGTCGATGATGTATATGCGCATCTCCTGCGCGACCTGCTGCAGCTGCTCGTCGTCGAGCTCGTGCAGGTCGGCGGGGGTGTCGATCCCGGCGAGGAGGCTCTCTTGCTCGTTGCTCATTCGTTCCTCGTGAAGATGTAGTCGGCGACCCCTCTCAGGTCGCCCGTCTCGCCCTCGGCTTCGGCCAGAGCGGCTGTCGCCTTGGCGTGGGACTCGGCGGCCAGCTCGCGCGCCCGCTCGAGTCCGAAGAGACTGACGTAGGTGAGTTTGCCATGTCGCTCGTCGCTTCCTCGCGGCTTGCCGAGCTGCTCGTCGCTTCCCGTCACGTCGAGGATGTCGTCGACGATCTGGAAGAGCACGCCGAGCTCCTCGGCGAAGCGCCTGTAGGGGATTGTCCCAGGTTCGCCCGTTCCCTCCAGGGTCAATACGACACCGACGCCCGCCGCGATCAGCCGGCCGGTCTTCAGGCCGTGCAGGGCGCGCAGCGCCTCCGCGTCGTCCGCCTCGCCGGCGACGTCGACGTACTGGCCGCCGACCATGCCGTCGACGCCGGTCGCGCCGGCAAGCTCGGCCAGCGCGGCGAGCACGCGGGCCGGCTCGCCCGGCTGCTCGCAGAACAGCCGGATCGCCTCGGCGAACAGCCCGTCGCCGGCGAGGATCGCCACGTCCTCGCCGAAGCGCACGTGCGAGGTCGGACGGCCGCGCCGCAGCTCGTCGTCGTCCATCGCCGGAAGGTCGTCGTGGATCAGCGAGTAGGTGTGGATCAGCTCGAGCGCCGCGGCGACCCGCAGGTAGCGCTGCGGCTCGGCGCCCAGCGCCCGCGCCGTCGCCAGCGCGAGCACGGGGCGCACGCGCTTGCCGCCGGCGAGCAGCGAGTAGCGCATCGCCTCCTCGAGCCCGGCGGTCGCCGGGGCCGTGGCGAAGCGCATTCGCTCCAGCTCGCCGTCGATCAGCTCGCGCAGGTCCTCCGGGTACTCGGACACTAGGCGTCGCCGGACTCGCGGATGCGGCGGTTCGCCTCCTCGACCGCCTCGGTAGAGAGCTCAGCCGCCTCGCGCGCCAGCTCGGCGGCCTGCTCGTCGCTCGCCTCGGAGCCCTCGAGCTCGGCGGCGATCGCCTTGAGGCGATCGGAGATCTCGCGCAGCCGCGCCTCGTCGGGCACCTCAGCTCACCCCCTGGCGCTCGCGCACGATCGCGCCGAGGATGCCGTTGACGAAGCCGGGCGCGTCGGCGCCGCAGTACTCCTTCGCGATCTCGACCGCCTCGTCGATCGCCACCTCGTCGGGCACGTCGTCGCTGTGCTCGATCTCCTGCAGCGCGACCCGCATCACGTTCAGCTCCAACGGCGCGATCCGCCCCAGCTCCCAGCCGCGCGCATGGGCGGCGATCGTCGCGTCGAGCTGCTCGCGGTTGGCGTCGACCGCCGCGGCGAGCTCACGGGTGAACGGCCGCGCCGCGGACAGCAGCTCGTCCAGCGGACGCCCGGTGACGTCGCGCTGGTAGCAGGCGAAGACGGCGTCGCGGCGCTGGTCGGATCTGCGCATCGGCCTATTCTCGCGCTTCCGGCGGGCGGGCCCGGGTCAAGCGCGCGAGATGTACTCGGCGCTGCGAGTGTCGACCCGGATCGTCTCGCCCTCGTCGATGAACAGCGGCACCTGGACGACGACGCCCGACTCGAGCGTCGCCGGCTTGCTGCCGCCGCCGGAGGCGGTGTCGCCTTTGACTCCGGGGGCGGTCTCGGTGACCTTCATCTCGATCGCGCCGGCGACTTGCACGTCGCACGGCCGCTCGTCGACGAAGAGCACGTCGACCTCGTCGTTCGGCAGCACCCAGCGCATCGCCTCGCCGATCGCCTCGCCCGGGATCTCGATCTGCTCGTAGTCCTGGCTGTCCATGAAGACCGTCGCCTCGCCGGAGTCGTAGAGGTACTGCATCTTGCGCGACTCGGTGTGCACCGGGCGGAACTTCTCCCCCGCCCTGAACGTCTTGTCCTGCACCGAACCGTCGTCGATCTTGCGCAGCTTCGTCCGCACGAACGCGCCGCCCTTGCCCGGCTTAACGTGCTGGAACTCGAGGATCTTGAAGATCGACCCGTCGATTTCGATGTGGCTGCCGTTCTTGAACTGGTTGGTCGAGATCACGGCGGCGAATCCTAGTGACCTGAGTCAGAATTTCGAGAGCAGCGTCGCGAGTGACTGGGCGGGACTGGGGCCGCACGCACGGCAAACAGGTACTGGAGGTACCTGTGCCGGGCGGGTGGTTCCAGGCGCGTCCAGGCACCGCGAGGCGGCCGCGAAATTCTGACTCAGGTCACTAGCCGGGCCGAGGCGCGAAACGCCAACGGCTACCCTTGGGGTGTCAGGGAGATGAGGCGAACGCTGGGGATATTCGTCGTGCTTGCGCTGCTCGCGTTCGGCGCGCTGCCGCCTGCGCGCGGCGACGAACAGACGCGGGAAAGCTACAAAGCGCAGGTCGAGCCGATCTGCAAGGCGAACCGCAGGGCCAACGAACGGATCATGGCCGGCGTCCGGCAGCGGCTCAACCACAACCGGTTGGAACCCGCGGGCAAGCAGTTCATCCGCCTCTCCAGATCATTCGGCGGGCTGATCGGGAGGCTGGCGAAGGTGCCGCCGCCGACCACCGACGTGCACCGGATCGAACGCTGGGTCGAAATCATGAAGCTGCTGAAGACGCGACTGCGGCTGGTCGGCAGGTACTACGGCGAAGGGCTGAAGATCAAGGGCAACCACGAGGGGATCCTCGCCGAACGCGCCGGCATCTCGGCCAACAACACGACGATCGTGCTCCACTTCCATGACTGCCGCTTCGGCCGCTTCGACCGCAACGGCTGAGCGACTCAGTCGTCGAGCGCGGATGATTGCGGACATCTGTTCGACTCGACATACTGCGGCGCCATGACTGAGACCCCGGCGCTGCTCGAGAAGCTGCTCCGTCCCGGCGCCCCCTCCGGCCACGAGGGGCCGGCCGCAGCCGTCTGGCGCGAGGAGGCCTCCTTCGCCGCGATCTCCGCCGACGGGCTCGGTTCCTCGATCGCCCGTATCGGCGACGCCTCGCCGCTGCTCGCCGTGGTCGGCCACATCGACGAGATCGGCCTCGTCGTCACCCACGTCGACGAGAAGGGCTTCCTCTGGTTCGCCCCGATCGGCGGCTGGGACCCGCAGATCCTGGTCGGCCAGCGGGTCGAGGTGCGCGGGCGCGAGGGCACCCTGCCGGGCGTCGTCGGGCGCAAGCCGATCCACCTGCTCGACGGCGAGCAGCGCAAGAAGGTCGTCGAGCTGAAGGGGCTGCACATCGACATCGGCGCCGCCGACCGCGATGAGGCGGAGGGGCTGGTCCGCGTCGGCGACCCGGTGGTGATCGCCGCCGACCCCGTGCGGCTGGCCGGCGACCGGCTCGTCTCCCGGGCGATGGACAACCGGCTCGGCGCCTACGTCGCGCTCGAGGCGCTGCGCCGCTGCCACGAGGGCGGCTCGCTCGGCGGCAGCTTCGCCGCGGTCGCCGCCGTGCAGGAGGAGATCGGCCTGTTCGGCGCCCGCACGGCCGCCTTCGAGGTGCGACCCGACCTCGCGGTCGCGGTCGACGTCACCCACGCCACCGACGCCCCCGGGATCGACGAGAAGGAGAACGGCAGCCACCCGCTCGGCTCGGGCACGGTGATCTTCCGCGGCTCGACGCTCTCGCCCAAGGTCTCCGAGCTCTTGATCGAGACCGCCGAGGCCGAAGGGATCGAATACACGCTCAGCGCCACCGGCCGCTCCTCGCACACCGACGCCGACGCTATCCAGATCTCGCGCTCGGGCATCCCCACCGGCCTGGTCTCGGTCCCGCTGCGCTACATGCACTCGCCGGTCGAGCTGGTCGACCTTCGCGACCTCGAGGCGACGGTCGCGCTGGTCGCCGCCTTCGCGGCGCGCCTAGACGACGGTCTCGACCTCAGCCGCTAGGGGTCCAACGCCGACTGTCACGCGGTCGCGCCCGCCGGCCTTGGCCGCGTAGAGCGCCGCGTCGGCCATCTCGACCAGCGCGTCGGTTTCGAGCAGGCCCGGCGGGGCTACGGCGACGCCGATGCTGACCGTCACGTCGACGCCGATCGGGCGGCGCTCGGCGACCGCGACCCGCAGGCGCTCGGCGATCTCGACCGCCGCCGCCTCGGCGGCGCCCGGCAGGACGACGAGGATCTCCTCGCCGCCGACGCGGTAGATCGAGTCGCCGGCGCGCAGCGCGGCGCGCATCGTATAGGCGACGTCCTGCAGCACCGCGTCGCCGGCCGCGTGGCCGAGCCGGTCGTTGACCGCCTTGAAGTTGTCGAGGTCGCAGAGCAGCAGCGCGTGCGAGAGGCCCTCCTCCTCGCTGGTCGGCTGACCGTCGAGCTCGCTCAGCCGCTGGTCGAGCGCGTTGCGGTTGAACAGGCCGGTCAGCGGGTCGAGGGTCGAGCGGCTCCTGTGCGCGCGATCGGACTCGACCAGGGCGCCGGAGAGGATCACGGTGCTGATCACCAGGGCTACGGCGGCGATCAGCTCCTGATGGTGCGTCGAGGCGACCGACGGGTCGAGCCCGACCGTGCCGATCAGCATCAGGGCGACGATGTAGGCGGTGCCGAGCGCGGTTCCGCGCGGCTCGAAGCGGGCGCCGAGCGTCACCGCCGGCAGCGCGAACCACATCAGCACCGGGCTGGCGGCGCCGCCGGTGACGACCACCGCGTCGAGCAGCAGCAGCGGCAGGATGCCCCAGGCGGTCGCCACCCAGACCGCCGGGTGGGTGCTGTTGCGCATGAAGCTGTCGGCGACGGCGAACCCTGCCAGGCCGGCGACCAGCGGCGCGATCCACCACCAGCCGACCTCGCCGCCGACCGCGGTCAGCGCCAGCGCCAGGATCGCGAAGCAGGCGAAGCGGTAGGGGCGGATCCGCAGCTCCATGTCGATCAGCCGCTCGCGGCGTGCGGCGTCGCGGACCGCCGCGAGGGAGTCGGCCGCCGGCGCGTGCCTGTTCGTCCTCAGAATCACCCGACCTGCATCGGCGGGCGCGGGCGCAGACTTGAGGTTGCAGCTACCCGACCAGCTGGAGATCCTTGTCCAGCGAGCTGAGGTTGCGACAGCCGTCAGCGGTGACGACAACGAGGTCCTCGATCCGCACGCCCAGCTCGCCCGGCAGGTAGACCCCCGGCTCGATCGTCACCACTTCGCCGGTCGCGAGCGTGTCCTCGGAGCGCGGCGAGAGGCGCGGCGCCTCGTGCACCTCGAGCCCGACGCCGTGGCCGAGCCCGTGGCCGAAGCGCTCGCCGTGCCCGGCCTCCTCTATGACCTCGCGGGCGACGCCGTCGAGCGCCTCGCCGTCGATCCCGGCTTCGACCGCCTCGAGCGCCGCCAGCTGTGCCGCCAGCACGGTCGCGTAGACCTCGCGCGCCCGCTCCCCCGGCTCGCCGACCGCGTAGGTGCGGGTCCCGTCGGAGCAGTAGCCGTCGAGCTTCGCCCCCATGTCGAAGACGACCAGCTCCCCCCTGCCGATCGGCCGCTCGCCGGGCTCCGCGTGCGGAAGCGCCCCGTTGGGGCCGGCGGCGACGATCGCCGGGAACGATGGGTCGCCGCCGAGCTCGCGGATCCGCGCTTCGGCGGCGCGGGCGACGTCGCGCTCGCTGCGCCCGCCGAGGCCGCGCTCGACGCTCCAGCGCCAGACCTCGTCGGCGAGCTCGGAGGCGGCGGCGATCGCCGCCAGCTCGTCGGCGTCCTTGACCCGCCGCAGCTTCTCGACCGCGCCGCCCGCCGCGACCGCCTCGACACCGTCGTCGAGTTTGCCGCGCAGGCGCTCCAGCAGCCGCACCGAGACGTGATCGTCCTCGAAGCCGAAGCGGCCGCTGAGATGCTCGGCGATGCCGCCGAGCCAGTCGTCGGCGACGGTCACCGTCTCCCAGCCCTCGACCTCGGCGGCGGCGCGCTCGGTGTAGCGGAAGTCGGTGAGGAAGAGGCGCGTCTCGGGCCCGCAGACGCAGGCGCCGTTCGTGCCGGTGAATCCGGTCAGGTAGCGGACGTTGGTCAGCTCGGTGACCAGGAGGAGGTCGAGCTCGCGCTCCGCCAGGCCCGCCGCGAGGCGGTCGCCGCGGCCCCTCACGGCGCGGTGACGCCGAGCTCGCGGGCGAGGCGGGCGAGCGCGTCGCGGTAGCCGTCCGGGCCCTTGCCGGAGACCTTCTCGAGCACGAGCCCGTCGAAGACCGAGACGCGTCGCCAGTCCTGGCGCGACTCGACGTCGGAGAGGTGGACCTCGACCGCGGGCAGCCCGGTCAGCTCGAGCGCGTCGGCGATCGCGCGGCTGTAGTGGGTCCAGGCGCCGGCGTTGATCACGATCGCGTCGGCGAGCTCCGGCGCCCGGTGCAGGTATTCGGCGAACTCGCCCTCCGCGTTGGTCTGGAAGAAGATCGTTTCCAGGCCGAGCTCGCGAGCGGCGAGCTGGATCCTCATCTCCAGCTCGCTCAGCGAGATCCCGCCGTAGACCGCGGCGTCGCGGCGCTCGAGCACGTCGAAGTTGACCCCGTGCAGGACGGCGACGCGGTTGTGGGCGGAAGTCATCGGTAGAGCTCCTCCACGGCTGCCTCGACCTTAACCGGATCGACGAGCTGGCCCACGCGCGGCGTTCCGGGCTCGGAGAGCAGTACGAAGCCGACGCCGGCGGCCGTGCGCTTCTTGTCACGCTGCAGGGCGTCGAGCACGGCGTCGGCGTCGATCGCCGGGTCGAGCGTGCTCGGCAAACGGTGCCGCGCGAGCTGCTCGGCCACCTCCTCGCGCAGCTCGGGCGCATCGGAGAGCCGCAGCGCCGCCAGCAGGCCCAGCCCGATCGCCTCGCCGTGGCGATAGCGCTCGTAGCCGCTCGCCGCCTCGATCGCGTGGCCGACCGTGTGGCCCAGGTTGAGCTGATGGCGCCACCCGGCGTCGCGCTCGTCGGCGGCGACCACCTCGCACTTGTAGCGGGCGCAGGCGAAGACGACGTCGTCGAGTTCGGCCGGGTCGAGCGACTCGATCGCCCGCACCCGCTGCCAGAGCGCCCCGCCCGCCAGGAGGCCGGTCTTCAGCGCCTCGACGAAACCCGCGGCGAGATCCTCCGCGGGCAGCGTCGCCAGCGTCTCGACATCGGCGAGAACGGCGGCGGGCAGGTGGTAGGCGCCGGCGTAGTTCTTGCCCTCCGGCAGGTCGACGCCGGTCTTGCCGCCGTAGGCCGAGTCGACCTGGGCGACCAGCGTGGTCGGAACCTGGACGACCGGCACGCCCCGCTGGTAGGTGTGGGCGCAGAAGCCGGCGAGGTCGCCGACGACACCGCCGCCGAGCGCGACCAGATGGTCCTCGCGGGTCATCCCGGCCCGCGCCAGCTCGCTCAGCACCCGCTCGGCTTCGGCCACCGTCTTCGCGCCCTCGCCCGGCTCGACCTCGACCAGTGCCTCCAGCGGCGCCAGGCGGTCGGCGTAGAGCGGCCCGACGGCCCTGTCGGTGACGCCGAAGCGTCGTCCCGGCAGGGGCCACCAGCCGGCTGCGAGCAGGCCGCGGCCGACGAAGATCGGATAGGACCCGCCGGCGCTGTGCGCCCACAGCATTCGCGTGCCCGCCGGGAGCGACGGCAGGCGCCGAAGCCACGGCAGCACCCGTCTCAGGCTGCGCTCCTCCAGGTCCAGTGAGAGGCTCTCCTCGCCGGATGGCACGATCGCGTCGGCGACGGACTCGTACAGCGAATCCCGCTCCTCAAGCATCGCGTAGAAATCCGTTTGGTTCTTGGCAAGAGGGCGATCGCTGCCCCCGACGCGCCTCCATGCCTCCGCCGGCCCGACCTTCAGCCAGACGACCACGTGCCGGCTGAGCGCCGCGCGCACCCGCTCGGAGAGCACGCTGCCACCGCCGAGGGCTATCGCGCCCCCGTCCGCCCGCTCCAGCAGCGAACCGACCACCTCCGCCTCACGCTCCCGGAACGCCTCCTCCCCCTCACGCTCGAAGAAGTCCGCGATCGGCGCCCCCAGCGCATCCTCCATCAGCTCGTCGGCCTCGGTCGCCTCCAGTCCGGCCTCCAGCGCCGCGGCAAGCGCGGTCGACTTGCCGGCGCCCATGAAGCCGATGAAGACGATCGCCGGGCGGCTCACCGGGTCACCCGCGGAAATCTATGCGGCGCCTGTACGCGTCGACCGCAGCCAGAACGTCGTCGATGTGGTCGCCGCCGAACTTCTCGCGGTAGCAGCGCGCCAGGGTCAGGCAGACCATCGCCTCGGCGACCACGGCGGCGGCGGGAACGACGGTCGAGTCGGTGCGCTCGCGCAGCGCCTGCGCCGGCTGCTTGGTCTCGGTGTCGACCGAGCGCAGCGGCTTGGTCAGGGTCGAGATCGGCTTGATCGCCGCCCGCACCGAGAGCGGCAGGCCGTTGGTCATCCCGCCCTCGAGGCCCCCGGCGTGGTTCGACTCGCGGAAGTAGCCGCGCTCCTCCGACCAGAAGATCTCGTCGTGGGCCTCCGAGCCGGGCCGCGCGGCGACGTCCCAGGCCTCGCCGATCGCGACGCCCTTGACCGACTGGATCGAGGCGACCGCGCCGGCCAGCCGCCCGTCGAGCCGCTCTTCCCAGGAGATGTGCGAGCCGAGCCCCGGTACGAGGCCGAAGACGCGCACCTCGAAGCTGCCGCCGAGGCTCTCGTTCGCCTTGCGCAGGCGGTTGATCTCCTCGACCATCGCCTTGCTCGCCTCCGGGTCGAGGCAGCGCACCGGGTCCTCGTCCACGGCCGCGAAGTCGCGCGGCTGCAGGTCCGGGCGCTCCGGCGCCTTGACCGAGGCGATCTGGACGACGTGGCTGTACACGCTGACGCCGAGCGCATCGAGAAAGCCGCGGGCGAGCGAGCCCGCCGCTACGCGCGCCGCCGTCTCGCGGGCGCTGGCCCGCTCGAGCACGTTGCGGATGTCGCCGTGGCCGTACTTCTGGGCGCCGACCAGGTCGGCGTGGCCCGGTCGCGGCAGGTGGACCTCTTCGGGCTCGAACCCCTCGACCGGCCAGGGGTTCATCCGCTCCTCCCAGTTGGCGTAGTCGCGGTTTGCGACGAGGACCGCGATCGGGCTGCCCAGGGTGCGGCCGTGGCGCACGCCCGAGCGGACCTCGACCGTGTCGGTCTCGATCTTCATCCGGCCGCCGCGGCCGTGGCCGAGCTGGCGCCGCGCCATGTCGCGGTCGAGCGCCTCGCGGTCGAGCTCCAAGCCCGGCCGGCATGCCCTCGACGATCGCGACGAGCCCCGGCCCGTGCGACTCGCCCGCGGTGGTGAATCTGAAGCGCGTGCTCATCGGCGCCTAGGCTATCCGCGCGGCATCCCGCATGATCTCGAGCGAGGGCGCGCTGCCCGTCCAGATCTCCAGCGAGAGCGCTCCCTGGCGGACGAGAACCTCGATTCCGTCGACCGTCGTGGCGCCCGCAGACCCGGCTACGGCGAGCAGGCGGCTGGGCTCCTCGCCGTAGACGAGATCGACGACGGTGTGGCGCTGTTCGAGGTGGCTCGCCTCGAAGGGAAGCTCGGCAAATGGGTCCTCGCCCTGCAGACCGACCGAGGTCGAGTTGACGAGGAGCTCGTAGTTCCGCACGTCGGGTGCTTCCGACAGGTCTGCCGCCGAGTTCTGCACACAGGTGCTCGGCCCGGGACGCAGTCCGATTCCACACTTCCACATCCGCCCCCTCGCGGAGCAGCGCCCAGACGACGGCGCGGGCGGCGCCGCCGGCGCCCAGCACCAGCGCCCGCACGCCGCCCGGCGAGCTCGGCAGCGAGTCGAGCAGGCCCTGCGCGTCGGTGTTGTCGGCGCGGATCTCGCCGCCGGCGAAGCTCAGCGTGTTGGCGGCGCCGATCTCGCGCGCGGTCTCGGAGAGCGTGTCGGCGAGCGCGAGCGCCGCGCCCTTGTGCGGCACGGTCACGTTGGCGCCGACGAACCCCTCCGCCCTCCATCGCCCGCACCCGCGGCTCGAGCTCGTCCGGCGCCAGGTCGATCGCCTCGTAGCTCCACTCGCCCGCCAGGCCGAGCTCGGCGAGCGCCGCGTTATGCATCGCCGGCGAGCGCGAGTGGGCGACCGGGTGTCCGAGGACCGCGAGCCGCTTCATTCTTCTTCGCAGGTGTCGGGCGAGTTGCCGCCGGCGGCCGCGCGGGCTTCGTTGTAGCGGGCGGCGTCGGCTTCGAATTCGGCCGCCGTCCTGGAGAAGGCGAGCTTGCCGCAGGCGCCGGGCTCGGTCACGTAATAGAGATATCCGACCTTGGCCGGATGGGCGGCGGCTTCGATCGAGGCCAGGCCCGGGCTGTCGATCGGCCCCGGCGGCAGGCCGGCGTTGACCCGCGTGTTGTAGGGGGAGTCGACCGCCAGCTCGGATTCGGTCAGCGGCTGGTCGTAGTTGCCGGTGGCGAAGCGGACGGTCGCGTCGATGCCGAGCGGGATGCCTTCGTGCAGGCGGTTGTAGATCACCGCGGCGACCAGCTTGCGCTGGCTCGCCAGGCCGGCCTCGCGCTCGATCATCGAGGCGATCGTGACCACGTCGCGCGTCGTCAGGTTCTTCGAGCGCGCGTAGGCCATCTTCACCCCGGCGATCCGCCGCTTGAAGTCTTCGAGCTGCAGCCGGACGAGGTCGGACGCGGGGGCGCCCTTCTCCAGTTCGAAGGTGTCGGGGAAGAGGAAGCCCTCGTGCCCCCTGCTCGCCTTCAGGTAGCTGCCCTTGAGGCCGGCTTCGCGCGCCAGCTCGGCGGTCTGCTCGCGGTTGTAGCCCTCGGGGATCGTCAGCGTGATCGTCCGCAGTTCCGGTTCCGGCGGCGGCGGGGCCGGGTTGTGGAAGTGGCGGTAGGCGAGCGCCGCGACGACGACGACCGCAAGCAGGGCCACCGCGAGCCCGCCGAACAGCAGCCGGCGGCGCCGGCGCAGCACGCGCTCGGAGGCCCTGCGCCGCTCCCGCCGCAGGGCCGCGTCGTCCTCACTCATCCTCGTCCGTGCCCCCGATCGCCGCCTGGCCGGCGAGGTAGGCCTGCAGCAGATGCGCGGCGGCGAGCGAGTCGGCCGGCGCCGCGGCCCCGGCGCGCTTGCTGGCGTCGGCCATCCGCGTGGTCAGCCGCTCGTCGTAGGTCTCGACCGGGATCTCCAGCAGGGCGGTCAGTTCGGCGCAGAAGCTGCGCGCCAGCGCGGCCTGCGAGCCTTCCTCGCCGCTCAGGTGCAGCGGCAGGCCGACGACGACGCGCTCGACCTCGCGCTCGGCGACCAGGTCGGCGACGGCGCTCGCCTCCGGCGGTTCGATCGTCGGCAGCGGCGTCGCCAGGGTGCCGCTCGGGTCGGAGATCGCGCAGCCGATCCGCGCGGTGCCGTGGTCGAGCGCCAGCACGCGCACTAGCCGGCACCCGGCTTCGATCGCCCGCCGCGCCGTCGCCAGCGCCTCGTCGAGCTTCGAAGCGTCCTTCCCCCCGGCCTGCGCCATCTCGTCTCGTCCGCCGCCGCCTCCGCCGACGACGCTCGCCGCCTCCCGCACCACGCTCGCCGCCGAGACGCCGCCGCCGACGGCGCCCTTGGAGACGAGCACGACCAGCCCGACCTTGTCGCCGCTGGCGCCGCCGAGCGCGATCGCCGACTCGCCGCCGAGCTTCGACTGCACCCGGTTGGCCAGCTCGAGCAGCTGCTTCTGGTCGGCGGTCGGCGCCCGCGCCGCGACCACCGCGATGCCGCCGGCCTGCTCGGCCGCGGCGACCAGGCGCTCGGCCTCCTCGCCCAGCATCTGCTTCGCCGCCTGCTTCTCGCCCTCGCCCGCCTCGCGCAGGCGCTCGGCGGCGCGGCGGGCGCCCGTCAGCGGGTCCTGCGGCGAGCCGAGCAGCTCGCCGACCTCGCGCAGGCGCCGCTCCTCGTCGCGGAACCAGTCGATCGCCGCCGGGCCGGTCAGCGCCTCGATCCGCCGCACGTTGGCGGCCGAGGAGCCCTCGGAGGAGAGCTTGAAGATGCCGACCTCGGCGGTGTTGGCGACGTGCGTGCCGCCGCAGAGCTCGCGCGAGACCCCGTCGACCTCGACCACCCGCACCCACTCGCCGTATTTCTCGCCGAACAGCGCCATCGCGCCGAGCGCTTCCGCGTCGCCGCGCTCCATCTCCAGCCAGCGCACCGGGCGGCTCGCCTTGATCCACTCGTTGACCCGGTCCTCGATCGCGCTCAGGTCCTCGGCGGCGAGCGCCTGGCCGTGGGTGAAGTCGAAGCGCAGCTTGTCGGGGCGCACCGCGGAGCCCGCCTGGCGCACGTGGTCGCCGAGCCGCTCGCGCAGCGCCGCGTGCAGGAGGTGGGTCGCCGTGTGGTTGCGCATCGTCGCGTGGCGGGTCTCGTGGTCGACCAGGGCCTCCACCGCGACACCGGCCTCCACGCCGCCGGCTGCCTCGACCTCGAGCGCCTGGTCGTCCCCCACACGGTAGACGTCGAGCACCCGCGTCTCAACGCCGTCCCAGCGCAGCACGCCCGAGTCGGCGACCTGGCCGCCGCCCTCGGCGTAGAACGGGCTGTCCTCGAGCTTGACCAGCGCCCGCCCGTCGTCGGCCGCGACCGCCGCCAGGCCGGTCGTCGCGCGCAGCGTCTCGTAGCCGACGAAGCGGGTCGGCGGCGCCGCGGCGGCGAAGGCGAGCACCTTCTCGTGGCGGTCCTCGGAGCCGTGCGCGGTGGCGGCGCCGACGCGGGCGCGCTGGCGCTGCTCCTCCATCAGCTCCTCGAAGCCGCCGTCGTCGACCGAGAGCCCCCGCTCGGCGAGCAGCTCCTTGGTCAGGTCGTAGGGGAAGCCGTAGGTGTCGTGCAGCTTGAACGCGTCGGCGGCGTCGATCCACGAGGTGCCCGACTGCTTGCGCCTCGGCGACCAGGCGCTCGAGCAGCTCCGTGCCGCGCTCCAGCGTGCGGCCGAAGCTCTCCTCCTCGTCGCCGACCCAGCGGGCGATCGTCGCCCGCTCGGAGGCCAGCTCGGGATAGGCCTCGGCCATGATCTCGATCGTGCGCTCGGCGAAGCGGCCGAGCCAGGGCGCCTCGAGCCCGAGCGTGCGGCCCTGCTGGATCGCCCGCCGCATGATCCGCCGCAGGATGTAGCCGCGGTCCTCGTTCGAGGGGACGACGCCGTCGGCGATCAGGAAGGCGGCGCCGCGCGAGTGGTCGGCGACGATCCGCATCGCCCGCGTCACCGCGCCGCCCTCGCCGTAGGAGCGGCCGCTGAGCTGCTCGGCGAGGTCGATCAGCGGCCGGACCAGGTCGGTCTCGAAGACCGACGGCGCGTCCTGCAGGATCGCCGCCATCCGGTCGAGCCCCATGCCGGTGTCGATGTTGCGCATCGGCAGCTCGCTGAGGACGCCCTCGGGCGAGAGGTCGTAGGTCATGAAGACGTGGTTCCAGAACTCGAGGAAGCGGTCGGTGTCGTCGCCCGGCCGCTCCCCGGCGCCGCCGAAGCCCTCGCCGCGGTCGAGGTAGAGCTCCGAGCAGGGGCCGCAGGGGCCGGACGGGCCGGCCTGCCAGAAGTTGTCCTCGCGGCCGAGCAGGACGATCCGCTCCTCGGGCATGCCGACGCCCTTCCAGATCTCGATCGCCTCCTCGTCGGGGCCGAGGCCGAGCTCCTCGTCGCCGCCGAAGACCGTCGCCCAGATCTTCTCCGGGTCCATGCCGAAGCCCTCGGTCGCGAGCTGCCAGCCCCAGGGGATCGACTCGGCCTTGAAGTAGTCGCCGAAGCTCCAGTTGCCGAGCATCTCGAAGAAGGTCAGGTGGCGGGCGGTGTTGCCGACCTCCTCGATGTCGGTCGTGCGGAAGCACTTCTGCACGTCGGCGAGCCGCGGCGCCGGCGGTCGCTCGCGGCCGAGGAAGTAGGGCTTGAAGGGCTGCATGCCGGCCGTCGTCAGCAGCACCGAGGGGTCGTGGACGGAGGGCACGAGCGAGGCCGAGGGGACGATCTTGTGCCCGCGCTCGGCGAAGAACTCGAGGTAGGTGTCGCGTATCTCGGCGGCCTTCATCGGCCACGAAGCCTAAGCGACGAGGGGTGGCTCAGAGCGAAGCGGCGATCGTGCCGTGGCCGACGATCGCCTCGCCGCTCAGCAGGACGGCGGCCTGGCCCGGGGAGGCGGCGTCGAAGGGCTCGTCCAGCTCGAGCTCCAGCGCCGGATGGGCGCCGGGCGCCGCGTCCGCGACCGACGCCGGGACCGGCGTCGCCCGGTAGCGCAGCTTGACGCCGTCGACGCGGCCGCCGGCGCGGTGCAGGACGGCGTCGCGGATCCGCACGCGGTGCGTCGCCAGCTCGGCTCGGGTGCCGACGGTGACCGTGTTGGCGGCGGCGTCGGTGGCGAGGACGTAGAGCGGCTCGGGCGCGGAGACGCCGATGCCGCGGCGCTGGCCGACGGTGAAGTTGTGGTGGCCGCGGTGGCGGCCGAGCTTGCGCCCGGCGCGGTCGAGCACCGCCCCGTCGCGCTCGCCGAGGCCGGCATGGCGGCGCAGGAAGCGCTCCTTGCCCTGCCCGGCGAGGAAGCAGAGGTCCTGGCTCTCGGGCTTCTTGGCGACGGAGAGGCCGTGCCGGGCGGCGATCTCGCGCACCTCCGGCTTGGTCAGGTCGGTCAGCGGGAAGCCGAGGCGGTCGAGCATCGCCGGCGGCAGCGCGGCGAGCATGTAGCTCTGGTCCTTGCCCTGGTCCGCGGCGGCGGCGAGCAGCGGGCCGTCCGCGTCCTCGACGATCCGCGCGTAGTGGCCGGTGACGAGCCGTTCGGCGCCGAGCCGTTCGGCGAGGTCGACCATCGCCGCGATCCGCACCTCGCCGTTGCAGACGATGCAGGGGTTGGGCGTCGCGCCGGCGCCGTAGCCGTCGAGGAAGGTGCCGACGACGCGGCGGCGGAACTCCTCCTCCAGGTCGAGGGTGAGGTGCGGGATGCCGAGCGAGTGGGCGACCGCGCGGGCGCCGAGCACCGCCTCGGGCGAGCAGCAGGCCTTGGCGCCGTCGGTCTCCGGGTCGGCCCAGAGCTTCAGCGTCACCGCGAGCACGTCGGCGCCGCGCTCGCGTTCGAGCAGCGCCGCGACGGCGCTGTCGACGCCGCCGGACATCGCGATCAGCACGCGGCCCTCGCGCGGCGCGGCCAGCGTCTGCGTCGACGCCGCGGCGCTCGCCAGCGCCCGGTGCAGCGCGTCGGCGGCGAGCTGCGCGGCGTGCCGCTTGGCCGGCGTCAGCCCCCCCACCGCCTCGTCCACCTCGTCGGTCCCGATCCGCGCCGCGTCGATCACCGCCTCGCCGTCGACCATCTCGGCGACGGCGGCGGTCGCGGCGCGCGTCGCCCCGCACCCCTCGGCGTCGAAGGTCACCGCCGCGACGCGTCCCTCGTCAAGCACGAGCGAGACGCGCGACAGATCCCCGCAGGCCGCCCCCCCGGCCGCCCCGGTGAAGGCGCCGTCGGGCGCCGGCCCGAGCCGCGCCTCGTCCCGCAGGTAATGCTCGAACAGCTCCCGAGTCACATGACAAGGGTAGTGCGACCGTGCGGGCTACGGGAATCTACGGTCGGCAGGAGCGACGGGTCGGTGGTACGGTTGAACCCAGGCTCGAGCCCGTTCGCGAGCCGTCCCTACGTTTGACCCAACACAAACGGCTAGGGAGCTGATCTCTCGTGATCCTGTAGGATCGTGAGGAGGCTCCCACCCTTTTTTCTAGGGATCAAAGCCAGGGACGGCAACGGCGGGTTGGAGCCTCTTTCGTTCTAGCGGGACCCGGGTCACTCCATGTTCGAGAGCAGGAACTCGGCCTCGCTCCAGTCCTCGCCGCGGACGCGCAGGGCGATGTCGCCGCGGCCGAAGCGGTCGACCGGCCAGTCGGCGGTGAGGACGGCGTCGATGCCCGCCTCTTGCACCGCCTGGTGCCAGGCCCGGGCGGTGCGCAGGTCGCCGAAGTCGCGCACGACCTCCCACGAGTCGTAGCTCGGGTCGTCGACGAAGACGGGCGTCTTGCCGGGACCCGGGCGGAGGGCAAGCTTGAGGCGATCGATCAGGCTCACGGGCTCATTGTGCCGCCGCTCAGCGACCGGGCGGCCGCTCAGTGGCCCGCGAGGCCGTGCTTGTGCACGGCGATGCCCAGGTCCTTCAGCTGCATCTGGTCCACGGGCGCGGGCGCGCCGGTGAGCGCATCGGCCCCCGAGGCGGTCTTCGGGAAGGCGATCACGTCGCGGATCGAGTCGGCGCCGGCGAGGCGCTGGACGATCCGGTCGAGGCCGTAGGCGATGCCGCCGTGCGGCGGCGCGCCGTAGCGCAGCGCCTCGAGCAGGAAGCCGAAGCGCGCCTCGGCCTCCGCGGCGTCGATGCCGAGCGCGGCGAAGAGCTTCTGCTGGACGTCGGCGCGGTGGATGCGGATCGAGCCGCCGCCCATCTCCTGGCCGTTCCAGACCAGGTCGTAGGCGAGGGCGCGGGCGCCGCCCGGGTTCTCCGGGTCGAACTCGCCCGCCGGCGCGGTGAACGGGTGGTGCAGCGGGTCCCAGCGCTCCCCGTCGGAGTTCCACTCGAGCAGCGGCCAGTCGACTATCCAGAGCAGGCTGTGCCCGTCCTCGGGGATCAGCTCGAAGCGCGGTCGCCAGCTCGACCCGCAGCTGGCCGAGCACCGCGTTGGCGACCCGCTCGCGGTCGGCGACGAGCAGCAGCAGGTCGCCCTGCTCGGCGCCGAGCAGGCGGTTGAGCTCCGCCAGCTCCTCGGCGGAGAGGAACTTGGCGGTCGGCGAGCGCCAGCCGTCGCCCTCGCGGAAGGCCCAGACGAGGCCCTTGGCGCCGAGCTCCTGGGCGCGCGAGATCAGCCCGTCGAGCTCCGAGCGCGGCAGCTCGCGCTTGCCCGCGTTGAGCCCGCGCACCGCGCCGCCCGACTCGATCGCGCCGCGGAAGACCTTGAACTCGGTGCCGGCGAGCGCCCCGCTCAGGTCGACCAGCTCGAGGCCGAAGCGCGTGTCCGGACGGTCGGTGCCGAAGCGGCTCATCGCCTCGTCGTAGCCGAGCCGCTCGATCGGCCGCTCGATCGCCGGGCCGCCGACCCGCTCGAAGACGTGCGCCAGCAGCCGTTCGTTGACCTCGATCACGTCGTCGACGCCGACGAAGGACATCTCGATGTCGAGCTGGGTGAAGTCGGGCTGGCGGTCGGCGCGCAGGTCCTCGTCGCGGAAGCAGCGGGCGATCTGGTAGTAGCGCTCGAAGCCGGCGACCATCAGCAGCTGCTTGAACAGCTGCGGCGACTGCGGCAGCGCGTAGAAGGAGCCCTGCTGGAGGCGGCTGGGGACGAGGAAGTCGCGGGCGCCCTCGGGGGTCGAGCGGGTCAGCACCGGCGTCTCGACGTCGAGGAAGCCCTCGCCGTCGAGGAACTCGCGCATCGCCGCGGTCACCCGGTGGCGCAGGACGAGCGCCTCGCGCATCGGCTCGCGGCGCAGGTCGAGGTAGCGGTGGCGCAGCCGCGCGTCCTCGCCGACCTCGCCGGAGAAGCCCTCGACCTGGAAGGGCGGCGTCTCGGCGTCGGCGAGCAGCTCGGCCTCGCCGACCGCGAGCTCGACCTCGCCGGTCGGCAGCTCGGGGTTGACGGTCTCGGGCGAGCGCCGCACGACCGTCCCCGCCGCGCTCAGCACGTCCTCGGCGCGCAGCTTGTGCGCCAGCTCGAAGGACTCGCCCGAGGAGTCGGGGTGGAAGACGAGCTGGACGATGCCGGTGCGGTCGCGCAGGTCGATGAAGATCAGGCCGCCGTGGTCGCGGCGGCGGTGGACCCAGCCGGCGACGCGCGCCGTCGAGTCGACGCGATCGCCGAGCACCTGGCCGCACCAGGCGTCGCGGAACCCGTTGGCGCGCAGCGCCGGGGCGTCGCTCACGATCGCTCGCCCCCGATCGCCTCGATCAGGCCCGCCGTGTCGACCGGCGACTGCTCGCCGCTGCTCATGTCGCGCAGCTGCGCGGAGCCGTCGGCCTCGAGGATCAGCACGCGGCGCGCGCCGATCCGGTCGGCGTGCTTGAGCTGGCCCTTGAGGCCGCGCCCGGCGAGGTCGACCTCGGCCGTGAGGCCGGCGTGGCGCAGCTCGCTCGCCAAGGCGAACGCGCGGCGCCGCTGGCCCGGGTCGGCGACCGCGAGGAAGGCGTCGCGGCCCGCTGCCTCGGGCTGCTCGCCGAGCGCCAGGAGGATGCGCTCGATTCCCGCCGCCCAGCCGATCGCCGGCGTCGGCGGGCCGCCGAGCTGCTCGATCAGGCCGTCGTAGCGGCCGCCGCCGCCGATCTCCGACTGGGCGCCGAGCTCGGAGCAGACGAAGGAGAAGATCGTGCGCGTGTAGTAGTCGAGGCCGCGGACCAGCGTCGGGTCGATCTCGAAGGCGATCCCGGCCGCCTCGAGCAGCGCCCGCACCTCGGCGAAGTGCTCGGCGTCCTCGCCCTCGAGCCGCTCGACGATCGTCGGCGCGCTCGCCATCACGCTACGGGTGCCCTCGTCGTCGGCGTCGAAGGCGCGCAGCGGGTTGAGATCGATCCGCTCGCGCACGTCCTTCGAGAGGTCGGCCTCGTTCGCGCGCAGATGCGCCTTCAGCTCCTCCAGGTAGGCGCTGCGCGCGGCCGGCGAGCCGAGGCTGCCGAGCCGCAGCTCGACCCCCGGCACGCCGAGCTCGGCGAGCAGGTCGGCGAGCAGCATGATCGCCTCGGCGTCGGCGAGCGGCGAGTCGGTGCCGATCGCCTCGACGCCGAGCTGGTGGAACTGGCGGTAGCGGCCGGCCTGCGGGCGCTCGTGGCGGAAGAACGGCCCGACGTAGGAGAGCTTCACCGGCTGGGCCAGCTTGTGCATCCCGTGCTCGAGGTAGGCGCGGCAGATCGGCGCCGTGCCCTCCGGCCGCAGGGTGATGCTGCGCCCTCCCTTGTCCTCGAAGGTGAACATCTCCTTGCGCACGATGTCGGTCGAGCGGCCGACGCCGCGCTCGAACAGCTCGGTGTCCTCGAAGGCGGGCGTCGCGATCGGCTCGTAGCCGGCGCGGGCGCAGATCTCCGCCGCCGTCGCTTCGATCCGCCGCCGCGCCCGCGCGTCGGCCGGCAGCACGTCGAAGGTCCCGCGCGGTGCCTGGTACTTGCTCGCCATCGTGGCGCGACCTTACCTGCGCGCGGCCCGGCCCGCCTCAGCGGGCGAGCTCGGCGAGGAAGGGGTTGGTGGCCCGCTCGGCGCCCAGTGTGGTGACCTCCATGTGCCCCGGGTAGACGCCGGTCTCGGGCGGGTGGGAGTCGAGCAGCTCGCGGATCGAGCGCAGCAGGGTAGGGCCGTCGCCGCCCGGCAGGTCGACCCGGCCGACCGAGCCCTTGAACAGCACGTCGCCGGAGAACATCGCCTCCTCGTCGCGGATCGAGTAGGTGACATGGCCGGGACTGTGGCCGGGGGTGAACATGACGTCGATCGTCATCCCGGCGAGCTCCAGCGTCTCCCCTCCTTTCAGCGTCTCGTCGGCCTCGTAGCTGTCGTAGGGCCCGATGCCGGGCACCGGCACGTAAGTCATGATGTCGGCGAGCAGCGGCCGCTCGATCTCCGGGCAGTAGACCGGCGCCCCGGTGACCGTCGCGACCGGCGCGACCGCGCCGATGTGGTCGAAGTGGCAGTGGGTGATCAGGATCGCCTCGACCTTCACCCCCATCTGCTCGACGGCTTTGAGTATCCGGTCGGGCTCCTCGCCCGGGTCGACGATCAGGCCGCGGCCGGACCCCTCGCGGCGCAGCAGGAAGCAGTTCTCGGCGATCGGGCCGACGGTGAGCATCTGCACATCCAGTGCCATCTCATCCCTTCTCCCGCGCGCGGATGCGGGCCCGCTCGCGGCGCCGCCAGAGCATCGTGTCGATGTAGTAGCCGGCGGGGATGTAGAAGACGAGCATGAAGGCGCCGAGGCCGAAGGCGGTGCCCGGCGGGCGTTTGAACAGCAGCATCAGCAGGGCGGTGAAGATCACGGCGGCGACGACACCGCGGGTGATCGAGCTCTGCCAGGTGGGCGGAGCGTCGACCTTGACGCCGCTCGAGCGGCCGGCGCGGGCGCGCGCCTTGGCCTCCTCGCGGCTGCGCGGGCGACCGCTGCGGGCGCCGCTGTCCACCCGTCCGCCCTGGGTGCCGCGGTGCTTGCGCCGGCGCTTCTTCCTCGTCTGGGCCATGCGAGGAATCTAGACGATCGGCCCGGTCATGCGGGCGCTTCAGGAGAGCGCCGCGAGGCGCGCCTCGATCGTCTGGCGGCCGGCGTCGAAGCCGCGGATCGGCACGTCGCGCGGGTAGCCGGCAAGCGCGGCGGCGGGAATCAGGCCGATCAGCTCGGCCTCGACCGGGCGGGCGCCGAGCGGCGCCGCGAGCCCCCGCACCCGCTCGACGACGGCGCCGAGCGGCACCGCGAGCGGATCGTGGACGTTGGTCGAGACCTGGGTGCGGCCGCTCGAGAGCGGCAACCCGATCGCCCGCACGCCGGGCAGGCCGCCGCCGGACTCGCGCAGCCCGGCCGCGACCGCCCGCGCCAGGTCGAGGTCGGCGCTGTCGAGCTCGACGTTGAAGGCGCCGAGCGGGGCGCGAGCGGTGACCAGGGTCGCCCCGCCGCTCCGGTGCGGCAGCTCGGGCCCATAGTCGGGCCGCAGCTCGCCCGACTCCATGCGCAGCCAGAGCTCGGAGAGCCCGCCATTGCGAAAGTAGGCGCGCTCGACGTGGTCGGGGCGGGTCGCGAGCTCGCCATAGAGGAAGACCGGGACGCCGAGCTCGCCGATCGCTTCGGCAACGGCCGGCGCCGTCTCGCGGGCCAGGTCGCGCTCGGCGGGCGAAGGCCAGACGAGCGGGCAGACGTCGAGCGCGCCGATCGCCGGGTGGACGCCCTCGTGCGCCTCCATGTCGATCGCCTCGATCGCCGCCGCGGCGCCGCGGGCGAGCGCCCGGGTGAGCCCCGCGGCGTCGCCGGCGAGGGTGAAGACGGTGCGGTTGTGGTCAGGGTCGCTGTGGCGGTCGAGCAACTCGACGCCCGCGGCGAAGGCCTGCGGTCAGAGCCTCGACCCGCGCCGCGTCGCGGCCCTCGGAGACGTTGGGTACGGCGAGCAGCGCCGGCGCCAACTTCAGGCGACCAGCTCGCCGGCTTCGACGATCGGCGTGTCGTCGACTTCGACCGTCGGGTGCATCACCACGCAGTCGAGGTGGACCGGCACCTGCACCGTGCCGCCGATCGCCGCCGAAGCGCCGAAGGCGACGTGCGCGCTGCCGAGGATCTTCTCGTCCTCGAGGATGTTGCCGCTGAGCTCGGCCGCTTCGTTGGTGCCGATGCCGAGCTCGGCGATGCTGGTGCCGTCGGAGCCGTGTTCGCTGAGCAGCGCCAGCAGCCGCTCCCCCTGCGGCCCGCTCGCCTCGACCAGATGCCCTTCGCGCACCGTCAGCTCGACCGGCTCGGCGACCTTGCCGATCGCGGCGATCGACCCGTCGACGACCAGCTTGCCCTCGCCGCGCCCCTCGAGGGGCGCGATGAACGCCTCGCCGCAGGGGATGTTGCCGAAGGCGCCGCGCATGCTGAGCGCGCCGGCGTCGATGATCGCGCTCCGCTCGTCCAGCCGCAGCCGCAGGTCGGAGCCGTTCGCGCAGGTGATCCGCGCCTCCGATCCGGCGCCGAGCGCGCGGCTCAGCACGGCGCCCCGCTCGCGCAGCAGGCGCAGGTCCGCGGACATCACGCGGGCCAGCATCTCGCCGGTCACGCCCGGCATCGAGGCGACCCGGGCACCCGCTTCGCTGGCGGCGCGGCGCGCTTCGGTGTGTGAGATCGACTGGATCGTCGGCGCGGCGATGATGTCGGCGGCGAGCATCGCGGCGGCGACCGCGCGCGGTGGCTCGGCGGCATGCGAATCGCGCTCGGAGATCACCGCCAGCGTCGCTTCGCCGCCCTCGCCCTGCGCGTGGATCCGCAGCAGCGCCCCGAGCTCTTCGGTGCTCGGATTGCAGATCACCAGCAGCTCCTCGCCCGGGCTCAGATCCAGGCAATCCCGGATCAGCGAATTGACCGCTCTGTCGAGCTCGCTACCGATCACGTGATCGACAGGCTAACCGCCGCCGGGGCCGCATGGCTCAGAGGACGACCGGGCTGCCGTGATAGCCGGCCCGACAGAGGCGGCGCTCCTCGCCGCCGGGCCAGACCGCCAGCCGAACCTCCGCCAGCTCGTCGGCGGGCTCCATGCGCAGCCAGGCGAGCGGAGCCTCGGCAGTCGCCCGCGCGGCGGCGTTGCGCACGTGGAGCTCGAAATCCTCCCGTTCAGCCTCGCTGAGGTACTGGAAGACGATCGAGTGGAAGACGACCGTCGCGCGCCCCGCGGCCGGCTCGGCGAGCTGCCGCTCGATCCAGGCCGGGGCGCTCTCGCGGTCGACCGCGACGGGCAGGGTCGCCGCCAGCTCGAGTGCCGCGCGCAGCCGTTCGAGCCGCGCCCGCTGGTCCGGCCAGACGTAGGCGAGCAGGGTCTCGCGCCCCTCCGGGGTGGCGGGGCCGACCGGCGCGGCGTCGCAACCGCGGCGCTCGGCGACCTCGACCCGCGGCGGGCGGGTCCGGGTGGAGCTCCCCCGTGAGCTCGAAGTCGAGCCTCACCGGCGAGTCGGCGGGTCCCCAGGCGAAGTCCCCGGCTCTGTAGCGGTAGGAGTCCCAGCGCAGGTTGAGCCCGGCGCTCGCCCCGACCTCGAGCAGCCGCAGCGGCAGGCCGGTCGCGGCGGCGACGGCGAGGAGGCCCGGCAGCAGCGCCGCGCAGCGACCGACCTCGTTGGTCTGGACGGGGAGCTCGACCAGCTCGCGCAGCTTCGCCGCGTTGCGCTCCACGACGGCGCGGAACTCCGCCCACTCGGCTTCGGGATCGCGCTTCCGGGCCGCGTAGAGCTCACCGAGCGCCGGCTCCACGCCCCGCAGGACGAGCCGATTGACCGCGCCTATCAGCCGCAGTGCGAGCATCGAATCGGCGGGGTCGTCCTCGTGACCGCCGAGCACACCGGCGACCGGCCCGCCGGCCTCGAAGTCCCCAGCCGCCCGTCCGAGCAGCCCGGCGTAGAGCGGCGACCCGATCCGCTCGCAGTAGACCGCCTGGATGCGCAGCCGTTCGGCGACCGACCCCGCCGGCTCCAACGGCCTCAAGCCCGATCTTCCGCCTCCAGCCATCCACCGAAGCGTATTGAGATAATCCCCGACCCCGCCGGAGTAGCTCAGCTGGTTAGAGCAGCGGAATCATAATCCGCGTGTCGGGGGTTCGAGTCCCTCCTCCGGCATGGCAGAGCAGAGCGGAATCAGCGCCCTACCGGCCTTCTCTTGGGGCGAATATGTCCCAAATGTGTCCCCAACTCCAAGGCGGGTATCTGCTCAATCCGGCGTTCACGCACGCGCCTCGTTCTCGTCCCAAGCAGGCGCCTCGCCCCGGGACGAGGACGTGCCTGCTTTTGGCGAGAGGCGATACGGACCGCACATTGAACACGGCTGCGAAGCGATTCCGAGGCCGCCGATTGGGGCTGAGCTGGAGGCCGTTTCCCCAGGACTAAAGGCCGGGCGGCGAATGCCGATCACTGGGGTTCATGAGACTGCGACTTGCGTTCCTCCTGACCCTGGTTCTCGCCCTCGCCGCCCCCTCGGCGGCCTCGGCGCTCACCTTCAAGATCAACAACGAAAGCGGCCACTCGGCCGAAGACGTCTACGTAACGATCACCGGCACCAATTTCAACGTGCCGGGGATGGCGGACAACGTGCCGAAGAAGCTAAGCGAAGTGCCGCAACCACTGACGATCAACACGCTCCACTCCGGGCGCGTCTACATCTCCTACGGCGCCCCGGTCATCGGAAACGAAAGCTTCAGCTCCCAGACCCGCTTCGACTGGGCCGAGCTGACCGTGACCCCGTTGTCCACCGACGTCGCCAACCTGACCGCGGTCGACCAGTTCGCGATCGGGATGCGGCTGGAAACCTTCAACGCCGCCGGCGGGCTGCTGGAAACGGTGGGCGCCTCCAACTCGGACGCGATCTTCAACGCGCTGCAGGGGATCCCCGGCGGCCCGGAAGCGACGATCAGGAACGGCAGCGGCGAAATCGTCCGCGTCCTCTCACCGCTGAACAGCGTCGGCTACCCCGACCTCAGCGAATACGTCAAATCGATGGCCGGGAAGGAAATCACCCTCCACACCGGGCTCTTCTTCACGCCTTTCGGGACCAGCGAATACACCGGCACCTTCGAAGCCGACGGCTCGATCACCCTCCACGGGTCGACGGACCCAGCGAGCATGGCGCCGGCGGAAATCTCCTTCAACGGCCCGGAACTGATCAAAGAAATCTACACCGAGAAAGGCACGCCGAACACTGCCGAAGGAGCGATCCGCCACGACGTCCTCGCCGCCTTCAGCGCCGGCTTCTGGGGTGGCAGGTACGGCAACGACGCGATCGACTTCTGCACCAACCCTGCCACCAGGCCTGACCGGGTTGGCAGCTGGTGCCCTGACCGGTTCAACCAGCCGGCATATGCCGCGGCCCGCCCCGGCCCATCTCCATTCCCCACCTACGAGCAGTACGCGGCGGTGATTGCCCAGTACGCCGTAGAGTACGGCAACCCCTACAGCGACGCCTCCAGTAAGGTCGCGATCGGCCTCAACCAGCCGGTCGACGGCGGCGCGGTCGACGCCCTCTGCCTGACCATTCTCCCCGACGCCGGCAGCTCCGGCCCGGGCACCGCCACCGGCGACGCCAACTGCGGCGCCGCCGCTCCGGCCCCCGCCGCGACCACTCCGACGGCCATTCCGCCGCAGACGACGACGGTGCCGCGATCGAAGGTCCGCTTCCGCCTCGCCAGGAAGGTTCGCCTGCGCGGCGCCAAGCTGCGGGTTGGCAAGCTCCTCTGCGCTGGCTACTGCGGGCGGGTCCGCGCCGTCGCCCTCAAGGGCCACAAGGTGATCGCCCGCGTCAAGCTCAAGGTCCGCGCCAAGCAGCGCCTCCTGGTGCTCAAGCTCACCAAGCTCGGCAAGCGCATCCTCGCCCACAAGGCCAAGCTGAAGGTCCAGCTCGTCGTCTGGGATACCCAGGCCGACTCGAAGACCGCCCACGCCCACCGCAAGCTGCTCGTCCTGCACGGGCACCACGCAGCGAGGAAGGGTCACTCGAAGCGCGAGCCGTAAGCCAGGACCGCGCTTCGGCGTCGTCACGCCCCGGTATTGACGGTGGCCCCCGCCTGAACAAGGAGTCGCGGCTTTGGTCCCGCTGGCGGTGTTGTTCGCTGGGTTCGCCTCGACTCCGCTCGCATCGCCTTCTGCTCCGCGCGTGCTCGGGCGTCTACGGCCCGGAGTCGATGCGCTTGCAAATCGTCCAAATCGGGAGCGCGTGCGACATCCGGTCACGCTCGCAACAACGCAAGAGCAGTTGTGTCAGGATCGCCGCATGGCAGATGAATCGGTCGCGGACCGACTCCGCGGATTCGGCGTGAAGGGCATCCTCGTGCAGATGGCCGAACGTGGGCAGATTCTTGAGCTGAAGTGCGAGATGCCGCAGTGCTATCACCCCAACGGACGCGACAAGTTCGAATCGCTCGCGACGGAGCGCAGGTTGTGGGCGCCCTCGCGCGACCACTACCCGATCCTCAGTTCGGCCGGTGGAAAGCTACGTGCCGACAACGTTCGGCTGTCCCATATCGAGTGCAATCAGCGTGACCACACGCGGCGGAAGCAGATCGGGGCACTGCTTCTTGCAGGCGAATCACTGGAAGACATCGCCGACACGCTGAACCGCAAGAAGACCCCCGCGTTTCACGGAACGAAACGATGGACGGCGGCCATGGTGCGCGAGGCCTACGTGTCCTAGTCCGGGTTCGACGCCGGGTTCCGCTTCGCGCGATTTGCGAGCGCGTCGCCGGACGCCGCTGACGCTCTCGCTTCGGACGAGAAGGAGGTGTCCGGGCGGGCGGTACCCGCATTCTGGCTCGAGAGGGCAGTTGCGCACCGGCGACGATGACTTCCCGCCGTTGCGAAACGGTTCGCCTTCGGCCGCCATGACCAACCTCCGGCCAGTCAAAGCATCGAGCGTTGCTCACCTCACGATCCCAAGCCCTCGCCGTAGCTCCCTCGTGCGCACCCGGCGCTGCTCGCGGCCGAGCCGGCGCTGCACCTCGCGCAGACGGCGCAGCTCGGCCTCGCGCCGGCTGCGCTCGAGGCTGCGCTCCGGCTCGGCGCCGAAGGCGCGACTGCGGTCGCTGATCCCGTTCTCCTGACGGTAGCGCTCGATGATCCCGATACCGCGCTCCCACTCCCTGCGCTTGGCCGGGTCAGCCGGCCTCTCCCCCAGCTCGGCGGTGATGTAGGTCGGTGGGGCGATGCGGGCGGCGGTGATCGCGAGCTGTCGGCGTGAGGCGAGGATGCGATCGGCGGCGATCAGCTCCCTCTGGGCGGCGTCGCCAATCGAGAGCTCGCGCATCTCCTCGCCGTAGCGGGCGAGGGCTTCGCGGCCCATCCCCTCCGAGGCCTCGATCCGCGCCAGCACGCCCTTGTCTTGCTTGCGGCGCGGCAGCACCTCGGCGGCCTCCCGTTCACCGGCGAGGCGGCGCATGATCGCGTGAGTGTCCTCGATTCGCTCGGCGAGGGCGCGCCGGCGCTCGGCGAAGGACGCCTCGCGCCTCGCCGCCGACTTCAGCTCCTCGCGCCTTGCGCTGAGCTCTGCGGTGGGCAATGCCTCCAGCTGGGCCTTTGGCTGTGGGGGCTGGCTCGTAGGCCTCTGGACGGTGCTGAACTCCTGGGCTGGCCTTTGGTGTCTGGTGGGCTGGATGGATTCGATGGGCTGACTGGATGGGACTGGTTGGCCTGGATGGATCGCTGGCTGGCTTCTGCCTGGGGCTGATTCCGCATCGGGGCGATGCAAGAAGCGCTCCCGTTGGACAGTAGGGGTGGATGGAGCATCGACCGCGACAGCGCGAGAAGCACCGGCAATCGGCAGGCCCTGCCCGCCAGCGCGATGGGCGTATGGAGCCGAGAGAGAGTGCGTCGGCCGACCTTCTGCGCGAGCCGCTACTTGACGCGAGTCAGGCGGCCGAGCTGCTTCACGTGCCGCGCAGCACGCTCTATGAGCTGGTGCGCTCGCGGGGGCTGCCGCACGTGAAGGTCGGGCGGGGACTTCGCTTCACTCGGACGGACCTCTCTGCCTGGGTCGCCGACAACAGCTATGGCCGCAGCGCGCGTCGGTAGATCAACTTTCGTCGACGAGACTACGTAACCAACCCGTCGCTCTCCCCAGGTGGCGCCTCCGGACTCGATTTGTCCTCTTCGTCGAGATCGAAGACTTCGTTGAGCCGCTGCAAGGTGAACGGCTGCCTCAGCTTGGCCACGACGTTCTGGTTGGCGAACATGCCCTTCTCCCACACGGCCTTCTCCCGGGGTCGAGTGTCGATCCACTCGACCCCGACCAGGTACTCGCACAGCTCGGGGTCGTCGGCGTCCCAGCCCATGTTGGTGGCCTCCAACGGGGCCTGAAGGATGTTCATGGTCGCCCCCTCGACCTCAACGTCGAAGTCGTTCACGCCGACCGCCTGCGCCGTCACTCGACCCACTCCAACATAGCCATGAGCCCCGCCCGTGGCACGGCTGCTTGGAATCGCGGCCCAGACGCGCGCGTCCTCGAAGAGGCTTTCCATCGCTCTGCGGTATTTATCCCCGTGCCCCGCTGAGACGAATCCGTAGCGGACCATGTCGTCCCAATTCCGCTCGTCGTTCTCGCCGACGGCGACGAAGAAGTCAATTTCGTTCCACGGCGCCTGCTTCTTGCCGCCGCTCTTGCTCGGCGCCTCAAACTCGGGATCGGTGAGCCATGAGCGCGCCAGGTACTCACGCCCGCCATCGTCGAGGTACTGGAAGAAGAGGACGTTGATCGGCACGCCGTAGCCGCGCACGTACTCGACGATCTGCTCGGTGCTGGTATCCATCCCGGTCGCGACGACGACGAGATGATGGCTCGTGTTGACCGCCTCGGGTATTTCCCCCTCGAAGTGGTTGGTGAACGCGGAGTCGAAGTCCTCCCCGTCGTGATGCTTCGCGTAGAGCGCGCGGATGGCCTCGAAGGACAGGCTCTGGACCCAGAAGCCGTACTCCAGCGTCTGCGCCACCACCTCCCGCGGCGTTCGGTCCTTCTTCAACTCGATGACGTGGAGGTCGCCTTGCCCGTCGATGGCCAGCAAGTCGATGCGTTTGCCAAAGTCGGTGACGACCTGCCGACCGATCTGGAACAGGTTGCCCAAGCCGAGGATGTCGATGCGCGCCTCAAGGATGCCCTCCAAGCGCTCCTCGCTGGCGATGCCGCTCGTCGGGACCTGCTCGACCGACTCGCCGTCAACCCGCCAGAGTCCGAATTTCACCGGCATAGCCGGAGTGCAGATTAGAGGACGACCAGCTCGCGCTCGGGCTTCTTGGCAGGCCCGGACTCGAAGCCAATCACCGCCCGGACGCCGAATGCGTTGGCGAGCTTCTTAAGGGTCTGCGCGTTAGTGGCGTGCTGGCCGCTCTCGATCCGAGAGACCGCCGATGCAGTCGTCCCCATCCGCACCGCAAGCTCGGCCTGGGTGATGCCGAGAGCAGCGCGGCGCATGATGACGATCCGCGCCAACTCGTCGTAGGGCGCCAAGCGTTCGTACTCAGCCCGGAACTCGGGATCCTTCAAGGACTCCTTGATGTCATCCGAGACGGACTTTCCAATGGGACTGATCTGCTTGCTCATATCGCAAAGGCCCTTGACATTCTGCAGAGAATAATAGCAGCGCTGCTAACAACCACCAGGGGCGTCACGGGGCATCGCGACCGAGGGCACGCGGTCGTTTACGCGGCCTGGCATCCATCCGCGACTTGAAATCCTCCCAGCGTGCTTCGGCGACCTTGATCTCACCGGGCGGCAGCTTCCCGGTTCGCTTCGGGAATATGTGCAGGAGTACAAGCAGCCGCTCCGAGCGGCGATACAAGACCCGGTAGTGCTCTGATCCCATGTGGCAGCGCAGCTCTCGCAACTCTCCGGCCACCTGCGAGCTGTGCGGGAACGGAAGATGCGGCACGGCGTCCGAAAGTTCGTTGAGCCAGTCGATCTGGCGCGAAAGCGCCGCGCGGCGCTTGCCGTCCAACTCCGCGATGAATTCGCGGACGGGCTCGGAGTTGTCCGCAGCGCGGTAGTAGACCGCTTGAAAGTTGCTCACGCGGCGACTACCGACGCGGGCCCGGTCGGCGCTTCGCGAAGCGCCGCCGACAGCTTTTCGGCGGCGTCCACCTGCGGGACGTGGTGGACGTAGATCATCGTCGTCGCTATGTCGGCGTGGCCCATATACGCCTTGACGTCGGTCAGCGGGAAGACCTGGACGGCGAGGGTCCCGAAGCTGTGGCGGAGGTCGTGGAAGCGGACGTGCTTGAGGCCGGCCGCCTCCAGCGCCGCGTAGAAGCGGCGGCGAAGCGCGCTGTCCTCGATGTGCTCGCCGACCGGACTGACGAAAACGAGGTCTTCTTCTCCCGTCCAGCCGTTGCGGCGGCTGAGCTGGTCGAGCGCAACGGCCACCTGGTCGATCATCGGGACGCTGCGGACCCGGCCCGACTTCGGCGCGTCCTCGTTGCGCATCACGTAGGAGTGGCGGACGTGGATCAGACGCTTGCCGAAGTCGAGGTCACGCCAGCGCAAGCTGCGCAGCTCACCGAGGCGAAGGCCCGCGTAGGCGGCGGTGAGGAAGATCGCGCCGTCCTGCTGGTCCTGCTGGCGCAGCTTCGCCCGCCATTCAAGGCCGGTCGGGTGCTTGGGCGGCTTGCGGTGGCGCCCCTCGCGGGCGACGCGAGCAAGGGCCTCGACCTCCGCCGCTGAGAGCACGTCGAAGTCGCCGGAGCGGGTCACGGGCTGGCGCTCCGCCCAGGCGGCGGCGTTTGCCGCGAGGCCGTAGGTCCGTTGCGCGCGCTTGAGGATGCTGTGCATCACCCCGAGGTACTTGTTGATCGTGCGCGCCGAAAGGGCCTCGCCGTCAGCGATGCCGCCGGCCGCGACCAGCTCGACCCGCCAGGCGTCGATCCGCTGCGTCGTGATCGACTCAAGAGCAAGGCTGCCGAAGGCGGGCAGCAGACGACGCTCGACGATCCAGCGGTAGTCGACGATGGTCGACGGGCGGCGCTTGCGGTCGTGCTCGACATAGCGCAGCCACTCGCGCGCGGCCTCGGCGAAGGTGACCGTGCTGGCGAGCCGCGGCTGACTCGTGATCCTGTGGCGCCTGGCATCGGCGAGGATCGCGTCGAGCTCGCGCTGGGCCACCTGCTTGGTCAGGTAGCCCTCGGCCGGCCTTCCCCGCTTCGTCCACACCTTGCCGAGCACGACCTGGTGCTGGCCCTCAGCGTCGCGCCACTTCGCCATCCAGCGGTCGCCCGACTTCCGTTTTCTGCGGAAGACATGGCCGCTGATCGGGACTTCGCGGAAGACGACTGAGGACGAACTCATGCCTCCACGGTAGGCCGCTCTCCGGACCGAAAAATGTGTCCCGAAATGTGTCCCCAACTAGGCAAAAACGTACCCTTCGGGACACAACGAACTGGACGAAATTCGGCTCTACAAAGCCAACTGGAGAGACAAGACGCCGATCATAATCCGCGTGTCGGGGGTTCGAGTCCCTCCTCCGGCATGGCTTCGCAGCGCGGAATGCGCCATGTCCCGAGGTCAAAAGGGGCCGATTTGGCCGGCGGGTGGCAAGGGAGGTGGCAAGGGGCGCGGTCCCGAAAAGCCCGTGAAGGCAGCGAGTATGGTCGGCTGCGTGAAACCGATCCGCACCGACTTCAAGGGCTACGAGGGCAAGTACGTGGCGACCGACACCCGCACGGGCCAGGTCGTGATCGCCGACGAGGACCTGAAAGTCGTGCTGGAGAAGGCCCGTAAGCAGAATCACGTCGTCGTCGGCGGGCGGGTTCCTTACGCAGACGAGCCGATCTACGTCGGCCTTGGCTGACAAGGCTCCCTGGCTCTATCCCTATCGCGAGGCCCCCCAGCAGACGCGCCTGGGGCAGCCGGTGTTTCGGCCATTCGTGCTTCGGCCACTTCACCGTAACCACGAGTCGCTTCTCTCAAGCAGTCGCAGTCGGGGGCCGCGACAGCTCCGACGGTCGCTTCGGCGTTGCCTTGGCTTGAGGCAAGGCGCTGCCGCGCCAGGTCGCGTCCTCGGGTTAAATCATCTGACCTATATCTAGGTCAAGGAGTCTTGAAACGCTCGAAGGTTCGACTCACCGGATCTACCTTGCTTTTCTGCACTCCGCTCCGGCGCCATCCTGCGGTCATATCCGGCGAAGTAGCCGGCGGCGGTGCCCGTCGCAGCGGCGACCAAGCCGAATGCCGCGACGGCGACGCCTGCGCTTGCGTCCAGGCCGTTCAGCAAGGGCACAATCCGGCGACCACCATGGTCGGGATCGCGTGCGACACGGTCGACTGCGGTTGGTCGATTACGCCAAGAGCTGCTCCAAAGCCAGCTCCACCACCTCCGCCCGGCTGAGGCCGCGGTGATCGACGTTGATGAAGGGGACGCTGATGAACAGCGAAAGGGCCAGCAGGCAACGGGCCTCGACGTCGGCGTCGTCCTCGCAGAACGCTCCGAACAGAACGCGCATGTGATCCATCCGCCTGTTGTCGACCTGCCGCAATCGTCTGGCCACCGCTTTGTCGTGACGGGCCCAGTTGCGGATCGCCAACTCAACCTTGAACAGCTCGGCGCCCGCGGCGGCGCCCATGGCAAAGAGCCGCCTCAGCCTTGATTTCGCGTCCCCGCCTTCGGCCTCGATCGCCTCGGCGACCTCGTCGACCATGGTCCGCTCCCACGCATCGAGCATCTCGCCCAGCAACGCCTGGCGGTCGTCGAAATGCCAGTAGAACCCCCCCTTGCTGACGCCCAGCGCCCGCGCCAGTGGCTCGATTCGCACGGCGTCCGGCCCGCCACGACCAAGCGCGCGTAGGCCCTCCTCGATCCAGCTGCCGCGTGGCGTCCGTGTTTTCGTTGCCATCGCCGATCAACCCTAGAGACCGCCCGGGAGCACAACTATACGCTACCGTATAGACCACGGATGCCACTTCCCCACGACGCTCACCTCTCCAAGCCTTGGCGGATCCACGAGATCGTCCCCGACTTTCGCCTCGAGGACGTCTGGGCGCTGCCGACGCCGGGCCGGGGCGATGAGTTCCGGCTACTCGTCGAGGGACTTGCGGCGGCAGATCCGGCGGAAACCCCGTCCCGGGCGGCACGCGCGCTGTGGTCGCTGCGATGGAAGCTCGGCGATCTGCTGGGTCTGGACGACCCGAGCTCTGGGATCGGCTCGAGGGCGACGACGCTGCGCGAGCGACTGCCGGATGACCTTCGCGCCGCGGGCGGACCGGAATTCGAGACGCTCCCGTTCACCTCGCTCTACCTGATTGAGGACGAGTTTGCCGCCGAGCTGGCAAACGGAACCATGCACGGCGTCATGCACCTCGGCTGGGTAGCTGACGGAGGTGGCGGCTACCGGGGGCAGATGGCGGTCTACGTCAAGCCGAACGGCCTCCTGGGCAACGCCTACATGGCCGCGATCAAGCCGTTCCGCCACCTGATCGTCTATCCGCAGATGTTCCGGGCGATAGAGCGGCGATGGCACGAACGATGACGGGGGTCAGCATGAATCGACGTGAACGCACCCTGCTCGCGCTGACGATCGTGGGGTTCGTCGTGCCCAACACGATGCTCGTGCTCTTTGCCGCACGACACGGCTTCTCTCTCGACGGGTACTTTCGACCCTGGTTTGGGTCGTTGCCGGCAGCCCAGCTTGCCCTCGATCTAGGCATCGCATTCGTCGCCTTCGCGCTCTGGGCGGCTTGGGAGGGGCGCCGTCTGAGGATGCGCTCCTGGTGGCTGCCGTTTCCAGCCACGCTGCTGGTGGGACTGTGCTTCGCCGTGCCGCTATTCCTGCTGCTGCGCGAGCGCGCTGTCCAGCCCGAGAACGCCGGCGGTCGCACGGGCCACTAGCTCCTCGTCGTGCGGCGCATTGCCCGCAAGGGCGATGACGACTCCCTCCATCGCTCCGAGCCAGGCGCTCGCAACCACTTTCGCAGGCGGCCCCGGTGGAATCGACCCCTCCTTCCGCCCGGCCTCGATCAGCCGCGCGCAGTGCTCGAACAATGTCGTGAGCGCCCGGTCGATCATGCGACCGACCGGACCGTCCTTGCCGCTGAACTCGATGCGCAACGTCATCATCGCGCGGGCGATGTCGCGGCGGCAGTAGACGGCGTGGGCGCGCGCAAGCGCAAGCAGTCCCGCAGCCGCATTGGGCTGATCCTCGGCCAGCGCACCCACCTCGGGCCACCAGGTCTCGTCGACCCACTCCAGCACCGCAAGCGCCAGGTCTTCCTTGCCCTTGAACTGGTGATAGAGGGCGCCCCGCGTGTAGCCGGCATCGCGCGCCACCTCCTCCAGCACGAGGTTCGCGTAGCCGTGGCGGGACAGGCCCCGCGCGGCGGACTCGAGCAGGGCGGTGCGCGAGCGGGCGCTGCGCTCGGCCTGGGTTGAGCGAGGGCGCTTTGCCGCGGTCGGCGTCATCGGGCTCTTAACCGGAAACCTACATTCATGTATGTATGCTACTTGCCAGGGATAAAGATGCCCTGGTCATCGGGGCAGGGCCACGAGGAGAGAGGGATATAGACATGCGTGGAAACCATATCGGCGTGCGCAAAGGGCTGATTTCGGTGTTGGTCTTGGCCGGGGTGATGGCCTTGGGCGCTGCCGGGGTCGCGAGTGCGCTGAAGCTGACCACCACGACCGTGCGGGCGGGAGACCTGCAAGTCACCTTCGGCGGCGGGATCCACCAGCGGACGCTGCCGAAGCACAGGTTCGAAGCGTTCAAACACACGATCTTCGGGACGATCAAGACGACCGACGGCACCCACCCCTCGGCATTTCGGGAACTGGTCCTCGACGTCGACAAGGACGTCAAGATCAACACCAGGGGCTTCCCGGTCTGCAGGGCCAGCCAGCTCGAGGCGCGGGACACCAAGTCGGCCAAGCGCGTGTGCGGCAAGACGATCATCGGGGAGGGCAAGGCGACTGCTGAGGTCGCCTTCCCCGAACAGGCGCCGATCAAGGTGCTCAGCCCGCTGCTCGTCTTCAACGGAGGCGAAAGAGGCGGCAAGATCACGCTGCTGGTCCACACCTTCATCACCGTGCCCGCACCGGCGGCGATCGTGACGACGGTGACCGTTCAGAGGAAGGGCACCGGGGTGCACGCGATCGCGAAGATCCCGGTGATCGCCGGCGGCAGCGGCTCGGCGATCAGCTTCCGGTTCACGCTCGGCAAGACTTACCGCTACAAGCGCAAGCAGGTCGGCTACTTCGAGGCCAGGTGCCCGGATGGCGTCTTCAAGGTGCGCAGCAAGAAGGCGCTCTTCAAGAATGAAGTCGGGACCCCAGGGGTCGCCGCCCAAACCATTCTCAAGGGCGGCGTCGGCGTGCCCTGCGTCGGGAAGGGCTGACGCAGCCAACGCCTTCGATGCCCAGCCCACATGTGGGGCATCGAGGACAGCCTCCGCCACCCTGATCCCAGGATGACGGCGGAGGGGCCCGAACGGGGCGGTCCGGGATCACTCTCCTTTTCCCGGGCCGCCTCGCATTGTCGCGTTTACCTCTCTGGCCCTACCGGCATGCGAGGCGGCGGACCGGCACGGCGCCGCGACGGGGCACTCGGTCGTCCGACCCGCGAAGCCCGCCTCCGCTACTCGCCCGCCTTCCCACCGTCGGGGTGCAGCGGGTACCAGGGGGCGCCGAAGGAATCGACGTCGGTGCCGTTGTCTTCTCCCGGCTCGGCGTCGGCGGTGTAGGTGTAGAGCGGCCAGCCCGCGTAGGTGACCTGAAGCGTGCCGTCCTTGCGCTTGGTCGTGCCGAGCTTCGAGGACTTGGCGCCGTTCATCGCCTGCGGCGCGCCGCTGGTGGTCAGCGGCGGCCAGGCGCTCGCACAGGCCCCGTAGCACGCCGAATTGCCGCCTTTGTCCTTCTCGAAGTAGTAGAGCGTGAACCCTTCGGAGTCGACCAGCACCTTGCCGACGTCGCCGACGCTCGCGACCGAGACGGCGGCTGCACCCGAGCCGGAGGCCGGCGAGGACCCGCCGCCATAACGGCCCCCGGACGATTCGCCGCTCGAGGCCCGGGTCTTCGCCGCGCTTTCGCCGCCTGAGCCGTAGGCGCCGCTTTCGCCGGAGCTCGAGCCCCCGCCGCAACCCGCGACGGCGAGCGCCGCGGTCACGGCGAGGATGGAGATGGCCGGCAAGGTCCTGTTCACGTTTCCTCCTGCGGCGTAGGTCGCCGTTGCGGTTGTTCGCCCGGTCTACGCGGCGCCGGACGGCTGGGTTCAAACGCGGGCCGCGGTTCGGGTCCGCGGGCCCATGTGGCCAGAGACCCGGACGCGTCAGGTCGACGGCTGCGATTCGACCGGAGCGACGAAGGCCCGCCGCCCGACGTGGACGACGACCGACCTGGTCCGTGAGAGATCGAGGGCCGAGCTGAGCACCGCCTCCTCGGTGCCGTAGCGGTAGCGAAAGGTACCTGCCGGCAGCCGAGCCCCGTGCGGGCCGCGCAGCACGACGCGGCAGAGCGTGCCAGAAAGAATCCCCTCGACATACATGTGGACCTCGGTTCCGTAGGCGCGCGGCTCCAGCGTCGCCGCGATCTCGACGCCCGGCGGCAGTGAGGAGAAGCTCACCCGCTGCTCGGGGCCGGGCGAAGAGCCGCCGGCGAGCACGAAGATCGCCAGCGCCGCCGCCGCGGCGGCGGCCGCTGCGCCGCTCAGAGCGAAGCCGAGGCTGAGCCGGCGCCGGCGCCGCGCCGAGCCCCGCTCGCCCGCGATCCGTGCCGCGATGCGATCGCCGAGGTCCGCCGGCGGCGCGCTCGCCGCGCCGATCCGCTCTGGATCGGCAAGCGGCATGACCCGCGCCACCGATTCGAGCTCCGCCAACTCCGCACTGCAGCCCGCGCAACCCTCCAGATGGGCCTCCAGCCCAGCCCGCTCGTCATCGGCGAGCCGACCGAGCACGTAGGCGCCCAGCGACTCGCGCCACTCCCGGCAGCCCTCAGTCCTCATAGCCGATCTCCTCCAGCGCGACCTTCAGCGCCCGCAGCCCGTAGTAGACGCGGCTCTTGACCGTGCCCTCGGGGACCCCGAGCTCGGCGGCGACCTCGGCGTAGGGACGCCCGCGATAGTAGGTCTCGACGAGGACCGTGCGGTGCTGCTCGCCGATCCTCCGCATCGCCTCCTCGACCTGCCACGCGAGCAGCGCCTCCTCCAGCGGCTCCACGGTGGGCTCGACCCCGCCCCCGGCGAGGCCCGGCCGCGCCGCCCGCGCACGGCTGCTGTCGATCACCACGTTGCGCAGGATCGCAAACAGCCAGGTGCGCAGGGAGCCGAGCTCGGGGTCGAAGCGCTCTCCAGCGCGCCAGGCGCGCAGGAAGGTCTCCTGCACGGCCTCCTCCGCCAGCCCGGCGTCCCCCAGCGAGCGCACGGCGAAACCGTAGAGCTCGCCCGCGTGGGCGGCGTAGGCCTCGCGCACGTCGCGCTCGCGGGTCAGGGCGCCCGGCGGCATGTGACCTCAGCCTACGACGATCTTGCCGTGCATGAAGGGGTGGATCATGCAGTGGAAAGCGTAGACGCCGCGCCGCGAGAAGCGAACGGCCACCGAGCGGCCCGGCCGTATGCGGCCGGTGTTGAAGCTGCCGCGCCGGGTCGCCGTGTGGGCGACGCGGTCGCGGTTGCCGAACACGACCCTCCTCCCTCGCCTGACCCTCAGCGCATGGGGGTGGAAGGCGAAGTCCTCGATCTCGACGCGAACCCTGGCCGCACGGCGATGGCTGCGATGGCGCCCTTCACCGGAAGCCGGGGCGAGGACGCCGAAGGCCAGGGCCGCGATGAGCGCCGCCGCCGCAACCGCGGCGGTCGGTATCGCCCTGCGCCGTCTGCTGCCGGTGATCGCCCGCATCGCCTGTGTCTACGGACCTCTGCCGCCTGAGGTTCAAGAGAAGGGCAGATCGTCATTCGCTCGCCCGTGCGGCATCCGGTGAACCTCGGCGCCCTCGCGCCCGTAGGCAGGGGCGATGGGGAGACGCCGCATGCCGATCGCCGCGCTCGCCGCGCTGACCGCGGCGCTGGTCTGGGCGCCCGCCGCCCAGGCGACCTTCCACCTGATCTCGGTTCGTGAGGTCTACCCGGGATCGACCGCGCATCCCGACTCCGGCTACGTCGAGCTGCAGATGTACGCGTCGGGGCAGGGCTTCGTCGGCGGACACGCGCTCACGGTCTACGACGCGAGCGGGACGGCGAGCGGCGCCTTCACCTTCGGCTCCAGCGTGCCCAACGCAGCCAACCAGCAGACGATCCTGATCGGCGACAGCGGCGTGCTGAGCGCCTTCGGCGTCGCGCCGGACCTCATCGCCTCGGGCATCGGCGTTTCCGCGACGGGCGGCGCGGTCTGCTGGGCCGGCTCGATCGACTGCGTCTCCTGGGGAAGCTTCAGCGGCTCGACGCCGTCGGCATCGGGCTCGCCGGCAGACCTCTCGGGCATCCCCGACGGCAAGGCGCTGCGCCGCACGATCGAACCGGGCTGCGCGACCCTGCTCGAGGCCTCCGACGACTCGAACGACAGCGCCACCGACTTCGTGGACGCTAGCCCGAACCCGCGCAACAACTCCAGCCCGATCGCCGAGGCCGCCTGCATCGACACGACCGCGCCGACGACGACGATCGACAGCCACCCCGACGATCCCAGTCCCGGGGCCAGCGCCTCGTTCACCTACCACGCGAGCGAGTTCGGCGCGAGCTTCGAATGCAGCCTCGCCGCCGGATCGGCGGCCGACAGCTTCTCCGCCTGTCCGTCCTCGGGCAAGACCTACACCGGCCTCGCCGACGGCGCCTACACCTTCAAGGTCCGCGCCACGGACCCCGCCGCCAACCAGGGCCCCGCCGCCGCGTACGAATGGGAAGTCGACAACTCATCCGCCGATACGACGGCGCCGCAGACGACGATCCTCTCGCGGCCGCCCGACCCGAGCGAAAGCTCAACCGCCTCCTTCACCTACGAATCGAACGAGCCGGGCTCGAGCTTCGAATGCAAGCTGGACGGAGCCGCGTTCGCGGCCTGCGCGGCCTCCGGGATCGCCTACACCGGCCTCGCGAACGGCCCGCACACCTTTCTCGTCCGCGCGGTCGACCCCAGCGCCAACGTCGACCCGACCCCGGCGGGCTACAGCTTCGACGTCGAGGCGCCACCGTCCTCGCCGCTGCCCCCGCCTGTCGCGCACGCACCCGCGCCCACCGCGCCGACGACCGCCCCGGCCCCGCAGTCCGCCCCCTCCCCGCCCCGGACCAACATCACGTCGAGGTCGCGCCGCAGGACCAGGGACCGCACGCCCACTGTGCGCTTCCGCTCAAACCTCGCCAACGCCCGCTTCCAGTGCAGCGTCGACCGGGCGCGGTTCACAGCCTGCCGCTCGCCGTTCACGACGAGACGGCTGCGCCCGGGACGCCACCGGATCCGCGTCCGGGCGCTTGCCGGCGGCAGGTTCGACGCCACTCCGGCGCGGTGGGTCTTTCGGGTGACCCGCGGTCGCAGCGGCCATCGCTGCCGCCACGGCCGCCACGACAGGCGCCATCGCTGTGCGCGCCGCGACGTGCGGAGGAGGCATCGGGCGTGAGACGGCGGCTCGTGATCCTCGCGGCGGCGCTGGCGGCAGCCGCGCTCGCGATCGCCCCCGCCGCTGCGTCGGCGACCTTCCACCTGATGTCGGTCCGCGAGGTCTACCCCGGCTCGGGCGCGAGCCCGGAAGCCGAGTACGTCGAGCTGCAGATGTACGCGTCGGGGCAGAACCTCGTCGCGGGTCACTCGATCGACTTCCTCGACGCCGCGGGGACCCGGGTGGGAACGGCGAGCTTCGGGGCCGAGGCGCCGAACGGCGCCGACCAGAGCACGCTCGTCGCCGCAACGCCGGCCGCCGAGTCGCAGTTCGGCGTCGTCGCCGACGCCGGGATGTCCTCGGGCCTGCTCGACCCGACGGGTGGCGCGGTCTGCTGGGAATCGCTCGACTGCGTTTCCTGGGGCGGCTTTCACGGCTCGGCCCCGTCGCCGACCGGCTCGCCCGCCGACCCCCTGGGCATCCCCGACGGGATGGCGCTGCGCCGCACGATCGCACCCGGCTGTCCGACCCTGCTCGAGGCCACCGACGACCGCGACGACAGCGCGGCGGACTTCTCCGATGCCTTTCCCGCGCCGCGTCCCAACTCGGTCGCTCCCGGCGAGCGCGCCTGCTCCTCGCAGAGCCCGGCCGTCCCCGGCAACCCGGCGTCCGGCGCCGGTGGCGGGGCGGGCTCCGGCGGCGTCGCGCGGCGGCGCCCCCAGACCAGGATCCGTCACCGGCCGCGCCGGGTGACGCGCGATCGCACCCCGACCTTCCGCTTCACCTCCAGCCGTCGCCGGTCGCGGTTCCTCTGCAAGCTCGACCGGCGGCGCTTCCGGCGCTGCCGCTCGCCGTTCACCGCGCGGAGGCTGCGACTCGGCCGGCACGTCTTCAGGGTCAGGGCCAGCGCCCCCGGCAGAGCGACCGACCGAACCCCGGCGACCTGGCGGTTCAGGGTGGTGCGGCGGCTACACGGCGCTCGTCGCGCTTTGGGCCTGCGCCTCCTCGGCTAGCCGGGCAGCGCCGCGCCGGCGCCCGAATGGCGGAATTCGGCCAGGGTGCGCTCCATCGGCTCGAGTTCCGGCGCGACCAGTTCGGGCCAGGGCTTGTCCGGGTGCTCGTCGAGGGTCTTGTAGCCGTTGCCGGAGACGATCGCGACGACGGTGTCGTCGGGGCCGAGCTTGCCTTCGTTGGCGAGCTTGATCGTGCCGGCGATGGTGGCGCCGGCGGCCGGCTCGGCAAGGATGCCCTCGGTCGCGCCGAGCAGGTCCAGCGCCTCGAAGATCTCCGGGTCGCTGGCCGCCGCCGCCGAGCCGCCGCGCGACATCACCGCGTCGACGACCAGCGGGCCGTCGCCGGGGGCGCCGATCGCGATCGAGTGCGCCGCCGTCTCCGGCCGCTGCGGCTCGATCTCGCCGCTGCCGTCGAGGATCGCGGCGGCGATCGGGTTGCAGCCCGCCGCCTGGGCGATGTGGATCTTGGTCGCCGCCGTCTCCGCCATGCCGACCGTCTCCATCTCCTCGAGGCCCTTGTGCACGCGCGAGGAGAGCGTGCCGCCGGCGGCCGGGATGACGAAGTGGTCGGGCGAGATCCAGTCGAGCTGCTCGACCACCTCGAAGGCCATCGTCTTCGCCCCCTCGGCGTAGAAGGGGCGCAGGGTGATGTTGGTGAACTGCACGCCGGTCTCCAGCGCCAGCTCGCGGCAGGCGCGATTGGCTTCGTCGTAGTTGCCGTCGAGCTGGATCACGATCGCACCGAGCGCCCGGCAGGCGCGCGCCTTGCCGCGCTCCATGTTGCTCGGGTAGAAGACGTATGCGGTCACCCCGGCCTTTGCCGCCATCGCGGAGACCGCGGTGCCGACGTTGCCGGTCGAGACGCAGCCGATCTCGTCCTTGCCAAGCTCGAGCAGCCGCGCGATCGCCATCGAGACGACGCGGTCCTTGTAGGAAAGGCTCGGCCGCTGGGTCGAGTCGTCCTTGATGTAGAGGTTGCGCAGCCCGAGCTCGGCGCCGAGCCGGTCGGCGTGGATCAGCGGCGTGCGCCCGCTGTAGCGGCCGACGCGCGACTGCGCCCCGGCGTCGACGATCGGCAGCAGCTCCTCGAAGCGCCAGATGTTCAGCTCGCGCTCGCCGATCGGCAGCTCGGCGATCCGCTGCTTGGCGAGCTCGTAGTCGTAGTCGATGTCGAGCGTCTTGCCGCAGCCGAGGCACCTGAAGGTGGTGTCGAGCAGCGGCAGCCGCAGGTTGCAGTCGTGGCAGACCAGCTCCGTCGCGCAGGAGCGGGTGCGCTGGTCGGCCGAGGAGCTCATCGCCCCTCGATGCCTCCGGCTAGCGACGGCAGGGCGCCCGCCTTGGCGAACCGCCTGCGCCGCTTCTTGTGCTCCCGCCTGATCATCAGTCGCCCTATATAGCAGATTCCTGGTTATCGCTCAGTTATTTCCGGCCATTGAGAGGCCTCCCAGATCCTCTCCACCTGCCGGAAATCCTACAGACGCGTCCCGTCCCAGCGCAACCAGCAGCTGCTCGGCGACGTGCGGCGCGAAGGGCGAGAGCGTGCGGGCGAGCAGCGCCAGCGCCTCGAGCAGCGCCTCATAGTCCTCGCGCCCGAGCCGCTCCTGGCGCTTGACGACGCGCTTCTCGTAGTCCTTGATCCGCTCCAGCAGGCGGGTCACGTTGCGCAACGCCTTGTGCATCTGCAGCTGCTCCAGGTCGGCGGTGATCCGCTCGAGGCCGCTCTCGCACCATTTGCCCAGCCGCTCGCGGATGAACGCCGTGTCGGCGGCGGCCTCGGCGTCCTCGGGCGCCTGCGCCGCGGCGGCGATGCTCTCGTGCGTGTAGTCCCAGAGCCCGCGCAGGAAGCGCGAGGCGAAGCGCAGCGCCCCGTCGGTCCAGTTGAGCGCCTTGGCCGGCCCGGCGGCGTAGAGGACCGCGAGCCGCACCGTGTCGGCGCCGTGCTCGGCGACCAGGGCGTCGGGGTCGACGACGTTGCCGAGGTGCTTGCTCATCTTGCGCCCGTCGGCGATCACCATCTCGTGGAACAGGCAGCCGGCGAACGGCTCGCCGTCGGCGAGGAACTCGAACGGGCCGATGTCGCGCAGCGCCTTGGTCACCACCCGCTGGTCGAAGACGAAACCGCCGCTGTCGTTGCCGGCGACGAGCCGCTCGGAGGGCAGCCAGCGCCGCAGATCGGGGTGGCTGAACATCTGCTCGTCGCGCTCGGCCGGCGGCACCGCGGCGGGCACCCAGAGCCAGAGCGCGTCGAAGTGGCAGTCAAGCGTGTCGGTCTCGCGCCGCGCCGCGCCGCCGCAGCTCGGGCAGCTCGTCTCGAGGAAGTCGGGGCGCTCGGCCAGCGGATTGCCTTCGCCGCTCGGCTCGACGTCGCGCGGCAGCGCCACCGGCAGGTCCTCGATCGGCACGGGGACGACGCCGCAGCCCTCGCAGTGCAGGACCGGGATCGGCGTGCCCCAGTAGCGCTGGCGCGAGATCGAGAAGTCGTAGGCGCGGTAGCGACGCGCCTTCTGCGGCGCCAGCGCCGTTGCCTCGCCGCCGCCGAGCGGCGCAGCGGCGACGCGCTCCATCCGCGCCGCGATCGCCTCGTCGGCCTCGTCGACCGCCGGGATGCCGAGCGCCGCAGTGGGCCCGTAGCGGGCGTCGACCAGCGGCGAGACGAAGACCGGCAGGCTGCCGCCGCCGGCGACCTCGACCGAGGCGCCGGTGTCGATCACCGGCACGGCGGCGGCGTCGCGGGCGCTGCGCTCCCAGCCGCCGGAGCGCAGCTCGTCGAGCCGCCCGGCGACCTCAGGGTCGCTCGCGTAGCGCTCGACCTCCGGATGGCGCGGCGAGAGCAGCACGAAGCGCGCCTCGCCGAAGTCACCGCCATGAGGCGTGAAGACGACGAAGCCGCCGTCGGGCCCGGCGAGGTCGAGCTCGACGCCGTCGCTGCGGCCGAGGATGTAGCGCTGGGTGTTCAGCGAGAGCTCGTCCCAGTCCTCCTCCAGGCCGGCGAGGTTGCGGTCGTTCTCCTCGAGGTAGGGCGAGAGGCGCAGGAACCAGGTCGGGCGGCGGATCAGCCGCACCTTGTTATGGCAGCGCCAGCAGCGCCCGTCCTCGACCTGTAGCGCGGCAAGCGTCGTCTGGCAGGTGTCGCACCAGTCGACCGTGGCGTCGTCGCGGTAGATCAGCCCCGCCTCGTGCAGGGTGAGGAAGAGCCACTGCGACCAGCGGTACTGGGCCTCGTCGGAGCTGTAGAAGGCACGCTCGTAGTCGAAGGAGAAGCCGAGCCGCTTCATCTGCCCGAGCATTCGCTCGCCGCAGCGCTCGACCCACTCGGCCGGCCGGGCGCCGCGCTCGATCGCCGCCATCTCCGCCGGCAGGCCGAAGGCGTCGAAGCCGAAGCCGAAGAGCACGGCGTCGCCGCGGGCCCGCCGGAAGCGCGCGTAGGCGTCGCCGATCGAGTAGTCGCGCACGTGGCCCATGTGCAGATTGCCCGAGGTGAACGGGCTGGAAGGCTTGATGTAGACGGCCCGCTGGTCGACGCCTGGCGTAGGGGTGGCGAAGGTCGCGCGCTCCTCCCACTCCGCCTGGCGCGCGGGCTCGAGCTCGGCCGGGTCGTAATTCGGCTTTGTGCTGCTCATCTCGGGTCGCAGTCTGCCAGGTGACGTTGACCGCAGGCCGGTGGGGACCTATGCTGGGAAATCATTGGTCAAGCAGCTTGAATTATTCGAGTGACACTTGAAACCGTTACAAGACGTGGCCCCGGCGGCGCTTGCGACACCCCGGGGCCTGGCCGAGACCTGAAGAGGAGGTCCCAACATGGGAGAGGGTACGAGAACTGCCCTGCTGGATGAGGGCCGTTTAGAAGAAGAATTCGTTAAGGGGGCGATGGCCGCAGCAGAGGCGGCACGCCCGCGACACCGAATCAGGGCCGGGCTGGCGGCGTTGATCGACATGGCCGAGACCGATCCCGCAGCCGCCCGGTCCGCCCTGCACGCGCTTCGAGCAGATCACCCGCGCCAGTGCAGGCTCGAGGCCTGGCTCGGCGGAGACCAAGGCCGCGCCACATTCGCCCTCGGCGCGGCGATCCAGTTGGCGACGACGGAGCTGGCTACCGACCAACCAGACCTTGCCAAAATCGAACCCGATCTACTCCATTGGCTGGAAGGAGAGTGGTAGCGGACCCCGAGACTGCGCCGGTCTACGGCCCTCAGGTGAAAGTCCACAACTTGTTGCCCAAGAAATTGAAGGGCATGGCGACCGCGACCGCGATCGCCTGCGCGGGCAGGTCGCTCAGCCCGCTGCCGGTGACGAGCAGCTGCAGCACGACGAGGTTGATTCCGAGCGCAGCAAGGCTGACCGCGAAAAAACGCAGCGCCTGGTGGCCCGGGTGCCGCTCCCCGGGTTCGAAGGTCCAGTGGCGGTTCCAGAGGAAGTTGTTGGCCAGCGCGACGCAGAAAGCGCCGACCGCGGCGAGGAGATGGTGGAGGCCGAAGCTGCCCGTGAGAACCGAGAAGGCGGCCAGGTTGATCAGATAGCCGGAGGCTCCGACCAGGCCGAATTTGCACAGCTGCCACCAGCTGTCCGGGCGCCGCGCGGCAGCGCCGATCCTGTATGCGAGTTCGGTGGCGGGGGTCATGTCTCGTGGTCGCAAGCCTGCCCTTGCGGTGCGTAATGTTCCGGCCCGCATGCGGCGCGGATTCGTAATCCTTGCAGGCTTGGCGGCGGTCGTCGCCGCCGTCGTCCCGATCGTCGTCTTCACGGGCGACGGGACGCACAGCTCAGCCAGGGCGCCGCTGCCCGGCGAACCCGCCGTCGAGATCGTCTCGCCCCGCAACGGCGCGCGGCAGGCCGACCGCGCCGTCGTCGTCAAGACGAAGGTGAGCAACTTCAGCCTGGCCCCGCTGCGCTTCGGCGGCGCACCGCGGCTCGGCGAGGGCAACCTGCGCTTCGCGCTCAACCGCGTGCCCGACTGCGTCGACCCGGCGAAGCTCGCGATCGCCGAGGAAAGCCCGCTCGGGCGCGGCCGGCTGATCGGCAATTCGTTCGACTTCCCCCGCTACTCGGGACCGAACGGGGTGCTGGCCATGCGGATCGGCGCCAACGGCAGCTACTCGCCGGCGACCCGGCCGGAGATCTACTACCGCGACCTCCCGGCCGGCTTCTACCGCCTCGTCGTCACCCTGGCCCGCAACAACGGCGCCCCGACGCCCTACCACGCCGTCACCAACTTCCAGATCCTCCTCCCCCCCGGGCACGTCCAGAAACCCTGCCCGAAAGGGAAGGTAACCAGTGCAAAAGCCGCCGCATTCAACTGATTAGCGAGCGTCACGATCTGATTCTCCGCGAGCGGGGCCGATATGGCGCGTAGCCGCCACGCCCGGACGCGAAGCGGAGGACGTGGCGGTTTGTCCAGGCCGTTAGCCGCCGCCCGCGGACGCGAAGCGGAGCAGGCGGCGGTTTATGGTGATCGCATGCAGACTTACCGCCGTCTGATGGGCTTTCTGCGGCCCTATCGCCGCCAGCTCTGGGGCTCGCTGATCTTTGCCTGGGCGGCGATGGGGATGACGGTCCTGATCCCCTGGCTGATCGGGCGAGCCGTCAACGCGATCGAGAACGGCGAAAGGCCCGACCTGCTGCCGCTGGCCCTGGCGATCGTCGGCGCCGGCGTCCTGCGCCTCGGGCTGACGATGGTGCGGCGCCTGGTCGCCGGGCGGGTCTCGCTGGCGGTCGAATTCGACCTCCGTCAGCGCTTCTACGCCCACCTGCAGCGACTCGAGCTGGGCTTCTTCGATTCCCAGCAGACCGGCCAGTTGATGTCGCGGGCGACGATCGACCTGCAGTCGATCCGCTTCTTCCTCGGCTATGGCCTGATCTTCATCACCCAGAACCTGCTGACGATCGCCCTCGCCAGTGCCGTGATGTTCGTCCTCGAGCCCTGGCTGGCCCTCATCGCCCTCGCCCCGGCGCCGTTCGTCGTCTACACCGCCTCGCGTTACAACCGCGTCTCCCGCCCCGCCGTGCAGGAGGTGCAGCAGCGGATCGCCGAGCTGACGGCCGAAGCGGAGGAGAACGTCTCGGGGATCCGCATCGTCAAGGCCTTCGCCCGCGAGCAGCACCAGCTTCACCGCTTCCGCCGCGCCGTCGCCCGCGTCTTCGACCAGAGCATCTACTCGACCCGCCTGCAGGCCGGCTTCTCCTCCCTGCTCGGCTTCCTGCCCCAGCTCGGCATCGCCCTGGTCCTGCTGGTCGGCGGGCGGCAGGTGATCGCGGGCAAGCTCAGCCTTGGCGACTTCACCGCCTTCTACACCTACGTGGCGATGCTGGCCGGGCCGATGCGGATGCTGGGGATGACGCTCGGGATGGCGCAGCGGGCGATCGCCTCGGGGAATCGCCTGTTCGAGATCCTCGACCGCGACCCGGCGATCGAGAGTCCGGAGGACGCGCCGCCATTGCCGGCAGGCGGCGGCCGGGTCGAGATGCGTGGCGTCACCCTGCGCTACGACGGCGCTGCGCCGGCGCTGACGGACATCGACCTCAACATCCGGGGCGGCAGCACGGTCGCCCTCGTCGGGCCCTCGGGCTCGGGCAAGACGAGCCTCGTGGCGCTGATAGCGCGCCTCTATGACCCCAGCGAGGGAGCGGTTGCGATCGACGGCGCCGACGTGCGCTCGGTCGACCTCGTCTCCCTGCGCTCGGAGGTCGCCTTCGTCGGCGACGACAGCTTCCTGTTCACGGCGAGCATCGCCGAGAACGTCGCCTACGCGCAACCGCGGGCGAGCCGCGAACAGGTCGAAGCGGCGGCGCGGCGCGCCCGGGCCGACGGGTTCATCCGCGACCTGCCCGACGGCTACGACACCCTCGTCGGCGAGCGCGGCCTGACCCTCTCCGGCGGGCAGCGCCAGCGTGTCGCGATCGCCCGTGCCCTGCTCGCCGACCCGCGCATCCTGATCCTCGACGACGCCACGTCCTCGGTCGACGCGACGACCGAGACCGCGATCAAGACGGGCCTCGGCGAAGCGATGGCCGGCCGCACGACCTTCGTCATCGCCCACCGCCTCTCGACCGTCTCGCTGGCCGACGAGGTGGTCGTGCTGGACGGCGGCCGGATCGTCGACCGCGGCACGCACGAGGAGCTGCTCGCGGGCTGCGGCTTCTACCGCGAGATCGCCGAGCACGGCCTCGCCGACTCGGTCTTCCTGCAACGCGACCTCGAGCGGCGCGAGGAGGTGGCGCGGCTGTGAGCAGGCTCTGGTCGATCCTCCGCGGCGAGGAGAAGCGCGGCCGCAAGCTGCGCTGGATGGCCGGCCTGCTGCGGCCCTATCGCGGCCGGGTGGCGCTGACCGTCGTCGCGATCGTGCTCGCCACCGGCGCCGGCCTCGCCCCTCCCTACCTCGCCGGGCAGGCGATCGACGCCGGGATCGTCACCGGCGACACCGGCGCGCTGACGCGGATCGTCATCGCCTTCCTCGGCGTGGCCGCGCTCTTCGCGATCGCCACCTACGCCCAGACGTACCTGGTCGGCTGGGTCGGCACCCGCGCCCTGCAGGATCTGCGCGAGCGCGTCTTCGCCCACCTGCAGTCGATGTCGATCGGGTTCTTCACCCGCCGCAGCCCGGGGGTCTTGATCAGCCGCATGACCAACGACATCGAGGCGCTCAACCAGCTGCTGACCAGCGGGGTCACGACGCTCTTCTCGAGCGGCCTGACGCTGATCGGCGTGGTCGCGATCATGTTCGCGCTCGACGTCAAGCTCGCGCTCGTCACCTTCCTGACCTTTCCCCTCGTCGCCGCCGCCAGCATCGTCTTCCGGATCGCCTCCCACGGCGCCTACCGCGAAACGCGCGAGCGGATCGCCGCCGTGACCGCCTATCTGCAGGAGACGCTGAGCGGCGTGCGGGTGGTGCGCAGCTTCGGCCAGGAGCCACGCCACGCCACCGCGATGACCGAGCTGAACGAGGCTAACCGCGAGGCGAACATGCGGACCGTCTTCCTCAACGCCTCCTACTTCCCGGCGATCGAACTGCTCACCGCGGTCGGCACGGCGGCGATCATCCTCTACGGCGGCACCCAGGCGATCGACCACGCGATCCAGATCGGCACGATCGTCGCCTTCATCGGCTACCTGCAGGTCTTCTTCTCGCCGATCCAGGAACTCTCCCAGCTCTACACGACCTACCAGCAGGGGATGGCGGCGCTCGACAAGATCTTCGAGCTGCTCGATACCGAGCCCGACATGGTCGACGCGCCGGGAGCGATCGACCCCGGGCAGCTGCGCGGCGAGATCGCGATGGAGGGGGTCTGGTTCTCCTACTCCGAGGGTTCGGAGGCCGGCGGCTGGGCGCTGGAGGACGTCGACCTGCACGTTCCCCCCGGGCAGACCCTGGCCCTGGTCGGCGAGACCGGCGCCGGCAAGTCGACCTTCGCCAAGCTGGTGGCGCGCTTCTACGACCCGCAGCGGGGCACGGTCGCGGTCGACGGACACGACCTGCGCGGCGTCCAGCAGCGGGCGCTGCGCCGGCAGCTCGGAATCGTCCCCCAGGAGGGCTTCCTGTTCTCGGGCAGCGTGCGCGAGAACGTCGCCTTCGGCCGGCCCGGGGCGAGCGAGGAGGAGATCGAGGCGGCGCTCGCCGCGGTCGGCGCGAACGAGTTCGTCGCGGCGCTGCCGGAGGGGATCGGCACCGAGGTCGGCGAGCGCGGCGTGCAGCTCTCCGCCGGGCAGCGCCAGCTCGTCGCCTTCGCCCGGGCGCTGCTGGCCGAGCCGCGGATCCTGATCCTCGACGAGGCGACGTCGAACGTCGACGTGCGCACCGAGAAGACGATCGAGCGCGGGCTCGAGCGTCTGCTCGCCGGCCGCACGGCGATCGTCATCGCCCACCGCCTCTCGACGATCCGCCGCGCCGGCAAGATCGTCGTGCTCGAAGGCGGCCGGATCGCCGAGAGCGGAACGCACGAGGAGCTGATCGAGGCCGGCGGCCCCTACGCGCGGCTGTACGGTGCGTGGGAGGAGTCCTCGGCCGCTTAGCCCGGCCCGATGCCGCCGGAGGAGCCGCCAGACCCCGAGCCGCCGCCTTCGCTGCCGCCGCCGACGCCGGCGCCGCCGCCGGCGCTTTCTTCTTCGACCGGGGGCGCTTCGCGGCGCCGCTTCGGCTGCTTCTTCGGGCGCCGCTTCTTCGACTTCGCTTTCGACCCCGCCGGCGCTTTCTTCTTCGCCGCCGGAGCCTTCACCCGAGCCGCCCGGAGTCGGCGCCGTCGGCGCTTCGGCGCATTTTTCGAAGCCGAATTCCCCCGCCGCCGACTCGAACCTGGTCAGCGCCGTCGAGACTTCGCCCGCTGCCGCCGTCAGCTCTTCCGTTTCTTCGCGTTCGTAGGCGAGCTTGACGTTGTTCTCGGCCTGCGCCAGTTCTTCGGCGGTGGTGATGAAACCCGAGTAGCCGGCGCTTTCTTCGCGCGGCGCCCCGAGGCCCTTCAGCCGTTCGACCATGCCGCCGTAGAGGCCGGCGACCTGGACCACCGCTTCGCCGGCGCCGGAGCTGGTCGAGCCCGCGGCGCCGACCGCAGCATTCACCTCGGCGCAGATCGCGTCGCCCTGGATGATCAGCTCCGCCTTGCTGAGCGCCGACGGTTCCGTCGCTTCCGTGGTCGCGGCAGCCGTCGATTCGTCCCCGCCCCCGCCGCCGCAGCCGGCGACGAGAGCTGCAAGCAGGGCAAGCGCCGCAGCAGAAAGACCGAGCCTCCTCATCAGCGCGAAAGTAGCAAAGCCCCTAGACGCCTCAGTGCGCCGACCGCTTCCGGTGTCTCGATTGCGCCTTGCGACGAGCCCCACGCCCGCCCCAGTTGTCGGTTTGCGAATGGCAGTTGCCGCATAGGAGCTGCAGGTTCTCCAGCCGGTTGTCCGATCCGTCGCCGTTGACGTGATGCAGCTCCATGTTCAGCGGCCTCCCGCGCCATTCGGTTATCCCACACGTCTCGCAGCGGTTCTCCTTCAGCCCCTCCTTGATCAGACGGGCCTTGATGTGCCCCCGGCTGCGCTTACGTCCGGCCACCAACAGCTCTTCGACCGGCGTGATCCACTCGCGCGCACAGACATCCCCTCGCTTGACGGCCTTCGACCAGGTCGCCGTGCAGAACCCGAAGCGCTCTGCGCACTCACGGACGGACAGACCGGAGTCGACTGCCGTCTGAACCTCTTCCCAGTCATACCGCCGCGCAAAGCGGTCGTCTGCGGGGATGCCGAGCCGACGGGCGTGGTAGGCGACGGTTGCCTTGGACAGACCGAGGCGAGAGGAAATCTCGCTGTAGCTGAGGCCGTCAGCTCGCAGACGACCAACTTCCTCCCGGCGCGCCGACGGTCGGCCCAATTCCCCCTTTCCCAGATCCATGGTTACGAACGCATGTTCGCTGACGGGTCGGACACCACGACGCCACTGCGCGAAGTGGCGACTAGATAATCTGGGGGCCACAACCTCCTTGCGGAGTCGAATAATGGCAATTCGCGCGGTTCTGGTCCGTGAAATCGGGGTTCGAGTCCCTGCTCCGCAGTTCCCTCACCCGAGCGACGCGAGGTCGCTGTCGGCGTCGGCGATCGTCGCCGTGGGCGGCGGAGACGTCTACGTGGTCGGCGAGCAGGCGGCGGGCTTCGGCGAGGTCTTCGGGGCGGCCGACGCTGAGCGCGCCGGCGACCCGGCCGTCCTTCAGGTACCAGACGCGAGAACTCGCCGGCGTCGCGGTCGCCGCGCCAGACCTCCTCGTCCCAGTCCTGGGCCGGGCCGACGTACTCGAGGCTCGCCCAGTCGGCGAGGTCGCTGAAGAAGTAGGGGACGACGTCGTAGTCGGCGTCCTCGCCGAGCATGTTGCGCGCCGCGTGCATCCCCTGCTGCATCGCGACGTCCCAGTGCTCGACCCGGATCCGCCGTCCGTGCACGACGCTGTCGTAGGAGCAGCAGTCGCCCGCCGCGTAGACGCCCTCGGCCGAGGTCGCGAGCTTCGAGTCGCAGACGATCCCGTCCTCGACCGCCAGGCCGGCGCGCTGGGCCAGCATCGCGTCGGGGCGCACGCCGGCGCCGATGACGACGGCGTCGCACTCGATCGAGCGGCCGCTCCTGGTCAGCACGGCTTTCACCCGGCCGTCGCCCTCGAAGGCCTCGAGTTGCTCGCCGCCGAGCAGCTCCACGCCGTGCTCTTCGAGTCGCTGCCTGGAACCAGCGCCCGGCGTCCTCGCCGAAGGTCCGCGAGAACGCCACGTCCTCCATCATCACCATCGTGCAGCTGACGCCCTGCGCGGTCAGCGAAGCGGCGACCTCGCCGGCGATGTAGCTGCCGCCTATGAGGGCGACGTGCTCGGCGCTTTCGGCGTCGGCGCGGATCGCCTCCGAGTTGCCGAAGGCGCGCAGGTAGTGGATGCCCTCGTTCTCGGCCCCCTCGACCCGCAGGATGTTGACCATCGCCCCGGTGGCGAGCAGCGCCTTGCCGAACGCCACCTCCTCGCCGCCCTGCAGCTTCGCCGTGCGCGCCGCCGGGTCGAGCGCCATCACGTTGG
>CAWIFA010000027.1:0-3790 GCA_963835315.1 uncultured Solirubrobacterales bacterium | reverse complement strand
GGGATGCTGGTGCCGCCGAACGTGAGGACGAGGTTGCCCGCCCTGATCTTGGTGCTCGCGGCGCCCGCGATCGCTGCGACGCCGAGCGCCAGCGCGGCGCTGAGGGCGAGCGCGATCATCGCTTTCCTGCGCATATCGGTTTCTCTCCTTTGCATGGTCGGGCCCAGTCCCGGGCCCGACCGGTAGAAGCGTTGAAAATCCGTCCGTTGACGAGACTGCCCGCCCCGGCACTACTCAAACCCGCCTGGCGCCGGAAAGGAGCGCTTTGCGGCCGGGTGGCTCAGCTCTCGAGCATCGAGAGCCGCACCCGCTCGCGCTGCTCGGCGGCCCGCTCGGGGCCGAGAAACGGCAGCGTGATCCAGAACATCAGGTCGGGCAGCCGGCTGGGCAGGCGGGCCGAGGCGCCGTGCAGGATCTCGCTGTAGAGCAGCTCGTTGACGCCGCCGGCCAGCGAGAGCGCGGTGATCCCCGGCAGCTCGACCGAGGTCTCGGCCCGCCCGGCGTCGAGGAAGCCGGTGAACTGGCGCACTGCGGCGTCGCGGCGGGCGAGCGCCTTCGGCCCGGCGGCGAGCACCTCGACGATCGCGAAGCGGCCCTCGTCGGGGTGCTCCGCGAGGTGTTTGAGCAGCTCGTACAGTCCGGCGGCGACGCGGTCGGCCCAGGGCGCGCCCGGTTTGGACTCGAAGCCCCGCGCGGTGTCGCCGAGCAGGTTGCCGAGCAGCACGTCGTAGGCGGCGAGGAAGCAGTCCTCCTTGCTCGTGAAGAGCTCGTAGAAGGTCTTGCGGGAAACGCCGGCGACTCCGATCACGTCGACCACGCGGGTCTCCGGATAGCCGCGCTCGGCGACCACTTCGATCATCGCTTGCAGGATTCGCTGCCGCTGGGACTCCGTCACCGCCTCCCGCGGTAGCCCGTGACGGCCCCGGGGCAGCCGCTCGCTGGCGGTGCGTCTTCCGGTGGCCACACCCTGACTTTAAAGCACGCCGGGGTTTCGATCCTCTGTCTTGCGACGTCAGACCGGAAATGACGGCCCCAGGCGCCGCCATACGGCGTCCTCGGTCACCCAAATAGCGTTGCTATTCGGGTTCCCTGCGTCCTTGTCTGGCGACCCCTGGACCTCGTCATTTCTCGGCCCACGTCACAAGACAGAGGATCCGCCAATCCAGACGACCTCGTCGCGCCCGGGGCCGACGCCGACGAGGCGGATCGGCACGCCGGCGAACTCGGCGATGAAGTCCAGGTAGGCGCGCGCCTCGGCGGGCAGGTCGGCCTCCGTGCGGCAGCCGCTGAGGTCGGCGTCGAAGCCCGGCAGATCCTCGTACTCCGGCTTGGCCGAGTGGAGGATCGACTGGTGATACGGGAACTCGTCGAAGATCGCCCCCTCGCGCGAGCGGTAGCGGACGGCGACGCGCAGCGGGTCGAGCCCGCTGAGCACGTCGAGCTTGGTGATCGTCAGCGCGGTCATCCCGTTGAGCCGCACGGCGTAGCGCAGGGCGACCAGGTCCATCCAGCCGCAGCGCCGCTCGCGCCCGGTCGTCGTCCCGTACTCGTGGCCGCGTTCGAGCATGTGGCGGCCGGCCGCGTCTGTGAGCTCGGTCGGGAACGGCCCGGCGCCGACCCGGGTCGCGTAGGCCTTGGCGACGCCCCAGACCTCGCCGATGTCGGAGGGGCCGATTCCGGCGCCGACCGTGGCCGCGCCGGCGATCGGGTTGGAGGAGGTGACGAAGGGGTAGGTGCCGTGGTCGAGGTCGAGCAGCGTCGCCTGGGCGCCCTCGAAGAGGACCCGGTGGCCGGCGTCGAGCTCTTCCCAGCAGAGCTTCGCGGTGTCGGCGATGTGGGGCTCGAGCCGGTGTCCGTAGGCGGCGAACTCCTCGGTCATCGCGTGCAGGTCGAGCCGTGGGTCGGGCGCCTCGGCGACGCTGTGGTCGGCGCCCTGGCGCCCACCCTCGCCGGCCTCCTTGCGCAGCTTGCGCCGCTGCACCGAGAGCTCGCGCAGCGCCTGCTGCTTGGGCTCCAGCGCCGCCATGATCTTCTTGCGCAGGATCTTCTCGTCGAGCAGGTCCTGGACGCGGATCCCCAACCGCAGCGCCTTGTCGGCGTAGCAGGGGCCGATGCCGCGCCGCGTCGTGCCGATCGAGAGCTTGCCCAGCTTGACCTCGCCCGCCGTGTCGAGCAGCACGTGGTAGGGCATGATCAGGTGCGCGTTGGCGGAGATCCGCAGCTTGCCGACGTCGACCCCGCGCCGCTTCAGACCGTCGATCTCGCCGAGCAGGATGCGCGGGTCGAGCACGACCCCGTTGCCGATCATGCAGAGCTTGTCCGGGTAGAGGATGCCCGAGGGGATCAGGTGGAACTTGAACTCCTCGCCGTCGCGGACGATCGTGTGGCCGGCGTTGTTGCCGCCCTGAAAACGCACGACCGCGTTCGCCTGCTCGGCCAGCAGGTCGACGACCTTGCCCTTGCCCTCGTCGCCCCACTGGGCGCCGACTATTACCACTCCGGTTCCGGACATACGGCCGGGCATTGTGCCTTGTTGACCCGGAAGGGGCCATCCCGGTAGGGGTTCCACTTAACTTTTTTGAAGACGCGGGATTGGGCTGGCGCCGAGAGTCAGTCGACAAAAAAGTACAAGACGTTTCACCCCTACCGGGATGGCCCCTCGACGAGCCCAGCCTCCACTCGCCGGTCGACGCCGAACAGGGGCAGCGGGTCGCCGCAGATCTCGATCAGGCGGGAGACGGTGCGCGAGCCGATCTGATCCTCTAGCTGCGCGCGGCCCTCCTCGACGTCGCGACGCGCGTTGCTGGTGACCAGGACCGAGCGCTGGTTCTCGTAGCGCTCGTTGACCAGCGCGTAGAGCTGCTCGACCACCCAGTCGGTGTGGCGCTCGGCGCCGAGGTCGTCGATGTAGAGCAGGTCGACGGAGGTGAGACGGCGGAAGAAGGCCTCGTAGGCGTCCTCGGACTCGGTCGCCTGGTAGGTCTGGCGGATCTGCGTCAGCAGCTTCGGCGTGAAGTAGACGGCGACCGTGCGTCCCGCCGCCAGCGCCGCCTTGGCGGCCAGCATGCCGAGCGTCGTCTTGCCGGTGCCGGTATTGCCCATCAGCCACATCCCGCGGCCGGCGTCGAGGTTCTCGTCGAGCTCGTCGACGAAGCTGCGAACGGCGTTGACGACGTGACGCGTCGCCATGTCGCGGCTCATGTCGCTGACCGGGGGCCGGTCGAAGGAGACGCCGCGGTAGCGCGGCGGGATCGCCGAGGCGACGCCGCGGATGCGGCCGCGCTTGAGCCGGTCTTCGCGGCACTCGCAGGGGCGCGCGACGTCCTCGGGGCCGAGGATCCAGCCGGAGCCGTCGCAGGCGCCGAGCGGGCAGGCGCGCTCGGCGAAGGGTTCATTACGGGGAATGGCGGGCATCAGAAAGGACCCTGACTCGCAGCGGTCTCGGATGGAGGCTCCATGCCCGCGGGCTGCTCAATCGGCTCCTCTCGCCCCGAATGATCGGCGAATTTGGGGAAACGATCCAGGAAGACGAGTTGGGGTACGCCGATCGGGCCGTTCCTATGCTTGGCAATGATTACGTCGGCGAGTCCGTCGGGTTCATCTTCAGGATCCCGGTAGTAGTCTTCCCGAAAAAGAAATGCGACCAAATCAGCATCCTGCTCTAAATTTCCACTTTCTCTCAGATCTGAGAGCAATGGCTTAGCGGGACTCCGCTGCTCTGGCGCGCGCGAGAGCTGGGATATCGCTAGGACCGGGACATCCAGCTCTCGCGCAAGGATCTTCAGTCCCC
>CAWIFA010000026.1:0-16190 GCA_963835315.1 uncultured Solirubrobacterales bacterium | reverse complement strand
GACCGCGCAGGGCATCTTCATCAACTTCAAGAACGTGCTCGGCTTCGCCCGTAAGAAGCCGCCGTTCGGCATCGCCCAGATCGGCAAGTCCTTCCGCAACGAGATCACGCCCGGCAACTTCATCTTCCGCACGCGCGAGTTCGAGCAGATGGAGATGGAGTTCTTCGTCCCACCGGCCGAAGCCGAAAAGTGGCACCAGCTCTGGATGGCCGAGCGCGAGCGCTGGTACACCGAGCTCGGCCTCCGGCCGGCGATGCTGCGGGTCCGCGCGCACGGCGCCGAGGAGCTCTCGCACTACTCCTCGGCGACCAGCGACATCGAGTACCTCTTCCCGATCGGCTGGTCGGAGCTCGAGGGGATCGCCGACCGCGGCGACTTCGACCTCACCCAGCACGCCAAGTTCAGCGGCGAGAAGCTCGAGTACTTCGACCAGCAGACGAAAGAGCGCTACGTGCCGCACGTGATCGAGCCGGCCGCCGGCGCCGACCGCGCGACGCTCGCCTTCCTCGTCGACTCCTACGAGGTCGAGGAGGTCGAGGGCCGCCGGCGCACGGTCCTGCGACTCCACCCGCGCCTCGCCCCGGTAAAGGCCGCCGTCCTGCCGCTCGTCTCCAAGGACGGACTGCCGGAGAAGGCGCGCGAGGTCTTCGAGCAGGTCCGCCGCCGCGGCGTCCCCGCCGAGTTCGACGAGGGCGGCTCGATCGGCAAGCGCTACCGCCGCCAGGACGAGATCGGGACCCCCTGGGGAATAACCGTCGACCACCAGACGATGGAGGACGACACCGTAACCCTCCGCGACCGCGACTCCCTGGAGCAGACCCGAGTCCCGATCGACGGCCTAGCCGACGACCTCGCCACCCGCCTCGCCCAGCCCTGGCAGAGCCCGAAGCTGGGGTGAGGAGCGGTCCGCTACTGCCAGGAACCATTCCGTTTATCTAGATCAACTCAGCGTTCTGGCTCATATGCCTAACATGCCCCCGCTTCCACGGCATGCCTGACGAACATCAGACTCCAGACCCCGCGCGGGGTTCAGACGACAAAGCGTCCGCGGTAATTGCCGAGGTGTTCTCAGCATGCGGGAAGACGAGCAGGCGCATGGTGTCGCCGATGCCGTGGCGCGCGCCTGGAGCTCGGGAAAGCTCGATGTCGAAGCAGCCCTTGGGGAGATCGAGTCGGAGCCCAAGCGAAAGGAGAGCGACGAGCAAGGATGAAGCTGACCCGTTTAGAGCTCGACGGTTTCCGCTGCTTTCGCGAAAGACGAGCCCTCAAGCTCAAAGGCGGGCAAAGTCTTTGCCTGCAGGCGGAGAACGGCCGCGGCAAGACGAGCATCGCCGACGCGCTCGAGTTCTGGAGTACGGGTGATGTCGCCTGGACCCACCGCGATGGCGTCGGCCTGGCTGCACTCGTCCACCTCGATTGCGATGAGGCGGTGGTCGCAGTCCAAGTCGAGGGCAGCGGCGTTGCGAGCCGCGGCCTGCGCGGCAACTCCTCAGGACCGCTCAAGGTCGGGCCCGGCCCACTGACCGTCAACTTCGCCGCAGAGCGCTTGCCGGTGCTGGGGCACCGCACGATGGCCCAATTCGTCGACAAGAGCGCAAATGACAAGCGGGGCGAGCTGCTCGAAGCACTGGGCTTGGATGATCTCGGCGCCTTCCGCGCGGGAATCCGCAGTGTCAAATCTCAACTCAAACGCCGTGCAAAGGAAGCAGGCGAGCGACAAGACGCTGCCGAGCGAGCGTTAAGTGCCCATCTCGGAGACGAGAGAATCAAGGACGCCCTGGTCAGGCTTTCGACCAACGCCAAGCTCGATCCGAAGCTCGACAAAGGTGACGCACTGATCGCCTGGAAGCCCCCAGCGATCCAGCCGATAGAACCGGACTCTCTACTGTCTCGCGCTACGGAGCTCGCCAGCGCACGCGATGAGCTCGCACAGGCCGCGACCGATCTGTGGGCGGCGGCGACCGAGGATCGCGCAGCGGCGGAGAAGCGGGGACTCAGCGCTTTACTGGAGGCTGGCAACTTGGTTCTCGAGGCATCCGACGAGGATCGTTGCCCCCTCTGTCTACTCGAGCAGGACCGCGGAGCGCTGATCGAGAGCATCACTGAACGTTCCGCCGAACTCGCTATCACCGACGAAAAGTTCCGCAAAGCCGAGCAAGAGTTGGCCGCCCACGAGGAGGCAGCTCGTCGATTGATCCGCGCAACTGAGCAGATCCTGGACGACGATCAGCTAATACAGGAGGATCCGGTGGGGGCCATGAAGGTCTCCTCGGCTGAGCTTCGGGCCTATCTAGAAGAGATCGAGGAAGCCCGAAAACAACGACGTCCCCTACCCGACCCTCCACTCCCCAGTGCACAGGTCATCACCGCTATCCGCAAAGCGGCATTCTCGGCACCAGCAGCCCTCGGACCTGCCTTGGTCGAGCTATCGACCCTTCAGGGAATGCTTTCCGAGATGGGAAAGACCAAGGCGGCAGCGACGTTGGCGCTCAGCCGCGAAGCCGCCGCGAACGCCGCGGCACAGCTCACCGACGAAGCTGTCGAACGGGCGATCGAAACGGAGCTTGACTACATCAACGAACCTCTTTCCACCTACTACACGCGGCTAGTCGGCCAGCCCGCCTACACGGATCTCCATCTGATCTACACCCAAGCACGAGCCGGCGGAATCGAGTTCGAATTCAAATGGGACGGTAGACACGAAATCCGTCCCCCGCAACGGGTGATGTCCGAGTCCGAGCTCAATGCCTTGGGACTGGCGTTGTTCCTTGCGCGGCTGAAGACGGACCCTCCGAGATGGAGAACGATGGTGCTCGACGATGTCGTCGCGTCCTTTGACGCCGTGCATCGCACTCGACTGATCAGGCTCTTGGCCGAGGAGTTCAGCGACTGGCAGGTGATCCTGCTGACTCACGACCCGCAGCTGAGCCGAACCGTGATCGCAGAGGCACCGGAATGGCTAGTCGAGAAGGTGACCGCCTGGTCAGCCGTCAACGGACCAACCTTTGGCCCCAGCGATATGCGCGCCAGACTGCGCGAACGACTCGACAGGGGCGAGCCGGCGGAAGAGCTGGGTGGGCTCGCCCGACAGGCAATCGAGGAGGCGCTGGAGCGTCCCGTTGGAAAGATGGGATTGAAGATCCGCCACGATCCTGCCAACGGATACAGCGCCGACGAGTACCGACGAGCCCTCGTCGAGGGCCTCAAGGAAGGCAACTTTCTCCGCGCCGACGACCCGGTCCTCATCCGCCTCCGCACCGACGGATCGGTCACGAATCGCGCCTGCCACTACAGCGAGCGTGAGCCAGGGATCACCGAGCAGGATCTTCGTATCCTCCTGGAAGATTTGGACGCATTGGATCGACTCTTCCACTGCGACGATTGCGGCAAGAAGGTATGGGAGGTTCCCCATCAGGGGTCAACGCGCTGCCAGTGCAAATGCGGAGTGCTGAGCTGTGCTTAAGCCACCCTCGCTACTTCGGCTTCTTGTTCCTCCCGCTTCAGCTTGCGGATGAGCTGCTGGTAGGTCTCGTCTCCTTCGTCGGCCAGACGACTCAAATCCCGCCAAAGAGCGCTATCCCAGTCGATCGGCATGTGTCGATGGGGGCGTTCGCCTACTTCGCAGTGGTAGCAGAAGTCGGTGTCCTCGTCGAAGCGGAACCACTCGTGGTCGCCGCAGTCCTTCGCACCCTTGGGAAGCAGATCAACTAGCGCCCAGGGCAAATGGCCTCGTAGCCACGTCCGCCATCTGTATCTCGGACGTTTCGACATGTTTTGAGTGTAGGGCTTCATACGTATCAGCCGCTTGCGCGTTTCTGTCGATTGCGAAGTCTTCGCTCCTTCTCCTCGGCCTGGGCCTTGCGGCGGCGCATTGTCGACTCAGTCGGGTCGCGCGCCAACTTTGAGATCTCGTTCAATGACATATCGCGGAATTCCGTATGCCGCTGCCGCCCCTTCCGCTTTCCCATTTCCCAGCCAAGGGCTCAGCGGGAAAAGTTCTCCCCCCTGTTGGCGAGAAAGTCCGGCGGTTCCGCGGAACCGGTCCATGCCGGGGTCGGCTCAGAGCCGGGTCTGCTGGTGGAAGGCGAGCTTCCAAGCGCGTCTCGAAGCCAACGGCGCTCAGGCGCGGCCGAGGAAGCGGGCGACTGCGTCCGCGTCGGCCTCGAGCGCCTTTACGACACTGGCCGGCAGGCGTTGCAGCGGCTCCAGCTTCAGCTTGCCGCCCGGCCAGCCCCACTTGGCTACAGCGCGCCCGCCGACCATCGCGAAGGGGTGGAAGATGCCGTTCTTGGTGACCAGGCGCGTGTGGCGGCCGAGGATGTCCTCGCGCGAGGTCCAGCCGAGCAGCACCGGGTCAAAGGCGCCGAGTAGGCGCGGCGGTGGTGGTGGTGGCTCGGCGGGCTCCTGTCGCTTGACGAGGCGCAGCAGGCCGTCCTCCCCCACCTCGACCTCGCCGGCGATCGCCGCCAGCCCGGCACGGGCGTCGCGCAGCGGCAGGCCGGCCCACCTGGCGAGGTCGCGGTCGCTCGCCGGCTGGTGGCCGACGAGGTAGCGGCGCGCCAGCTCGGCCAGCGCCCTCTCGCGGTCGACCTTCGGCGGCTCGCCGAGCCAGTCGCGCGCGAGGACGTAGGCATGTTCTTTGCCCGCCATCGGGCCGCGCACGGTCAGGCCGCGAACGGCGCTGAGGAAGAGAAGGTGGATCAGCGCCTGGCCCTCGACGCGGACGTCGGCGGCTTCGAGGCGCTCGCACAACTCGTGACGGGTCAGCGGTCCCTCGTCAGCCAGCGCCCGCTCGATCGTCGCCAGCGCCCGCTCGGCTTCGGCTTCGCTCACCTGCTCCTGCCGTAGCCGCCGCGCGCTCGAGCTGAGCAACGGCGGCGTGGTCAGCGCCTGCAGCCAGGGATAGTCCTCGCTGCGCACGAGGTGCAGGGTGCCGCGGTTGAGCCAGGTGACGAGCAGGCTACGCTCCTCGCCCAGCGCCCGCTCGACGTCGGCTGCCGTCAGTCCCTCGGTGCGGGCACGGACCGCCAGCCGGAAGCCACGGGGGTCTTGCCCCTGCACGGCGAGCAGCCGCTCGGCCACGGCGACAGGGTCGGACAGCGGCGGACCGGCCAGGGCCTGCGCCGTGAGGCGCTCTTCGAGTATCGAGCTCGGAGCCAAGCGGGCATCTTCGCGCGCCCCGGCTCTGTGCGTAAGGAAGCTTCCAACGTAACTGACATTCGATGTCGGTTACGTCCAATGTTGACGGACCAGATCGAGAACTCACACCGGTTTCGCCGAACCTGCCTATGCTGCGCGGATGAAGGCCAGCCTGTTTCGGGATCGGGACTTTCGGCTGGTCGCGGGGTCGGTGGGGCTCTCGGCGCTCGGGGACTGGGTGGCGATCGTGGCGCTGGGTTTGCACGTCAAGGACCTGACCGACTCGGCGTTCGCGGTGGCGGCGCTATGGGTCTGCCTGTTCGGGCCGTCGGTGCTGGTCGCCGGCTGGGCTGGACTGCTGGTCGACCGGGTCGAGGCGACGCGGCTGCTTGCCGCCGTATCGGCGGTCGGCGCGGTCGCCGCCGTCGCCGTCGCCTTCAGCGACGCGCTGGCGCCCGTGCTCGTGCTGACCGCCGTGCTCGGCGTCGTCTTCGCCACCTCCTCCCCGGCCGAGTTCTCACTCGTCCCGCCGCTGGCCGGAGCGGACCGCATCCAGGAGGCCAACGGCCACATCGAGACCGCCCGCTACGTCGGCTTCGGCGCCGGGCCGATCCTCGGCGGCCTGCTGTTCGGCGCCGGCGGGCTGGAGCTGGCGATGCTGGTCGACGCCGCGACCTTTGGCTTCGTCGCCGTCGCCGCGCTGACCCTGCGGGTGCGGCGCCGGCCCGCCGAGCTGAGCGCGTCGGAGCGCACGCCCCGTGCCCGCGACGGCGTCGCCTTCCTCTTCCGCGACCGCCTGCTGGCGCTGGTAATGACCGTCGCCTTCAGCTCGCTGCTCTTCATGTCCGCGGTCTGGGTCGGCGAGCTGTTCTTCGTCGAGGACGTGCTCGATCGAGGCAACGTCGCGTACGGCTCGATGCTCTCGATCTGGACGATGGGCATGGCGCTCGGCGCGATGCTGCTCTCGCGCCGGGTCGCGGCGGCCGCCGTTGCCGCCGCCGGGCTGGTCGCCGCCGCGACCCAGGGCCTGGCGCTGGCCCTGCCCGCCCTCTGGCTCAGCTTCGCCTTCTTTCTCGCCTGCTCGTTCATGGGCGGCGTCGCCCACGGGCTGAAGAATGTGATGTTCCGCAGCCTGATCCACTTCCGGGTCCCCGACCGCCTGCACGGCCGCGCCTTCGCCGCATACAACGGCATCCGCAACACGGCCGAGCTCGGCGCCTTCGCCGCCGGCGGCCTGCTCGTCGCGTTGATCGGCGCCCGCGGCACGCTCGCCTACGCCGGCGGCCTCTCGGCGCTCGCCGGCGTCGTCGGCGTGCTCGCCCTGCTGCGGATGAACCGGGGCTGGGTGCCGAGCGGCCCGGTCGGCCCGGCGATCGACCCCTTCGAAGGCTCGGCCGAGCCGCCGGGCCCGGCGCAGCCGGTCGAGTAAGGCAGCTTCAGACCGGGGTCTGCTGGTGGAAGACGAGCCTCCAGGGGCCGTCGTCGTCTACGTAGGACCTAGTGGGCAGAGCGGTCGCGCTACTTGACTTCAAGCAGGTCGATGACGAAGACGAGCGTTTCGTTCGGCGCGATCGCCGGAGGCGCGCCGGCTTCGCCGTAGGCGAGGCTCGGCGGGATGATCAGCTCGCGGCGGCCGCCGACCTTCATCCCTTCGACACCCTGGTCCCAGCCGGGGATCACTTCGCCCGCGCCGAGGCTGAAGCTGAATGGTTCGTTGCGGCTCCAGGAGGAGTCGAATTCCTGGCCGTTCTTGTAGTCGACGCCGACGTACTGGACGGTGACTTCGTCGCCCGACTTCGCTTCGGCGCCGCTGCCTGCTTCGATTTCCTTGACCTCGAGCTTCTTCGGCGGCGCGCCCTTGGGCACGGTCACCTCGGGCTTGGTCTTTTCGCCCCCGGACGATTCGGCGGCGGTCGATTCGCCGCCCGCGGTCGTTTCGCTCGAGGAAGAGTCGCTGCTCCCCCCGCAGCCCACGACGAGCAGGGCGAGGCATGCCGCGATGGTCAGGAACAGCGCCTTCACGGCGCCCATCCTAAGCAAGGCGGACAGCAGCGTGCTTGGCGGCTGATCTTCTGGAGGCTATGCTCGGCCGACCGGGAGATCGACAGAAGAACGAGGAGAGACAGCATGGCCATAGGTTTGCGCTTGAAGTTCGCCCAAGGAACCCAGGAGCAGTACGAAGCCGTCCACGCCGAGGTCGACGTCGACGCCAACCCGCCCGACGGGCTGATCTTCCACATGGCCGGTCCGGTCGAGGGAGGCTGGGGGATCATCGACGCCTGGGAGTCGCGAGGGCACTTCGACACCTTCCAGGCCGAGCGCCTGATGCCGGCGATCCAGTCGCTCGGGGATCGCGCCCCGCAGGGGCCACCCGACATCAAGGAGTTCCCGATCCACCACTACACGAAGCCGTAGGAGCGGGACGCTGAACCTCGCTTCGCTACTCACCGAGAGTGCCGGGCGGACGCCGGAGGCGGCGGCGATCCGCCTCGGCGAGGTCGAGCTGAGCTACGGCGAGCTCGACCAGCGCAGCGCCCGGCTGGCGACGCTGCTGCGCGAGCGGGGGCTCGAGCCGGGCGACCGGGTCGGGGTGATGCTGCCCAACGTGCCCGAGTTCCCCGTCGCCTACTACGGGGTGCTGCGCGCCAGCGGCGTCGTCGTGCCGATGAACGTGCTGCTGAAGCGGCGCGAGATCGCCTTCTACCTGGAGGACTCGGGCGCGAAGCTGCTGCTCGCCTGGCACGGCTTCGCCGAGGAGGCGGCGGCGGGCGCCGCCGAGGCCGGCGCCGAGACGATCGAGGTCGAGCCGCAGGCCTTCGCCGAACTACTGGCGGAACATGCTTCCGGTGCGCCTTTTGCTCACATAGACAGCAAAAGGCGCACCGGAACGGATGTTGCGGACACCGCCGACGACGACACCGCGGTCATCCTCTACACCTCGGGCACGACCGGCAAGCCGAAGGGCGCCGAGCTGACCCACGCCAACCTGCTGCGCAACGCCGACGTCTCCGCCCGCACGACGAGCGAGATCCAGCCCGGCGACGTCGTCCTCGGCGCCCTGCCGCTGTTCCACTCCTTCGGCCAGACGGTGGCGATGAACGCCTCGCTGAAGGTCGGCGCCTGCCTCACCCTGGTGCCCAAATTCGACCCCGGCGAGGCGCTGGCGACGATGCAGCGCGACCGCGTCACCCACTTCTACGGCGTGCCGACGATGTTCGGCGCGCTGCTCCACCACCCCGAGCGCGAGAGCTACGACACCGCATCGCTGCGCACCTGCATCACCGGCGGCGCCTCGATGCCGGTCGAGGTCCTGCGCGGCTTCGAAGAGGCGTTCGGGGCGAAGGTGATGGAGGGCTACGGGCTCTCGGAGACCTCACCCGTCGCCAGCTCCAACCACCCCCACATGGAGCGCAAGCCGGGCTCGATCGGCACCCCGATCGAGGGCGTCGAGATGAAGCTCGTCGACGAGGACGGCGAGGAGGTGGCGCCCGGCGAGGTCGGCGAGATCGCGATCCGCGGCCACAACATCATGAAGGGCTACTGGCAGCGCCCCGACGCGACCGCCGAGGCGATGCGCGGCGGCTGGTTCCACAGCGGCGACATGGCCCGCGTCGACGAGGACGGCTACTTCTTCATCGTCGACCGCAAGAAGGACCTGATCATCCGCGGCGGCTACAACGTCTACCCGCGCGAGGTCGAGGAGGTCCTCTACGAGCACCCGAAGATCCGCGAAGCCGCTGTGGTCGGCGTCCCCCACGACGAGTGGGGCGAGGAGATCGGCGCCGCGGTCGTCCTGATGGAGGGCGAGCGGCTCGCCCCCGAGGAGGTCGGCGCCTACGTAAAGGACCGCATCGCCGCCTACAAGTACCCGCGCGTCGTCTGGTTCGTCGACGAGCTGCCCAAGGGCCCGACCGGCAAGATCCTCAAGCGCGAGATCGAAACGCCGGCGAAACTGGCTGATCAGCCAGTTTCCCGCTAACCTCTGCACCGAAAGCCGCAATCGGCCGAGCGCGGAATCCCCACTGCCCGAAGGAGCACTATGAGCGTCGCCTCCCAGAGCCTGATGGACAACGTCACCTACGAGGACCTCTACAAGCGCTGGGAGCAAGGGCAGTGGAGCGCCTATGACCTCGACTTCTCCGGGGACCGCGCGGGCTGGGAGGCACTGAGCGAGATCCAGCGGCGCTCGGCGATGTGGATCTACTCGATGTTCTACTACGGCGAGGACCGGGTGGCCGACACGCTCGCCCCCTACGTCAGCGCCGCCCCCACCGAGGAGCAGTCCTACTTCCTCGCCACCCAGCAGGTCGACGAGGTCCGCCACTCGATCTTCTTCCACCGCTTCTTCAAGGAGGTGATCGGGGTCGGCGGCGACTCGATCGAGCAGACCCTCTCCTCGACGATGCCGCAGCTCAACTGGGGCTACCGGGGGATCTTCGACCGGCTCGACCGGATGGCCGAGGAGCTGCGCAGGGACCGCTCGCTGCCCAAGTACGCGCAGGCGATCACCCTCTACCACCTGATCGTCGAGGGCAGCCTCGCCCAGCCCGGCCAGCATTTCATCGAGGACTTCTTCGCCTCGAAGGAAACGATGCCGGGCTTCAGCGAGGGGATGGGCAACGTCTCCAAGGACGAGCAGCGCCACATCGGCTTCGGCGTCAAGGTGCTCTCCGAGCTGCTCGCCGAAGGCGCCCCGGGCTGGGAGGAGAACCGCGCCGCCGTGGTCGAGCTGCTGCGCGAGACGCTGCCCTACGGGCCGGCCGTCTTCTACCCGCCGGGGATGAACCGCGAGTACACCGAGTGCTACGGCTTCACGCTCGAGGACATCTTCGGCTTCGGGCTCAAACTGATCCGCCAGCGCTGGCGCACGATCGGCTACCCGACCGAGGAGATGCCGCCCGGCGTCTTCCCCTTCGACCCCGAGGCCTCGCCCGAGGAAGTCGCGGCGCGCCAGGTGAAGCTGATGGAGGCCGGCGTGCTCGGCCCGCCCGACGGCCCCGCCCCCGATGCCTCGCCGGAGACCCAGCGCCTCTACTTCGACATCGTCAGCCGCGTCGCCGACCCGGCCGCCGCGAACGGCTCGCCGCTCGTCTACCAGTACCGCTTCGACGACGCCGACCCCTGGCTGCTGACGATCGACAACGGCTCGACCCGCGCCGAGCCGGGAGAAGCGCCGAGCCCGACGCTGACGATCGAGGCGAGCTGGCGCGACTTCGTCTCGATGAGCAAACCGGACGCGAGCCCGCTGAAGATGCTGGTGACGCGCCGCATCCGCCCGCGCGGCAAGCTGCGGAGATCGCGCGGATGCGGCAAGGTGTTCGGGTAAAGAGGCCGCCTGCTCCGCTTCGGGTCCGCGGATCGGCGTCTACCAGCCATATCGGCGCCGCTCGCAAAGAATCAGATCGTGATGCTCGCTAATTGATTCTTCAGGCGACGGGTGGTTTCTTATCCGCCCACGGTCTCTCTGTCTCCAACTGGGAGGCGAGCGAGAGCAGGGTCTCCTCGTCGCCGGGGCGGCCGACGATCTGGACGGCGAGCGGCATGCCGTCGGCGGCGAAGCCCGCCGGGACGGACATCGCCGGGTTGCCGAGGTGGTTCCAGGGGATGCAGTAGGGGTAGAAGCGGCTCATCCCGAGCAGCGTCCAGAGCGCGCCGCGACCCTCCCAGCGGCGCACCGGCAGCGCCGTGCCGCCCATCACCGGGGTCATCAGGACGTCGTGGGAGTCGAAGATCGCGTTTACCCGGGCGGCGTCGGCAGCTTCGCCGGCTCGCGCCTTCTCGAATACCCCGTCGGGAATCAGCCGGCCGAGCTGCGCCATGTTGCGGGTGCGGCGTTCGAGCCGCTGCGGGTTCGGGACCTTGGCAAAGTCTTCGGCGATTCCGTGTAGGTAGCGCGGCACCGAGTTGTTGCCGAGGTTTCCCCAGTCGGGATCGCGCTGCTCGACGTCGTGGCCGAGCGAGCCCAGGGTCCCGGCCATCTCGGCGACCGCCCCTCTCGCCACCTCGTCGACCTTCACCGGGGCGACCGCGCGCGGCGCCGCGGTCGACCAGGCGACGCGCAGCCTGCCCGGCGGCCTGGCCGCCGCGTCGACAAAGGGGCGATCCGGCGGCGGTGGCGCGCCGGGTTCCCGCGAGCCGCCGCTGACCACGTCCAGCCACAGAGCAGAATCGCGGACGCTGCGGCTGACGCAGTTGTACGCGGAGAGGCCGTTCCAGTGCTCGAGGTCGGGCGCAAGCGAAACCCGGCCGCGCTGCGGTTTGAGGCCGAAGAGGCCACAGGATGCAGCCGGAATGCGGATCGAGCCGGCGCCGTCGGTGGCGAGCGCGATCGGTACCAGGCCGGCTGCCACCGCGGCGGCGCTGCCGCCGCTCGACCCGCCAGGGGTGCGCTGAGGGTCCCAGGGGTTGCGAGTCACACCCCACGTTGCCGTCTCGGTGAAGCCGCATATGGCCAGCTCGGGTAGCGTCGTCTTGCCGATCGGGATCGCGCCGGCGGCGCGCAGCCGGCGCACGATCTCGCTGTCCTCCTTGGCGGGCTCGACGAAGCCGTCGGTGCCGTACGTGGTCACGTCTCCCGCGACGTCGACGCAGTCCTTGATCGCCACCGGCACGCCGAGCAGCGGCCGCTCCTCGCCGCCCCGCAGCCGCGCTTCGGCCTGCTCGGCTTCGAGCAGCGCGCGTTCGGCGAAGACGACGCGGAACGAGTTCAGCCGCGGGTCGAGGCGCTCGATCCGGTCGAGGCAGAGCTGCACCAGCTCGCGCGGCGAGACCTCGCCCGCCCGCACCATCTCCGCCTGCTTCGCCGCCCCGGCGAAGGCCAGATCGTCGCTCACGTGGCGCAGCCTACCGACCCGCCGTAGAGGTTTGGCTCGCTATCCGGTCCTAACCTCTACGGCGCTCACGCCCGGGCCGGCTCGGGCTCGGATTCTTGGCCGCCGGCCTCGAAGGCGAAGTCAGGCAGCAGGCGATCGAGCCAGGAGGGCATCCACCAGTTCCAGTCGCCGAGCAGCTTCATCGCCGCCGGCACGAGGACGAGGCGGACGAGGGTGGCGTCGAGTGCGATCGCAACGGCGCAGCCGAGGCCGAGCTCCTTGATCGAGGGGACGCCGGTGAGCACGAAGACGGCGAAGACGCAGGTCATTATCAGCGCCGCCGAGGAGATCGTGCGGGCGCTGGTCGAGAGCCCCTCGGCGACGGCGCGCTCGTTGTCGCCGTGCTCCATGTAGCGCTCGCGGATCCGCGACATCAGGAAGACCTCGTAGTCCATCGAGAGGCCGAAGACGACGGCGAAGATCAGCGGCACGTTGATCGTGTCGAGCGCGCCCTGGCTTTCGAAGCCGAGCAGGCTGTCGAACCAGCCCCACTGGAAGATCGCGACGAGCACGCCGAAGGCGGCGCCGATCGAGAGCAGGTTCATCAGCACCGCCTTCAACGGCAGCAGCAGCGAGCGCAGCATCGCCATCAGGACGAGGAAGCTGAGCGCGAGGACGAAGAGGACGATCTTCCACATCGAGCCGCTGATCAGCTCCCGCACGTCGTGGCCGCGGGCGGTTTCGCCGCCGACGTTGACGGTTGCGATCCGCGCCAGGGCGGTCGAGGGGACCACCGGGTCGCGCAGGCGCTGGACCAGGGCGATCGCGGTGTCGGACTCGCTCGGCGCGGCCGGCGTCGCTTTGACCAGGACGGCGCCCGAGCCGAAGGCCGGCGGGGCGACGGCGGCGACGCCCGGCGTCGCTTCCAGCCGCCGCACGAAGGCGCCGGTCGCGGCGCGCCGTTCGCGCACCCCGGCGGCCGCGTCGAAGGAGGCGACGAGCTGGACCGGATCGGTCCCGCCGCCCAGCTGCGCGGAGGCGAGTTCGTTGCCGACCCGCACGTCGCTGTCCTTGGGGAACTGGAGCAGCGGCTCGGTCCCGGTGCTCAGCGAGAGGACCGGGATCGCGAGGAAGAGCAGAACCGCGCTGACGCCGATGACTGCGGTCCAGGGGTGGGCCATCAGGGTCCGCGTCCACCTCGCCCAAAAAGCGGAGGAATCAATTGCGCCACGTCCTCTGCTCTCGCGAGAGCCAGAAAGATCAGATATGGACTGGCTCTCGCTTCCGCGTCCGGGCGTGGCGCGCCTACCTTGGAACGGTCGCTTGATCCAGCCGAGAACCGACGCCACGATTCCGCCCGGCAGGACGCGGTCGCCGAGCATCGCGATCAGCGCCGGCAGCAGGGTCGTCGCGGCGAGGATCGAGATCGCGACCACGGTCATCGCCCCCAGCGCCATCGAGCGCAGCGCCTGGTTGTCGACCATCCAGAGCCCGGCCAGCGAGACGATCACCGCCAGCCCGGAGAAGGTCACCGCCAGTCCGGAGGTCGAGAGCGCCTCGGCGCGCGCGTCGTCGCAGCTGCGACCGGCGGCGCGCTCCTCGCGGTAGCGGGCGAGAATGAACAGCGAGTAGTCGATCGCGACCCCGATCCCGATCATCGAGGCCATGTTGGTGACGAACACCGAGGTGCTCATCTGCAGCGAGATGAAGTAGATCAGCGCGCCGGTGACGATCACGCTGACGAAGCCGAGCGCCAGCGGCAGCGCCGCCGCCGCCAGCGAGCCGAAGACGACGAGCAGGATGATCGCGACGATCGGAAAGCCGCCGGTCTCGGCCTCGGAGAGGTCCTTCTTGGAGAGCTCCTGCATCCCGGCCCAGATCGTCGGCTGGCCGGCGAGGTAGGTGGTGACGCCGCCCCGCGGCGTGCCGGGGTCGAGCTCTTCACGCAGGGTCGCCGCCGGGTCGATCAGCTCGTCGGGGCTGAGCCGGCTGCGCAGCGGCAGCATCGCGACGCCTTTGCTTTCCAGCGAGGTGACGCCGGCGCGGGCGGCGGCTGGCGGCAGGCCCACGTCTTCGACCGCGGCGACCGCGCGGCGCACCCGGCCGACGGCCGCGGCATGCGCGGCGCGGCCGCTCGCCGGGAACGCCTTGAGCAGCACGGCGATCCCGTTCGAGTCACCGCCGAATTCGCGCTGCACCGCTTCGCTCGCCGCCATCGAGTCGCTGCCCGGAACGTCGAAGCCGCCGCCGGTCAGGTGTTCGGTCTGGCGCGCGGCGAGCGGCAGCGCGAGGATCAGGACGAGGACCCAGCCGGCGAGGACCCAGCGCCGCCGGCGCCCGAGGAATCCAGCCAGAATGTTCATCCGCTCGCGCATTGGCTGGTCAGCCAGCCTTATCGACGGCGGCGGCTCAGTCTGTGAAAAGGGTCACTCGCCGGCGAGCAGGAAGCGGGCGCTGTCGGCGCCGGCCTCGAGCGCCGCGCTGATGTCGCGGCTCGGCTCCGAGAGCGCCTGCAGGGCGAAGCCGTCGGCGGCGGCGAACAGGTAGGCGACGATCGCCTCGGCATCGTGGCGCAGCTTCAGCACGCCCTCACGTTGCTTCTGCTCGAGGATCTCGGCGACATGCGAGCGGGTGCGGTCGAAGAGCTGGCCGACCTCGCGCTGGATCTCCGGGTTGCGCCGCCCGGCGCTGAACAGCTCGTAGAGCAGCAGGAAGAATGCCGGTTCGTTGTCGATCAGGTCGGTCAGGCTGGCGACCAGGACCTGGAGCACGTCGTCGACGCTCTGCGCTTCGGCCAGCGGCGCATCCAGCCTGGCGACGCGGATCTCGGAGTCGCGGCGGACGACCTCGACCAGCAGCCGCTCCTTGGTGCCGAAGTAGTAGTGCAGCAGGCCGCGGCTGACGCCGGCCTCGCGGGCGACGTGCTCGAAGGTCGAGCCGGCGGCGCCGCGCTTGGCGACGCTCTCGCGCATCGCATCGACGATGCGCTGCGCCTTTTCCCCGCTCAGCTCGCGCTCTTTGGTTGCGGCCTCCATAAGAGTCAGTCTAGGGCGCGAGCCGGGCGCCCGGGCTGAAACCGCTGCTACGAACCGTTAATAGAAGTCGTCGACGTGTACTCGAACTCCTCCTCGGCGCCGAACAGGGCGTCAAGCACGGTCTTGCGCGCGTCCTCGCTGAGCACCAGGGCGATGCCGCCGGCGACCAGGGCGAAGAGGATCAGGCGACCGAGGCGGCTCTTCTTGCGCTTCTTCTTCGCGGTGAAGGCCTCGGACGCTTCGCGCAGGCTCTCGGCGGCGGAGCGCAGGTCCTTCTGCACCTTCTTATCCGTGGTCACGGCCTTGACCGCGCCCTTGCCGTTGCCGGTCGCCCGGCCGTAGGCGCCGCGGGCCGCTTCGAAGGCGTCGCGCAGGTTGTCGCGCAGCTCTTCGTCCTCGACCAGCCGCTGCACGTAGGGGTTTTCGCGGGCGGTCGAATAGAGGTCGGCCGCCTGGTTCGCCTTCGTCTTGCTCATGCCATCTCCTCGCTGGAAGTCATGTTCCCGGTCAGGATAACCCCAAACTAGCGCCGTGGCGTGTGTGGTCAAGCAGATCAAGGACGCAGGGAGGGCGACAAGGGGAGCGCACTACAGTGCGTGACCCGCAGGCGCCCGACCGAGGACGCCGAGATGCGCCGTGCCACACGCGTCACGGCGGGCCGATTCCGTCGAGCAGGACGCTGTTGCTGCCGAACCCGAGGTCAGCGCGACGGATCAGGCGCAGTCGCAGCGGCGCCAGGTCAGGGCCGGGCATCGCGTAGCGGCGCACGTAGAGGCGGCCGACCTTCTCGTAGGAGACCTGGCGGAAGTGCGGGCCGAGCGCCCGCGGCGGGACCGGCGGCGCCGGGCCGTCGGAGACGAAGTCGGCTTCGTGGATCGACCAGGGGTGTTCTTCGGTGGGCCGCACCTGGAAGGAGCCGGTCGAGAGATACCAGCGCAGCGAGGCGGCGCCGAGTGTCCAGAGGACGATCGCGCGCGGCGCCCGCGGTTCGCCGATCCGCTCGGCGACCGCCCGCCAGTCGGGCCGCTGCCAGGCCGGCGAAGCGCTCACGAAGAGGCTGAAGCCGAGCGAGTAGGCGACCAGGACCACCGCCAGGGCAGTCCCGAGGCTTCCGGTGCGCCTTTTGATGCCTATGTGAGCAAAAGGCGCACCGGAAGCGGGCACGGTGACGCCGAGCGCGACGGCGACGAGCAACGGGACGAGC
>CAWIFA010000025.1:0-74526 GCA_963835315.1 uncultured Solirubrobacterales bacterium | reverse complement strand
TCGGTCGGGTTCTCGCGCCGCTCGGCGATCATCGTGCTGCAGCGGGCGAAGATCTGCTGGATCGCCTCCTGGATCGTCCCTTCGACGTCCTCGACGTCGGGGCTGTAGTCGGGGTCGTTGGCGGCCAGCGCCATGTTCATCAGGTCGGCCCAGACTTTGTCGTCCTCCTCGGGGATGCCCATGAAGCTGCCGATCACCCGCGAGACGGCCGGCTGGGCGACGTCGGTCACCAGGTCGCAGGACTCGCGCCCCTCGAGCCGGTCGAGCACGCCGGTGACGATCTCGCGGATCGCCTCCTCGTGGGCGGCGATCCGGCGCGGCGTGAAGCCCGCCTGGAACAGCGCCTTAAGACGGTCGTGCTTCGGCAGGTCCATGCCGATGAACATCAGCCGCGCCAGCTCGATCGGGAAGACCTCGTCGATCACGACGACGCCGCCCAGTTCCGATGAGTAGGTCTGCCAGTCGCGGCTCACTGCGTGCACGTCGTCGGCCGTGGTCACCGACCAGAAGCCCCTGGCCTGCGGCAACTCGGTCACCTCCGAGGTCCAGTGGACGGGACACTCGCTGCGCATCCGCTTGAACAGCTCGAGCGGCGGCCCCTCGACCCAGTGCTCGCGCTCCAGCACGAGCGCGTCCTCGATGTCGCCCTTTCCGGCTGCGATCTCGGTCTGGTCGGCCACTCCCGGCGCATCATACTGGCTAGCTGGCCAGTTTTGGGACCTGCCTCGATCCGACCGGCAAGCCGGGCCGCGGACGCCCGTGCAATCCTGCCGGGACGATGGGGGCAGCGGAGATCGGCTCGGCAAGCTGGCAGGTGCGGGACGCCTGGCACGAGGGACCGCGCGGCGCTGGCGCACAGCCTGGCCGACGCCTTCTGGGACAACCCGGTCTCCGGCTGGGCGAGCCCGCACGACGGCGCCCGGCCGCGCGTGCTGCGGCGCTTCTTCGGCGCCCAGCTCGGCCACAAACTCCCCGCCGGCTTCGTCTACACCGACGAGGCGCGGACCGGCGCCGCGGTCTGGGCGCCGCCGAAGACCTGGCGCACGACCCCGCGACAGGACCTGCAGCTGATTCGCCGCTTCGCCCACCCGCGTCACTGGCCGCGGGCGCCGATCGTCGCCTACGGCCTGCTCGGGCTGGAGCGGGCGCACCCCGCCCGAGCCGCCGCACTTCTACCTGGCGACCCTCGGCGTGTCGCAGGCGGCGCAGGGGCAGGGCCTCGGCTCGCGCCTCATGCAGCCGGTGCTCGAGATCTGCGACGCCGACGGCGTCCCCGCCTACCTCGAGTCCTCGAAGGAGTCGAACATCGCCTTCTACGCGCGCCACGGCTTCCGCGTCACGGGCGAGATCTCGCTGCCGCGCGGGCCGACGATGTGGGCGATGTGGCGCGAGCCGCGGTCTTGATGCTGCTGCCGCTCGCCCAGGCCTCCGGCGGCAAGCTGACCCAGGCGTGCGGCGAAGACCCCGGCTTCTTCTGCCACAAGGTCTACGACTGGACGGGCAGCGCCACCTCTGCCGAAGTCGCGCGCTGGGCCTTCGACGTGCCGGCGCGGATCCTGCTGATCGTCCTCATCGCCTCGATCGCCAGCTGGCTGTTGCGGCGGGCGATCGGGCACACCCTGCGCGGCCTGCACAGGGGCGCCTCGCGCGAACGCTTCGCGGCGATGCGGCGCGGCGTCCCCAGCGCCCTGCGGGCGACGCAGGAAACGAGCCTGCGCGCCGAGCAGCGGCTCGAGGCGCTGACCGGCGTCCTGCGCAGCATCGCCACCTTCACCGTCTGGCTGATCGCCGCCTTCATGATCCTCGGCGAGCTCGGGGTCAACCTGGCGCCGCTGCTGGCCGGCGCCGGCGTGATCGGCGTCGCGCTCGGCTTCGGCTCCCAGTCGCTGGTCCGCGACTTCCTCTCCGGCATCTTCATCCTGGTCGAAGACCAGTACGGGGTCGGCGACATCGTCAGCCTCGACGAACAGACCGAAGGCGTGGTCGAGCTGGTCAGCCTGCGGACGACGCGACTGCGCAGCGTCGACGGCACCGTCTGGCACGTGCCGAACGGCGAGATCCGCCGGGTCGGCAACATGAGCCAGCACTGGTCGCGCTCGCTGCTCGACCTCGAGGTCGCCTACGACACCGACCTGGCGCTCGCCAAGGGCGTCGTCAAGCGGGTCGCCGACGGGCTCTGGAAGGAGGACGATTCGATCCTCGAGGAGCCGCAGATGTGGGGGGTGGAGGCGCTCGGCGCCAGCGGCATCGTGCTGCGCCTCGTGGTCAAGACGACGCCGTCGGAGCAGTGGCGGATCAGCCGCGAGCTGCGCGAGCGGATCAAGCGCGCCTTCGACGAGGAGGGCATCGAGATCCCCTTCCCGCAGGCGTCGGTCTGGCACCGGGGCGCCCCCGAGGGCGACTGAGCCGCCGGCTCAGAGCTCGAGCCAGGCGCCCTTGGGGCCGAGGTTGCGGACCGGCGTCTCGCCGATCCGGCTCTCGCAGCCCCAGGACTCGTGGATGTGGCCGCAGACGGCGAGCCGGGGGCGCTTGGCTTCGATCGCCGCGAGCAGCGCCGGGCTGCCGAAGTGGTTGCCGTCGCCGGCCTCGTCGCAGTGTCCCTTGGGCGGCGAGTGGAGGACGAGGACGGCGCCCTGCGGGCAGGCGGCGAGCTTCTCGGCCGCCGACTCGTCGTCGAGGTCGAAGCTCCACTCCCAGGGCGTCACCGGCACGCCGGCGCCGAGGCCGTAGAACTCGACCCCGTCGACCGTCGTGCCGCCGCCGTGCAGGACGGTCGCCGCGTCCCAGGCCACCGCGGCCTCGCGCAGCGCCGCCTCGCTCTCGTTGTTGCCGGGCACCAGCACGGTCGGCTTCTCGATCGTCGCCAGGGCCCCGATCGTCTCCTCCAGCCCCTCGTGGACCGAGGCGAAGTCGCCGGCTCCGATCACGACGTCGGCCTCGGCCGACAGCTCGACCAGCGTCGCCGCCTGGCCGAGGTCGCGGTGCAGGTCGCTGAAGGCGAGCAGCTTCATGGGGCGAAACCTATCGAGCGGGCGCCGGGGCCACGGCCGGGCGCCCCCGTCGTCGCGGCAGCCGCTCGCGCCAGCGCTTCGCCGGGGCCTGCTCGGCCGCGATCTGCAGGTCGAAGTAGAGCAGCGTGCGGCCGATCGCGATGTAGGGGACGAGCAGGGCGAAGACGAGGGCGCCGATCGCGTTGATCAGCAGCAGCGAGATGTTGGCGAAGATCAGCGCGAAGCCGAGCGCCGGGCCGGTCGCGATGCCGATGACCCAGAAGACCGCGGCGACGCGCAGCGTGTACCACCAGCGGCCGCGGACCAGCTCAGAGCTGCCGCGGAACGCCTCGCGCACGCCCCTGTCCTCGAACAGAATCTGCTGCTGGAGGAAGAGCCAGCCGACGTACTTCCAGGCGGCGAAGGGGGCGCCGATGACCGTGATCAGCATCGCGAACACCCCGAGCGTCGCCAGCAGCTGGGCGCCGACGACGCGGCGGAAGCGCCGCCACATGCCGCGGTAGGACTCGACGAAGCTCGCCTCGCCGCTCTCGGCGATCTGACGCACGGCGACGATCACCGCCGCAGCGACGATCGCCGAGGCGATCGGGCCGCCGACGCCGCTGACGATTTCGCCCAGCGCGGTGTGCAGGCCGGAGTGCCCGACCTTGTCGTCGAGCCGGCGCCCGGCGTCGCCGGTCAGCAGTCGGGTCAGCGCGTTGAAGCCGCCGATGATCGGGATCGCCGTCAGCCCGATCGGGGCGAAGACCTTCCAGTGGCGCCAGTCGAGGCCGACCGAGGCGAGCAGCAGCTGGCCGAAGGCGCGGCTGCGACGCAGGTCGCCGAGCTCGAGCGGCCACCAGCGGGTGCGCCAGACGACGAAGGCGAGCAGCGCGAGCGCCGCCAGCAGGATCGCCAGGACCACCCAGGGCGTGTCCTGGGTGTGGTTGATGAACGAGGTGACGCCCGCGACCGCGCCGCAGAAGGACTTCGTCACCGTCGGCCCGAGGATCGAGCCGGCCGGCAGGTGCGGGCTGGTCGAGCGGATTTCTTCCATCCAGGTCATCGGCTCGAGCCAGCGCGTCTTCGTCTGCGGCCCGGTCGGGCCGTTGTTGAAGCTCTTCTCCCACTGCCCCCAGCGGCCTTCGTAGGTCAGCCAGGCGAAGCGGCTGTGCGGGCCGGGGTGGGTGGGGACCTGGATCGGCTGGACGACGACGCGGCGCAGCGGGGCGCTCGTGTTGTCGCAGCCGACCCCCGAGCCCTTGCGCCCGTTCTGGATGTAGACCGCCGATTCGTAGAAGGTCGCGTGCGAGCCGGCCGCCGGGTAGACGACCGGGTGCGTGCCTTCCTTCTCCAGCTTGCCGTCGGTCCACTTCGCCTTCTCGCCGCCGCCGTGCTGGAAGAGGCCGACTTCGCTCGGCCCTTCGCGCAGCGCCTGCGCCGGGTCGGAGGCCCTGAAGACGACCTGTATCCCCTCCCAGTCGCCCTCGTGCAGGTCGTTGAACTGGTTGAAGTACCAGAAGAACCAGTACTGGACGGCGAGCCCGGGGCGGCCCTTCTGCCGCGCGATGTGGGCGTAGGTGACCGCCGGCGCCTTGCCTTCGCGCTTCAGCCGGGCGAAGTCCTTGGCGTAGACGCAGGTGTCGCCGAGCGGGCTGCCGGGGATGTTGAGGTGGTATTTCGGCCCCAGCCCGGCGATGTCGGCGACGGTGGGGGAGTGCTTGACGATGGTTTCGTCGCCGCCGGAGTCGGCTTCGGTCAGCGTCACGGCCGGGTTGTTCCAGAGCACGGTGCCGACGTCGGTCGCCTCGTACTGCTCGCCGCTGGTGTCGCAGATTTCGTCGCGTTCGCGCACCATCAGGCGCGGCACGTAGGCGTCGATCAGGCGCTGCGCGGCCGGCTTGCCTTCGCCCTGGGCCGGCGCCGACTGCGCCATGGCGAGACAGAGCAGGACGAACGTCGCGCCCGCAATGGCGATCCGGCGACCCATCGCCGACCAAGGTATCCGGCGGCGCGTCAGTCGTCCAGCTCGGGAGCTTTGCCCGCCGGCATCCAGATCAGCGAGACGACGAAGGCGACGGCCAGCGCCGCGGCCATCCCGTAGAAGACCGTGCGCGAGGAGAGCGCGAAGTCGTGCTGCACCGCGGCGAACAGCTTCTGCGCGCCCCGCCCCGCGTGTTCGGCGAGCGCGCTGCCTTCGCCGCCGCCCGATTCGCTCAGTTCGCCGGCGATCTGGTCGGCCTGCGACTTCGGCACCCCCTGGGCGCCGAGGGTCGCCTCGAGGCGCGACTTGTTTTCGAGGATCAGCACCGTGCCGAGCACCGCGAGGCCGAGGCTGGAGCCGAAGTTGCGCACCGTCTGGGTGATCCCGGTCGCCTCGCCGTAGCGGCTGCGCGGCACGCGGTTCAGCGCGTCGGTGTTGGCGGGGCTGAGGATCAGGCCGACGCCGATCCCGGAGAGCACCATGAACGGCCATTGCGAGCCGACCGAGAGCTCGGGCATTTCGTGCGCCCAGAGGGCGAACCCGATCGCCCCGATCGCGCAGCCCGCGACGACGCTCGGCCGCGCCCCCTTGCTGTCGAGGATCCGGCCGCCGCGCTGCGTCGCGACGAAGAAGCCGGCGAAGAAGATCAGCAGGTAGAGGCCGGTTTCCGAGGCGCTTTCGCCGAGCGCGATCTGCGCGTACATGCTGGCGAAGAAGAAGAGCGGCACGAAGACGATCATCAGAGGAAGAGGACGACGTTGTCGACCGCGAACGCCCGGTCGCGGAAGGTCTGGATCCGCATCAGCGGGTTGGCCAGCCCGAGCTCGAGGCGGACGAAGGCGGCGATCAGGGCGAGGCCGGCGACGATGCAGACCCAGGTGATCGCGCTGCCCCAGCCCCAGACGCTCGACTGCTGCAGCCCGAGCACCGCCAGCCCCATGCCGCCGGAGATGAGCAGCGCGCCGCGGTAATCGAGCGGCGCCGGGTGCTTTTCGTCGGCGGGCTTGGCGATCGCCGTGCAGACGAGCGCCAGGATCGCCACCGGCACGTTGATCCAGAAGATCGCCCGCCAGGTCCACTCGGTCAGGTAGCCGCCGGCGATCGGCCCGATCGAGGTGAAGGCGCCGGCGAGGCCGAAGAAGATCGCCAGGGCGCGGCCGCGTTCGCGCAGCGGGAAGGCGCCGAGCACGATCGCCAGCGCCGCCGGGAACATCAGCGCCGCGCCGGCCCCCTGGACGACTCGGAAGAAGATGATCCACGGCTCCGCCGCGCCGGTTTCCGGCGTCGCCCCGCAGAGCGCCGAGGCGGTGGCGAAGACGATGACGCCGATCGTCACCATGCGCCGGTGGCCGGCGACGTCGGCGAGCTTGCCGCCGAAGGCGAACAGCGCCGAGAGCGAGAGCAGGTAGCCGTTGATGATCCACTGCACCCCGGTCGAGGAGAGCGAGAGGTCCTGTTGCAGCTGCGGGATCGCGATCGCGACGATCGTCTGGTCGATGAAGGTCATCGAGACGGCGAAGATCATCGCCGCGAGGACCAGTTTCTTGTTGGCGCCGCCTGAGGTCTCCATGGCTGTCGCTTTCCCGCGGGCCCGCCGAATCCTCCCTCTTCGATAGGCTGCCGCGGCCCATGCCCGACGTCTTCTGGATCGGCCTCGGAATCGCCGCCTTCTGTGTCGTGGTCGGCCTTGTCTCCGGTGCCAAATCGCGCACCACGTCGATGACGACCGGCCTCGCGATCGGCGCCTATCTCGGGGTCATGTTCGCCTTCCCGCTGCTCGCCATCGGCCTCGCCACGAGCTAGCGCGCCGGCGCCAGGCATAATCGGAGCACCCTGCGGGTAGCCGTCCCAGCGGTTGCCCAGTCCCGCAACAGGAACGGAGCAGGAGATGACCCAGGCAACGTCGGTCCCGGCAACGATGCTGCACGACGGCGTCGAGATCCCGCAGCTCGGCTTCGGCGTTTTCCAGGTGCCGCCCGAGAAGACCCAGGAGACGGTCGAGTGCGCGCTCGAGGCCGGCTACCGCCACATCGACACCGCCGCCGCCTACCGCAACGAGCGCGGCGTCGGCGCGGCGATCGCCGCCTCGGGCATCCCCCGCGAGGAGATCTTCGTCACGACCAAGCTGTGGAACTCGAGCCAGGGCTACGAGCCGGCGCTCGGCGCCTTCGAGAAGAGCGTCGCGCGGCTCGGTCTCGACTACGTCGACCTCTACCTGATTCACTGGCCGGTGCCCGCCGAGGGCCGCGCGCTCGACACCTGGCGCGCCTTCGAACAGCTCCAGCTCGACGGCCGCGCGCGCACGATCGGCGTCTCCAACTTCCGTGTCGAGGACCTGGAGATGCTCGAACGCGAGGCGCAGGTCCTGCCGACCGTCAACCAGATCGAGCTGCACCCGCACCTGCAGCAGGCGGAGCTGCGCGATTGGCACGCCGAGCACCGCGTCGCCACCGAGGCCTGGAGCCCGCTGGCGCAGGCCGAGCTGCTCGCCAACGAAGCGATCGCCGCCGTCGCCTCGCGCCGCGACCGCACCCCGGCGCAGGTGATCCTGCGCTGGCACCTGCAGCTCGGCAACGTCGTGATCCCCAAATCGGCGACCCCGGCGCGGATCCGCGAGAACTTCGAGCTCTTCGACTTCGAGCTCAGCGACGAGGATATGACCGAGCTCGCCGCGCTCGACGTCGGCAAGCGCATCGGGCCCGACCCGGCCCGTTTCGCCTAGTCGTCAGGCATCCTCGACAGCGTATTTCGCCAGCAGCGCCTGCTCCTCGTCGCGCCGCGGGAAGAGGAAGAAGACCAGCGCCGCGCCGAGTCCGATCGCCACGATGCCCGCCGTGTAGGCCCATTTGTCGCCCTGCAGGAAGGAGGATTTGGCGGCTTCGATGATCTGGGTCGAATGGCTCGGGTACTGCTGGGCGAGGTCGGCGGCGCTCGAGAAGGACTTGGTCAGCTCGCCTTCGACCTGTTCGTTGACCTTGTCCGCGTTCGGCGAGCCGGCGATCGCGGCGCTGGTCGCCGCCGCGTAGCCGGCGGTCAGCAGGGCGCCGAGGATCGACTGCATGATCGCCCCGCCGAGGTCGCGCTGCAGGTCCGCCGTGCCCGAGGCCATGCCGGCGCGGCGCACCGGCACCGAGCCGGTCAGCGAGTGCGAGGCGGGCGTGCCGGCGAAACCGACGCCGATGCCGATGAAGGCGTAGCCGAGGCCGACCTTCCAGTAGGCGGCGCCCTCGTCCCAGAGCAGCAGCATGGTGAGGAAGCCGAGCAGGCAGAAGACGTAGCCGAGCAGCAGGGTGAAGCGGGCGCCGCGGGCCTCGACCAGCTTCGCCGAGCGCGGCGCGACGAGGACCATCAGCGCCGCCGCGGGCAGGATCGCCAGGCCCGAGTCGAGGGTCGAGTAGTCGAGCACGTTCTGCAGGAACTGCTGGCCGATGAACATCGCCCCCATCAGCGAGCCGAAGACGATGATCCCGGCGCAGGCCGCCACCCAGAAGATCCGCCGCGCCGCGACCTCGAGGTCATACAGCGGCGAGGCGACGCGGCGCTGTCGCAGGACGAAGGCTCCGGTCGCGGCGAGCGCGACGACGCCGAGCCCGACCGCCAGCGCGCCCTTGCCGGGAACAGGCGCGAGGTTGATCCCCAGCACAAGCGCCGCGACCAGCAGCATCGAGAGGACGCCGCCGAGGTTGTCGACCGGGTCGCTGGTCTCGTTGACGTGGGCGGGGACGTGGCGCCAGGCGAGGAAAAGGGCGACCACGGCGAGCGGCAGGGTGACGAGGAAGACCGAGCCCCAGTCGAAGTGCTCGAGCAGGGCGCCGGAGAGCAGCGGCCCGAGCGAGGCGATCGCGCCGCCGATCGCCGACCAGAGGGCGATCGAGCGGGTCCGCGCGTCGCCGGCCCAGAGCGCCGTGATCAGCGCCAGCGTGGTCGGGAAGGCCATGCCCGCGGCGACGCCTCCGAGCACCCGGGCGACGAAGAGGACACCGTCGCTCGGCGCCAGGCCGGCGAGCAGCGAGGCCGGGATCGAGAGCCCCATGCCGAGCAGCAGCATCATCTTGCGGCCGTAGCGGTCGCCGAGCGCGCCGAGGTAGAGGACCGAGGTCGCGAGACCGAGCGAGTAGCCGACGGCGATCAGGTTGAGCGTCGTCTGCCCGGAGCCGAAGGCCTTGCCGATGTCGGGCAGGGCGACGTTGGCGACCGCGAGGTTGAGGTTGGCGACGGCGGCGACGAGGATCAGCGCCGCGAGCACGAGGCCGGCGCGCTCGGGGCTGCGCGAGGCGATCGCCGGCGCGGAATCCCCGTGCTTGACAGTGCTCACGCCGGACGAGTTCACCGCCTGAGAGGATGCCGCCCATGGCGGACGAGCGCAAGCGCCCCGAGCAGCCGCGCGCCGAGAAGGTCCTGCCGGGGGCCTGGCGGCTGCGCCTGCCGCTGCCCTGGCCGGGCGTCCCGCACGGCAACGTCTGGGCGGTCGCTTCCGACGGCGGCATCGTCCTCTTCGACACCGGGATCGGCGGCAGGGGTGGCCTGCGCCGCTTCGACGTCGCCCTCTCCCAGGCCGGCTTCGGGCTCGAGGACGTGCGGCTGCTCGTCTGCACTCACTCGCACACCGACCACTACGGTCTCGCGGCGCCGATTGTCGAGGGCGCCGGCTGCGAGCTCTGGATGCACCCGCGCTGGGAGCACGTGCGGCTGATGGCTGACGACCCGCAGGCGGCGCTCGAGCAGCGGATCGAGGTCGGCCGCCAGAGCGGCGTGCCGCTCGCCTCGCTGGAGAGCTTCCGCGAACGCCGCGAAGAGGACGACGACAACGGGATCGACGCGATCGTCGAGCCCGACCGCGAGCTCGTCCCCGGGGTCGAGGTGGAGACCGACCTCGGCGCCTGGCAGGTGTACGAGACCCCGGGGCACGCTCCGTCGCACGTCGTCCTGCACCAGCCCGAGCGCCGGCTGCTGATCTCCGGCGACCACCTGCTCGGTCGCACGGTGCTCTTCTTCGACCACGGCCACAGTCCCGACCCGGTGGGCGAATTCCTCCGCAGCCTCGAAGAGGTCGAGCCGCTCGCGGTCGACCTCGTGCTTCCCGGACACGGCCGCACCTTCCGCGACCCCGAGGCGAAGATCGCCGAGGCGCGCAAGCAGGTCGGGGAGCTGCTGGGCAAAGTGCGCGCCTCGCTCTCCGAGGGCGAGAAGACCGCCTACGAGATCGTCGGCGACCTGATCGGGCCCGAGGGCCAGAAAAGCATCGCCAGCGTCTGGGCGCTGCAGATCGTCCTCTCCTCGCTCGACCACCTGGCGGTGCTCGGCGAGACCGAGCCGGTCGAGGGAACCGACCCGCGGCGCTGGACGCTCGTCAAATGACCACCCGCTTGCCTCGGTAGGCTCCCGCGTCGTGGCCAGCTTCACCCTCGTGCGCGAGATCCAGGCCCAGCCGGAGGTCGTCTTCGACGTGCTGACCGACCACCGGCGCTACGCCGAGATGACGCCGCTGCGCCGCTCGGAGCTCGAGCGCGAGGGCGACCCGGCGCCGAACGGCGTCGGCGCGATCCGCTCGCTGACCGCGGTCGGGCCGCCGCTGCGCGAGGAGGTGGTCGCCTACGAGCGGCCCGGCCGGTTCTCCTACAAGGTCCTCTCGGGCGCGCCGATCCGCGACCACCTCGGCACCGTCGTGCTGGCCGCCGAGGGCAGCGGCACCCGCCTGACCTACTCGGTGCGGATGATGCCGACCGTGCCGCTCGGCGGTGGGGTCGTGGTCGCCGTCGTCAAGCGGGGCATCGAGCAGCTGCTGAACGGGGTGACCGCCGAGGCCGAGCGGCGCGCCGCGGCCGGGTGAGCGACGGCTCGCGAGCGCGCCGGGCCCTGCGCGAGGCCGGGCGGCTTTTCCGCCATCCGCGCTGGTTCTGGCGCGAGCACCGGCGGCTCGTGCTCGCGGTCGGCGCGGCGGCGCTGGTCCTGCTGGCCGGTGGGGGCGTCCTCGCCTACGAGCTGCTCAAGCGACCGCCCGACGTCCACAACCCGAACGCCACCTTCACGCCGCAGAAGCCGCCGAAGCCGCAGCGCAGGACCGTCAACTGGCCGGTCTTCGGGCTCAACCCGGCCCGCACCCGCTTCATGCCGGCCAACCGGGTCAAGCCGCCCTACAGGCTGCTCTGGCACTACGGCAACAGGCCGCTGCTCGAGTTCCCACCGGTCTACGCGGCGGGCCGGCTCTACTTCGTCGACAACAACGGCAACGCCCACGCGCTCGACGCGAACACCGGCAAGCAGCTCTGGCACCGCCGGGTCGGCCGGCTCAACGCCTCCTCGCCCGCCTACCACCGCCACCGCCTCTACATCGTCAACCTGGTGCCGGGCCACATCGTCAAGCTCGACGCCCGCAACGGCCACGTGCTGTGGAAACGCTCGCTGCCCGGGCGGGCCGAGTCCTCGCCGCTGGTCGTCGGCCGCAGCGTCTTCTTCGGCTGCGAGGACGGCAACCTCTACTCGCTCAGCACCCGCAACGGGCACGTGCGCTGGACGACCGCGCTCGGCGGCGCGATCAAGGCGGCGCCGGCCTACCGGCACGGCGTCCTTTACGTCGGCGACTACGGCGGCGAGATGAACGCGGTCCGGGCGAGCGACGGCAAGCTGCTCTGGCAGAGCGGCTCGCTCGGGCAGGGCTTCGGCACCTCGGGCGAGTTCTACTCGACCCCCGCGGTCGCCTACGGGCGGGTGTACGCCGGCAACAACGACACCCGCGTGTATAGCTTCGACCAGGAGGACGGCACGCTCGCCTGGAGCTACTCGACCGGCGGCTACGCCTACTCCGGTCCGGCGGTCGCCAACACGCGCCACACCGGCCCGACCGTCTACATCGGCTCCTTCGACGGCAACGTCTACGCGCTCAACGCGAAGAACGGCGTGCCGCGCTGGATCCACTCGGCCGGCGGGCCGGTGATCGGCTCGCTCACCGTGATCGGCGACATCGTCTACGCGGCCGAGTTCGAAGACACGACGACGACCGGCTTCGCGCTGAAGACCGGCCGCCCCGTCTTCCGCTACAAGACCGGCGCCTACACGCCGGTGATCTCCGACGGGCATCGCATCTACCTGACCGGCTACTCGAGCGTCAACGCCCTGCAGCCGTTCAGGTACCGGCGCGGCCTGGCGAATCGCATCCCGGCGCGCTGATCACTTCCGGGGGCGACGCCGCCCGAGGGGGGCGGGGGAGGTGGCGGCGCCTTCGGCGGGAAGGGCGCGTAGGAGGGGAAGCGGCCACTGTGGATCTTGTTGCGCAGCACGCCGAGGCTGGCCGGCCAGTTCTGGATCCGGTAGGAGCTGGCCGAGCCGAAGTCCTGGTAGTAGACGAGCATCTTGGCGCGCGGATGGCGCCGCACCCAGGTCATCAGCTTGCGCACGTAGGCCGAGTCGTCGCCGCTGGAGACGCCCCACTCGGTGATCGCGAACGGCTTGCCCGCGAACTTCTCGTAGAGGCCGTCGAGCGCCTTCCAGTCCTGGTTGTCGGAGTAGAAGTCGGTCCCCGCCCAGTCGACCCAGCGGCTGCCGGGGTAGAAGTGGCGCGGCCGGTTCTGCGGCCTGGTGGGCGAGCCGGCGGGCAGCGGGCTCCAGATCACTTCGACCGGCGCCTTCGGCAGCCCGCCGAGCCGGCTGCGCAGCGGCGGCACCCCCGCCCTGCGCAGGCGGGCGTTTATCTGGCGCCGCTTGCCGCCGCCGTGGACGATCACGTAGATGCGGCGGAAGGCGAGTCGGTACCAGCGAGTGCTGTGGGCGGCGTCGCGCGGCTTGCCCGCGCAGTCGTAGGCGGCGTAGACGTTGAGGCAGCGGTTGGGCTCGCCCAGCGGCCGGAAGTAGGCGCGCATGTGTTTCGTCGCGAACAGCCTGTTGAGGCGGATCAGGTAGTCGTCGCCGCCCCCCGTGGCGATCCCGCGCGGGCTGATCAGCTCGTGGCCGTCCTGGTTGTCGGCGGTCGTGACGTGGAGGATCGGCCGCGCCCGCGCCGTCTGCCAGCGTTCGATCGTGTCGGGGAATTCCGAGCCCCAGGTGCGGAACGACTCGATCAGCGCCGGGTGCTTGTGCAGCACGTCGGAGAACTGGCCGAAGTCGGCCGGGTCGCCGGTGTCGCTGATGCCGAAGAAGACGTTGTGGCCGCGCGGGACGAGCGAGGCGCCGGCGCCGGCCGGGGCCGCGGCGAGCAGGCAGAGCGCCGCCAGCACGCAGAGCGCGCCGGCCAGACTGCGCTTGTCGGCTCCGGTCCTCATCCGAGCGAGCCGGGGATGCTGGCAAACGGCCGCCCCCGGCCATGCAATTCGTCTGGCGGGTTTCTCTCGCCATGCGAGAGGAAGTCGCCAACTAGTGGAACACTGGACGGCGACGATCGATCCGACAACGGTGGAGGGATGGGAAAGATGCCGCTAGACCAGAGCAAAGTGGGGCAGCACGTCGCGTCGCAGATGGAAGCGATCGAAGCCGACTACGGCGACGACTGCGAAGTCGGCGACATCTGCACGATCGTCGAGGTCCGCGGCCCGCACGGCTCGCACGTGCGCATGCGCAGCACCGCCTCCTCGCCGCACTCGACCCTCGGCCTGCTGAAGCTCGCCGAACAGGTCGCCCTGGCCAACTTCGGCCGCGACGACGTCTGAGCCCTACTCGGCCGCGGCGACGATCGCCAGCACTTCGGCGGCGTACTTGGCGACGAAGCTGGGGCCGATGCCTTTGATCGCCAGCAGGGCCTCCTCGGCGGTCGGGCGGGTGGCGGCGATCGCCTGCAGGGTTGAGTTGTGGGCGACCGTGAAGGCGGGCTTGCCGTCGGCGGCGCGCAGGCGCCACTCCTTCAGCTGCTCGAAGAGCGAGGCGTCGGCCGCGGTGAGCTCGGGCGGCGGCGCGGCGGGCTGCTTCGACCTGGCCGGGCGGCGGATCGCGATCGTCTCCGGGTCGGGCAGCCAGTCCTGCGGGTCGCAGACGTCGCAGCAGCGCTCGAGCGGCGCGCCGGCCTGGCCGTCGCCGAAGTGGTCGAGCACGCTGCGCCGCCGGCAGCGCTCGGAGTAGATAAAGGATTTGATCGTCTGGTAGTCGCGCCAGCCGCGCTCGTGGGCGATCGCCAGGTCGGGGTTGCCGGCGCGCTGCTGGTTGAAGCGGACCAGGCGGCCGAGGTCGGCCTTCATCGCCAGCAGCACGGCGCGGGCCGGCCGGCCGTCGCGCCCGCCGCGGCCCGCCTCCTGGTAGTAGGCCTCGAGGCTGGTCGGGATCGCCATGTGCCAGACCGAGCGCACGTCGGCCTTGTCGACTCCCATGCCGAAGGCGTTGGTGGCGACGATCACGTCGACATCGCCGGCCATGAAGCGGGCCTGGGCGCCGGCGCGATCCTCGGCCTCCATCCCGGCGTGGTAGGCGAGCGCCCGCAGACCGGCTTCGCGCAGGGTCGCGGCGACCTCGTCGGTATCGCGGCGGGTGCCGCAGTAGACGATCGCCGGGCGGTTCGCCGGGTCGGCGAGGCCGGCTTCGAGCAGCGCCGTGCGCCGCGCCTTCGAGCCCTTGCCCTCGAGCCGCACGACGTCGAAGGAGAGGTTCGGCCGGTCGAAGCCGGAGCGCACCTGCAGCGGCTCGCGCATCTGGAAGCGAGCCGCGATCTCGCGCGCCACGGCCTCGGTCGCGGTCGCCGTACAGGCCATCACCGTCGGCCGCCCGAGCCGCTCGGCGATCTCCGGCAGGCGCAGGTAGTCGGGCCGGAAGTCGTGCCCCCACTCGGAGACGCAGTGCGCCTCGTCGACCGCCAGTAGGTCGATCCGGCGCTGCCCGATCGTCTCGAGGAAGACGCCCGAGGCGAAGCGCTCGGGTGAGCAGTAGACGATTCGCGCCGCGCCGCCGCGCACCTGGGCGAGCGCGTGGCGCACCGCCTCCTCGCTCATCGCCGAGGTGACCATCGCCACCGGGTGCCCGGCCGCGCTGAGCCGCCGCCACTGGTCGTTCATCAGCGCGATCAGCGGGCTGACGACGATCGTCAGGTCCTCCGAGGCCAGTCCGGGCAGCTGGTAGCAGAGGCTCTTGCCGCCGCCGGTCGGCATCACGATCAGCGAGTCGCGCCCCTCCAGCGCCGCCTCGACCGCCTCGCGCTGCCCGGGGCGCCAGGACGAGAACCCCAGCTTCCCGAGCAGCGAATCGGCGCGGCTTTCCACTTGTAGCTCGGTCTGAACCGTCACCGGCCCAGCCTATGTGCTTCTCCGGCGGCCGGGCCCTAGCCCGTCACGGTCAACGTCCCGCGCTCGTCTGACCCGCCCGGGCAGTACAGGGTGTACCGGCCCGCCTCCAGGTCGAGCGAGAAGCTGCCCGAGAGGCCTTCGGCGAGGTTCTCCTTCTCGCCGAGGATCGTGTCGCCTTCGAGGACCTCGAACTCGCTGACCTTCGACGTGCCGGTGTTTTCAACTTCGAAGACCACCGGCCCGGCGGGGGCCTTGGCGTCATGCGGCGCACAGCCCGCATCGGTGAGGGCGAAGGACATCTTCTTCGCTCCGGCGGGCGTGTCTTCGCTTGAGCTGCCGCAGCCGGCGGCGGCGAGCGCAAGCGCGCCGAGTGCGGCGGCGAGGAAGGAGGTTCGGACGGCGATTCCCTGCATCTGAGCTGCTCCTATCGGTCGGTGAGACGAGAGTTAGGGCACCCTAACAAAAACCGATGCATCCGGTCGGAATAAGCGCGGTAGAGGTTTGGGCCGCTATCCGACCTGAAGCTCTACCGCGCTCGTCCGGGCCGGTGAGGTCGGCGGCGTCGGGTCGCTGAGCTCCGCCGTCAGGCCGGGCTCTCGGCGGGCGCGGCGGCGGCGCGGCGCTCGCGGCGGGGCACCCGGTCTCGCAGCCTCGGCCGCAGCCGGTCGGGCCAGATCACGTAGAGCGCCATCGGCACCGCGTAGAGCAGGTAGATCGCCGCCTCGCCGACGGTCGGCTGCGGCTGTAGGCCCAGCATCCCGGTCAGCAGCGAGCCGGAGATCGTGCCCGGCTGGACCAGCCACGAGAGGTCGATCGCCTGGCCCTGCAGGGCGTTGAACCAGCCCGCCTCGTGCGCCGTGTGCAGCGAGGTCGAGAGCAGGCCGGCGGCGACGAAGACGAGGATCAGGCCGGTGACGCGGAAGAACCGCGTGAGGTTGATCCGCACGCCGCCGCGGTAGATGCCGAGCCCGATCGCGACCGCCGCAACCAGACCGATCACCGCCCCGATCCCGGCCGCGGTCGTGTCGCTGGCGTCCTGGAAGGCGGCGAGCAGGAAGACCGAGGTCTCGAAGCCCTCGCGCAGCACCGCGAGGAAGGCCATCGCGACCAGCGCCATGCTCGAGCCGGCGGCGAGGGCGCCGGCGGCGTGGCTTTCGAGCTCGGCCTTGATCCCGCGCGAGTGGCGGCGCATCCAGACGATCATGTAGGTGACGGCGCTGACCGCGATCAGCCCGATCACCGTCTCCAACCCCTCCTGCTGGCGCTGCGGAAGCTGCTGGCCGACGACCCGCAGCAGCACGGCGATGCCGACGCAGAGCGCCACGGCGACCGCCACCCCGGCCCACATCTGCCTGATCTTGTCGCGCCGTCCCTCCTTGACCAGGAAGGCGGCGACGATGCCGATGATCAGCGAGGCCTCGACGCCCTCGCGCAGCGCGATCACCAGGGTTGGAATCATCCGAGCTAGACTGCCTTTCGGGTGGACTGCGGGAACCCTAATTAGGGTCCCCTAACTAGCGGCAGCTAAAAACCTAGCACGCCGCTAGGCATTGCGTCCTTGTCCCAGGGCAGCCACGGTTCGTACCACTGGCTGATCCCGCGGGTCAGCGCGTCGGCCTCCTTCGGCCCCCAGGTCCCCGGCTCGTACGGGTGCACCGGCCCCGGCTCGTCGAGCAACGGCTGCACGATCCGCCAGGTCTCCTCGACCGCGTCCTCGCGGGTGAACAGCTGGCTGCGGCCGGCGAGCGCGTCGCCGAGCAGCCGCTCGTAGGGCTCGGGATCCTCGCCCGGCGCCTTCTCGAACAGCACCGCGAGGTCGGCCGGCTCGACTTCCTCGACCCCGGGCTTCTTCGCCCACATCCGCGTCCGCGCTCCCGGCGTCGGCTCGATCCTGATCGTCATCTGGTTCGGCTCCGGCAGCTTGCCCTTGCCGATGCCGAGCCGCGGGGGCCGGCGGAAGACGACGTTGACCTCGCTCGCCTTGACCGGCATGTTCTTGCCCGCCCGGATGAAGAAGGGGACGCCGCTCCAGCGCCAGTTGTCGATCGCCAGCTCGACCGCGGCGAAGGTCTCGGTGGTCGAGTCGGGCGCGACGTTCTCCACCTCGAGGAAGCCGTCGTACTGGCCGCGCACGTAGCGCTTCGGGTCGGCCGGGCGCATCGCCCGGAACAGCTCGACCTTCTTGTCGCGCACCGAATCGGGGTGGTTGCCGGCGGGCGGCTCCATCGCGATCAGCGAGAGCACCTGCAGGGCGTGGTTCTGGATCACGTCGCGCATCGCCCCGACCGCGTCGTAGAAGCGGCCGCGGTCCTCGACCCCGAAGTTCTCGGCGATCGTCACCTGCACGTGCGAGACGTGCTGGCGGTTCCAGACCGGCTCGAGCAGCGAGTTGGCGAAGCGCAGGTAGGCGATGTCCATCACCGGCTCCTTGCCGAGGTAATGGTCGATCCGCAGGATCTGCTCCTCGCGCAGCACCTGGTGCAGCTCGGCGTTCAGCGCCCGGGCCGATTCGAGGTCGTGCCCGAAGGGCTTCTCGATCACCACGTGGGCGTGCTCGGTCAGCTTCGCCTTGCCGAGGCCGCTGACCACGGTGGCGAACAGCGAGGGCGGGATCTCCAGGTAGAAGACCGGCCGCTCGGCCTCGCCGATCGCCTTGCCGACGCGTTCGAAGGTCGCCGCGTCGGCGTAGTCGCCCTGGATGTAGGAGAGGCGGGCGGCGAGGCGGTCGAAGACCTCGTCGTCGGCGGCTTTGACCGTCGCGTGGATCGCGTCGTGGGCGTGCTTGCGCAGCTTCTCGTCGTCCCACTCGTCGATCGCGACGCCGACGATCGGGCAGTCGAGCTTGCGCGCGGCCTCGAGCCGGTAGAGCGCCCGGAAGGTCATTTTCTTCGCCAGGTCGCCGCTGATCCCGAAGATGACCAGGACGTCGGCAGGTAGGGTGGGGTCCATGGAGCTGGGAATAGTAGGGCTAGGGCGGATGGGCGCGAACATGGCGCGCCGGCTGATGCGCGACGGCCACCGGATCGTCGCCTACGACGTCAACCCGGACGCGGTCTCCGGGCTGGCCGGCGAGGGAGCCGAGGGAGTCGCCTCGCTGCAGGAGCTCGCCGACAAGCTGAGCGCGCCGCGCGCCGTCTGGGTGATGGTCCCCTCGGGCGAGATCACCGAGAAGACGATCGAGGACGTCGCCGCGGTGCTCGAGCCGGGCGACGCGATCGTCGACGGCGGCAACTCCTACTACCGCGACGACATCCGCCGCGCCGAGAAGCTGCGCGAGCAGGGGGTCGACTTCGTCGACTGCGGCACCAGCGGCGGCGTCTTCGGGCTCGAGCGCGGCTACTGCCTGATGATCGGCGGGCCCGACGGCGCCGTGCAGCGGCTCGACCCGATCTTCGCGACGCTGGCGCCGGGCGTCGGCTCGGCGGAGCGCACGCCGGGGCGATCCGGCGATCCCTCGCCCTCGGAGAACGGCTACCTGCACTGCGGGCCGAACGGCGCCGGGCACTTCGTGAAGATGGTCCACAACGGGATCGAGTACGGCGTGATGGCGGCCTACGCCGAGGGCCTCAACATCCTCAAGAACGCCGACGCCGGCAAGGCGCAGCGCGAGCAGGACGCGGAGACGGCGCCGCTCGAGCAGCCCGAGTACTACCAGTACGACCTCGACCTGCCCGAGGTCGTCGAGGTCTGGCGGCGCGGCAGCGTGATCGGCTCCTGGCTGCTCGACCTGACCGCGGCCGCGATGCAGGAATCGCCCGACCTCGCCGACTTCGCCGGGCGCGTCTCGGACTCCGGCGAGGGCCGCTGGACCTCGATCGCGGCGATCGACGAGGGCGTGCCGGCTCCGGTCCTGACGACGGCGCTCTACGAGCGCTTCTACTCGCGCGGCCTCGACGACTTCGGCGACAAGGTGCTCTCCGCCATGCGCAAGCAGTTCGGCGGCCACGACGAGAAGGCTTCCTAGCGCTCGAAGCGGGTAGAGGACCCCGATGCCGATCGAGAAGAGGGTCTTCCCCGACGCGGACGCGGCCTCGCGTGCGGCCGCCGAGCTGGTCGCCGAAGCCGGACGCGACGCCGTCTCCGAGCGCGGCGGGTTCAACCTCGCGCTGAGCGGCGGCAAGACGCCCTGGTCGATGGTCGGCCTGCTCGGCGAAATGGATGAGATGCCCTGGGAGGACGCCAACATCTTCCAGGTCGACGAGCGGGTCGCGCCGCCGGGAGACGAGGCGCGCAACCTCACCCACCTGGTGCAGATGCTCTCGATCGACCACCAGGCGGCGCTGCGGCCGATGCCGGTGACCAGCCGCGACCTCGAACTCTCCGCCTCCGAGTACGAAGTCCACGTGCCCGAGCAGCTCGACCTCGTCCACCTCGGCCTCGGCCCCGACGGCCATACCGCCTCGCTGGTGCCCGGCGACTCGGTGCTCGAAGTCGATGACCGCCGCGTGGCGATGACCTGGGAGCCCTACGAAGGACACCTGCGGATGACCCTGACCTACCCGGCGCTGGCGGCGGCGCGGCGGATCCTCTGGCTGGTGCTGGGCGAGAAGGCGCGCGAGCCGCTCGCCAAGCTGCTCGCCGGCGACACCTCGATCCCCGCCGGGCAGGTGCGCAACGACAACATGGTCCTCGTCTGCGACGAGGCGGCGCTCGGCGGCTGAGGTTCAGCGGCGGGCCTTGAGCTCCGCCAGGCGCTCCATTCGCGGATCCTGCTTGCCGACCATGCGTTCCAGCCATTGCTCGACCACTTCGACATCGAGCTCGTCATCGGCGATCAGCATCTGTTCGATGTCTAGCCAGTCCTTGCGACGATCGAACATCGCCTTGCATACGGCGAGGTGCTCCGGAGCCAGAATCGGGAGTGTTACCTCGCCGAAGGGCACCCGGCGAGCTTCCTTGCGCATCTCTGCATGGATTGGGTCGTAAGCGAAGAAGAGGTCGATGGGATTGTCTCCCCACCGAAGGCGGCACTGACCGTCGCGTTCGAGGGCGGCTGGGTCGAGTTCGGCGGTCGTTACGCCAAGGGGTTCGAGCGCCTCGACGACATCTCGCCAGCTCTCGGCCGGGACGAAGACGTTGAGATCGATGTCGATCGTGGCCCGCGGGGTTGCGTAGTAGGCGAGCGCGAGCGCTCCGCCGATCGCGTGCGGGACCTTCGCCCCCTGCAGGGCTTCGTGAATCGCGATCACCTTGTCTGGCAGCGGTGGCTCTTCGCCGGTCAGAGGCTTTGGCAGCGAGTCGGTCATTTCCCGGTCGAGTCCAACCGCGGGTAGCTCAGCGGCTTGCCTCTTCGGCCGCTGTGAGGGAGAGCGTCTGCGAGCAGCAGCAAGTCGATCAGGGTCTTGCCCCGCTCACGCGGCGATGCGGCCATCCATTCGGCCACTTCGCGCTCTGCCTCGTGCGTGGGAGACTGCACAGGGCCGTCCGCTCGGCCATTCTCGTCACGCAGCAGGTCGAGCAGCATGCGGCGCAGCGTCGGGCTCGGACGGCGGCCTTTTCCGAGCTCGGCGATCAGCTCGCGCGCCGCACGGTCGGCCGGCGGTCTGGCGACAGGAGCCCCCGCCCTCCTGGCGCCCCGGCGCAGCTCCGCGGCATCGATTGCGCTGCGGGCCTTCTCCCCGGCTTTCTGGATGATTTCGTCGTCCAACTGCCTAAACGATGCGAGCGTGCGGCTGCGTGGCCCCTTGGGCGTGCTTTCCGACTCGCGGATCTCGAACCGATCTCCCTTGGCGGGGACGACAAACGCCATAGTGGGTAAATCATACCACTATGGACAAGGGCTCAGGTCTCGCCGAGCGAGACGGCGTGGTTGGCGACCACGCGGCCGTCGGGGTCCCACTTGCGCTTCACCTCGGCGAGGCGGGCGCAGACGTCGGGGGGGAGGATCGCGTCGACGTCGCAGGGGCCTTCGGTGAAGTTGAAGTAACGGTTGTCGGCGCGCCAGGGGGCCATCGTCTGCTCGATCTTCTGCAGGTGGCCGGGGATCGCCTCGCCGAGCTCCGGCGTCATCGGCATGCCGATGCTGTACATCGCCCAGCCGGCGTCGAGGTGGGAGAGGGCGCCGCCGTCGTCGGCCGGCCGACCGAGCGCCCCGCCGAGGTGGCGCAGCTCGCTGAGCAGCAGCGGCGAGCCCGAGCCCGGGCCGGCGAGCGAGACGAAGGCGTCGATCGCCTCGTCGGAGAGCTCAGTCACGGTCCCGCCTTCGCCGATTCCGGGAACCGGGTTCTCGGGGTCCATATGGATCCGGCTCAGCCCCGGCGTCGGCATCCAGCTGAAGGTGTCCATGATCGTCTCGCCGATCTCGCGCAGCGGCGCGATTGTCGCTTCGCCCTCGGCCTGACCGCCGATGCAGGCGCCGTCGATCGTCAGCAGGGGGCGGCCGCGGATCGGCTCGGGCACGTCGGGGATCGGCGGCGGCGTGACGAAGCGGACGACAGTGGTGACCTCGTCGGGCACGCCCGCCGCCCAGTCGCGGTAGGCGCGCACCGCCTCGGCACCGACCTCGGCCGGAAAGACGAGCGCCCCGGCGTAGATCTCGCCGATCGGCAGCAGCCTCACGTGCAGCGCGGTGACGACCGCGGAGCCGCCTCCGCCGCCGCGCATCGCCCAGAACAGGTCGGGGTCGTTCTCGGCGTCGACGGTGCGCGGCTCGCCGGCGGCGTCGACCAGCTCGATCGCGGCGACCCGGTTGCAGGCGAAGCCGTAGCGGCGGCCGAGCCAGCTGAGCCCGCCGCCGAGCGTATATCCGACCACGCCGACGTCGGGCGAGGAGCCGGGCAGCGAGCACATCCCGTGCGCCCCCGCCGCCTCGCCGAGCTCGAGCGAGAGCACGCCGGCCTCGAGCCGGGCGGTGCGCGTGTCGGGATCGACCTCGACGCCGCGCATGCGCTCGGTCTTGAGCAGGATCGCGCCCTCCAGCGGCGCCAGCGGCGCGGCGCCGTGGCCGGTCCCCTGAGCGGCGATCCTGAGGTCGTTCTGGGAGGCGAAGCGCACGGTCGCGGCGACGTCGCCGGCGCTCTCGGCGAAGACGACGGCCTCGGGCCGCTGGTCGGCGGCGAGGTTCCAGGCGAGGCGCGCCTCGTCCCAGTCGGAGTCGTCGGGGGTGGCGATCCGGCCGGCGATCGCCAGCCCGGTGAAGTCATTCATCTGCGGTCTCCTGGTGCGAGGGGGGGGGGGGGTCAGTGAGGTGTCAGTCGATAGTCGTTCGGTTCACCGAGTCGCCTGCCCCGACCAGAACCTCGCTCACCATACTCGGCGGAAAGAGACCGTGCGAGGAAATTCCCGGGTCGGTCTCGAGCCGGGCGGCGAGCGCCGCAGGGTCGGTGAGCTCGCCGCGCCAGTCGGCGATCACGCCGCCGTCGGGGCTGTGGGGCACGTCGCGCAGGGCGACGTCCGAGCCGAGCCGGGAGAGCGTCGAGGCGAGGCCGAAGGCGATCAGCTCCAGCGGCACCGGCGGCGTCAGCCGCTCGACCGGCTTGCTCGAGTCGGCGATCACGACGAAGCGGTCGGCCGCCGCGGCGACGATCTTCTCGCGCTGGTGGGCGGCGCCGCCGCCCTTGATCAGCCAGCCGCCGGGGTCGATCTGGTCGGTGCCGTCGATCGCGATCTCGAGCCGCTGCAGCGAGCTGAACTCCTCGACCGGGATGCCGAGCTCGCGCGCCTGTCGCTCGGTCGCGACCGAGGTGGCGACGCAGCGGATGCCGCCGAGCCCGCGCCGCGCGATCGCCGGCAGCAGGTGGGCGACGGTGGAGCCGGTGCCGAGGCCGACGGTCATCCCGTCCTCGACCAGCTGCGCCGCAGCCTCCGCCGCGATCCGCTTCTCCTCGTCGGCTCCCATCGGTCGGGACTCTATGCTCGCGCGGATGGATGCGCGGATCTGGGTGACGGGACAAGGCGGCGAGCCGCGCTCGGTCGCGCTCGGGGAGCGGACGATCGTGGGAAGGGACCCGGAGGCAGACGTCTGGCTCGACGACGAGGCGGTCTCCTGGCGCCACGTGGAGATCGCGCTGCGTGGCGGCGTGCTGATGGCGAGCGACCTCGACAGCCGCAACGGCACGGCGCTCAACGGCGAGCCGCTCGACCGGCCGCGGCGCCTGCGCGACGGCGACGTGCTGATCGTCGCCGAGCACCGGCTCGAAGTCAGCGACCCGGCCTCCGGCCGGGCCGGCGCCACCGTGGCGGCGAGCGAGCCGGCGGTCGCGCTGAGCGCCGAGGAGCGGGCCACGGCCGCGGCGCTGGTCGCGCCGTACCGCAGCGAGGGCGCCTTCGCCGGCCGTCCCGCCACCAGGGCCGAGCTGGCCGAGGCGCTGCACGTCAGCGAGCGCACCGCCCAGCGTCGCCTCGACGCGCTTGCCGCCAAGCTCGATGTCTCCGGCGACGCCGGGCGCGAGCGCCCGCGCCTGATCGCCGCCCGTGTGATCGAGCTCGGCCTCGACCGCTGAGGACTTTGTACGGGCAGTAGCACGTAGAAAGTCCACAGCGGCGGCCCGGATCGGGCCAGACGTGGCCCGGTGGAGGGCGCGGATGTCGTTGGCGCGCACGCCTCGGCGGCGCAGGATCGGTGGCGCAGTCAAGCCAACACCGATTGAAGGGAATTGCCATGCGCCACCGATCGCTTCTCATCTCATTCGTCGTCCTGCTGTCGCTTGCCGTGCCGGCGCTCGCCGCTGCGGCCCAGGCGCCGCGCGCCGTCGTCTTCTCCAAATCGACGACGCTCGAAGGAGTCGTCGAAGGCGGCCTCTACGCTGTCCGTGCCGGACATCTCAACCAGCTGACCGGCAATCCGGCCGACAGCGAACCGGCCTTCTCGCCCGACGGCCGCACGATCGCCTTCGCCCGCGACGGCGACCTCTACTCGGTCCGCCCCGACGGCTCCGGCCAGCGGCAGCTGACCAGCGGCCCCGAGCTCGACTCGGCGCCGCGCGTCTCTCCCAACGGCCGCTTCGTCGTCTTCGAGCGCCGCGTCGCCGCCGACGGCCCGGCCGACCTCTACACCGTGCGGGTGCTGGGCGGCGGCCTGCACGCGCTGACCAGCGGCCCTGAGGACGACCACGACGCGACCTTCTCGCCCGACGGACACGCGATCGCCTTCGCGCGCGACAGCGCGGCGGGCGAGGGCACGAGCGAGGACGTCTACTCGATCCACCCTTCGGGACGCGGGCTCGCCCGACTCACGCACAGTGGCGGCGTCGACGAGTTCGAGCCGCGCTACTTCGCCGGCGGCATCGTCTTCAGCCGCGGCGAGAGCAGTCCCGGCGCTGCCGAATACGCCGACATCTACACGATGCGCCGCAATGGCAGCCGGGTGAGGTCGCTGGTTGCCGGCGTCGGCTCCGCCTACGTCGAAGACGTCTCGGCAAACGGGCGCCTGGTGCTCTTCCGCCGCGACCAGGGCCTCTGGGTGAAGCCGATCGGGCACGGCCGGGCGCGCAAGCTCACCGACCTGCCCGACGGCTCGCGCACCAACGGCGTCTTCTCCTCGAATGTACGCCAGGTCGCCGCCTTCGTCGCGGTCGAAGACCAGCAGTCGCTGGTTGCGATCGACGTGCGGACGCGCCGTCAGACCGAGCTCGCGGAAGGCTTCGACGCCTCCGAAGAACACGGCATCGCCATCGGTCCGGTGATCGCATGGCAGCCGGCCCGCTAGGGCGGGGCCGATAGGGGAGGCCACGCGGCGGTATAACCGCCGCGTGGCTGAACCTGTTCTCGGCTCGACGCTCGCCGGCTACCGGCTCGACGCGCTGATCGCGCGCGGCGGGATGGGGGTCGTCTACCGGGCGACCCACCTGGCGCTCGACCGGCCGGTGGCGCTGAAGGTGATCGCCCGCCAGTACGCCGGCGACGACGCCTTCCGCGAGCGCTTCCTGCGCGAGTCGCGCCTCGCCGCGAAGCTCGACCACCCGGCCGTCGTCCCCGTCTACGACGCGCGCGAGGAGGATGGCGAGCTGATCGTCGCTATGCGCCTGGTCGAGGGCGGCGACCTGAAGAAGCGGATCCGCGAGCAGGGCCCGCTGCCGCCGGCCGAGGCGGTCGCGCTGCTCAACCAGGTCGCCGGTGCGCTCGACGCCGCCCACGCCGCCGGGATCGTCCACCGCGACGTCAAGCCGCACAACATCCTGCTCGAGGGCGAGCGCGCCTACCTGACCGACTTCGGCCTCGCCAAGGCGCTCGGCGACAGCGGCGTGCTCAGCGGCGCCTCGATCGTCGGCACGGTCGAATACATGGCGCCCGAGCAGTGGCGGGGCGAGCGGATCGGCCCGGCGGCCGACGTCTACTCGCTCGGCTGCGTGCTCTACGAGTGCCTGACCGGCGTCGTCCCCTACGCGCGCGGCGAGGGCGACGCCGAGCCCGAGATGCCACGAGGTCTCGACCGGGTGATCGAGCAAGCCGTCGCCAAGGACCCCGCCGAGCGCTACGCCACCGCCGGCGGGCTGATCGAGGCCGCCCGCGCGCACGTCGGCGCCACCCCGGCGCCGACGGTCGTCCTCACCGACCCCGCCGACCGCCCTGGACGTGCCGGGGGAGAGGGGTCCGGTTGGACACCGCAGCGCCGGCAGATCCGGTGGCTGGTGGCGGCAGGGCTCGCGATCGCCGCGCTGGTCGTGGCCGCGGTGCTGCTCTTGGGCCGTGGCGGCCCCTCCGTCTCGGCGCCGATCGAGGTCGGGCGGCCGCCGTTGCGGCTTGCGGTCGGGGCGGGCTCGGTCTGGGTGACGAGCGCGACCGACGGGACGCTCTCCCGGATCGACCCCGAGACGCGGCGCGTGGTGGGCGCCCCGCTGCATCTCGAGAAGGGGATTGCCGGGGTGGCGACCGGCAACGGCTCGGTCTGGGTCGCCAGCCCGCGCCGTGGCGAGGTTCTCGAGCTCGACCCGGACAGCGAGGAGCTGACGGCACGGATCGACGTCGGCGGTCGCCCCGGCGCGATCGTCTCCGGCGGCGGCCGCGTCTGGGTCGCCGACGACGAAGTGGGCGGGGTGACCGCGATCAACCCCCAGGGCGGCCGCGTCTTCAGGCGCGACATCCCGCCGCAGGTCGCGCCCCTGCGGCTCGCCTACGGGGCCGGCGCCGTCTGGGTCAGCAGCGCCTCGACCGGCGCCGTGCGTCGCATCGACCCCGCCACGGCGACGGCGGGACGGCCGATCCCGGTCGGTCGCGGCCCCGCCGGCGTCACCGTCGGCGGCGGCCTGGTCTGGATCGCCAACAGCCGCTCCGACCAGGTCACCCGCGTCGACCCTGCCACCCGCACGCTGGTCGGCGAACCGATCTCCGTCGGCGAACGCCCCGGCGGCATCGACGCCGGCACCGACTCAGTCTGGGTCGCCAACGCGGCTGATGACACCGTCAGCCGCATCGCCATCGAGAGCGGCAAGCTCCTCGGCGACCCGATCGGCGTCGGCCTCGATCCAGGTGCTGTGGCCGTGGGGGCAGAAGCCGTCTGGGTCGCCGACAACGGCGACGGGACGGTTGTCCGGATCCAACCCTGAGCGACGCCCCGACTCGATAGGTTCCCGTCCATCGATCAGCTCTGCATCAACACGATCCGCACGCTGTCGATCGACGCGATCCAGAGAGCGAACTCGGGGCATCCCGGCACGCCGATGGCGATGGCGCCCGTCGCCTACACGCTCTGGCAGCGCTACCTGCGCTTCGACCCGGCCGACCCGATCTGGCCGAACCGCGACCGCTTCGTGCTCTCCGCCGGGCACGCCTCGATGCTGCTCTACGCGCTGCTCTTCCTGGCCGAGGTGCAGGCGGTCGAACCCGACTACGAGGTCGTCGGCCGACCCGCCGTCTCCCTGCAGGACATCGAAAGCTTCCGCCAGCTCGACTCGCGCGCGCCCGGCCATCCCGAGTACCGCTGGACCTCGGGCGTCGAGACGACCACCGGACCGCTCGGCCAGGGCATCGCGACCAGCGTCGGCATGGCGATCGCCTCGAAGTGGCAGGGCGCCCGCTACGGCGCCGAGCTGTTCGACTTCGACGTCTACGCGATCGCCGGCGACGGCTGCCTGATGGAGGGCGTCTCCAACGAAGCAGCCTCGATCGCCGGCCATCTGAAGCTCGACAACCTGTGCTGGATCTACGACAACAACCACATCACGATCGACGGCAAGACGCGGATCGCCTACGAGGACGACGTCGCCGCCCGCTTCATGGGCTACGGCTGGAACGTCACCCGGGTCGGCGACGCCAACGACCTCGCGCTGCTGAGCCGCGGCTTCGAGGAGTTCAGGGGCGAGCAGGGACGGCCGACGCTGATCATCGTCGACTCCCACATCGGCTACGGATCGCCGCACAAGCAGGACACCGCCGCCGCGCACGGCGAGCCGCTGGGCGAGGAGGAGGTGCGCGAGACCAAGCGCGCCTACGGCTGGCCCGAGGACGCGCAGTTCCTCGTTCCCGAGGGGGTCAAGGAGCACTTCGCCGCCGGGGTCGGCAGGCGCGGCGCCGAGGCGCGCGCCGAGTGGGAGCAGAGGCTCGCCGCCTACGCCGAGCGCGAGCCCGCCCTCGCCGCCGAGATCGACGCGACGCAGCGGCGCGCCCTACCGGACGGCTGGGACGCCGAGATCCGGAGTTTCGAGCCCGACGAGAAGGGGCTCGCCACCCGCAAGGCCTCCAGCCAGGTCGAGAACGCGATCGCCGCCCGCGTCCCCTGGCTGCTCGCCGGCTCGGCCGACCTCACCGACTCGACCTCGGTCCGCCTCGACGTCGACGGCGCGGTCGACCTCGAGCCCGGCGCCTACGAGGGCCGCCAGCTGCACTTCGGCATCCGCGAGCACGAGGCGGCGGCGATCTCGAACGGCCTCTCGCTCTCCAAGCTGCGGCCGCTCTGGTCGACCTACCTGACCTTCTCCGACTACGCGCGACCGGCGATCCGCCTCTCTGCGCTGATGGAGCTGCCGGTGATCCATGTCTTCACCCACGACTCGATCGGCCTCGGCGAGGACGGCCCGACCCACCAGCCGGTCGAGCAGCTCGCCTCGCTGCGGGCGATCCCCGGCCTCGACGTGATCCGGCCCGCCGATGCCAACGAGGTCGCCGAGGCCTGGCGAGTCGCGGTCGACCGCACCCACCAGCCGGTCGCGCTCGTGCTGACGCGCCAGAACGTGCCGGTCCTCGACCGCTCCAGGTACGCCTCGGCCGAGGGGCTGCGGCGCGGCGGCTACGTGCTCGCCGGCGCAGACGGCGGCGTGCCGGAGCTGATCCTGATCGGCACCGGCAGCGAGGTCGCCCTGGCGCTCGCGGCGCACGAGGAGCTCGCCGCCGAAGGCGTCCGCTCGCGCGTCGTCAGCCTGCCCTGCTGGGAGCTCTTCGACCGCCAGGAGCAGAGCTACCGCGACGAGGTCCTGCCGCCGCAGGTGACGGCCCGGGTTTCGGTCGAGGAGGCCTCGACGCTCGGCTGGGACCACTACGTCGGCCCCGGCGGCGAGCGGGTGGGCATGCACACCTTCGGCAGCTCCGCGCCGCTGAAGGATTTGCAGACGAAGTTCGGCTTCACGCCCGACAGGGTCGCCGAGGCGGCCCGGCGCGTGCTGGATCGTGCGAAGGTGAAGTAAGGCGAAAACGAGAAGAAGGGACGAGCCGTGAAGGCAACCGAGAAACTGCACGAGTTGGGCCAGAGCCTCTGGCTCGACAACATCACCCGCACGATGCTGCGCGACGGCACCCTGGCCGGCTACATCGAGGAGCTGTCGGTCACCGGCCTCACCTCCAACCCGACGATCTTCGACAAGGCGATCTCCGGCGGCGACGCCTACGACGCGCAGATCGCCGAGCTGGCAGAGCGGCTCGACGATCCGGAGGAGATCTTCTTCCAGCTCGCGCTGGCCGACCTGCGCGACGCGACCGACCTGTTCCGCGGCGTGCACGAGCGCACCGCCGGGGTCGACGGTTTCTGCTCGCTCGAGGTCTCGCCGAAGCTCGCCGACGACACCGAGGCGACGATCGAGCAGGCGGCGCGCCTGCACGGCGAGGGCGGCAGGCCGAACCTGTACGTCAAGATCCCCGGCACCCCCGCCGGCCTGCCGGCGATCGAGCAGTCGATCTTCGCCGGGATTCCGATCAACATCACGCTGCTCTTCTCGCGCGAGCAGTACCTCGCCGCCGCCGACGCCTATCTGAAGGGAGTCGAACGGCGGATCGAGGCCGGGCTCGATCCGAACGTCGCCTCGGTCGCCTCGATCTTCATGAGCCGCTGGGACGTCGCTGTGACCGGCGAGGTGCCCGACGAGCTGCACAACCGGCTCGGGCTGGCGGTCGGCTTCCGCGCCTACCGCGCCTACCGCGAGCTGCTCGACTCCCCTCGCATGCAGCGGCTGATGAACGAGGGCGCGCGTCCACAGCGACTGCTATGGGCCAGCACCGGGACCAAGGACCCCGACGCCTCCGACACCCTCTACATCGAGGGGTTCGCCTCTCCGTTCACGATCAACACGATGCCCGAGCCGACCCTGAAAGCCTTCGCCGACCACGGCGAGATCGGCGACTTGGTGCCCGCCGACGGCGGCGACGCCGAGCAGGTGCTGGCGCAGTTCGAGCGTGCCGGGATCGGCGTCGATGCACTCGCAGAGCGCCTGCAGGAGGAGGGCAAGCAGGCCTTCGCCAAGTCGTGGGACGAGATGCTGAAGACGATCTCGGCGCAGCAGGGGGCGCGAGCGTGAGCGACGCCTGGGCGGCGCTGGAGCGCCACCACGCGGAGATCGCTCCGAAGCACCTGCGCGAGCTCTTCGCCACCGACCCCGAGCGCGGCGAGCGCCTGGTCGCCGACGGCGCCGGCCTGCACCTCGACTTCTCGAAGAACAGGATCAGCGACGAGACCGTGATGCTGCTCGGCGCGCTGGCCGCCGAGCGCGGCGTCGAGGCGCGGCGCGAAGCGATGTTCGCCGGCGAGCACATCAACGTCTCCGAGGACCGCGCGGTGCTGCACGTGGCGCTGCGGATGCCGCGCGAACGCTCGCTGGTCGTCGACGGTGTCGACGTGGTCAAGCAGGTGCACGAGACGCTCGACCGGATCGCGGCCTTCGCCGAGCGGGTGCGCTCGGGCGAGTGGACCGGCCACACCGGCAGGCCGATCCGCAACGTCGTCAACGTCGGCATCGGCGGCTCCGACCTCGGGCCGGTGATGGCGTATGAGGCGCTGCGCCACTTCAGCCGCCGCGACCTCACGTTCCGCTTCGTCTCCAACGTCGACGGCACCGACTTCGCCGAGTGCACGCGCGACCTCGACCCCGAGGAGACGCTGTTCGTCGTCTCCTCGAAGACCTTCACCACGCTGGAGACGATGACCAATGCGCGGACCGCGCGCGAGTGGTCGCTGGCCGGCCTCGGCGGCGACGATGCGGCGGTCGCCAAGCACTTCGTCGCCGTCTCGACCAACGCCGACGAGGTGACGAAGTTCGGCATCGACACCGACAACATGTTCGGCTTCTGGGAGTGGGTCGGCGGCCGCTACTCGATGGACTCGGCGATCGGGCTCTCGACCATGCTGGCGATCGGCCCGGCCCGCTTCTCCGAGATGCTGGCCGGCTTCCACGCGATGGACGAGCACTTCCGCAGCGCCCGCCCGGCCGAGAACCTGCCGATGCTGATCGGGCTGCTCTCGGTCTGGTACGGCGACTTCTTCGGCGCCCAGACCTGCGGCGTCTTCCCCTACGACCAGTACCTGCACCGCTTCCCCGCCTACCTGCAGCAGCTGACGATGGAGTCCAACGGCAAGCACGTGACGCTGGAGGGCGCCCACGTCGACCGCGACACCGGAGCGATCTTCTGGGGCGAGCCGGGGACCAACGGCCAGCACTCCTTCTACCAGCTGATCCACCAGGGAACGCGGCTGATCCCCTGCGACTTCATCGGCTTCATGCGCTCCAACAACCCGCTCGGCGAGCACCACGACCTGCTGATGTCGAACGTCTTCGCGCAGACGCAGGCGCTCGCCTTCGGCAAGACCGAGGAGGAGGTGCGGGCCGAGGGCACGCCGGAGGGGGTCGTGCCGCACCGGGTGATGGAGGGCAACCGGCCGACCAACACGATCCTCGCCGAGCGGCTCGACCCGCACACGCTGGGCACGCTGGTCGCCCTGTATGAGCACAGCGTCTTCACCCAGGGGGCGATCTGGGGGATCGACTCCTTCGACCAGTGGGGGGTCGAGCTTGGCAAGGTGCTGGCGAAGCGGATCGTCCCCGAGCTGCGCGCCCCCGAGGAGCCGAAGCTCGAGCACGACAGCTCGACCAACGCGCTGATCCGCCGCTACCGCCAGGGGCGGGCCTGAGCGATGTCCAATCTGCTCGCAGCGCGCGAGCTGATGGCGTTCACGCTCGCCTTCCACATCGTCCTCGCCAGCCTCGGGGTCGCCCTGCCGGCGATGATCCTGACCGCCAACTGGCTGGGGCTGAAGCGCGGCGACGCCGATGCGATGCGGCTGGCGCGGCGCTGGTCGAAGGCGATGGCGGTGACCTTCGCCGTCGGCGCAGTCACCGGCACCGTGCTCAGCTTCGAGTTCGGCCTGCTCTGGCCGCACTTCATGGCCCGCTTCGGCGACGCCTTCGGGATCGCCTTCGCGGTCGAGGGGATCTTCTTCTTCACCGAGGCGATCTTCCTCGCGATCTACATCTACGGCTGGAAGCGGCTCGGCGGCTGGGCGCACTTCTGGAGCGGCGTGCCGATGGTGATCACCGGTATCGGCGGCGCCTTCTCGGTCGTCACCGCGAACTCGTGGATGAACACGCCGCAGGGCTTCACCCTCGACGCCGCCGGCAAGGTGGTCGAAACCGAGCCCTTCAAGGTGCTCTTCAACCCCGCCTGGGTCTACGAGGTGCCGCACATGATCCTCGCCGCCTACATGGTCGTCGGCTTCCTCCTCGCCTCGATCTACGCGGTCGGGATGCTGCGCGGGCGGCGCGACCGCCTGCACCGGCTGGGGCTCTTGATCCCGCTGACGATCGCCTGCGTCGCGACGCCGGTCCAGCTCTTCGTCGGTGACACGGCGGCGCGCGAAGTCGCCGAGCACCAGCCGGCCAAGTTCGCCGGCATCGAGTGCATCCAGGAATCGGGACCCGAACAGACGGAGTACGTCGGCGGCATCTGCACGAGCGACGGGGTCAAGGCGGCGATCCCGATCCCCGACCTCGACTCCTACCTCGTCGGCTTCAGCAAGAGCACCGAGGTGACCGGGCTGAACGACATCCCGGCTGACGAACGGCCGCCCGCCAGCACGCTGCTGCACCTCGCCTTCGATGCGATGGTCGGGATCGGCTCGGCGCTGCTGCTGCTCGCCGTCTGGCTCGCCTGGTCGTGGCGGCGGCGGCGCGACATCCCGCGCTCGGTGTGGTTCCTGCGCGCGGTCGCCGTCTCCGGCGTGGGGGCGATCCTGGCGCTGTGGTTCGGCTGGATCGTCACCGAGGTCGGTCGCCAGCCGTGGATCGTGCAGGGCTACATGCGGACCAGCGAAGCGGTGACCGGGGCGCAGGGCATCTGGTTCGCCTTCGCCGCCGTGCTCGTCCTCTACACGGGCCTCGGGGTCGGCGCGGTGCTCGTGCTGCGCGCGTTGTCGCGCCGCTGGCGCGCCGAGGGCGATGGCGACGAGTCGGAGACCCCGTACGCACCCGCGGAGGCCCGAGCATGAGCTTCCGGTGCGCCTTTTGCTCCTATAGGCGTCAAAAGGCGCACCGGAAGGCGGTGGGGCGATGAGTCGGGCGGACGTAGCCGCGGCGATCCTCTGGACGGGGGCGACGCTCTACGCGCTGTTCGGCGGCGCCGACTTCGGCGGCGGCTTCTGGGACCTGCTGGCGGGCTTCGACGAGCGCAAGGGCGCCGCGCCGCGGGCGCGCATCCAGCGCTCGCTGACCCCCGTCTGGGAGGCGAACCACGTCTGGCTGATCTTCATCCTCGTCGTCCTCTGGACCGCCTTCCCCGAGGCCTTCGGCGCGATCATGACGACGCTCTACGTGCCGATCGCCCTGGCCGCGCTCGGCATCGTCCTGCGCGGCGCCGGCTTCGCCTTCCGCAAATCGGTGCAGCGGCTGGAGTACCGGCGGGCGATGGGCGCGATTTTCGCCCTCTCCTCGGTGCTGACCCCGTTCTTCATGGGCGCCGTGGTCGGCGCGATCGCCGCCGGCAACGTGCCCGCCGACGGCAACGGCGACGCCTTCTCCTCCTGGTTGCAGCCGCTGCCGCTGCTGACCGGGGCGCTGTTCGTGCTCGCCGGCGCCTACCTGGCGGCGGTCTTCCTCGTCGCCGACTCCGCGCGGGCGGGCGACAAGGAGATGGAGAGCTGGTTTGCCAGCCGTGCCCTGGCCGCCGGGCTCGCCGCGGGCGCGGTCGCCCTGCTCGGGCTGATCGCTCTGCACGGCGAAGCGCGCTACGTCTACGACCGGCTGATCGTCGAGGGCCTGCCGCTGGTGATCGTCTCGATCCTCTGCGGCTTCGGCGTGCTCGTCCTGCTGCTGACTCGTCGCCGCCGCGGCCTGCGCCCCCTGGCCGCCGGCGCCGTCGTCGCCGTGATCTGGGGCTGGGGCGTCGCCCAGTTCCCCTACCTGCTGCCGACCTCGCTGCGAATCGACCAGGCCGCCGCGCCGGGTCCGACCCTCGACTCGGTCCTGATCGTCTTCGCGATCGCCGCGGTCGTCGTCCTGCCGGCCCTCGGCCTGCTCTACTGGCTGAGCCAGCGCGAACTGTTAGGGGACTGATGGCCAGCTCGCCGCGCGCGGTGCTCTTCGACATCGACGGGACCCTGCTTGTCACCGGCGGCGCCGGCGGAGTCGCCTGGCAGCGCGCGTTCGAGGAGCTGCACGGGGTCGAGGCCGACATCGCCGAGCACACCGACGCGGGGATGACCGACCCGGAGATCGTCAAGATCGTCTTCCGCGAGGTGATCGGCCGCGAGGGCACGGGCGAGGAGCGGGCGAGGGCGATCGGCTGCTACCTCAAGCACCTGCCCGACGCCGTCGCCGAGTCCGACGGATACCGGGTGATGCCTGGGATCGATCGGCTCCTGCCCGAGCTGATCGAGAAGGGTGTGCTGCTGGGCCTGGTTACCGGCAACGTCGAGGCGGCCGCCCACATCAAGCTCGCTCGCGGCCGGCTCAACCGCTTCTTCTCCTTCGGCGGCTACGGCTCGGACTCCGCCGACCGCACCGAGGTCACCGAGGCCGCCCTGCGCCGAGGCGAGCTCATCTCCGGCGGCTCTCTTCAGGACAGCTCGTGCATCTCGGTGGGCGACACCCCCCGCGACGTCACCGCCGGCCATGGGGCCGGGGTCAAGGTGGTCGGCGTGGCAACGGGCTCATACAGCGTCGAACAGCTGGGCGACGCCGGCGCCGACTGGGTGCTCGCTTCCGTCGAAGCGGACTTTCCCGCTTAAGCCAAGCTGCAGCGAGCTTGATAGATGCTGAGGAAGCCGTTTTCGAAGCCGTTCCTCGCGGCGCGCAGGTAGAGGCGCCAGACGCGGACCCGTTCGGGGCCGGCGAGGCGCAGCGCCTCGTCGAGGTTGTCGTCCAGCCGTTTCGCCCAGTGGCGCAGCGTCTCGGCGTAGTCGGCGCCGTGCTCGGAGACGTGGCGGGTGACGAAGCCGGCCCGTTCGAGCGCCAGCAGGACGCGTGAGAGGTGCAGCGGTTCGCCGTCCGGGAAGACGTAGCGCTCCGAGAAGGCGGCGGCGTCGGGGTCGGTATGGCGCAGGCGGGCGATGCCGTGGTTGAGCAGCCGGCCACCCGGCTCCAGCAGCCCGGCGAGCGTGCGGGCGTAGACGTCGATCTGCACCTCGCCGACGTGCTCGACCATGCCGATCGAGGCGATCGCGTCGAAGCGCTCGCCGCTTGCCGCGAGGTCGCGGTAGTCCATCACGCGGATCTCGACCCGGTCGGCGACGCCGGCCTCCTCGGCCCGCTGCCGCGCCCGCTCGGCCTGCGGCGGCGAGAGCGTGATGCCGACCACGCTCGCCCCGTACTTCGTCGCCGCGCGCAGCGGAAAGCTGCCCCAGCCGCAGCCGACGTCGAGCACCCGGTCGCCCTCCTTCAGCGCCAGCTTGCGGGCAACCGTGTCGAGCTTCTCTTCCTGGGCCTGCTCGAGCGTCTGCGCGCCCTCGGCGAAGAAGGCGCAGCTGTAGGTCGTCGACTCGTCGAGGAAGAGGGCGAAGAACTCGTTCGAGACGTCGTAGTGGTGGCGCACCGCCTTCGCGTCGCGCTCCTTGCTGTGCCGCCGGCCGCTCAGCACGAGCTCGGCGGCGGGGCGGCTGGGCGGGCGCTGCAGGCCCGCGGCGCGCACGGCGCCGAGCAGCAGGCGGGCGACGTCGCCGCGCTCGAGAGGGGGCGGCTGCCAGGTGTCGAGCAGCGCGATCACTGCGTCCATGTCGTCGACCTCGATGTCGCCGCTGACGTATGCGCGGCCGAGCCCGAGCTGGCCGGGCGCCCGCAGCGCATGGGCGGCTGCGCGCGGCGAGCGGACGAAGAAGGTCGGCCCGTCGCCGTCGCTGGAGGGCAGGCGGGTGCCGTCCCAGAACTCGACCGCGAAGGGGCGCTGCGGGATCCGCGCTTCGATCTCGCGGCGCAGCGGCTCGGTGCGGGCGAAGGGCATCGCGGCACCTTATATACGTCCCAACCGCCGCGGCGGCCAAACATTTGCGATTCCGGCGCCGGATGGGCGTATGATCCCGAGCCTTCCATGGCAGGCGCGGGCCCACTTCCCTCCGATATCCAGCCGGTTGCGAACGAGACCCGCGATCGGATCATCACCGGCCTCGTCACGCTGGTCCCATTCGTCGCGCTCGGCCTCGCCGGCTGGCAGGTCTGGGGCAAAGCGCTGCACTGGAGCGACGTCTTCCTCTTTGTCGGCATGTACGTGTTCACCGGCATCGGGATCACGGTCGGTTTCCACCGCCATCTGACCCACCGCAGCTTCAAAGCCAAGCGCTGGCTGCACGGCCTGCTGGCGATCCTCGGCTCGGCGGCGATCGAGGGCCCGGTGATCTCCTGGGTCGCCGACCACCGCAAGCACCACGCCTTCTCCGACGAAGAAGGCGACCCGCACAGCCCCCACGTCGATCACGGCCACGGCTGGTCCGGTGCCATGCGCGGCCTCTTCCACGCCCACATGGGCTGGCTGTTCATCCATACGCAGCGTGGCAACAAGGAGCGCTTCGCGCCCGATCTGCTCAAGGACCCGACGATCGAGTGGGTCGACCGCACCTTCCTGCTCTGGGCGATCGGCGGGCTCTTCGTCCCCTTCGCGCTCGGCTGGGTGATCGGCGGCACCTTCTTCGCCGCGGTGACCGGGCTGCTCTGGGGCGGCCTCGTCCGCGTCTTCGTCCTCCACCACTTCACCTACAGCATCAACTCGCTCTGCCACGTCTTCGGCAACCGCGACTTCGAGACGACCGACGAGTCGCGCAACCTGGCGCTGATCGCGATCCCGACCCTCGGCGAGGCGTGGCACAACAACCACCACGCCTTCCCGACCTCCGCCGTCCACGGCCTCGGCCGCTGGCAGGTCGACCTCTCGGCGGTCGTCATCGACCTGTTCGAGAAGGCCGGCTGGGCCTGGGACGTGGTGCGAGTTTCTCCAGATCGCCTCGCCGCCAAAGCGGTCTGAGCTACGGCGCGGCGCTCGATTCGTAGGAGTCGATCCAGCGGTTGCAGGCGGCGTGCAGCGGCACGACGCGGCGTTTGCCGGCGCGGACGGCGACGAGGTTGCCGACGTAGGCGATGTCGTCGTAGCCGCTGAGGCGCTGGAGGAAGCTGGGATCGGCCGCGGCGACCGTGAAGCGGACCCGGCCGCCACGGCTCGCGTAGGCGCCGGCGGGCCAGAACTGGCCGTCGTTGGCGAGGCTGATCGTGTTCGGCCGCTGGCCGTCGAGCGCCGCGTTCAGATCCTGCTGGAAGCCCGGGGCGGAGAGGGTCAGCCCGAAGGGTGAGAAGTACTGCAGCGAGAGGCGCCAGCGGCCGCGCGGCAGCGAGATCGCCTGCGTGGTGCGTTGCCCGTTCTTCAGCCTGCTGCCGGCGCTCCAGCGCCCCTTCGGCGCGATCTCCACGCCCGGGTAGAGCGAGGCCCGGCCCGGGTTGGAGAGCAGGATGCGGATCTCCGGCGAGGCGCAGCCGGCGAAGGCGCCGGCGTTCGTCCCCTCGAGCAGCACGTGGCGGTCGTTCGGCACGTCGCCGCTCCGCTTCCAGAGGATGAAGGAGGGCGTGGCGGCGACGCGCCTGAAGCCCTGCGGGGCGCCGCTGTTCCAGGCGGCGCGGCCGGTGATCGCGTAGGGGAAGCTGTCGAGCGTCCCGCGGGAGAAGGAGTCGAAGTCGATCGGGCTGTAGGCGTCGCCGGTGTCGAAGGGCTTCTCCGGGTTCTGGGCGACGGCCGGGTCGGGGAACTCGACCAGCGGCACGTGCGTGTCGGCGCCGAGCAGCTCGTAGGCGGCGTAGCGGTCCTGGCCGGCGTAGAGCACCGGCTGCCCGTGCAGGATCGGTAGGAACGCCTTCAGCTCGCCGCCGTGTCCGGCGGGAGCGACGGGCGCGTTGCGCAGCGCCAGGAAGCTCGAGTAGATCGCGCCGCCGACGAAGACGACCGCGAGCACCGACCAGGCGAGCCGCCCTGCGCCAGCAGTCCGAGGGACGATCGGCGCGGTAGAGGTTTGATCCGGTATGCGGTCCAAAGCTCTACCGCGGGTGGGCCAAAGCTCGGCCAGCAGCGGGCGGACGATGACGAGCATCGCCAGCGGGGCGCCGATTATCAGCGCCTTGGCCTGCGAGTAGTCGCCGCTGGTCGGCAGTGCGGCGAGGTAGAGGAGGACGCAGGCGAGCAGGCCGAGCGGCACCGCGAGGTCGTGACGGCGCACCCACCACCAGTTGCCGGCGAGCAGGGCGAGGACGCCGATCGCTCCGGCGAGTCCTGCCAGGTGGGCGCCGCCGGGCGCTTCGAGGCGGTAGTTCGTCGCCGGCCAGACGCCGAGCGCCTCGAGCGGCGAGACCGGCCCGTAGGTGTCGGTGCCGGCGACTTTGCTGAAGCTGCCGCCGAAGCCGAAGGGACCGACCGTCGTCGCCGCCAGGCCCAAGGCCGCCAGTGCGACGATCGCCAGTAGCGTCGCCGGCCGGAAGAGGAAGCGCAGCAGCGCCCGCGGGGCCAGCGCCCGCCGCACGGCGGGCACGGTGAAGCTCCAGAGGACGACGATGAGGACCGGCCAGGCGAGCCCGGCGAAGCTGTAGGAGAAGAAGACCCCGCCGGCGATCGCCAGCCAGGGCAGCAACTGGAGCAGGCGCCGCCCGGACGGCTCGAAGTTGCGCAGGCCGACGGCGACGGCGAGCACGAAGAGGGCCTCGGCGAGCTCCTTGAAGGCGCCCTGGGCGAAGTAGGAGGCGGCGAGGTAGGGGACGGCGACCAGCGTCGCCGCGAGGATGCGGCGGGCTGGGCCGAAGACCGGCAGCGCTCCGAGCGCGGTGAGGCCGGTGAGGACGCCGATCGCGAAGATCTCGCCGACGAAGGCCTGGCCGAGGCCGATTCCCGGCACCGCGGCGGTCGCCACGGCGAGCCCGTGCGGTCCCAGCGGGTAGCCGGCGTCGGGCATCGGCCCGAAGCCGCTGCGCAGCCACTCGGCCCAGGCGAGGTGCAGGCCGAGGTCGTTGTTCAGTCCCTCGCCGAGCACCCCCCAGCGCCCGCTGACCGCGAACGGGATCGAGAGCACGATCGCCACCGCGATCGCCACCGGCAGGCCCGACCGCCAAGCCTCTCCCCGCCGACGGGCCGATTTCCCACCCATATCGTGGGATTTCGGCCCGTCGGCCCCCGACCCCCGGGCGATGTAAAGGACGATCGCGGCGGCGGCGAGAAGGAGGACGACGCCGACGGACGCCGTCGTGCCGTGACCCGGGGCGCGGGCGAGCACGCCGGCGACGCTGAAGATCGCGCCGAGGCCCGCCGCCGGCTCCAGCCACGACCGAGACGCCCGCCCCGCCAAGAGCAGCAGGGCGCGGCCGACGAGCAGTGAGGCGGCGCAGATCAGCGCCGCCGCGACGTAGGTCCCGATCATCAGAGAGGGCAACCTATGCCAGCGGCGGCCGCGAGCGCGGCGAGCCTGGCGCCTCCGCCTAGTACTTCTCGGCCGCCCGTTCGAGCGTCTCGCGCAGGTTCTGGCCGCGCAGCGGCTCGGCGTGTCCGGCGGCGACCACCCGCGGCTCGAGCGCCGCCAGCTTGCGCACCGACTCCTTCGCCTTGGCGTGGTCCCAGGCCCAGGCGGGATGGGGCACGCTCGCCTCGCCCTCCGGCAGCGGTTTGAACCGCGCCGAGTCGACGAAGTAGACGACGTCGCTCACCAGCGCCACGCGGTCGCTCTCGCGCCAGAGGCCGATCAGCCCGGGGGCGTGGCCGGGGAAGTGGATCACCCGGAACCCCGCCACCTCGTCGCCCTCCGAGACGGTGCCGGCGATCTTCACCGCGCCGCCGTCCCAGCGCCGCAGCAGCGTGGGGTAGATCCAGCGCACCGGCGCGACCGGCAGCTGCGAGAGGTCCATATAGGGGGCGATCGCGGCGTCGCTTTCGGCGTCGGCGACTTCGTCCGGATGGCAGTGGACGGGCACGCCCATGTAGGGCGCCGTGCCGCGGTGGTCGGCGTGCGCGTGTCCGAGCACGACCCGCTTCAGGCCGCCGAGCCGCGCGGCTTCGGCGCGCGCCTTCTTCGTCATCGCCTTGCTGCCGGCGTCGAACTGGACGAGGCCGTCGCCGTCCTCGAGGAAGTAGATGTTCATCGCCTTGCGCAGGTCGCCCCGCAGCAGCCAGACCCCGTCGGCGATTCTCTCCATGGGACACAGCGTAGCTCTAGGGTTCGGAGCCGTGCCCGGACTCTGGAAAACCGCGATGGTCGTGCTCATCGCCTGCCTCGCCGCCGCGATGGCGATCGCGATCGTCCGCCTGGCGACGACGCCGACCGAAATCCTCGGCGGCGACTCGCGCGGATTGCCCGCCCACCGCGCGGCGCGTTAGTATCGCCGCGTGTTCAATCGCATCGTCGTCGGAACCGATGGATCGGAGACTGCGGGGGAGGCGGTGCGACAGGCCGTCGACCTGGCGAAGATCGCGGGGGCGCAGCTCAGCATCGTCAGCGCCTACGCGCCGGTCCCGAAACGGCGCCTGCAGAGCGAGCAGGAGGGGGCGCCGGCCGACGTGCAGTACGAGATCGGCCCGCGCGAGGACGTCAACCTCGTGCTCGACGGCGCCGCGGCGAGCGCCAAGAAGGAGGGCCTCGACGTGCAGACCCACCCGGTCGAGGGCGACCCGGCCGAGGCCGTGCTCAACGTCGCCGAAGAAACCGAGGCGGACCTGATCGTCGTCGGCAACAAGGGGATGACCGGGGCGCGGCGCTTCCTGCTCGGCAGCGTCCCCAACAACGTCTCCCATCACGCGCCCTGCTCAGTTCTGATCGTTCGCACTACCTGAGCTTCAGCCGACCTCGGGGTCCGTCGCCACGCTTGCGTCGATCAGCCCGGCGCCCTCCTGCGCGCGGGGCTCGCCGATGTCGCGGGCGGTCTGGGACAGGCGGCGCAGCACGCGGTTGACGCGGCCCTCCGGGGAGACGTCCTTGGGGATGACGCCGCTCGCCAGGACCATCGCGGCGACGCCGGAGACATGCGCCGCCGCCATCGAGGTGCCGATGTAGCTGCCGGGCTCGCCGAAGCGCCGGGTGTTGCCGCCCTTCAGCGTCACCTGGTAGATCGAGCGGTTGGAGACCGAGGGACAGCCGGGGACCGGCGAGCCTCCGCCGGGTGCGAGCAGGTCGACGCCCTCGCCCGGCAGCAGCGAGTAGCTGCCGAGGCAACCCCCCTCGGTCGTGCCGCCGACGCCGATAACCCTCGGCCCGCCGGCAGGCGGCGAGACGCAGGTCTCGGAGCCGACGTTGCCGATCGAGGCGACGGTCACCACGCCGTGCCGGTAGGCGCTGCGCAGCGCCCGGTCGATGCCGGGCACGCTCTTGCCGCAGCCGAAGTTGAAGCTCATGTTGATCACGTCGGCGCCGTGGCGCACGGCGAAGCGGATGCCCTGGGCGATGTCGTCGGCGCGGCCGCTGCCGTTGCGGTCGAGCACCCGCACCGGCATCAGCTTGGCGTGGAAGGCGAGCCCGGTCAGCCCGATCCCGTTGTCCGTCTTCTCGGCGATCGTGCCGGCGACGTGGGTGCCGTGGCCGTTCTCGTCGAGCGGCAACCGGTCGTGGCCGATGAAGTCGTAGCCCGGGACGAACTGGTCCGCGCTGAAGTCGGGGCTGCGGCGGAAGCGACGGCCGTCGTTGCGGTAGGCGACCCCGGTGTCGAGCACGGCTACGACGATGCCGCGGGCGCCGCCGCGCCCCGCTTCGGCGAGGTGGCGCCAGGCGCCGACCGCGTCGATGCCGCCGGGTGAGACGGGAAGGGTCGCCGTCGCGGTCCCTTCCCAGGGCAGGAAGTTCCACTGCAGCGCGGTCCAGGCGCCGGGCGGGCCCGGTGGGGTGGAGAGCGCGCCCGGGTCGTTGGTCAGCACGGCTGCCCGGGCGACGGGGTTGGATGCGACGGCGGACGCGGGGACGGCGAGTAGCGCGGTTGCGAGCAGCGCGAGAGCAGCGGATATCGAAAGCCGTCGGATCGTCATCGGTTCGTCTGCTCGCGCGTCCCTGCCGTGGGCGAGCTATGGCTTCAACACCGGCCCGCCCGGGAAGTTGTCTGGACACATACTCTCCGATCGATGACCGACGCGGCGGCGAGCGACGCCCACGAGCGCCTGATGGCGCTGGCGCTCGAGCGCGCCCGCGAGGCGGAGGGCCACGGCGACGTGCCGATCGGCGCCGTCCTCGCCCGCGACGGCGAGCCGCTGGCGAGCGCCGGCAACGAGCGCGAGCTGCGCCGCGATCCCACCGCCCACGCCGAGATCCTCGCGATCCGCGCCGCCGCCGAGGCGCTCGGCGGTTGGCGCCTGCCCGGCACGACGCTCTACGTCACGCTCGAGCCCTGCGCGATGTGCGCCGGGGCGATCGTCCTCGCCCGCATCCCCACCGTCGTCTACGGCGCCCCCGACCCCAAGGCCGGCGCCGCCGGCAGCGTCCTCGACGTCCTGACCGAGCCCGCCCTCAACCACCGCCCCCACGTGATCGGCGGCGTGCTGGAGGACGAGTGCGCGGCGCTGCTACGGGACTTCTTTTCTATGAGGCGTGACTCGCGCGTGGCGAGCGGAGAGGGTGGGATTCGAACCCACGAGACGGGTTAACCCCGTCCACGCGATTTCCAGTCGCGCTCCTTAAGCCACTCGGACACCTCTCCGGGGTCGGACAAGCCTAGAGGCTAGGCGGCTTCCGGAGCCTCGTTGAGCGCCGGCGCCGGCGCCGGGCTCTCGCCGAGCGGTAGGACGATCTCCTCGGCCGACGCCGGGGCGGGGGCCGCCGGGCGGTGGCCGCGCAGGCTCTCGTGGCTGCAGACGACGTAGCACCACTCCATCAGGCGCATGCGGGAGGAGTCGTCGATCTGCTCGATCGTCGCGCCGACCAGGAAGCGGCCCTCGGTCTCGCGGCAGGTGCGGACTTCGACCTGGGCCGCGACCTCGTGGGTCTCACCGGCTGCGTCCTCGAGCTCCAGCAGGACGGCCGGGCGTTCGCCGGCAGTCACCGGGGCTTCGAGCACCAGTCCGACCCCGGCGGCGCTGGCGTCGACCAGATGGCCGCCGATGTGCCCGCCGGCGGCGAAGCAGTGGGCCGGCGCGTCGCCCTGGAAGCGGTAGACCTGACGTCGCTGCCGGCGACGGCCGACCGCCACAAGCGTGCGCACGACGCGGCGCAGCTCGATCAGGCCGAGCAGCGGCACGATCCAGGCGGCGATCCCAGGCATGTCGGGCAGCGGGCCGGCGCCGGCGAGGTCGAGCAGGCGCAGCAGCGTGCCGCCGCCGACCACGACCGCGGCGACGATCACCAGGTTCAGCTTGCGCACCGAGTCCAGCCCGCCGCCGCCGTCGCCCTGCTTCGGCGTCACCTTGAAGGCGGTGCGGCCGGGGTGGAAGACGCAGCGCAGCGCCCGCGTGTAGATCTCCATCGTCAGCAGCTCGTAGTGCGCGGTCTCGCCGATCCTCATGTAGCCGCGGGTCAGCGCCGAGCCGGCGAGCAGGTTGAGGCTGACCGCCGGCAGCCATAGCGCCGCCAGGGCGACGACGCTGATCTTCATCGGCAGCGCCCCGGTCCACAGCACCGCCCCCAGGGTCGCCAGCAGCAGCAGGCGCATCGGCGGCGCCAGGTAGGCGGCGAGGCTGGCGAAGTAGGAGAGCCGCTGCAGCGGGCGCAGCTCGCGGGCGCGCAGGGGGGACTCGGGGAGGCCGAAGACCGCGAGGTTGCCGCGCGCCCAGCGGTCGCGCTGCAGCAGGTAGCTGTCGAGGTCGTGCGGGGCGAGGCCCTGGACGAGGACCTCGTCGTGGTAGCGGGTCGTCCAGCCGTGGCGCTGCATGCGGATCGTCGTGTGGAAGTCCTCGGCGATCGTCTCCGTCGCGACGCCGCCGATCTCGAGCAGCGCCTCGCGCCGCAGCACCGCCGCCGAGCCGCACCAGTAGGTGGCGCCGTGGCGGTTCTTGCCCGGGCAGACGACGCGGTAGAAGAGCGACTGCTCGTGCCGGCCGACGACGTAGTGCTGGACCGAGTCGTGGTTGAAGAAGTCGTGCGGGCTCTGCACCAGACAGACGCGCTCGTCGTCGAAGTAGCCGACCATCGCGTCGAGCGCGTCGGGCATCGGCACGTGGTCGGCGTCGAGCATCAGCACCAGCTCGCCCTCGGTGCGCTCGAGCGCCGCGTTGATGTTGCCCGCCTTGGCGTGCGAGTTGTCGGGCCGGGTCAGGTACACGGCGCCGGCGGTGTGCGCCAGCTCCTCCATCTCCGGCCGGCGGCCGTCGTCGAGCAGGTAGGTCGTGTGCGGATAGGTCAGCGCGCGGCAGCCGGCGAGCGTCGCCGCGACCACCTCGAGCGGCTCGTCGTAGGTGCAGACGTAGACGTCGACCGCTCGTCCTGGCGTCGGCGCCGGCCGCACCGCGGGCGGGCGCGACCACGAGTACCAGGCGAGCGTGCCCAGCGCCCAGAGCCCGTAGACCTCGGTCAGCAGCAGCGTCGCGAAGAGCACCGGGTTGGCGCCTTCGCCGCTCCAGCCGAAGCGCCAGATCAGGTAGCCGACGCCCCAGGCCAGCGCGCAGAGCGCGAACAGGCGCAGAGGCAGCGGATGGCGGTCGAACCAACGCCCGATACGGGTCTGCTCACCGGCTTGCACCGTGCCTACATCGGCGACAGGATGCCTCGCCTTGAGCCGTGCATCGCCATGGAGCCGCCCTACGTAGAATCAGCCGCCGGACCGAAGTTCCCCGGAGGGGTGCCGGAGTGGTTGAACGGGGCGGTCTCGAAAACCGTTGGCCGTCGCAAGGCGGCTCGTGGGTTCGAATCCCACCCCCTCCGCTCGCGGCGCTCGGCTCCGCTCCGCAGCCGGAGCGGGCCAGCGCGCCGATCATGGCTGTTCCCCTTGCCAGGAAGATCGTGAGCAGCTTAGAACACTCTTGCTGATGTAAAGATCACGAGACCCGCTCGATCGCCTCGCGCCTGCGCTACCTTGGACCGATGGCCCGCGACGTTCTCGACGAGCATCGTCTGCGCAGGCTGATCGACGTCGGCAGGGGTCTCGTCGCCCAGCTCGACCTCGAGGCGGTGCTGAGCGAGGTGGTCGAGGTGGCGCGCGAGCTGACCGGGGCGCGCTACGCGGCGCTCGGCATCCTCGACGAAGACCGGCGCGAGCTCGAGCGCTTCATCTACGTCGGCATCGACGAGCCGACCCGCACCCGGATCGGCGACCTGCCGCGCGGCCGCGGCGTGCTCGGCGAGTTGATCCGCAACCCGGCGCCGTTGCGCCTGCGCGAGGTCGGCGAGCATCCGCGCTCCTACGGCTTCCCGCCCGGCCACCCGCCGATGCACAGCTTCCTCGGCGTGCCGATCGTCGTCCGCGGCCAGGCCTACGGCAACCTCTATCTGACCGAGAAAGAGGACGGAGACTTCGACGCCGCCGACGAGGAAGCGGCGACGATCCTCGCCGAATGGGCGGCGGTGACGATCTTCAACGTGCGCCTCTACGGCCAGTCCGAGGAGGAGCGCGGGGCTCTGGAGCGGGCCGTGCACGGGCTCGAGGCGACGACCGAGATCGCCCGCGCGGTCGGCGGCGAGACCGACCGGGCGCGCGTCCTGGAGACGATCGCCAAGCGGGTGCGGGCGCTGGTCGGCTCGCGCTCGCTGCTCGTCATGCTGCACGACGGGGCGCGCCTCGAGGTCGCCGCCGCGGCCGGCGAGTGCGGCTCGGCCCCGATCGGTCGCTACCTGACGGTGGAGGCCGAGACCGTCGAGGCGGCGCTCACCGCGGTGCGGAGCATCGAGATCGAGGCGCGCGCCGCGCTGCGGGCCCCGCTCAGGTTCCGCGGCCGCATGCTGGGCGCGATCGTCGCGCTGGACCGAGCCGAGGAAGGCCCCGATTTCTTCGCCGAAGACGAGCGGCTGCTGAACGCGGCTGCGGCGAGCGCGGCGACCGCCGTCGCGACCGTCCAGTCGGTCACCGAGGAGCGCCTGCGCCAGAATCTCAAGGCGACCGAGCGCGAGCGGGCGCGCTGGGCGCGCGAGCTGCACGACTCGATCCTGCAGGGCCTCGGCTCGCGCCGGGTCGCGCTCTCCTCGGCGCTGAAGAGCGGCGACGTGGCGCGGCTGACCAACGCGGTCGAGGAGGCGATCGGCGACATCTCCCGCGACGTCGAAGAGCTGCGGGCGCTGATCAGCGAGCTGCGCCCGGCGACGCTCGACCAGCTCGGCCTGGCCGCGGCGCTGGAAGATCTGGTCGAGCGGGTTGAGCACGGCGCCGAGATCGAGTTCGACGCCGATCTCGAAGTCGCGGCCGAGCGGCTGGATCCGGAGCTGGAGACGGTCGTCTACCGGCTCGTGCAGGAGGCGCTCAACAACGTCGCCAAGCACTCGGGGGCCGGGCGCGCCCAGCTGCAGGTGCGCAGCGCAGAGGACCGGCTCGCCGTGCTCATCTCCGACGACGGCAAGGGCTTCGACCCGACCGGCGCCACCAGCGGCTTCGGCCTTGCCGGAATGCGCGAGCGGATCGAGCTGGTCGGGGGGGAGCTGCAGATCGAATCCAGAGAAGGGGCGGGGACGCGGGTCCTCGCCTCGGTGCCGCTGGCGCCGGCGAGCGGCGGCTCAGGTCTCGACCAGGCCGCGGGAGAGCGCGCTCTGGACTAGCTCGGCGCGGCTCGAGACGCCGAGCTTCTGCTGGATGTGGGCGCGGTGGGTCTCCACCGTGCGCACGCTGATGTAGAGCTTTTCGGCGATCTCGGCGTTGGTGTGGCCGAGCGCGATCAACCGCAGGACGTCGGTCTCGCGCTCGCTCAGATCGCTCGTCGTCGATTCCGGTTCGGAGGCGAGCTTCGCGCCGAGCGCCGGCTGCAGGTAGGTCTCGCCGGCCGCGGCGCGGCGCACGGCCTGCACGAGCTCGTCGTCGGCGGCCTCCTTGAGCACGTAGCCGAGCACGCCGAGCTGCAGCGCCTGGCGCGCGAAGGCGGGCTCTTTCTGCATCGTCAGGACGACGATCTTGGTCTCCGGCGAGGCCTCGCGCATGTCGGGAATCGCCTCGAGGCTCGGCCTGCCCGGCATGTTGAGGTCGAGGATCAGGACGTCGGGCTTGTGCCCGCGCACGTAGCGGATCGCGCCGTCGGCGTCCTCCGCCTCGGCGACCACCTCGAAGCCGTCCTCCTCCTCGAGCAGAACCCGCAGCGCCCGCCGCACGACCGTGTGGTCGTCGGCCAGAACGATCGAGATCCCCTCTGCCATCGCCCGTGATCCTAGCCGCCCCGGAGGCTTCCCTAGAATCGGATCCGTGAGGAGAGTTTCGAAGACCCTGGCAGGGGGCCTCGTCGTGTTCCTGCTCGCCGTCGGCCTCGCCGCCTGCGGCGGGGGAAGCAGCGACAGCTCAAGCTCGTCGCCGACCGGAGCGGGGCAGGCGCAGACCGAAGGCGCCTCGACCGAATCGGGCTCCAAGCAGGGCGAGGCGAAGAGCGGCGAAGGCAAGCAAGGCGGATCGGAAAGCTCCTCGCGCAAGAGCGAAGCGACCGAATTCACGCCGAAGCAGCACAGCGACTCCGGCGGCGGCTCGCAGCAGTACGTCCAGAAGGGCGGCGACAACAGCGTGCAGGAATTCGGCGAAGAGGCCGGCCGGCAGGAATTCAACGATGCCGCGGCCGCCCTGCACGATTTCCTCGACGCTCGAGCCGAATCCAACTGGGCAGCCGCCTGCCGCTACATGTCGAAGTCGGTTGTCGAATCGTTCGAAAAACTCGCCGCCCAGGCGAAGCAGCTGAAGAGCGCCGGCTGCGCCGGGATCCTCGAAAAGCTGACCAACCCGGCGGCCAAGTCGGCGATGAAGCAGGAAGCCGAGCAGGCCGACGTCGGCTCGCTGCGGGTCGAAGGCGACCGCTCCTTCGTCATCTACCGAGGGCCGCAGGGCGCCGTCCTGGCGATGCCGATGGCCGACGAAGGCGGCGACTGGAAGGTAGCCAGCCTCGCCGGCACCCCGCTCAACTAAGGACCGCGCGGGCAGCTCGAAGAGCCGACGCCCGGACTTGAACCGGGGACCCCTTCATTACGAATGAAGTGCTCTACCAACTGAGCTACGCCGGCGCTCTCGGTTTCATTCTAGGCGGCGCGGTTCGCGTGCGGTTCCGTCGCCCGCCTTCGTCTCGCCCTCGCCGCGCGGGGTCGCGGTCGGCAGGTGGCCGCACACGGGGCAGTCCGGCTCCGGCACCACCGGCTCGCGTTCGACCTCCATCGTGCGCAGGTCGTAGATGTGGCCGACCCCCTGGGTCGAGGGCTCCGCCAGGCCGGTCAGGTGATGCATCACGTCGAGCCCGACCTGGCCGCCGATCAGACCGCAGGCCGGCCCCAGCGTCGCCGCCGGCGACGGTTTGGCGCGGCGCTGCTCGACCGCGACGTCGAACATCGGGTAGCTGCGGCGGTAGGCCGCCACCTGGCAGGCGAAGCAGCCGGTCACGCCCGGCACGTACAGCGGCCCGACCCGGGCGATCGGCGGGAAGTGGCTCATCGTGATGTAGGGGATCTCGGCCGCGAAGCAGGCCCCGTTGCACCACTGCTCGATTTCGTGGGCGGGCCAGTCGGCGGCGTCGATCACCAGGTCATAGCCCTCGATCAGCGAGGCGATCGCCGCTTCGCCGTCGACTCTCTCCGCCACCGTCTCCAGCCGCATGCGCGAGTTGAAGGCGCCCAGCCGCTCCGCCGCGACCTCGACCTTGAGCCGGCCGATGTCGGCCTCGCTGTAGAGGACCTGGCGGTTGAGGTTGCTCTCCTCGACCCGGTCGCCGTCGACCAGCAGCATCTCGCCGACCCCGCAGCAGGCCAGCGAGAGCGCCGACCAGCCGCCGAGCCCGCCGACCCCGAGGACGACGAGCCGGGCGCCTTCCAGGCGCGCCTGGCACTGCGACGGCGGCGGGCCGGTGGTGATGTCGGAGAAGTAGCGGATCTGGCGATCGAAGCGCTCGATCGTGGCGGCCGGGATCAGGTCGTCGTCGGCCGCGTCCTCGACCAGGCCGAGCTCCTCGAGCTGCGCCAGCAGGTCATCGACGGCGTCTGTGCCGAAGCGCTGCACCAGCGTCTTGCGGTCGCGGGTGCCGTCGAGCGCGGCGAGCAGGTCGCGGCCGTCGCGATCCGGGTTCTCGATCTGCACGTCGGCGCCGGCGCTGGGGCGCATCAGGTACAGGTCGCCGTTCGGCGCTTCGATCTGCTCGGTGGTGCGCTTGATCCTCGGTCTGTTCATCGTCTCCCATCCCATCGTGGTCCGGGGACTTGACCGCCTGATTGCTTTAATGAGTTTCAGCAGCGCTCAGCCGGTGACTGTCCACTTCGGGTCCGTTATCGGTACTAATCTGGTACGAAGTTCAGGGAATCACAGCCATGAAACGGAGGGCGGCATGGGGAAGCTGGATGGGAAGAAGCTGAAGCAGGTCATCGACCCGACACTTGCGAAAGTGTTCACCCACCCGCTGCGAGGGCACGTCTGGGTCACGCTGTTCGAACGCGGTGTGGCGAGCCCGACCGAGATCGCCAACGAACTCGAGATCGAGCCCTCCGAAGTCAGCTACCACTTCCGCAAGCTGAGCGGGAAGGGATTGATCCGCCTCATGTACACCGTGCAGCGGCGCGGCTTCGACGAGCACTTCTATGAGCCGATAGCCCCGGGCCTCGATTTCGACGACGAGGAGTGGATGCGGGTCCCAGAGGGGATTCGCGCCAGCTTCAGCGGCGATCTGCTGCGCCGGATCACCGGCTCCTTTGCCGAATCTCTCGCCGCCCGGGTATTCGACGCTCGCAACAGGCACCTGAGCCGCACCTGGCTGAGGCTCGACGAGCGCGGGTGGAGGGAACTGATGCGCCTGATGAAGCAAACCCTCGAGCGAGTTCAGGCGATCCAGGAGCGCTCCGCCGAGCGCTTCAGGGACTCGACGGAGCAGCCGATCTCGGTCGAGGTCGTCATGGCCGCCTTCGAGACGGCGGCGAGCATCGCCGAGCGTCAGGCCGGCGACACCGAGGAGCTCTAGCTCCGGCCGGCCAGCTCCTGCGCCCGTGTGAAGACCGCGTCGAGCATCGGCTCGGTGAGGCGACCGGTAAACGTGTTCTGCTGGCTCGGGTGGTAGCAGCCGAGCAGCCTCCACCCGCCGACCTCGGCTTCTGCCCCGTGTCCGAAGCGCGGCTTGGGCTTCGGCACGGTTTCGCCCAGCGCCCGCAGAGCCAGCAGCGACCCGTCCCAGGCGAAGGAGCCGAGTGCGACGATCGTCCGGCAGCGGTCGAGCAGGGCGAGCTCGCGTTGCAGGTACGGCAGGCAGTTGTCGCGCTCGGCCGGCGACGGGCGGTTGGCGGGCGGCGCGCAGCGGACGACGGCGGTGACGTAGGCGTCGCGCAGGCGCAGGCCGTCCCCGCGGCCCGTCGCCCCGGCCTGGCTCGCGTAGCCGGCGCGGTGCAGGGCGGCGTAGAGCCAGTCGCCCGAGCGGTCCCCGGTGAACATCCGGCCGGTGCGGTTGGCGCCGTGCGCGGCCGGCGCCAGGCCGACGATCGCGAGTCGCGCCTCCGGGTCGCCGAAGCCGGCGACGGGCCGCGCCCAGTAATCCTGGCCCAGGAAGCGACGCGGCGGCTCCGCGGCGCTCGCCTCGCGCCACTCGACCAGGCGCGGGCAGCGGCGGCAGCCGTGGACCTCGGCTGCGAGCCCACGGAGGGAGTCGCCCTCGGCTGTGCCCTGTCCCCTGGGACTCATCGGGACGAACTGAATCATGCGGGGCCCCGCCCCCGGCTGACGGTGGGCGAGGCCCCGAGAAGCTGGGTGCTCTGCCAGAGCGCTCAGCCGACCTTGTGAATCGAGAGCATCGGCACAACCGACTCCGAAGCGGCGATCTTCATCTACTTCACCCCCTCCGCGAACCCTTGTCCTCTTCTCTCCCTGCGCTCCGTGAGCGCCGGACGCCGACCGGGCGATTGCTGGAAAAAGTTCCACTATTTCCCACATAGGAAGCAAATAGTCTGAATATGGGCTGGAAAACCGCCTTTGTGATCAATAGGATGGAGTGGTTAAGTCACCCAGCAACGATCGGAGGAGTCGCTTTGCCTGCAAACAGCAAAACCCCCAAACGCAGCAAAAGAGGCAAGAAAGCCAAGAGCAAACGAGGCGTGAACCAGGCGCTGGTCAAATCGCTGGCGCACGAACTGCGCGCCGAGATCCTGGCGATCCTCAACGAACGGATGGCCAGCCCCAACGAACTGGCGAAGGAGCTCGGTGAAGGCCTCAGCCAGGTCAGCTACCACGTCAAAGTCCTCAAGGACTACGAAGTCATCCGCCTGGTCAAAACCGAGCCACGCCGCGGTGCGGTGGAGCATTACTACCGTGCCACCTCCCGTGCGTTCCTGACGGACCGCGATTGGCATGAGCTGCCCAAATCGGCGCGCCAGGGCATGAGCGCGGACCTCTTTCAGATGGTCCTCGACGATGTCGTGGCCTCGCTGGAGGAGGAGAAGTTCGACGAGCGCGAGGATCGGCACATGAGCTGGACGCCGATGCTGGTCGACCAGCAGGGTTGGGACGAGATCAGCTCGGTGCTGGCCGACGCGCTCAAGGGCGTGCTGAAAGCCCAGTCCGCCGCCGTCAAACGCCTCGCCAGGTCAAAAGAGGACGGCATCAACATGTCGGTCGCGATCCTCGGCTATGAGGTTCCCGAGAAAGCCGCCAAGAAAGCGCCGAAACGCAAAGCAAAAGCCTCGGGGAAAAAAGCGAAAGCCAAAGGAAAAGCCAAAAAGAAGTAATCGCCCGCCGGCATCGCCGGCGATCAACCCAACCTGCAGCCCATAGGCTGATGACCCCGTGGGCTCCAAATCGTCAGCAGGTGGCTTGAGAGGGCGGCGCGGCTTCGGTCGCGCCGCCCTCATCTCGCTGCTTGCTGCGATCGCATCGCTGCCGGCCGTCGCCGGTTGCGGTGGGAGCGGCCATGGCGCCGAGACCGATCCCGAAAAGGGTGCGGACGCGGCGATCCTCAACGCGGCGCTGGGCCGGGAGCTGACCCTGCTCGACGCCTACACCCGGGGCCGCGGCTATCTGCGCGGCCCATGGCGCGCTCGGGGTCGCCGGCTGCGCGCCGAAGAGGGGGAATACGTCGACGACGTGACCAAGACGATCCGTGGCCTCGGCGGCGGGAGCGAAGGCGAAGCCGAAGAGATCGACCTCGCCGGGGTGAGGAGCCCGGCCGGCCTTCTCGCCGTGCTCGCCGAGCTCGAGATCGAAGCGCGCGAATTCTACGTCGACAAGGCGGCCCAGCTGCACACGGCGGCGCCGCGCACGCTCGACGCCTGGCTCGCCGCCGGGCACGGCGAGCATCTCGGCGTGCTGCCGCCCGGTGGGGGATGATCCGGGCGTGACCGGGCCCCTCTACGCGATCGGGCGCTTCTGCTCGCGGCACCACTGGCCGGTGATCGCCGTCTGGCTGATCGCGGTCGTCGCCCTGGTCGGCTTCAGCTCCGCCGCCGGGAGTCAGACGAGCGAAAACCTCACCCTGCCCGGAACCGGCTCGACCAGGGCGACGGAACTGCTGGAAGAGAACCTGCCCGAACAGGCCTACGGGTCCAACCCGATGGCCTTCGAGGCGCCCAGCGGCACGCTGGCTGAGCCGAAGTACGGCGCCGCGATCGCCGAAACGACGAAGCGGCTGGAGGCGATCGGCGGAGTCAACTCGGCGCTCGACCCGCTCGCCGCGAAGGGCAAGGGCCTCCTCAGCGCCGATGGGACGATCGCCTATACGCCGGTGGTCCTCGGGATCAGCCCCGGCGACCTGACCGAGAGCAAGGCGCAGCAGATCCTCGACGCCGGCAAGCCCGCCGAAGCGGCCGGGCTCGAAGTCTCGCTCGGTGGCTACGTCGGCCAGCAGCTCTCCAAACCGGCGACCGAGCAGAGCGAGGCGATCGGGATCGCGGCCGCGATCGTCATCCTGCTCTTCGCCTTCGGCACGGCGACGGCGATGGCGATGCCGATCCTCTCGGCGGTCCTCGGCCTCGCCTGCTCGCTGTCGATCATCCGCCTGCTCGAGCACGTGGTCGAAGTCCCGGGCGTCTCGCTGACCCTGGCGACGATGATCGGCCTCGGGGTCGGCATCGACTACGCCCTGTTCATCGTCACCCGGCACAAACTCCAGCTGCGCGAAGGCATCGAGGTGCGCGAGTCGGTGGCTCGCGCGACCGCGACTGCTGGGGGCGCCGTCGTCTTCGCCGGCTTCACGGTCGTGATCGCGCTCTGCTCGCTCGCCTTCGCCGGCATCCCGCTCGTCGCCACGCTCGGCTTCACGGCGGCGATCGCCGTCGTCGTCGCGGTCTGCGCGGCGACCACCCTCCTGCCGGCGATGCTCGGCGCGCTGGGGCCGCGGATCGACTCGCTGCGCGTCAAGCTCGGCAAGACCCACCCCGACGACAAGAAACCGCACGGCTGGCGGCGCTGGGCAGAGGGCGTCTCCAGGCGCCCCTGGCGCTCCGCGATCGCCGCGCTGGCGGTGCTGCTCGTCCTCGCCCTGCCGGTGACCCAGCTCGAACTGGGGCAGAACGACATCGGCGCCCTGCCGAAGGACACGACGTCGCGCCAGAACTACGACGCGCTCGCCGCAGGCTTCGGCCCGGGCCTGATCGGTCCGCTCCTGATCGCCTCCGAATTCGACACCCCGCAGGATGCGAAGGCGGCGCTGCCCGGCCTGCAGAAGGCGATCGGCCGCGCCGGAGACGTCGCCCAGGTCGGCCCGCCGACCCTCGACGAAAAGGGGACGGTCGCCGTCTTCACCGTGGTCTCGAAGTCGGCTCCGTGGGACGGCTCGACCATCGACCTGGTCGAAAACCTTCGCGACACCGTGATCCCCAGGGCGATGGCGGGAGTCCCCGGGGCTGCTTACGTCGGCGGTCAGACCGCCGGCTACATCGACCTGGCGACGCAGATCGGCGACAAGCTGCCGATGATGATCGCGATCGTCGTCGCGCTCAGCTTCGTCGTCCTTCTGCTCGCCTTCCGCTCGCTGCTGGTGCCGCTCAAGGCGGCGGCGATGAACCTGCTCTCTGTCGCCGCGGCGTATGGCGTCGTGACCGCGGTCTTCCAGCTCGGCTGGGGCGCCTCGCTGATCGGCCTCGACGAATCGATCCCGATCGTCAGCTTCGTGCCGCTCTTGATGTTCGCGATCCTCTTCGGGCTCTCGATGGACTACGAGGTGTTCCTGCTGACGCAGATGCACGAGCACTACGAGGAGACCGGCGACGAGCGCCGGGCGGTCGTCGAAGGGCTGGCCAACACCGGCCGGGTGATCACCTCCGCCGCGGCGATCATGGTCTGCGTCTTCAGCAGCTTCGTCCTCAACGGCGACCCGGTGGTCAAGGAGTTCGGCGTCGGCCTCGCCGTCGCGATCGCGATCGACTCGACCCTCGTCCGCTGCCTGCTGGTCCCGGCGGTGATGGTGCTGCTCGGCAAGCGCGCCTGGTGGATGCCCGGGTGGATGGGCCGCTTTGTGCCTCACATCAGCATCGAGGGCGACGCCTACTTCGCCGAGCGCGACGCGGCGGCTGTGATCAAAGCTGTCGGCGGGCCGAAAAGTCCGGCCGGAGTGGACACTTAGGCCCGTCGGCCCATGTTCCCGCTCAACCTGGCCAACACGCTGACCCTACTGCGGATTCTCGCGGTGCCGGTGGTCGTCGTGGCGCTGCTGGGGGAGACGCCGAACGGCGACGCGCTCGCCGCCGCCGTGTTCGCCCTCGCGGCGGCGACCGACGGCCTCGACGGCTACTTCGCCCGCTCGCGCGGGGCGGTCACGACCTTCGGCAAGCTGATGGACCCGCTCGCCGACAAGTTGCTGATCACCGCGGCGCTGATCTCGCTGGTCTCGCTCGGCCGCCTGCAGGCCTGGGTGGCGATGGTGATCATCGCGCGTGAGATCGCGGTCACCGGCCTGCGCGCGATCGCCGCCGAGCGCGGGGTCGTGATCGCCGCCAGCTGGATGGGGAAGCTGAAGACGGTGCTGCAGATCGCCGCCGTGTTCGCGCTGATCGCCGCCGACCCGGCGCCGGTCTGGGTCGACGTGCTCGTCTACCTGGCGGTCGCCGCGACGGTGATCAGCGGCGCCGACTACTTCCTCGGCCTGCGCAAGCGCCTCGAGGAAGCCCGCAAAGCCGCCGATGGGCCTAAAACCCACCATATAGGTGGGTTTTAGGCCCATCGGCCTCAACTCGCGGGAGCCTCGAGCCACTCGCGCATCGTCGTGTGGCGGCGCTCGTGCTCGCCGCTCGCCAGCTCCTCGCGCAGGTCTTCGAGCTTGCCGTAGCGCTCGGCGACGACGTTGTGGCGGTGGATCGTCTCCAGGTTCTCCTGGCGGGCCATCACGAAGGCGTCGCCCGGCAGGTCGGGGTAGTCGGCGGTGACGCGGCGCACCATCTCGCGCACGCAGTCCTCGACGAAGCGCGGTTGGGCGTGGGCCTTGGCGACCACCGCCAGCTCGTCGGGCCGCTTCATCAGCTCGTAGATCTCCGAGCTCATCGACTGCTCGACGATGCGCACCATCTCAGGTGCGTCGATCCAGGCCGGGCCGCCCTCGGGGCAGCCGATGTGCAGGGTGCCGACGCCGCGCTGGTTGTGGGTGGCGACCGGGACGGCCTCGAGCGCCGCCTCGATCTGCTCGGCGTCGAAGCCGCGCTCGGCCAGCCGTTCGCGGGCCAGCCCGCCGACCATCTCCTGCGCGCAGGGGCAGGCGGTCATCCCCTGCGCCTGCACGCCGGTCAGCGTGCGCGTGCCGCGCAGCGAGTCGACCGCGGTGCCGAAGAGGACGTAGATCTCCTGCGTGCGCTGCCCGCTGGCGGGCGTCTCGACGGTCTCGGGGTAGCGCGCGGTGACCGAGACCTCGGCCCGCAGGCCCCCCTGGCGCTCGCGCACGCGCTGGGCGATGTGGGCGGCGAGCACCTCGGCGCGGAACGCCTCGCCGAGCACGACCTCGTCGATCGCCTCGCCGACGACTTCCTCGAAGCGCGACATGTGGACGCCCGCCTGGCGCGGGTTGAGGTCGACGAAGCACTCGAAGTCGGCGCTGTAGAGGTTCTCCTCGCCGTCCGCCTTGACCCGGATCACCTTCTCGACGCCGGTGACGCCGACGCGCGAGAGGCTCACCTGGGTCGCCGGCGTCCCCGACTGGACGTCGGGCGCGGCGGGCGAGAGCGGGGTGGTCGAGCGGGTCGCCATCGACCGACGAAGCGTAGGCGATGAGGGGCGTCGGGGTCCGCCAGGAGTCACCTATACTTCGCGAGGCCGGAGCGTTGGGGCCGGCCCCCGGGGAGGGGAACAGGGTTGCATTGGAGGCAGTGAGATCGAGCCGTTGGAGACGGTCCCGCAGGGGCTGAATCAGAATTCGGACGAGCAGCCGATGGGGCCGCGGGAGCTCCAGGCGCTGGTGGCGCTCGGACGCGACCAGGGCTACCTGACCTTCGAGCAGATCGCCTCGACACTGGAGGAGGTCGAGGTGACCAAGGAGCAGGTCGCCGGCCTGCACTCCCACCTGGTCGAGAACGGCGTCGAAGTGATCTCCGAGGACGGCGTCAGCGCTTACAAGGAGCAGCGCGCCGAGGCCGCCAACGGGGCCGGCGCGGCGCGCAAGCAGGAGCTCGACCTGACGATCGAACCGAGCCTCGACTCGCTGCGCCTCTACCTGCGCTCGATCGGGCAGGTCGACCTGCTGACCGCGGCACAGGAGGTCGAACTGGCGAAGCGGATCGAGCGCGGCGACATGGTGGCCAAGCGGCAGATGGTCGAGGCCAACCTGCGCCTCGTCGTCTCGATCGCGAAAGGCTACCTGGGGCGCGGGCTGAGCTTCCTCGACCTGATCCAGGAGGGCTCGCTGGGGTTGATCCGGGCGGTCGAGAAGTTCGACTACCGGCGCGGCTACAAGTTCTCCACCTACGCGACCTGGTGGATCCGCCAGGCGGTGACGCGGGCGATCGCCGACAAGGCGCGGACGATCCGCATACCCGTGCACATGGTCGAGAAGCTCAACCGGGTCGCTCACGTCGAGCGCCAGCTGGTGCAGAAATTCGGCCGCGAGCCCGAGCCCGCGGAGATCGCCGAGGAGCTGCGCTGGCCGCTCGGCGAAGTGCGCGAGATCCTCCGCGTCGCCCAGCTGCCGGTCTCGCTGGAGAAACCGGTGGGTGACGAGGACGACTCCGAGCTCGGCGATTTCGTCGCCGACGACACGATCGCCGAGCCCTTCGAAGAGGCGAGCGAACACCTGCAGAAGGAAGGCGTCCGGCGGGCGCTCGCCTCGCTGCCGGACCGCGAGCGGCAGGTGATCGAGCTGCGCTACGGCCTCACCGGGATGGAGCCGCTGACGCTCGAGGAGGTCGGCAACACCTTCGGCGTCACCCGCGAGCGCATCCGCCAGATCGAGAACAACACGCTGAAGAAACTGCAGCACCTCCCCGAGGCTCAAATGCTTCGGGAAGCCGGCTGAAGCTCGTCAGTAAGGGATACTTCTGTCATGCCCGCCGGCGACAAGTTCTACTCGCGGATGTCCCAGGCGATGGGCGCTACGGGGTTGCGCTGGATGGGGAAGCTGAACGTGCCGCTCTACCGCCTTTCCGGCGGGCGCCTGCTGGGCAAGGTCAACGAGGCGCCGGTGCTGCTGCTGACGACCACTGGGCGCAAATCGGGCCAACAGCGAACCGCGCCCGTCGTCTACCTCGCCGACGGCGAGAGCTACGTCGTGATCGGCTCCAATGCCGGCCACAGCCGCACTCCGGCCTGGTCGCTCAACCTGAAAGCGAAGCCGGAGGCTGAGGTCGAGGTGGGGCGGAGGCGCGTCCCGGTGCGCGCCCGCGTCGCCGAGGGCGAGGAGCGCGCCGGCCTCTGGCGGCGCCACAACGAGCAGTACTCGGGCTTCGACGAATACGAGGCAAGGACGGACCGCGACATCGCGCTGTTCGTCCTGGAGCCCCTCGCACCGGAGCCGCGCTGAATGGCCGCGCCGCACCCCTTCCGCCTCGCCGCCGAGAACAAGGACCTCGAGGCGATGACGGGCGTCCTGCGCGAGGACGTCGTCCTCCACAGCCCGATCCTCTTCCGCGGCTTCGAGGGCCGCGAGATCGTGCTCGGAGTGCTCGGCCACGTGGTCGCCACCCTGGAGGACTTCCGCTACACCGACGAGCTCGCCGAGGGCGACAGCGTCGTGCTGCGCTTCAAGGCCCGCGTCGGCGATCGCGAGCTCGAGGGCATCGACTTCCTCGAGCTGGACGCCGACGGCAGGGTCGCCGAGTTGACCGTCTTCATGCGCCCGATGTCGGCCCTCAAAGCCTTCAACGAGCAGATGGCCACCCGCCTCGGCGTCGAGACGTGAGCTGCCGATAAACTCAATCGCCCTCCTGGGGGAGTGCCCGAGTGGTTAAAGGGGACTGGCTGTAAACCAGTTGGCTATGCCTACAGAGGTTCGAATCCTCTCTCCCCCATTGCGGTCCGACCGAGTCGTCTCCGGCGGCGCTGAAGCGATTCAACGGCGCTTGAGCCACTCGGCCAACAGGGGGTCGAGCAGGTACGGCTTGCCGTCCGCATCGCGTTTGACGTGACGTTCGTCGGCAAGCAGTCGTTCGAGGGCCTCTTGAAGCGTGGAGCGTGCGACGCGGTGCTCACTTGCGACGACGCTGCCCGTAGGGGCCTGGCCGTCGCCCACCGCGAGCAGGACCAGGCGTTCGTTCCTGTTGAGGCCGTCCCACAGCGCCTGGTGTGCGTCTCGGGTCTCCGCGAGTGCCAGGTCGAGCGCCGCGGGCGCGGGGTCCGAGTGATCTGCCTGCTGTTCAAGCAGGTTGTAGAGGTGGTGGGCAAGCAGGATCGTGCGCTGTGGATGCCCACCCGTGAAGGCGAGTAGGTCGTCGACGCTGCCGCCGGGGTCGAGTCCGTCGGCGACGAGCAGAGCCTCGATGTCGTGCGTGGCCTCGGCCAGGGGCAGGGCGGGAAGCTCAAGCGGGCGAGCCTGGCCATAGAAGGGTCGCTCGTGCTCGGCGAAGAGCGCGTGCATGAGCGACGGCTGGCTTCCGGCAAAGACATAGGCCGCAGCTTCGCCATGATGCTGGATTACGGAGCGCACCAGGCCGTCGAGCGCGTCATCGGCGATCAGGACGTCCTGGAACTCGTCGAAGCAGACGACCGTGAGTCCGCCGTCCGCTTCATGCAGCGCCCGTGGGACATCGAGCAGCTCAAGAAGCGCGGCGCGCGCCTCGTCTGCCGGTGGGCGCGGTGCGCGCGCGGCGACGCTGACTCCGAGCCCGGCTACGGAGGCGCCGACTTCGAGCCGTGCCGCCCAACGTCGCACGCTGCGTCCCGAATCGTTTGGCAGGGCGCTGAAGGAGCCCGCGACGCGCGCTGCCACATCGCCCAGCGTCGCGACCTTGGAGAAGTCGACGCGCACCGCGCGATGGCCTGCTTCGCGCATCGCGAAGATGTGGGCATCCAGCAGGCTGCTCTTGCCAAAGCGGCGTGGAGCCGCGAGGCGGACGGCGATCCGGTCGGCCGCGGCCCGTTGCAGCTGATCGAGCTCGGAGCGGCGGTCGATCAGACGGGCGGGGCCGACCGGGCCTTGATAGTTGAACGGATTCACCGTACATCAGTGTACGGTATTAGCGGACAGCTTTGCGGGAGTAGGCTCCGGGGCGATCTCGATGACGAAAGGCAACCCGGATCGGCTAAAGCTCCCCGTGCAGACGCCTGACGACATCTGCCGCGGCGGGGGGTTGGAATGCCGTCCAGCCAGGCCCATATGAGTCCGAGCCTCGACGGCCGGGTCTACGCGATCGCCGGGATTGGCGGAGGGCTCGGTCCCGTGGTGGCCGAGCGGTTGGCCGCCGCCGGGGCCGCTGTCGCCGGGACCGATCGCGACCAGGAGCGGCTGGACGAGCTGGGGGAGGGGCTTGGCCTGCCAGCGGAGCGGTGGGATGGACGGGCGGTGGATCTGCTCGACGAGGAGGAGGCGCGGGGCTGGTGCGCGGCGCTGCTCGAGCGCTTCGGCCGGGTCGACGGGCTGCTGCACCTGGTCGGCGGCTGGCGTGGCGGGCAGCCGCTGCACGAGGAGCCGCTCGCCGACTGGGACCTCCTGCACGACCTGCTGATCCGCACCGTGCAGCACACCACGCGCGCCTTTCACGACGCTCTGCTCGCCGGGCCGCACGGTCGCTTCGTCCTCGTCTCCGCCAAGCAGGCGCAGAAGCCGTCGAATTCGAACGCCGCCTACGCGGCAGCCAAGGCGGCGGCGGAGGCCTGGACCCTCGCCCTCGCCGACGGCTTCGCCGGCTCCAGCGCGACCGCGAACGTCGTCGTCGTCGATGCGATCCTCACCGCGCGCATGCGCGACGAGAGCCCGCAGGGCGACTTCTCCTCCTTCACTCCGGCCGAGCACCTCGCGGAGGCGATCGCCTTCCTCTGCTCCGACGCGACGGCGGCGATGAACGGGCAGCGCCTCACGCTCGCCTCCTGAGCCCCGCCCGAGGCATACCATTGCCGCGATGAGCAGCAAAAAGCGCTCCAAAGCCACGCAGAGCGAGATGACGATCCATGAGCTGGCCGAGCGCACCGGGATGACGGTGCGCAACATCCGCGCGCACCAGACCCGGGGCCTGCTGCCGCCGCCGATCGTCCGCGGCCGCACCGGCTACTACAACGAGGAGCACGCCGCGCGGATCGAGCTGACCCGCGAGATGCAGGCGGACGGGCTCAACCTGGAGGCGATCCGGCGCGTGCTCGACAGCGGCGACGGCTCGGCCTCGGCGATCTTCGACTTCACCCGCGCCCTGCGCGCGCCGTTCGAAGACGAGGCGCCGGAGATCGTCGAGGCCGACGAGCTGACGCAGATTTGGGGCGAGGCCGCAGACGCGAAGCTGCGCAGCCGGGCGGAAAAGCTCGGCATCTTCCGTGCCCTGCCGGACGGGCGCATCGAGGTGATCAGCCCGCAGCTGCTGCGCGCGGCCGCCCAACTGGCCGAGCTGGGCGTCGGCGCGGAGGGCGCGCTGCAGACGGCCGAGAAGCTGCGCCGCCACGCCGACGGAGTCGCCCGCGCCTTTGTCGAGCTCTTCGTCAAGGAGGTCTGGCAGCCGTTCGACCGTGCGGGCCGCCCGGAGGGCGAGTGGCCGCGGATGAGCGAGGCGCTCGAACGGATGCGCCCGCTCGCCGCCGGCGCCCTGCTGGCCACCTTCCAGATCGCGATGGGCGAAGCGGTGGAGAAGGAGGGCGAGCGCACGCTGCGGCTCGCCGCCCGTCCGAGGAAGCGCTCCGGCAAACGCCGCGGAGGCCGAGACTAGGCGAGAGCCGCGTCGTCCAGCTCATCGCCGGCCGCCTCGCGGCCGGCGTAGGCGAGGACGGCGAAATACATCAGCGAGGGGAGCAGTTCGCCGAGCTCCTCCGTCTCGCCGCGCTGCAGGCGCGCGTAGAGCACCGATTCGATCCCCCCGACCACCCCGGCGGCGGCGATGCCGGACGGGAGCTCGTCGAGGTCCTCCCTGACCAAGGCGTCGATGCAGGCGGCGTGATGGTCGAGCAGCTCATCGCGCCGCCTCAGGCCCGCCGGAGTCGAGGCGCGAGCCTCGACGATCACCGCGCGCGCCTCCCCCGGCTCATCGGCGATGAAGCCGAGCAGCCCGATGAGGCCGCCGCGCAGCTGCTCACGCCAGCTCGGGCCCGCCCCGGTCGCGGCCGCCTCGACCCGCCGTCGCATTCGCGCCGCCGCGGCGTCGAAGGCCGCGAGGAAGCAGTCCTCCTTGTCCTCGAACTGCTCGTAGAAGGTCGGCCGCGAGATCCCCGCCCGGGTTAGCACGTTCTGGACGGTGAGCGTGTTGTAGCCGATCTCGGCGACCGCCTCGATCATCGCCGCCAGCAGCCGCTCGCGCTGCACCGCCTTGACGAGGTCGGGCGGCAACGTCCGCACGCCGGCCGGGAACCGGCCGTCGGCTCGGGTCAGCAGCGCGATCGCCTCGCCCAGTTCGGCATCCGACCAGCGATCGCCGACCGCATCGGCCAGCTTCTCCCTGCTCAGCATTACCCTTTCCACCGCCTTCTCCGCCATAAAGGAACCTACACGTTTCTTCTAAAAAATTTGCAGGCAACCGAAGGGTACCAGAAAGGTTACTGACGTGCGTCGAGATATCGGCCATCCCGGGTATCCTTGGCAGATGCCGCCGAGAGCCAAAGCGGGAGTGCAGGAGCAGGCGCCGAAGCGCGCGGCGACCTCCGCGCGCCCGGCGTTGTCGCGCGAGTTCATCGCGCAGCACAAGCAGCGCCGCATCATGGACGCCCTGGCCGCGTTGACAGCGGAACAGGGCTACGAGGCGACCAAGATCTCCGACATCGTCAAGCGGGCCGGCGTCGCTCGCAAAACGCTCTACGACAACTTCGAGGGCAAGGAGGAGGTCTTCCTCGCCGCCTTCGATTCGGCTTTCAACGAGGTGATGCGCCGGGTCGAGGAAGGGAGCGCAGGCGTCGAGGGCGATTGGCGGGAGCGGATCGAAGGCGGCCTGGCGGCCTTCCTCGGTTTCGTCGCCGAGCAGCCGGCGGTCGCCCGCATGTGCATGATCGAGGCGTTCTCCGCCACGCCGGCGACGACCAGACGCTACGAGGACGCCATGGACGCCTTCGTCGAGCGCACCCGCAGGGCGCTGCCCGACGACGAGCAACTTCCCGATACGGTCGCCGAGACGCTTGTCGGCGGGGTGGCGTGGATCGTCTACCAGCAGATCCGCCGCGGCGAGGCCGAGCGCGCCGAGGACCTGCTTCCCGAACTCACCGAGTTCATGCTGGCGCCGTACCTCGCGCTGGCCTGACAGATATCCTTTTCTCGATGAGCGACGCGCGCGCAGCGGCGCCGGACGCTGCGGCCGGGGCACGCGATGGAACCGCCGCGGGCGTCTTCCCGTCGCAGGCCCTGAGCGGGGCGATCGAGGCCGGCTGGCTGAGCTCGGGGGAGTACCGCATCCTGCCCGAGGCGATCCAGCCCGCCAGCGTCGATCTCCGCCTCGGCGACCACGCCTGGGCGCTGCGCTGCAGCTTCCTGCCCGACGTCGACTCGACGGTCGAGGAGAAGATCGAGGGGCTCGCTTTCCAGAAAGTCGACCTGCGCGACGGCGCCGTGCTGGAGCGCGACCGCCCCTATCTGGTGCCGCTGCTGGAGGAGCTGGCGCTGCCCGACGACGTCCGCGCCAAGGCGAACCCGAAGAGCTCGACCGGCCGCCTCGACGTGTTCACCCGGGTGCTCACCGACCGCCACCACCGCTTCGACGAGATCCGCCCCGGCTACCGCGGCCGGCTCTACCTCGAGGTGGTCCCGCGCTCCTTCGCGATCCAGGTGCGCAGCGGGCTCTCGCTCAACCAGCTGCGCCTGGCGCGCGGCGAGGTGCGGCTCGGCGACGCGGAGATCCGCGCCCTGCAGGACGAGTTCCCGCTGCTCTATCTCGACTCGCACGCCCTGCGCGAGTCCGAGCTGGCGCTCGCCGACGGCCTCTTCCTCAGCGTCGACCTCTCGGGGCCGGGGGACCGGATCGTCGGCTACCGGGCGAAGAAGAACAGCCTGCCGATCGACCTCTCGCGGATCCGCGCCTACCGCTGGACCGACTACTGGGACCCGGTCTACCCCGAGCCGGGCGGGCGGATCGTGCTCGAGCCGGAGATCTTCTACCTCTTGCTCTCGGCCGAGGGGGTCTGCATCCCACCCCAGATCGCCGCCGAGATGATGGCCTACGACCCGACCGCGGGCGAGTTGCGCACCCACTACGCCGGCTTCTTCGACCCGGGTTTCGGCTACGACCCGGCGGGCGGGCGCCACGGCAGCCGCGCGGCGCTCGAGGTGCGGGCGCGCGACGTCTCGTTCATGGTCGAACACCGCCAGCCGGTCTGCAAGCTGGCATTGGAGCGCACCAGCGCCCCGGCGGAGCGCCTCTACGGCGAGGACCTGGGCTCCAACTACCAGGGCCAGGTGACGATGCTGAGCAAGCATTTCGAGGAGCAGGCGGTGGGTGGAGGGGCGGATACCCCTCCCGAAACGCTCGGCGGGAGTCTCGCTTGAGGTTTTCTATGGCTTGAGCCGGGTGCCCAGGCTGAAGGCGGCTCGGGCTGACGGTGACACCCCCACCGCCGCCTACGCCCCGACCGGCCCCGCTCAACCTTCGTCCAGCAGATCGAACGTGCACTCCCGCGGATCTTTGTCGTCCCTGAACCTGCGAAATCGCGCCCCGTGCCGGATCCGCCCCGCTGCCGCGTGGTCGTAGCCCACTTCGATCACCAGCTCGGGCCGCAGCGCCACCCACTCGAGCTCGCGGCCGCCGGTCCAGCGGCTCGGCTCCGCCGTCCCGCTCTCGCCTGTCTCCAGCGGCGCCAGCAGCTTCGGCAGCGCCCGTTTTTCCGCTGCCTTGAAGCCGGAGATGTGGCCGACCGGCCGCAGCGCGTCGCCGTCGTAGAGGCCGAGGATCAGCGAGCCGACCGTGCCCTCCTCCTTGCCCGGCCGCCAGCCGAGCACCACGCAGTCGATCTCGCGCTCGCGCTTCACCTTCGCCATCCCCCTGCGCTTGCCGGGCAGGTAGGCGGCGTCGAGCTGCTTGGCCATCGTCCCCTCGGTGCGCCGCAGCCACTCCTCCGCGCGCGCTGGGTTTCGGCTGAGCTCGCTCGTCTCGACCCCGGTGCGCCCGGCCAGCGCCTCGAGCCGCGCCCGCCGCTCCGCGAACGGCGTCTCGAGCAGCGCCTCGTCGTCCTCGGCGAGCAGGTCGAAGGCGACGTAATGGGCGGGGATCTCGCGCGAGAGCAGCGCGATCCGCGACTCGGCCGGGTGGATGCGCTGCTGCAGCGCGTCGAATTCCAGGTTGCCCGCGGCGTCGCGGATCACCAGCTCGCCGTCGAGCACGTAGCGGCCCGGCGCGAAGCTCAGCTCGGGGAAGTAGCGGGTCAGGTCCTTGGCGCCGCGCGACTGGATATAGGCGCGCTCCCCGTCGACGAAGACGATCGCCCGGAAGCCGTCGAGCTTCTGCTCGTAGGCCCACTGCTCGCCGCGCGGCAGCTCCTTGCGGGTCAGCGCGAGCTGCGGCTTGAGCGGCGGCGCGAGCGGCAGGGTCACGGAGCGGATGATGCCCGACGCGCCCGCGCCTCGCGCGGGTCGGGCACCGGCACCGCCGCCAGCAGCTGCTTCGTGTAAGGGTCGGAGGGCCGCTCGCATACCTGGTCGGCCGGCCCCTGCTCGACCAGCTTGCCGTCGTGCATCACCGCGATCCGGTCGGAGACGTGGCGGACGACGCCGATGTCGTGGGCGACGAAGAGGTAGGTGAGGCCGAACTCGTCCTGCAGCTCGGCCAGCAGGTCGAGGATCTGGGCGCGGATCGAGACGTCGAGCGCCGAGACCGGCTCGTCGGCGATCACCAGCTTCGGCTCCAGTGCCAGCGCCCGCGCGATGCCGACCCGCTGGCGCTGACCGCCGGAGAACTCGTGCGGGTAGCGGTCGTAGTGGGCGGCGGAGAGGCCGACCCGCCCGAGAAGCTCATGCACGCGCGCGCGCAGCCCGCGCCCTGACAGGCCCCCCTGGATGCGCAGCGGCTCACCGACGATCTGGCCGATCCGCTTGCGCGGGTTGAGCGAGGCGTAGGGGTCCTGGAAGACCATCTGCATCTGCGCGCGCAGGGGCCGCATCTGCCGCCGCGAGAGGCCGGCGATCTCACGGCCGTCGAAGCGCACCGACCCCGAGCTCGGCTCGAGCAGCTGCAGGATCGTGCGCGAGAGGGTCGACTTGCCGCTGCCCGACTCGCCCACCAGGCCGAGCGTCTCGCCACGCGCGACGCTGAAGCTGACCCCGTCGACGGCGCGCACCCGGTCGGCCTCGCGGCCGCCCAGCAGGCCGCGCCTGCCCCCGAAGTGCTTGACCAGGCCGCTCACCTCGAGCAGCGGCGCCGCGCCGCGACTCGGCCGCAGCGGCGGCGCCTGGTCGAGCCGCACGACGGCGTCGAGCAGCTTGCGCGTGTAGGGGTCGCGCGGCGAGTAGAAGACCTCGTCGAGGTCGCCGCGCTCGACGATCTTGCCCTCATGCATGACCAGCACCCGGTCGGCCATCTCGGCGACGACGCCGAAGTCGTGCGTGATCAGGATCGTCGCCAGGCCGCGTTCGCGGTTGAGCCGCCGCAACAGGTCGAGGATCTGCGCCTGGATCGTCACGTCGAGCGCCGTCGTCGGCTCGTCGGCGATCAGGATCTCCGGCTCGAGCATCAGCGCCATCGCGATCATCGCCCGCTGGCGCATGCCGCCGGATAGCTCATACGGGTAGCGGTCGACCTGGCGCTCGGGGCTCGGCAGTCCGACCGAGCCGAGCAGCTCGATCGCCCGCGCCCGCGCCTCGGCCCTGCTGACTCCCGGCCGGTGTGCCGGCATCGCCTCGGTCAGCTGCCTGCCGATCCGGTAGACCGGGTTGAACGACGTCATCGGATCCTGGAAGACCATCCCGACCCGCTCCCCCCGCACCTTCTCCAGCTCGCGCTCGCCGGTCCGGACGAGCTCGGCGCCGCCGAGCCGGATCGAACCCTCGATCCGCGTGTTGGGCGAGCCGGTGAGCCCGACGATCGTCTGCGCGGTGACGCTCTTGCCCGAGCCCGACTCGCCGACGATCGCCAGCACCTCGTTCGGCGCGAGCTCGAAGGAGACGCCGTCGACCGCCTGCACGAGCCCCCCTTCGGTGACGAAGCCGACCCGCAGGTCGCTGACGCTGAGCAGCGGTTCCGGGCTCACCGTGGCGAGCTCCCGAGCTTGACCCGCGGGTCGAGGAACGCGTAGAAGACGTCGACCAGGGCGTTGAAGAGGACGATGAAGAAGGCGCCGAAGAGGACGACGGCGATCACCGGCGGCAGATCCTGGTTGATCAGCGATTCGAAGGTATAGAGGCCGATGCCATTGAGGTTGAAGACCGCTTCGACGACGATCGCGCCGCCGAGCAGGGCGCCGAAGTCGAGGCCGAAGAGAGTGACGATCGGGACCAGTGAGTTGCGCAGCACGTGGCGCGTCATCACCTGCCGCTCCGCCAGCCCCTTTGCGCGCGCCGTCCGGACGTAGTCCTCGCCCAGCGCATCGAGCATGTTCGAGCGCAGCACGCGACTGTAGAGACCGATGTAGAGGATCGAGAGGGTCGTCCAGGGGAGGATCAGGTGGCTGACCCATTCGAGTGGGTTTTCGGTGAACGGCACGTACGTCCCGGTGGGAAAGAACTGCAGCTTGTAGGCGAGGTAGTTGAGGAAGATCGCGGCGAGCCAGAATTCGGGCACCGATATGCCCGTCACCGAAAGCACGGTGAGCGCCCGGTCGAGCCGTCCGCCGGGCCGCCGTGCCGAGAGGTAGCCGAAGAGGACGCCGAAGAACATCCAGATGACCGCCGCGCCGATGCAGAGGGAGAAGGTCGCCGGAATGCCTTCGAGGATCCGTTCGTCTACGTTTTCGCGCCCTTCGTAGGAGACGAGGTCGCCGCTGAAGACCTTGCGCATCATCGTCAGGTACTGCTGTGGCAGCGGGTCGTTGAAGCCCCATTCTTCGTCGATGCTCGCGACCAGCGTCGGCGTCGCGTTCTTCCCGGCCATGCTCTGCGCCGGGTCGGAGTCGGGGATCACGTTGAAGATCAGGAAGACGATCAGCGAGACCGCGAAGAGGACGATCACGGCGCCGACTGTCCGCCTGAGGATGAAGCGGCCCATCAGACCGCCGTGCCCTCTGGCTCGGGCATTCCGGCGTGGGCCTCGAGCAGGACCTTCGATTTGGGGTCGAGTGCGTCGCGCAGCCCCTCGCCGAAGACATTCACCGAGAGCACCGTGAGCAGGATCATCAGGCCCGGTATGACAGTCAGCAGCGGCGCCGTGGTGATCAGCTCGAAGCCGCTGCCGATCATCGTGCCCCAAGAGGTGTTCGGCGCCTGCACGCCGACGCCGAGAAAGGAGAGCGTCGCCTCGAGCAGCATGTTGTTGGCAACGCCGAGGGCGAAGAAGACGATCAGCGTCGAGGCGAGGTTGGGCAGCAGCTCGCCGAACATCACCCGCAACGGTCCGGCGCCCTGCGCGACCGCCGCCTCGACGAACTCACGCTCGCGCAGCGAGAGCACCTGGCCGCGGATCGGCCGGGCGAGGTAGGGCGTGTAGACGAAGCCGATGATCAGGATCGGGATCCAGATCGAGCTGCCCGAGATGTGCAGCGGCCCGATCCGCAGGCCGCCGACGGCGAGCGCGAGGCCGAGCGAGATCGCCAGCAGGGTGACCGGGAAGGACCAGATCACGTCGAGCGTGCGCGAGATCGTCGCGTCGGTCCAACCGCGGAAGTAGCCGGCGAGCAGGCCGAGCACGGTCGCCAGCAGGGTCGCGAACAGAGTCGCGGTGAAGCCGATGAAGATCGAGACCCGCCCCCCGTACATCAGCCGCACCATCTCGTCGCGGCCGAGCCGCCCGTCGGCGCCGAGGAAGAACTTGCCGCCGGCGCCCAGCCAGAGCGGCCCGATCGGCTTGCCTTCGGGGTTGACCACTTCACGCTGCCTGCCGTCGACCTCGACCTTCTCCAGCGTGTGGGTCGCGTTCGGCGTCGTCTGGGCGACGTCGCTCGCCCACAGTGGCGCCGCGAGGACGAAGAGGACGATTGCGACGAAGAGCGCGCCGAAGCCGAGCGCGCCCCGGTTGCGCCGCAGCCGCCGGTAAGCCAGATACCAGGGGCTGCGGCCCTCCATTACTTGAACTGGAAGCTGGTCAGGTCCTGGCCCATGGTCGGATTGAAGATCACCTTGTCGAGTTCGATTTCGTCATCGACGAAGGTGGACAGGGTATTGCTGCCGTAGGGCGCCCACGGGGCCTGTTCCATGTATTCGCGGTCAAGCGCCGCGTACCCCTTTTCCTGCTGCGGCCCGAGCTGTTCGGCGCCGAGCTTGGCGATCTTCGCGTTCAGCTTCGGGTCGTTCATGCGCGAGTTGTTCGTGTTGTAGGTCGGGGCGATGCTTTCGCCCGCCAGCAGCGGCTGGAAGAAGTCGTTCGGGTGCGGGTAGTCCTGGAACCAGTCGGTCCAGCCGGTGTCCAGGTCAGGCGTCGTTTCGTTGCCGATGACGCCGAAGTAGTTGTCGGCGTTGATCGTCTTCAGCTTTGCGTCGAGGCCCAGTTCGTCGAGCACGCCTGCGTAGTAGGCGCCCGCTTCGTCGTTGGGGCTTTCGTTGTCGGTCCAGACCGTGATGCTGCGATCGGACGGGTCGGCTTCGGCGAACAGCTTCCTGGCCTTTGCCATGTCATGCGGGTAGAGGTCGAACGTCTCGTGTCCGGGCATGCCTTCGGGCAGGATCTGGTGGGTGGCCGAAAGCGCGCCGGCGTAGATCCGTTCAAGCGCCGCGCTGTCGACCGCGTAGTTGACCGCCTGGCGGACCTTGACGTCGTCGAAGGGCGGCTTTTCGGTGTTCATCCAGAAGTAGTAGAGGTTGATCGCGTGCTCGACCCTGAACTGGGTCCCTTCGTACTTCCCCTTGACTTTGCTGTAGAGGTCGGCGGGGACGAGGGTTTGCATCCAGTTCGTCTTGTTTCGTTCGATTTCGTTGACCTGGGTCGCGCTGTTGCGGACCAGCGAGATCTCGATCTTGTCGACGTGGCCGCTCGGCACCTCGGGGATCGCCGGGCCGTTGCTCTTCGCCCAGTGGGGGTTGCGGACGTAGGACCAGCCCTTGCCGCGTTCGACGTCGACGATCTCGTAGGGGCCGGTCGCCGGCGCCGGGTCGGTCGTCAGGTTCTTCGCCGGCGTGCCGGAGGGGAGAACTGCGACGAAGAGCATCGCCAGCTCGTTGGTGAAGGTGCCGCGCGGTTCGGTCAGCTCGATTTCGATCTTGCCGGTCTTGTCGTCGGTCTTGATCCCCGAGATCCCGCCACTCTTCGTTTTCGCGAACTCTTCCGCTCCGACGATGCTTTCGTAGAAGGGCGAGCCCGGCGAGTTGATCTTGAACAGGCGTTCGACGGTGCTCGCGAAGTCCGAGGCCTTGACCGGCGTGCCATCGGAGTACTTGAGGCCCTTGCGCAGAGTCAGCGTGTAGGTCTTGCCGCCGTTCGTCACCTTCGGCAGGCTTTCGGCCAGCGCCGGGACGACTTCCGAGCCTTCCTCGCCGTCGGCGTGCTTGTAGGTCAGCAGCGGCAGGTAGGTGTCGTACATCGCCGTCCAGCCTTCCTGATCGTAGGAGAGGGCCGGATCGAGTTCGGGGAAGGACGCGTAGCTGCCCGTCAGGGTGCCGCCTTCCTTGCCGCCCGAGTCACCGCACGACGACAGGACTATGGCGACCATAGTCAGCACGGCGATGATCGATGCTGCTTGCAGCTTCCTCACGTCACGACCTCCGTTCTGGACTGGGCAGAGCCTCTGCGGGAATTAACTCCACCATAAGCTCGTCGGCGGCGTCAATGCTCCCTGGGCGTTCTTTTCCCCGCTCCAGAGGCCAATTCCTGCCCAGGGCGACGGCCGCGACGACCACTATCGCCATCACGCCGAGCCCCGCGATCAGGAAGGTGACCCGGGTGTCCCACTGCGAGGCGATCAGCCCGCCGAGGACAAAGCCGATGCCCGGCGTCGCCGAGACCGCCGATTCGAGCGTGCCCAGGACCCGCGCCTGCATCGAGGGCGCGGTCAGCTCCTGGACCGCGCTGACCGCGCTGACCCAGTGGACGCCGTTGCCGGCCCCGCCGAGGACCGAGGCCGCGCAGGCGGCGAGCAGCGTCTGCGAGACGGCAAGCCCGAAATAGGCGCCGCCGATCGCCACGGTGCTGAAGAAGAGGAGCGTCGGCAGAGACGCGCGTCGCAGCTTGGCGAAGACGGTGCTGCCGAGCACCATGCCGACGCCCCAGGCGTCGACCATCAGGCCGTAGCCGGCGGCGTTCAGCCCGAGCTCCCGCTGCGCGTAGATCACCTCGATCGGGATCACCAGCGAGAAGAAGGCGAAAGCCGCCGCCTCCGCTGCGACCAGGCCGCGCAGCGTCGGGTTCGCGCGCACGTAGTCGAGCCCGGCGCGCACCCGCTTGCGCAGCAGCGCCTCTGGTTCGGGCTCGGCCTGAGGGAGGGAGGTCGCGGTCAGCATTATGCAGGCGATCAGGAAGAAGGAGGCGGCGTCGAGCAGCAAGGCCGACTGGACGCCGAGGCCGGCCACGATCCCGCCGGCGAGCGCCGGGCCGACGGCGGCGCCCGCGGTGAAGGCGATGTTGAGCACGGCGTTGCCGGCTCGCAGCTCTCCCTCCGGCTCGAGCATCGTCGCGGTGACGGCCCGCGTGAGCGTTTTCGCCGTCAGCGCCAGGGCGCCGTCGAGGGCTGCGAGGACGACGATCGCGGTCAGTGAGAAATGGTCGGCGAGCAGCGCCAGGGCGCAGAACGCCGCCGCCTCGCCGGCGTAGATCGTCGGCAGCACGAAGCGCGGTGGGGGCCGCTCCAGGCGGGCGACCAGGAATGGCGTCATCAGGGCCGGCAGGAAGCCGGTCCCCAGGAACAGCGCGGCCGTTGCCAGGGCGCTGCCGGTGAGGTCGTAGACCAGCACCGAGAGGGCGATGATCCCGACCCAGTCGCCCATCTCGTTGACCGCGAAGGAGATCGCCAGGCGGCGGAATGGGGAGCGCCGCAGGGGGTCGCGCAGGCGTGGACTACTCACTTTTGAGTTCGCGTCCTACGGCGTTTATGCACAAGTTTCGTTGCAGATGCACAGGTTTTCGGCAAGTTGTGCTACAAACTTGACAGCAGATCGACCAGTCCTTCCGGCGAGCTTGCGCGCGGACGGAAATTTGGGCTTCAACGAAGGAGGACATCACAATGTGGTTCAAAAGGTAAGACTTTGAGATGACAGGCAGGGCCTCCGGGCGTCTGCCTTCCGTTCGCGAAGGGCGCCCAAGGCGCCCTTTTGCGTTTTTCAGACCACGCGGTGCCGGATTCCCAACAAGCTGCAAGGTTCTGGCCAGTTGATCCATACCGCTTGCCGCAGGCATGTCGAACCTCTACGGTGGTTGCGAGGTTGCCGCGCAAACTCGGCGTCCAGTCGCAGGAGTCAATCGCCTCGACGGGAAACCTCCGAAAGCCGAGGCCGAATCGCGGCCGACCCGGCAGCCCAGCGTCGAGCGATGGAAAACGAGCGGCCGACACGACTAAGCATCGCCCTGTTGGGGGCGAGCGTGGCGCTGGCCGCCGCCGCCGCCGCCTGGCGAGCGCCGTACGCCAATTGGGACTGGGCGCTCTTCGCGACCCTGCTCGGCTTCTCCGCCTTCAGCGACATCATGTCGATCGAGACGGAATCGCGGCTCAAGGTCTCCGGCAGCTTCCTCGCCCTCGTCCTCGCGATCGTCTTCCTCGGCGGCACGCCGGCGGCGCTGATCGGCCTCTCCGCGATCCTCGCCGGCTGGCTGCGGTTCCGCGAAGCGCTTTCGGACCTGCTGGTCAACGTGCTGACCTTCACTGCGGCCCCCCTGTGCCTGGGAGTCGCCTTCCACGAAGTCGTGACGGCCGCCGGGATCGGCACCCCCGATCCCGTCTTCTACGTCCTCGTCTTCGCCGTCTTCACCACCGGGATCGCGCTCAACTTCCTGATGGTCGGCGCCTACACCTGCTACCTCGAGCGCGATTCGTTTCTCGGCAAGGTGCGTGGGGTGCTCATTCCACTGCTTCCCTCCGAGCTCGCGGCGGCGCTGATGGCGGTCGGCGTCGCCTTCCTCTACGTCCAGGTCGGCCTCGCCGGCGTCGCCCTGTTCGGCATCGTCCTCGTCACCTTCCAGTACCTGCTCGGCGCGTTGATCAAGTCGCAGGAACGAGCTCGCGAGCTCGAGGTGCGCGGCAAGCAGCTGGCCAGCTTCCAGGTCGGGATGTTGAGCGCGCTGCTGCGCACGCTCGACCTGCGGGACCAGATGACCGCCCGCCACAGCGCCGCGGTCGCCCGCTACTCGCGCGCGATCGCCCAGCGCGCCGGCTTCTCGAAGCAGCAGGAGGAGCTCGTCCACATCGCCGCGCTGCTGCACGACATCGGCAAGTTCATCCTGCCCGACCGGATCTTGAAGGCGAACGTGCCGCTGACCGACGAAGACTGGATGCTGATCCGCCGCCATCCCCAGCAGGGCGCCCGCGTCGTCTCCTCGCTCGACGGCTACGGCCCGGTCGCGGACATCATCCTCGCCCACCACGAGCGGATCGACGGCAAGGGCTATCCGCGCGGCCTCGAGGGCGACGACATCCCCGAGCTTGCCCGCATCATCTCCGTCGCCGACACCTACGACGTGATGACCGCCCGCGACTCCTACCGCACGCCGACCTCCAGCTACGAGGCGATCCAGGAGCTGCGCCGGGTCGCCGGCAAGCAGCTCGACGCGCGCTTCGTCGAGGTCTTCATCGAGTTGCTCGAGGGCGAGGACATCTCCTTCCGCCACGGCGAGGAGGCCGACTTCGAGCGCGAGCTGGCGCTGGAAGCGCGGATTGCCGAGACGGCGAGCCCGGGCGTGGACGCGGGCCGCTTCCAGGTCGCCGGCGTCAGCGTCGGCTGAGCGCGGTCGAGCTTTTGCCCGGATAGCGGTCCAAACCTCGACCACGCGGTCGGCGATACGGTTCGCGCCGATGCGCGCGGTGACCTTTCAAGCCCCCGGCGAGGTTCGGATCGAGGAGAAGCCCGATCCCGAGCTCCTCGCCGGCGACGACTGCCTCGTGCGGGTCGAAGCGAGCGGGATCTGCGGCTCCGACCTCCACATCTACCACGGCCGGGTGCCGGTCGAGCCGGGCTTCACGATCGGCCACGAGTTCGTCGGCACGGTGCTCGCCGCCGGCGAGGATGTCGAGCGGGTCGCCGCCGGCGACCGGGTGCTCGGCTGCTTCCACACCGCCTGCGCGACCTGCAGCTCCTGCCTGCGCGGCGATTACCACCGCTGCGAGCACGGTCAGACCTTCGGCCACGGCTCGAAGCTGGGCAACCTGCAGGGCGCCCAGGCCGAGCTGCTGCAGGTGCCGCGCGCCAACCTGACCCTGCGCCGGGTGCCGGAGGGGATGTCCGACGAGGTCGCGCTGTTCGCCGGCGACGTGATGGGCACCGGCTACCACGCTGTCGCCCACGCCGGCATGCGGTCGGGCGACAGCGTCGCCGTGCTCGGGCTCGGCCCGGTCGGGCTCTGCGCGGTGCAGGCAGCGGTCGCCGGCGGGGCGAGCAGGGTCTTCGCGATCGACTCGGTGGCTGAGCGCCTGGCGATGGCCGAGCGCTTCGGCGCCGAGCCGCTGCACCTGACCGAGCAGGACCCGAAGCGCGCCGTGCGCGCCGCCACCGAGGGACGCGGCGTCGACGTGGTCGTCGACGCGGTCGGCGACCCGGGGCCGCTGGCGATGGCGGTCAGCCTCGCCCGCGACGCGGGAACGGTCTCCGGGATCGGCGCCTACGCCGGCAAGGGCGAGGTGCCGCTGGGCCTCGCCTGGCTCAAGGGCTTGACGCTGCGGCTCGGCCTCGCCAACGTGATCGCCCACGTCGACCGCGTGCTCGGCCTGCTCGAGGCGGGCCGGCTCGACCCGGCGCCGCTGGTCACGCACCACATGAAGCTCGACCGGGCGGCCGAGGCCTACGAGCTCTACGACCGGCGCGAAGCGCTGAAGATCGTCCTCACGCCCTAGAGAACACTCCCGAGCCCTTAATTTGTGAAATCGGACGTTTCTCTCTAAGCTGTGCGGGGTGGGTTTGAGGCGCCTTCCGATTGCGGCGGCAATCGTCGTCCTGGGCGCCCTGGTCTTCACCGGGAGCGCCCAGGCGTGCTCCTGTGCGCGCATGGCGCCCTCGG